>NZ_OZ243970.1:1024500-1741500 GCF_965214665.1 Neolewinella sp. | reverse complement strand
TTCCGGTAGTTGCCCTCGCCGTCGGGCAGGAAGCCGAAACCATCGGCCCCGATCACCACGTTGGCGTGCAGAATGCAATCGTTGCCGATCACGCAGTCGCGCAGCACCCGCGCCCCCGGATAGATGAGGCAGTTGCTACCGATGCGTACGTTGGGCCCGATGAACACCTGATCCTGTACTACGGTGCCGGCCCCGATGGTGGCCCCCTCGCTTACGACCGTGAACGTACCGATGCGTACCTCCTCTCCTAAACTAGCCGAGTCGGCTACACAGGCGTGCTGGCTGACTTGTCGCGGGGTCTGGCTGGCCTGGTCCCGCTGATACACTTGGAGAAGCTCGCTGACGGTTTCGTAGACGTTATCGACCCGTAGTAGGGTGGGAGCAATCGCCGCTTTAGGCCGGAACTCCCGGCTTACGAGTACGGCCGTAGCCTGGGTCTGGTAGAGGTGGTGCTCGTAGGCGGGGTTGGCCAGGAAGGTGATCTGGCCGGCGGCGGCCTCCTCGATGCGGGCCGGCCCGGTGATGATCACCTCGGGGTCGCCCTCTACGGTCGCGTCGATGAGTCGGGCCAGGGCGGCGGCGGATATTTGCATGGAGGGTGAGGGGAGATTAAATGATGTCGGGTAGGGCGTCAGGGGTGGACTCCGGGGGGTGAATCCGCTCCAGTACCCCGCCGTGGATGCGCTGCATAACCATAAATTGCTCCAAGACAGCGGAGCGGAACGACTCATCGACGTAGGTGCGCAGTTGACCGAAGTTGCCGAGCCCGTCCCCCTTGCGGAAGCGGTACACCTGCGTGATACCCCCTAGCTCGAACTGCACCGGGAAGCGGCCGTCATTTTCAAACACGGTGATCTGCATCCGGGGATCCGGCAGGCGGCCGATGATGCGCATGGGCAGTAGGGTTTAGGCAAAAGTAGGGATTCTTACCTTCGCGCCAATGCAACGAATCATGATCTGCGGAGCGGGTGGCCAACTGGGTCAAAAGTTAATCGGAGCGGCTAAGGCCGCCCCCAACGACTGGCGCATCTTTGCCTACAACCGCTCCAGCCTCGACATCACCCGCCCGGAGGACCTACGCGTAGCCCTGGCGGAGGCCCGCCCCGATCTCTGTTTTAACGCAGCGGCCTACACCGCCGTCGACCGCGCCGAATCCGAGCCCGCCCGGGCCGCCGCCATCAACGTGGAGGGCGCCCGCCGCCTGGCCGCCGCCTGTCGGGAGGCCGGCATTGCGTTTGTGCATTTCAGTACCGACTACGTCTATGCCGACGGGTATAACCGCCCCCTGCGGGAGACCGATCGCACCCTGGGTACGAGTGTCTATGCGCGCTCTAAGTTGGAGGGCGAGAATGAGGTGCTGCGTCATCACCCCGGTGCGTACGTGATCCGCACCAGTTGGGTGTACGCCGAGTACGGGCACAACTTCGTGCGTACCATGGTGCGGCTGGGTCGGGAGCGGGAGGAACTGGGGATCGTCTGCGACCAGGTAGGCTCTCCCACCTACGCCGGCGACCTGGCCGCGGCGGCCATGCAGTTATCGACCTCCGCCGCCGTACCAGGTATCTATAACTTTGCCAACAGTGGGGTATGCAGCTGGTACGACCTGGCAAAAGCCGTTCATACCATGGCCGGAATCGAGTGCACCGTCCGCCCCATCATGACCGAGCAGTACCCCACGCCGGCCAGGCGCCCCCCCTACAGCGTACTGGATACCCGTAAAATCGCCGCCACGGTAGGCACACCCCGCCACTGGCGCGAGGCCCTGACTAGCTGCATGGATAAATTAGCCCTGCACGCAGCGGGTGCCGCCCCCCTGCCGTAGCTCGGCCAGTCCGCCAATCACCACCTCCTTTGCACCTGCGTATACCGCACGAAAGGCGTTGTCCAGTTTTGGTAGCATGCCACCTGCGATGGTGCCTTCCTCACGGAGTGCGGCGTACTGCTCAGGGGTAAGCCGCGGTATGACAGAGGAAGGATCGTGAATATCCTTTAGTACCCCCGGCAGCTCGAAGCAGTACTGTAGGCGTACGCTGTGCCCCTGCTGGGCTAGTGCCGCGGCGGTTTCCGTAGCGATGGTATCGGCGTTGGTGTTGAGGAGCTGCCCGTGATGATCGTGGGTGATGGGGCAGAGCACGGGCTGCATACCCAGGCGGAGTAGGGCATCGAGAAGTGCGGCATTCACCGCCGTGACATCCCCCGCAAACCCGTAGTCGATCGTTCCCACCGGTCGCTTAGTGGCCTGCACCGCATTGCCATCCGCGCCGCTTAGGCCGATGGCATTACAACCCCGGGCCTGTAGCTGAGCCACGATGTCCGTGTTTAGCAGCCCGGCGTAGACCATGGTGACTACCTCCAGGGTGGCCCGGTCCGTGACGCGCCGCCCGTCGATCAGCACCGGCTCGTGCCCCATAGCGGTAATCACCTGACTGGCCCGCCGTCCGCCGCCGTGCACCAATACTGCCGGCTCGATCAGCCCGGCAAAGTAATCCAGTGCCTCGTGCAGGGTAGCGGGATTGTTGATGACGTTGCCGCCGATTTTAAGTACGACCACACCGATCAAGGGTAGACCGGCTCCACCGTGAGGCCACCGGCACGTAGTAAGGCGATGACCCCACGCTCGCCGCCCAGGTGACCGGCACCTACGGCGTAGAGCGTAGGCGTAGCGGCTAGTCGCTCGGTGATGATGGGTACCCAACTCTCGTTACGGCGCACCACGAGGAGTTCTTCAAAGTTTCCGTAGCCGGCGCTCTGATCGGTGATGAGTTGCGACATCTCGGCCACGGCATGGCGGCGGTACATCGCTACCATCTCCTCGAACTCGCTATCCGTTTCGCCCATCTCCCCGGCCATGTCGGTGGCTACGGCGCGGTACAGCATTTCGGCCTGCACGCTATAGGGGATACTATCGAAGAGCGCGAGCTGGAAGTCCATGGTCTCGAGTCCGCCGATGGGCTTACCGGCGGCTTCGGCCAGTTCGCTCAGTTCTAGCTCGTAGCTCTTCATCTTGCTATCGCCGCCCATGAGGGGGTTGCCGGCGCTCATGTCCTGACCCACCATGGCGGAGAGGAACATCGGCTTCATCTTTTCCAAAAAAAACATCGGCATACCGGTGGTGGCGAAGTATTCCGCGATGCTATCATAGCGGGCCTGCGGTAGGAGGTCCTGCAGGCTGGTATCGCCGCGCATGCGGATCTGTCCCATCAGGCCCATCATTTTGGTGGGGTCCTGCATGTCGCGCGGGTCGATCTCGAAGTACACCTCCTCACTGTCGTTGATGGCCCGTACTACGGTCGACTCCAGGAAGTAGTCTTCGGTAGGGATCAGGTGGATGGTGCCGAAGAGGTAGCTGGCGCGGGCCGTGTCGTTGTCGGGGTCGGAGACGCGCCAGAGCAGGCTGGTATCTTCCGTGGTCGGCACCTGGAAGGCGGCGTCGGAGGTGGGCGGGGCCGCCGGTGCAGTGCCCTGGGCGAGGAGCCCGGTAGCCGGTCGCGCACTGGCTAGACCGAGAAAAACAAAGAAGGGGAGCAGGTAACGCATAGATTGTGCCGGCGATGAGGTGCCGAACATCAATAAGGCGTTAGCTGCCCCCCTGGTTGCACGCAAAGGCTTAAAACGGTCGGACGGCCCCCCCCCGTCGGACGGCCCCCCCGTCGGACGGCCCCCCCCGTCGGACGGCCGAGCTTAGTACCTTCACCTATAGACTACACCGACCTGATAATGCTAAAGTATTTTACCGGACTACCACTGCTCCTCTCGCTCTGCACCTGCGGCCCCGCCCCGGATACTGCCCCACTTGCCGGCACACCCTCCGCGCCCGCCCCGCCAAGCATCCTCTTCGTACTGGTCGACGACCTGGGCTGGATGGACCTAGGCGTACAGGGCAACCCGTGGTACCCGACGCCAAATATCGATCGTGTAGCGAACGAGGGCTTGCGGTTCACCGACTACTACGCGCCGAGCACGGTGTGCAGTCCGAGCCGGGCGGCGATGATGAGTGGGATGAGTCCGGCGCGAACCGGGATCACGGACTTCATCCCCGGTCACTGGCGGCCCTACGAGGAGTTGCGGGTGCCCACGAACCGGACGCAGTACCTGCCCGGTGAGGTGACGACCTATGCTGAGGCGCTCAAGACCGTGGGGTATGCGACGGCCTATTTCGGTAAGTGGCACCTGGGTTGGGGACTGGAGCATGCCCCCATGGCGCAGGGCTTCGATACGGCCCATGTGCAGGGGGGGTGGGGACACTTCGTACCGCCGATCCACTTCACACCGCCCTACCCGGCGGATACCGGGGCTTACCTGACGGACATTCTGACCGATATGACCATCGACTTCATCGCGGCGCACCGCGATACGCAGTTTCTGGTGGTACTGAGTCACTTTGCGGTGCACGTGCCGTTGGAGGCGCCGGACGAGCTGGTCGATGCCGCGGGCAAGCGGGAGCAACCCACCGATCGGGTGTACAATCCCACCTACGTAGCGATGGTGGAGAGTGTGGATCGGAACTTTGGTCGACTGATCACCCGCCTGGACGAGCTCGGACTGCGGGAGAATACACTGGTGGTGTTAACGAGCGATAACGGGGGGTTGCGGCAGATTTACGATAGGAGCGATGACGTGATCGCCACCACGAACGCCCCGCTACGCGATGAAAAGGGAAGCATCTACGAGGGCGGTATCCGGGTACCGATGTTCGTGCGCCAGCCGGGCACGGTGCCAGCGGGCGTGACGGGTGTGCCGGTTACGGGAATGGACCTTTACCCTACATTTCTCGAAACGGCGGGTGTGCCGCGCGGTACGTGGCCGGATACCCTTGATGGAGAGAGTCTGGTGCCCGTGCTGCGGGGGGATACGCTCGCCGAGCGGCCGCTGTACTTCCACTATCCGCACTACCACCACGGGCGGCCCGCCGCGGCCCTGCGGCTGGGGGACTATAAGCTGATCCGGCAGTTCGATACTGAAGGGTCTGAGTTATATAATCTGGCGGCGGACCTGGGAGAGACGACCGATCTGGCCACCAGTGAACCCGAACGGGCGGCCGCTATGCTAACACAGTTGAACGACTGGCTGCGGGAGGTGCACGCCCCGCTGCCGGTGGCGAATCCGGACTTCGACGTAGCGCGGCGGGCGGAGTGGGGCCCGCGGCCTAAGGAATAATGGCGGGGTGGGGTAGTGTACCTTTGCAGGGATGAAAGATATTTTCGATCTGCTGGGGCGCGTACTGCTCTCGTTCATCTTCTTCTTCGAGGCCTACGACTACTTTGCCTTCGAGCAGCTCAACCGGCAGGCGATGACGATCTACGGGCTGACCTGGAATCAGGACTTTTTCCTTTATGCGGCCATTCTCCTGCTCGTGCTGGGCGGACTGATGATTCTGCTGGGGTACCGGATGCGGCTGGGCGCCATCCTGCTCCTGATCTACTGGGTGCCGCTGACCTTCGTGGTGCACGACTTTTGGACGGAGGCGGTAGGCACGGAGGAGTATCGATTACAGAGCCTCTTCTTTATGAAAAACCTGGCGATTATGGGGGGGCTGCTGCTGGCGGCTACGCACGTGAGTGGGCGGTGGCGGCTGCGGCGGCTATTCGCTACGACGCGGGTGTGAGGGGCGGGTGTGAGGGGCGGGTGCGCGGGTGCGGAAGTGGGTCGGGGGAGGCGGGGCTAGGTCCCCGGAATGCTTCCGGGGTCGGGGCGGGGGAACTCCTACGGAGTTGATAGAACGGGCAGGCTGCTATTTTTGGGCAGCGGGCGAGAGGGAGGCTACGAACATCTTCATCATCTGCTGGAAGACGGGGTCGGTGAAGTCCTCCTCGATGGTATCGACCATTTCATCGACGCCGTGGTCGACGGCAGCCAGGAGTCCGCGGCGGAGGTAGCGTTTGGTGCGCTTGAAGACGGGGGGGTGGACCTGCATGAGTTGGCGGCAGTAGGCCTCGGCGCGGGACAGCACCCGGTCTACCTCGGCGGCTTCGTCGATGAGTCCGAGGGGGATGGCCTGCTCGGCGGTGTACATGCGGGCCTGCTGTACGTTACGCCAGGCGCGGGCCTCCCCGGTGTAGTAGGCGAAGATGTCGCCCATCATCTTGGGGATCTGGAGGCTCATGTTGAATTCGTTCATGCCTACGGTGTGCTTGTCGCCCTGAGTCATGATACGGTAATCGGCAGTGAGGGCGATGATGGTGCCGCCGGCGGGGGCGAAGCCGGTCACGGCAGCGACCAGCGGCTTATCGAAGCGTACCATCGTCTGGAGGGCCGAGAGGTAGGCGCCGAAGAACTCCCGGAGCCCGGCGTGGTCGGAGGTGGCGAGCATTTTGACGTCTAGTCCGGCGCAGAAGCAGCCGGGTTTACCGGCCAGCACCACCCCGTCGATCGTATCGTTATCACCCAGGTCGAGGAAGGCGGCCTCGAGATCGCGCGAGAGTTGGGTACTGATGGCGTTGACGCGGCCGTTGTCGAGGGTGACGGTGGCCAGGCGGTCGGTAACGGCGACCTGCAGGGTAGGGTAGGTGAACATGGGGGTAAGTTCGGTAAATTTTCGTACTAGGCGTCCGACGCCTTAAAGCGTCGGACGCCTACCGCTCAACCTACCACCCCCAACCATTGTCTTAACAACCAAGCCCGCCCGCCCATGCCCATCTACCACCACCTCGGCCAGCTGCCCCCGAAGCGGCACACCCAGTTTCGCCAACCCGATGGCTCGCTGTACCACGAGCAGCTGTTCGGCACCGTCGGTTTTGACGGTATGTCCTCGCTGTTGTACCACCTGCGGCCGCCCACCCAGGTCAGGGACGTAGTCGGCAAGACCGACCTGACCCCACACATCGCCGAGGAAAAAACCCTTACCGCGCGCAAGCTCATTGGTTTCGATGTAGCTTCGGAAGACGATTTTCTCACCGCCCGCAAGCCGCTACTCGTCAACGCCAGCTGCCAGATCGGCGTGGCCGCCCCCCGCCAGTCCCTGCGCGACTACTTCTATAAAAATGCCGACGCCGATGAGCTGCTCTTCATCCACCGCGGCTCGGGCACCCTACGTACCTTACTTGGCAACATTCCCTTCGAGTACGGCGACTACCTCGTCATCCCCCGCGGCGTGATCTACCAGATCGACTTCGACACGGAGGATAACCGCATCCTCTACACCGAATCCACCGACCCCATCTACACCCCCAAGCGCTACCGCAACCATTTCGGCCAGCTGCTGGAGCACTCCCCCTTCACCGAGCGCGACTACAAGCTGCCCCGCGACCTGGAGACCCACGATGCTGAGGGCGAGTACACCCTCAAGATCAAGAAGCAGGGCATGCTCCACGAGCTCATCTACGCCAGTCACCCCTTCGATGTCGTGGGCTGGGACGGCTACAACTTCCCCTACGGCTTTTCGATCCACAACTTCGAGCCCATCACCGGACGGGTACACCAGCCGCCGCCGGTACACCAGACTTTCGAGACAAAGTCCTTCGTCGTCTGCTCCTTCTGTCCGCGACTCTACGACTACCACCCCCGGGCCATCCCCGCGCCCTACAACCACTCCAACATCGACTCCGACGAGGTGCTCTACTACGTCGACGGCGATTTCATGAGCCGTACGGGTATCGGTCCGGGTTACCTCACGCTGCACCCCGGCGGCATCCCCCACGGCCCGCACCCGGGTACCTACGAGGGGAGTATCGGCAAGACCGGCACCGAGGAGCTAGCCGTGATGATCGATACCTTCCGCCCCCTCCAGGTCACCGCCGAGGCCGCCAAGATCGATACCGGCACCTACCACCAAAGCTGGCTGGCCGATGCGCATTAACATTCCTGCGGACAGTGACTTTACATTGGCCAACCTGCCCTTCGGCATCTTTTCCACCCCCGGCAGCTCCCCCCGCGCCGGTGTGGCAGTTGGTGACCAGATTCTCGATCTAGCGGGCCTGGCGAGTACCGGCTGCTTTGACTTTGACGTAAGCGTTCTCTCCCAACCGACCCTTAACGCTTTCATCAGTTTAGGTAAAAGCGTTACCACACGGGCGCGGTCGCAGGTGCAAGGCTGGTTGCAAGACTCCACCGGCTCCCCGCTTACCCCTCAGCATTTAGTGGACCGCCTCTCCGCCACCCTTCACTTACCCATCCAAGTAGGCGACTACACCGACTTCTACTCCAGTCGTGAGCACGCCACCAACGTCGGCCGCATGTTCCGCGATCCGGACAACGCCCTGCTGCCCAACTGGCGCCACCTACCGGTTGGCTACCACGGCCGTACTTCTTCCATCGTAGTGAGCGGAACCTCCGTACGGCGACCCTATGGACAGATGTTACCCACCGGCTCGGATACTCCTGTCTATCAATCCACTAACCGGCTTGACTTCGAGCTAGAAATGGCCTTTGTCATCGGTAAAAATTCTACGCAGGGGGCACCGATACCCATCACTGAGGCGGAAGATTACATCTTCGGATTACTCCTCTTCAACGACTGGTCGGCCCGCGACATCCAGCGGTGGGAGTACGTACCGCTGGGTCCCTTTCTCGGTAAGAGCTTTGCCTCCAGCGTGTCGCCGTGGATCGTGCCGCTGGAGGCCCTGGAGCCCTTCCGCACGCTGGGGCCGGAGCAGGACCCGCCGCCCCTCGACTACCTTTGCACCCGCGACCCCGCCCACTTTGACGTTAGACTGTCGGTGGAGCTGAACGGTGAGACCATCGCGCGCTCGAACACGAAGTACCTGTACTGGAGTATGGCCCAGCAGCTCGCCCACCATACCAGCAATGGCTGCAACGTGCGGGTGGGGGACCTGATGGCAAGTGGTACGATTTCCGGTCCCGATCCTGACTCCTTCGGCTCGCTGCTGGAGCTAACCCACAACGGCACTACCGGCGACTTTTTGCGCGATGGCGACAGGGTGACCCTACGCGCCCACGCCGGAAGTGGCGAGCGACAGGTAGGCTTCGGCGTAGTGACCGGACGCATCGAGCCAGCGGTAAACCCAAACACTCTATGACCCTAGACCCCAACGACATATCCTCCGGTGACCTGTACGGTTATCTTTCTACCGCCGTGGCACCCCGACCCATCGCTTTTGCCGCTACCGTCGACGGTGACGGGCGGGTCAACCTCAGTCCCTTCAGCTACTTCAACGTCTTCAGTACCCGGCCGCCGGTACTGGTGTTTTCGCCGATCCGGCGGGGGCGGGACGGGAGTGCTAAGGACACGCTGAACAACGTACAGCAGGTGCCGGAAGTGACCATCAACATTGTGAACTACGCCATGGTGGAGCAGATGTCGCTCACCAGTACCGAATACGCCACAGGCATCAATGAGTTTGTAAAAGGGGGCTTTACGGAGGTAGCAAGCGAGGCCGTGCGACCACCGCGGGTGGGGGAAGCACCGGTTTCCTTCGAGTGCCGGGTCACGAAGGTGATTGCCCTGGGCGAGGGGGGGGGAGCCGGCAACCTGGTGCTCTGCGAAGTGGTGCGTATACACATTCAAGACGAGCTTCTGGATGAAGACCAAAAGCTCGTTACTCGCAAGCTTGACCTCGTCGCCCGCCTGGGCGGTAACGACTACTGCCGTATCACTCCCGATACCCTGTTTGAGATTCCCAAACCCCTCAGGACCTGCGGACTGGGCGTCGATCAGCTTCCCGCCCACATTCGCAACAGCACCGTGCTAACCGGCAACAACCTGGGCCGGCTGGCCAACCAGGAGCAACTGCCGGATGCTGAGACCGTAGAACGGGTGCGTGGTCTGGCTGACGTGCAACGGGCGCGGCAGCGGGGTACACTACATCTGCACGAGTTGGCCCAGCAGTATTTGGCGGAGGGCAGGGTGGTGGAGGCTTTGGCAATGCTGGTGTGACTCGTCCGCCACTCGTCCGCCGAGCGTTGCGTAGCTTCGCTCGTCTGCCGAGTGGGCTTCTTAGGTGGTAATAAGTCGGCAGACGAACTTTTGCTCCGGCACACCGGAGCAAAACAATTCGGCTGACGACAGTCAATGAACCATGATTACGGTAGAAAACTTCCCCAACCTCCACGATTTCCCCGTCCACTGGGGCGACATGGACTCCGCCAACCACGTCAATAACTTGGTGTACCTACGCTGGGCCGAAACGGTGCGCGTGCTATATTTCGAGGCCATCGGCGTCAACACCAGCTTCGGGCCGGAGGGCGGCACGGGGGCCATCCTGGCCTGGCAGGACTGCAAGTACGTGTTCCCTATGACCTACCCCGACACCGCGCGGGTGGGCACGCGCACCATTGAGGTGTTGGAGGATCGCTTCATTATGCAGACGGCCATATTTAGCGCTCGGCACCAGCGGCTGGCGGCGGTGACCCAGCAGACCATCGTGCCCTACGATTATGCGGCGCTGCGCAAGCTGCCCCTACCGCAGGCCTGGCGGGAGGCGATCGAGCAGCGACAACTTTAGGGGGTGCAGGGCGTACACGAGTCCATGATACGAGCTTTTTACGGTGCTGTTCTCTTAGTGTTGGGGGCGTGCGGTGACCCGTCGGACCCACCCGAAATAAGGGAGAGCTACCTATACGTCAGTGCATTGGATGGGCGGGGCCCGCTGGTGCACGGTGACGTGGTGCGGCGGCGGGATGCGGAAGTCACCATCCATAACCTGCTCCAGGGCCGGGACACGCTCATCGCGCTGCGAGACGGGGCCACCCTTAACACCCTGGCATCAGCGGGTAAATTAATTCCTCTACGGCAGGTCACCACGCCACTCGATACCGCGCTGCTTACCCGGCGGCCCTTCACGTACCGCTATGGCGGGGCCACCTACTGGGCCAGTTTCGAGCCCGTGTTTACCGGCTTCCCGGAGTACGCTCGCCGCGGAGCCCGTGACTTTGTTAATCGGATGACCGACTGGCGAGCAAATGGTCCGGGACTACAATATTCGGAGTACAGCCTGGCCCTGACCGGTCCGCAGCCGGTGCTGGTACTGGGGGAGCGGCGGCGCGGACAGTACCTTGAAAACGCAATCGTGCTGGTAGACAGCATCGGCGCTACGGGCTTTGCTGGACGTCTCATTGAAAAAGATCAGGTCCACCCGGTACGCTTCGAGCAATTGCCAGAAGCGCCGGTAGAGTATACCGCCGAGGCCTTCGTCGATGAGGTCAATGCCGGCTACTCACGCAGTTACCTCCTCGCGCCGCTGGAAGAAGACCAGGAAGGGAGCACCGCCGTGGAGGTGAACCGTCTGCCCCGTCGCAGTACCATCGACCCCGGCGACCTGGGTAATATCAGCGCGAGCTTCCTCGACGACGGCACGCTGATGTTCCTGTCCAACGATCACATCGTGCTACAGGGCAGCTACGTGCTGGACCTGGACAGGGGCTTACTGACGGTCTCCGACGACACCGATGCCGATTACCGGGTGTTTGTGGATACGCGTGACGGGATTGCCTTTACTCTACCGGTATCTGTAGTAGAGTTAGTGGGTAGCCGGCTCGTTGGTCAGGATAATTACCTGCGTATCGAGGTAGCAGCGCCCTGAGGCCCTGTGGGTAAATCGCTCCGGGGTGCTGGATATGTGTTGTATGCGTATCTTAGGTGGTATTCTCTGTCTTGCTAAGTCGATCACCCTATGATTCCAGCTACCCGACGCCGCTTCATGAAGGCTGCCGCTACAACCGCCGCCGGTATCTCCTTCATCCCCTCCTACCTCAGTGCCGGTATCGGCGGCAACCGCGCCAGCGATACGCTCACCCTCGGCATCATCGGCTGCGGTAAGCAGGCGCAAGGATTAGCCCACGTCATTATGCAGGTGCCCGGCACCCGCCTGGTAGCCGCCTGCGACCTTCATCCAGCTAAACTGGCCAAGTTTGTCGACATTCGGAAAGAGAATATGATGGCCGCCGACCGAGCTGACGAGGCGTCCATCGCTTCGTACACCGACTACCGCCAGCTGCTCGACCACGACGGACTGGATGCCGTAGTGGTAGCCGTACCCGATCACCAGCACGCCACGGTGTGCATCGAGGCCCTCGACCGCGGCCTACACGTCTACTGCGAAAAGCCCCTGGCCCACACTGTTGAGGAGGGCCGCGCCATGGTTGAAGCCGTAACCCGCAGCGGAAAGGTGCTACAGACCGGCAGCATGCAGCGCTCCATGTTCAACTTTGGCCGGGCGGTAGAGCTCGTGCAGTCCGGCAAGCTCGGCGAGGTCAAGGAGGTACTTGTGGGCATCGGCCCGCCCCCCCGGCCCTTTGACCTGGAGGCGGAGGCCGTGCCCGAGGGGCTAGACTGGAAGGCGTGGATCGGTCCCTCGGTTATGCGGCCCTATAATCCCGTCCTGCTCCCCCCGCTAGATCTTGACATCTGGGCCAAGTGGCGCGACTATGCCGAGTTCGGCGGTGGTATGGTCACCGACTGGGGCGCGCATATGTTCGATATCGTACAGTGGGCGAAGGGCATGGACAAAAGTGGCCCCACCCACTTCATCCCGCCCCCCGGTGAGAACCCGCAGGATGGACTCACCTTCTACTACGCCGACAGCACCCGCGTCGGGCACCGCATGTTCGGCCGGGGCAACGCTATTCGCTTCATCGGAAGCGAGGGCAGCCTGGACGTATCACGTAGCTTCCTCGATAGCTCGATTACCGGCCTGATTCCCGAAGCAGATCAAACGCGCCAGGACCAGTCCGACGCCTTCGTACGGCACATGACCAACTTCGTAGACGTGATCCGCAACGGCGGCGAGCTCGTCTGTCCCGTCGAGACCGGCCACCGCACGGCCAGCGTGTGCACCCTGGCCAACATCACGTACCGCCTAGGCCGCTCCCTAACCTGGAACCCGGAGCAGGAGCGTTTTACCGACGACGAGACCGCTAACCAGTTGTTAGGAGATGCCTACCGGACTTCCCTAGCCTAGACGAACTGCCGCAAGTAACGGTAACTCTGCCGCAGCGCTTGTAGCCGCCCCTCCAGGCTACCCTCGAAGGCCAGGTCCTCCACCTCCACGCAGACCGGCCCGGTGTAGCCCACACTCGATAGCATACTGAAAAACCGCCCCCAGTCCACGTGCCCCAGCCCCGGGATCTTGGGCTCGTACCACTTAGTGGGTACCGCCATGATGCCGTGGCGGTCCAGCCGGTGCTGGTCCACCCGCATGTCCTTGGCGTGCACGTGTACCAGCCGGTCGGTAAACTCCCGCATGGGGGCCAGGTAGTCCATCCGCTGCCAGATCATGTGCGAAGGGTCGTAGTTGAGCCCGAAGTAGGGCGTAGGAAACTCTGCAAACATCTGCTCCCAGGTCGCCGGTGAAGTGGCTAGATTCTTGCCTCCTGGCCACTCGTCGTTAGTGAAAATCATGGGGCAGTTTTCAATGCCGACGTACACCTGTTTTTCCTCAGCGTATTCCAGCAAGGGTCCCCACACCTCCCGAAAGCGCGGCCAGTTATCATCAATAGATTTTTTCGGGTCGCGCCCGATGAAGGTATTGGCGTGGTTCACCCCCAGCAGTGCCGCCGCGTCGATGACCTTACGAAAGTGGTCGATATACACCTGCCCTTCCGCCCGGTCGGCCACGAGCATGTTAGGGTAGTAGCTCAGCGCGCTGATGGCCACGCCGTACCGGTCGCTCAGCTCCCGGATACGTTGCACCTGCGTCCCCGGCAGATCCGTCACATCAATGTGGGTCACGCCCGCGTAGCGCCGCTCGGCCTTACCGGGGGGCCAGCACATGACCTCGATACATTCGTAGCCAATCTCGGCGGCTACCTGGAAAACTTCTTCCAGCGACTGTTCGGGAAGAATAGCGGTGACAAAACCTAGCTGCATATCCGTAATTTTGCGGCAAAAGGTAGGAAATTGCGGCGGTGCGCGGGTGCAATGACCGCAAACCACACCCCCATGAAACTCCCGGTACTCGTCCTATTGGTGTTGCTCCTTCTAACCTGCGATCCCAATCGTCCGGCCCCCGGGCAGGCCATCGCCTCCGATACCTCACTCACCGTAGTCGGCTCCATGGAGGCCACCATGCGCGGGGACAAACTCAGCGGCAGCATCGATCTGGATACCCTCCAGAATCGGCAGGGACTCTACGGACTTGGCCCCGGCGAGTACCTACGCGGTGAGGTCCTAGTCTTCGACGGGCGCGGCTACCTGAGCCGGGTTGATGGCCCCGATGGCATGACGGTAGCCGAGACCATGCAGCTACGCCCGCCCTTTTTCGTCTACACCCACCAGCGCAGCTGGAATGAGTACACCGTACCGACCGATGTACGTACCCTCGCTCAGTTCGTCGACTACCTCGATCAACTCACGATCGGCGATCCCCGCCCCTTCGTGTACCGACTGGCCGGACCGCTGGAGCGGGCCGAAATCCACCTTCAGAACCTCCCGGAGGGCATTGTCCCTGAGTCTCCCGCCGAGGCCCACCGGGGGCAGCAGACCTTTACCCTTACGGACCGCCAGGTCGACATCCTGGGCTTCTTCAGCACCTCGCACCAGGGCATATTCACTCCTCTGGATAGCTACGTGCACATGCACCTGATCACCCGGGAGCGTGACCGTATGGGCCACCTGGACGGGGTGGTGTTTGGGGAGGGGATGAAGTTGTTTCTTCCGGAGTAGGTGGGGAGCCTCGCGGCACGCTCTATCCCTGTAGCTCAGGCCCAGGCCGACGCAGCACCCCAGAAAGCGACCGCCCAAACTTATTGATCTGCAGCAGCGGCTCCAGCATGGTAGCGTCCCGCATACCCACCTCCGCCGCCTCACCCACCCCCTCCTGCATGGGATAGATAAGCAGGAAGCTACTGGCCTGAAAGTACTTATTCAGGTAGCCGGGCACCTTATGCATGGCCTTCTGGAAGGAGGGTTTATCCCGGCGGCTCATTACGATGACGAGATTATCGTTGGGGCGTACGTCGCGGCTCAGGATCAGGAAGTCGTTCCAGTCGTTGAAGGCCACGAAGGTGCACTCGATGGGGTCGCGCTCCTGCCGCTCGCGGATGGGGGCCAGGGTACGCTCGCCGCCGTAGATGACCACGGTGGCCCCGGAGTTGTGCGACATATTCCAGAGCTTATCGAGCCAGGGGTCGAAGCCGGTTTCCTCCTCCGCCCGGTCGGGCACCAGCACCAAGTGGCGCGAGATGGTACCGAAGGGCTGGGCGGGTTTGTAGATGAGGGTGGTGACGTTACACCGCTGCAGAATGCCATCGGTGAGGTGTCCGAGGAAGGAATCGGAGATACCCTTAGCTACGTGAAGCCCCAGGATAAGGTCGCTGATCTTGTGCTCCTTGACGACGCTGCTGATGCCGTTGACCAGGTTGAGGTCGTAGCGCAGCAGTTCGTGCAGGGCCGTATCGGTGGCCGCGGCGATGGTGGTTGCCTTATGGAGGATCTTCTTGGCGCGGCTCTCGCGGCTGGCGTCCTCGGCCGTATTGTCCATGATGCTGAGGGCATAGAGCTCCCCGACCTTTTTAGGGGTCTTGATGGTGACGCCGAGATTGACCAGTTCCTCGGTGGTTGCTGCATTGCTGAGGGGAATGAGAATGCGTTCTCCGTTGAGGATATCTTCGTCGACCGTAGGTTCCTGCTCCTCCAGCGCGGCGATCCGTCCGGCCCCCCGCTGGGCGAAGAGGGAGGCAATGGTACAGGTAGCCAGGATCATGAGGATGGTGCCGTTCAGGACGTTCTCGTTGAGCAGGCGGATGGGCTCGCCCGCTTCCGTGGTACCCACCACGATGTTGTAGCCTACGAGTACGGCGGCCAGGGTGGCAGCGGCCTGGGCGTTGCTGAGTCCGAAGATAACGTCGCGCTCATCGCCAGAGAGCTTGTACGCCCGTTGGGTTAGCGCGGCAGCGGCGTACTTCGACACACAGGCTACCAAGATCATCACCCCGCCCACCTGCAGGGTACGCGTATCCTCCACGAAGGCCCGGTAGTCGATGAGCATACCTACCCCGATGAGGAAGAAGGGGATGAAGATGGCGTTACCCACGAACTCGATGCGGTTCATCAGCGGCGAGGTGTGGGGGATGAGTCGGTTGAGCGCCAGCCCCGCCAGGAAGGCGCCGATGATGGGCTCGATACCGGCGAGCTCGGCCAGCACCGCGCCCAGGAACACCATGGCAAGCACGAAGATGTACTGCGAGGTATTGTCATCAAAGCGCTTAAAGAACCAGCGCCCGATGAGCGGAAAAACCAGCAGCACGATCGCCCCAAAAACCAGGATCGACACACTCAGCCGCAGCCAGAAGGCCCCGTTGACCTCCCCCTGCGTCATACCCACGATCACGGCCAGTACGAGCAGCGCCAGGGTATCGGTGATCATGGTCCCGCCCACGGTGATGTTGACGGCCTTGTTCTTCGCGATACCAAGCTTGCTCACCAGGGGGTAGGCGATCAGGGTATGGGAGGCAAACATACTGGCCAGCAGCACCGAGGTCATGAGGGAGTACTGCAGCACGTAGTAGCCCGCCAGGGTACCCAGCACCATTGGGAGGGTGAAGGTCACGAGGCCGAAGCCGACACTCTTCGTCGCGTTCTTTTTGAAGTCGCCCAGGTCGATCTCGAGTCCGGCCAGGAACATGATGTACAATAGGCCCACGGTACCCGATAGGATAATGCCACTGTCCCGCTCCATCAGGTTGAGCCCAAAGGGGCCCACGATGGCCCCGGCAATGATGAGCCCCAGCAGCTGCGGGATTTTAATCCGGTTAAGCAGGATCGGCGCAAAGAGAATGATCAGCAGGATCACCAGAAACTTCAGCACCGGGTCGGTGAGAGGGAGGCTGAGGTCCAGGGAGTTGAGTAGCAGCATGCAGGTGAGGCTATTCTTGGGTGAACAGAGGATAAAGCCTACTTGCTCGCTACACCGCCCTACTTCGCCTCAATCCGATCCACCAGCACCTCAAAATCCTGCTCCTTTTTATTGCCGATCAGCAATTGCACCTCGTGCACCGGCCCCCCAGCGAAGTTCGGTACGTCGACCGGCTCACCGTGGTGTACGGCCGTCATTTCCCCAAACGGTACCTGCACCTGCTCCCACTCCCCGCTGGTCGGAAAGCTAGCCTGGTGGTAGTAGTCCTGGTCCGGGTCAGACTTTACGCGTAGGGTGTACGACTTACCGTCACCCTTCACCCGCAGATTAAACACGCTCAGTCCTGCCACATCCACCGGTTGGTTCAGGGTGTAAAGGATGGAAGAAAATCCCCCATTGTTCTCCAGCGACACGTGGCCGTAAAATCGGGCGTGACCCTTATCGGTCATCTCCACCTGGCCCTGCGATACCCCGCCCATCACCGTGTCGTCCTGCACCCGCCAGGCCATCGGCGTCCCCTTGCGAAAGTCATAGATGGAAACGGGGTCGTGGGTCTTGGCGGGGGCCATAGCAAATGAGATTAGCAGCGTCAGTACGAGCAGGAAGCGCATACCAAGCTAACCCGGCCGTTACGCTCCATGTTCCCGCACCTACAGGGGGGCGGGGCCGCCGGTGCAATATTAATCGAATAGCGTCCGCAACAGCTTTGGTAGTTCACCCACCAATGTAAGCCTTGTACCCTAGCTTGTGGGTTAAACCAAGCCCCGCCGCCGATGTCCAAGCTCGATAAATCCCAGCTCCCTCAGGAAGTCTTCAATCTTTACGACCGCTACGCCCACAACCAGCTCGACCGGCGGGCATTTGTGAAGCAGCTATCGCACTATGCCGTGGGCGGACTTACCGTCACCGCCCTACTGGACTACCTCATGCCCGAGTACACCACCCGCGTGCAGATCAAGGCCGATGACCCCCGCCTCGATAGCGATACGGTAGAGTATACCACGCCCCAAAGCGGCATCACCATCCGCGGCCAGCTCGCTCGCCCGGTCGACAAGACCGAGAAACTGCCTGGTATCATCGTCGTCCACGAGAACCGCGGGCTCAATCCCTACATCGAGGACGTGGGTCGCCGCGCCGCCGTGGCCGACTTTATCTCCCTGGCCCCCGACGCCCTCACCCCCCTGGGCGGCTACCCCGGCAACGACGATGAGGGCCGCGAGCTGCAGGGCCAACGCGACCGCGAGGAGATGCTCGACGACTTCGTGGCCGCCTACGAGTACCTGCGCCACCACCCCGAGTGCACGGGTAGGGTAGGGGTGGTGGGCTTCTGCTTCGGGGGCTATATCTCAAACATGCTTGCCGTGCGCTGTCCCGACCTCGGTGCCGCCGTGCCCTTCTACGGCAGTCAGCCCACCGCCGAGGAGACCGCGCAGATCCAGGCCCCGCTGCTACTCCACTACGCCGGACTCGACGAGCGCGTCAATGCAGGCTGGCCAGATTACGAAGCCGCCCTCAAAGCCAATAACGTGAACTACCAGGCCTACATCTACCCCGAGGTCAATCACGGCTTCCATAACGATACCACCCCCCGCTACGACGAGGCGGCCGCCACCCTGGCGTGGGAGCGGACGATCGCCTTTTTCGACGAGCATCTGCGGGGTTAGTCCAGCCGCACCCCCGCCCGCACCGCCACCGGCAGTCGGTTCTGGGCCGGCGGTACGGGACATGAAAACCCATCGCTGTAAGCACAGTAGGGTTGGTAGGCCTTATTGAAATCAATCATCAGCTTATCGCCCTCGGGCTTCGGTAAGTCGAGGTAGCGGCCACCGCCGTAGGTCTCGCTACCGGAGGTCGCGTCTTGAAAGGGAAGAAAAAGTAGTCCCGCGTATTCTTCCGGCACGTTGGGGTTGGTGGTCTCCAAAACATCGAGCGCTAGAACCTGTCCCCCGAGAGTGAAGCTCGCCCGTCCGTACACCCGAAACTCCGCCATGCGCTGGCTGCTGGTAGGCAGCCGCACGATTTCGGGGTCGGCGTAAGGGGTGAAGGCAGCCACCACCCGGTAGGCGGGATCGAGGGGGAAGAAGGGGAGGCCGCCAAGTTCCTGTAGCTTAGCTAGTTTTGTGGAGTCGAGGATGGTCCGCTTGGGGTCTAGGTAGGTAGCACTGAGCTCGGCCTGAAAATTCGCGGCCTCCTGTATGGCCGTCGGACGGGGTGTGGCCGTCGGACGGGGTCGACCCGCGCAGGATAGCAGCACGATCCAGGAGATAAGCAGGCAGGCGGTACGGAGCATAGCGGCAGGGTAAGGCAGGTACCGACTTATCTTGCACGGTATCCGCTCAGCAAAAATACCGTGCGCTTGCATTACCTCGCACTCATCTTTTCATTGCCATTCCCACCACCGGTGCCGAGCCAGTCGTAATGGATACACTCGACCGATCACCGGGCGGGAGTAATTGTCATCTATTGGTTGCCGCGCTGAGCTGGTGGGAATGGAAGCGGCCGTGGTTTACGGTGATCATTATGGTGGTGGGATTCTACGCTGCTACCGTACCGGAAGGCGGTAACTCCTTCGGTCCGTTTACTATCTGGCACACCTTGTTCGAGCTGGGCTGCTGGGCCGTGGTTGCAAATGCCTGCTACTGTGCCGGCTACCTACTCGACGCACTAGTCTATCACTACGGGCGGGGCCGGGTGCGACTAGGCAAATTGCGCTGGGTGATTTTTCTACTTGGTACCGGAGTGACGAGCCTGATTTTCTACGCCTGGGCCAGTAATTGGTACTTTCCCATTCTTTGGTGGATATACTTATAGCTATGGATATTCTAGATCAGCCCCTTTCCCCCGTTACCGAGGAGCATGTCCTCGTCATTGCCCTGGCTTGGTGGGAGGGGAGGCGGCTGTGGTTTAATGGGGCGGTGCTGCTGTCGGGGATAGCTGGAATAGTGCTGCCGCCATTTAATCTTTTTAGTGATAATCGTTTCATACTACTGGAAATAGCCGTATGGGCCATTCTGGTCAACCTTGCCTACTGTGCAGGCTACATGCTAGAGGCGCTGGCATACCAGTATCAACTTAACTGGTTGCGATTGGGAAAACTACGATGGGTGTTATTCAAGATCGGTACCGGACTGGTTAGCTTTGCCACCTTCAGTTTTGCTAACCTCTGGTACATACGTGGTTACTAACCTCTACATTCGGGAATGCCCAACCCCATCCGCCCCGGCGAAGAAGTCCCCACCGACCGCCTCGAACCCTATTTGAGAGAGCAGCTTACGGAGCTCACCGGCCCACTCACCATCACCCAGTTTCACGGGGGCCACGCTAACCTGACCTACGAGCTCAAATTCGGCGACCGGGAGCTGGTCCTACGCCGGCCACCCTTCGGCACCATCGCGCCGGGGGCACACGATATGCGGCGGGAATACCAAATCCTGTCGCGGCTGCACGGACACTTCACCCCCGCCCCAAAGGCCGTATTACTCTGCACTGACCCATCAGTAATCGGTGCCGACTTTGTCGTCATGGAGCGGCGGCACGGGGTAGTCGTGCGTTACACGCTGCCGGACACCTTCCGGGAGCTGTCCAACGTGGAACGGCGACTCACCGATGCGCTGATGCGGGTAAGTGCCGATCTACACCGGGTAGATGTCATGCAGGCTAGGCTCCAGGAACTTGGTAAGCCCGAAGGGTTCGCCGCCCGCCAGTTGAGGGGCTGGTCGAAGCGGTGGCAACTAGCCAAAACGCAGGATAACGCGGATATGGATTACCTGGCCACCGCACTAGCCGAAGATATTCCCACCCCCCAGGTGGTCAGCATCGTACACGGCGACCTCAAGTTCGACAACTGCCAGTATCAGCCCGGGAAGCCGGACCGGGTGACCTCCGTGTTCGACTGGGACATGGCCACCCTGGGCGATCCGCTCATCGACCTAGCCGGTACCCTGAGCTTCTGGCCCGACCCCGGACTGGATGCGGCCGACATGCCGATCCGTCTACTGAAAGGTGAGTGGCCGGACAAGGAGTATGTGAAGCAGCGCTACGCGGAGTACACTGGCTACAACCTGTCACGCATGCCCTGGTATGAGTCCTTCGCCTGTTTCAAAACCGCGGTGATCGCCCAGCAGCTCTACCACCGCTACGTGCAGGGTAGTACGCGGGATGAGCGGATGGAGAAATTTGGGCGGGCGGCGCGGGCCTTTGCCAGACTGGGGCGGCAGAAGTTAGTAGCTAACTAAGCAATAATTGGTTTGATCACCTCACCGGCCACATCCGTCAGCCGAAAGTTACGTCCCTGGAAGGGGTAGGTAAGCTGCTCGTGGTCGAGTCCGAGTTGGTACAGGATGGTAGCCTGCACGTCATGGACGTGGGTACGCTCGGCCACGCCCTGGTAGCCGATCGCATCGGTCACCCCGTAGCTGGCCCCGCCCCGCACACCACCGCCGGCCATCCACATCGTAAAGGCGTCGCCGTGGTGGTCGCGGCCCAGGAAGGGATTGGTGATGCCCCCACGGTTTTCCTGCATGGGGGTACGGCCAAACTCGCCACCCCAGACTACGAGGGTATCCTCCAGCAGTCCGCGCTGTTTTAGATCGGCAAGTAATGCGGAGATGGGGCGATCGATCTCGCGGCACTTGTCGCGTAGCCCCTCGGCTAGGCCAGTATCCCGGCTCGTACCGTGCATGTCCCAGCCCCAGTCGTAGAGCTGGATGAAGCGCACGTCGGCCTCAGCTAGGCGGCGGGCCAGTAGGCAGTTGTTGGCGAAGGAGTTACGTCCGGGCTCCGTACCGTACATGGCGTGAATGTAAGCCGGCTCCTTGCTGATGTCCATCACCTCGGGCACCGAAACCTGCATCTTGAAGGCCATCTCGTACTGCCGGATGCGGGTGAGGGTCTCGGGGTCGCCTACCTCATTGTACTGCCGCTGATTGAGCTCGTTAATGGCCGCGATGGACCGCCCCCGTAGACTACGCGGCATGCCCTCCGGATCGCTGAGGTACAGGATGGGATCACCCTCGGTACGGCACTGCACGCCCTGCTCGATGCTGGGCAAAAAGCCACTACTCCACAGCTTTTTACCGGCGCTGGGCTCCCGGCCACCGCTCGATAGCACGATGAAGCCCGGTAGGTTCTCGTTGCCGGAACCCAGTCCGTAGGTGACCCAGCTGCCCATTGCCGGCCGGCCCAGGCGCGGACTTCCGGTGTGCATGAGCAACTGAGCCGGAGCGTGATTGAACTCTTCGGTGTGCACGGCGCGCAGAAAAGCCATATCGTCAATCAGCCTGGCCTGGTGAGGGAACAGCTCGGAGACGTAGGCACCACTCTCGCCGTAGCGGGCAAAGCTGGCCTGGGGACCAAGCATCTTCGGCGTCCCCTGGATGAAGGCGAAGCGCTTCCCCCGTAGTAGGGAGGGCGGGCAGTCCTGTCCGTGCAACTGCTGTAAATCGGGCTTATAATCGAAGGTTTCGAGCTGGCTCGGCGCACCGGCCATGTGGAGATAAATGACGCGGCGAGCGCGCGCGGCTAGTGACGGAGTAGGGTAGGACGAAGTGGGGGCCGGGGGTTGCTCGGTACACCCCAACAAACTACCGAGAGCAATACCTCCCAGGCCGAGGGTACACTGGCGCAGAAAGTGGCGGCGGCTGTTGAGCTCGGCCTGCCGGTAGTGAGCTTCCTGGAGTGGGGTCATGATTTGGTGAGGAACTCGTCCAGGTTAAATAAGACATTGACCACCAAGAAAAGGGCTTCCTCTCGCCTGCCGTCGTACTCCGCCAGGGCATCCTCGTAGAGGGCTAGCAGAGCCTCCCGGTCCCCCTCGCGCACGGGGCGCTGTAGGAGGCGGCGGTGGAGAATGTCGATGGCGGTGGCCGGATCGGCGGTTTGCTCGTTGACGTCCTCCGCCAGCTTACGCATGCCCTCCATGAAGGCCGGGTCATTGAGGGTGGCCAGGGCCTGTAGCGGAGTATTGGTGGGGATGCGTTGCGACAGACACACCTCGCGGGCGGAACCATCGAAGGTGGTCATACCGGGGTAAAGCACCGAGCGCCGTAGGTAGGTGTACACCGCCCGGCGGTAACGATCCTCGCCGGTGCTAGTCTCCCACCTCATGTCACTGTAGGGGATATGGTCCCAGAGCCCCTCGGGTTGGGGGGGCATGACGCCGGGGCCGTACATCTTGTCGCTGAGCAGTCCCGATACCGCCAGCATCTGGTCGCGGAGCTGTTCGGCGGTGAGGCGGGCACTCGGTCCACGCGCTAGTAGGGCATTGGCGGGATCCAGCTCGCGCAGGGCGGGAGAGGCCTGGCTGGACTGCCGGTAGGTCTGTGATAGCACGATGGTGCGGATCAGCCTCTTGACGCTCCAGTCTAGCTCGGTACTGAGGTAAACCGCCAGCCAGTCGAGCAGCTCGGGGTGACTGGGTGCGGCACCCTGACTACCGAAGTCCTCCAGCGTACTTACGATGCCCCGACCGAAAAGCTCCGCCCAGATCCGGTTGACCGTTACCCGGGCCGTCAGCGGGTTTTCAGGACTCACCAACCAGCGGGCGAAGGTGAGTCGGTCGCCGTCCGGAGCAATTTCGGGTAGTATCTCCGGCACCCCGCCCCGCATCTCCGCGCCGTGCACCAGCCAGTTGCCCCGCTCGAACAGGTAGGTGGTCCGACTCAGCCCGGGCGGGTTCTCACTCAGGATCGGTACCGATACGCTATCCGCCGAAGTCACTACATCGACGAGTCCCGCAGCGATCTCGTCGTAGCCAGCGGTGGCGGCTCCCGGCAGCCTGGGCTGCGGGTACACGCTGTACACGTTCAGCAGTGGTCCGCCCGCCTTACCGGCCACGCCCAGGTGCAGCTGATGCCTACCGGTAGTGGGAATGAGGGGAATGACGGTCACGCTTCCCCAGTTCTGGCGTAGCGCTGCGGTACCTACCAGGGGCCCATCCGGGGCATCAAGGTGCACCTCCAGGGTGGTTGCATCCCGCGCCCCCGCACTGATGTGGAGCGCCGTTACCTGATCCAGTGACATGGACGGCAGGGCAAAGGAGTGGCCGTCCTGCAGCACCATAAAATCCTCGTCTCCCCGGTCCGTAAATATTCCCCCGATTACCTCCTCGAAGTGGTAGGGCCGCAGTACGGGCTCGCGGGTCTGTAGGTAGCGCTGCCACTGCACGATCTCCTCCGGCTCCCCGTGGGCCTCTACCCACTGCCGCACGCTATTGACGCGGGACTGTAGTGCCTGCGTGGGGATCGACACCGCCGGTCGTTCCCAGACGTGGTCGTGGTCGGCCGTGTTGTTGAAGTAAGCATACGACTGGTAATAGGCCGCGTGCTCGATGGGGTCGTAGGGGTGACTGTGGCACTGCACGCAGGCCATGGTGGTGCCCTGCCAGACCTCCCAGGTGGTGTTGACGCGGTCCAGCACGCTCACTACGCGGTATTCCTCATTGTCGGTACCGCCCTCCTCGTTGCTCGGGGTATTGCGGTGGAAACCTGTAGCAATCAACTGATTACGTGTCGGTGAACCGAGCAAATCTCCGGCCAGTTGCAGGATGGTGAAGGAGTCGAAGGGCATGTCGGCGTTGAAGGCCCGAATCACCCAGTCGCGGTACGGCCAGATCGTGCGGGGCCGGTCGCGTTCGTAGCCCCGGGAGTCAGCGTAGCGGGCCAGGTCGAGCCAGGTGGCGGCCCGGTGCTCCCCGTAGCGGGGGCTGGCCAGGTAGCGGTCTACGGCGGCGGCGTAGGCGGCCTCACTCGGGTCAGCTACGAAGGCGGCGACTTCTTCGGGGGTGGGGGGTAGCCCCGTCAGGTCAAAGGCCAAACGGCGTAGCAGGACGTGGGGCGCGGCCGCGGGTGCAAGCGTGCGGGAGTGGGGCGCGAGTCCATCCGCTATGTACGCATCGATCTCATTACCCCCGGCCGGCACGGCGGCGTGGGCGGCAACTACGGTGGGCGCCCGGTAGGCCCAGTGCTCCTCCCACTCCGCGCCCTGGTCGATCCAGCGCTCAAGGGTGCGGATGTTGGCTTCACTCAGGGGGGGGCGCTCGTAGGGCATGCGTACCTCCGGATCGGTGTGGCGAACCCGTTTGATCAGTTCGCTGCGTGCGGCACTTCCGGGTACGATGGCGGCCATGGCATCCTCGCGAAAAATTAGGCCCAGCTCCCCGGACTGCTTCACGCCGCCGTGGCAGCCGACGCAGTGGACGTTGAAGATGGGGCGCACCTCGGCGTTGAAGCTGACGCGCTCCTCGGACTGGCAGGAGACCAGCAGGTTGATCACTACTATGCTGAGGAGCAGGCGCATCGTGGTACGTAAGATACGGCTGCCGCTAGATATGCCAGGTCATGTACGTAATTTACCCCACTTATGCACTTCGCCCTCACTGATACCACCCGCGACAACATCCGTCACCTCACAGATTTCATGGAGGCGCAGGTGTACCCCCTGGAGGCGGAGTACCGAACCTTCACCCGGGAGCACCCCTGGCAGATCTTTCCGCCCATGGAGGAGCTAAAGGAGAAAGCCAGAGCCGCAGGGCTATGGAACCTCTTCTTGCCCGAAGACTACGGTGACTTCAGTCCCGGGCTCACCAATCTAGAGTATGCCCCCCTGGCCGAGATCATGGGCCGCTTGCTCTGGGCCAGCGAGGTCTTTAATTGCAACGCCCCCGACACTGGGAATATGGAGGTACTGGCGAAGTACGGTACCCCCGCCCAGCAACAGCAGTGGCTGCTACCGCTGCTGGACGGACACATGCGCTCTGCCTTTCTCATGACCGAGCCGGCCGTGGCCTCCTCCGATGCCACCAACATCACCACGCGCATTGAACGTGATGGTGACGACTATGTCATCAACGGTCACAAATGGTGGAGCACCGGGGCCATGCACCCCGACTGTAAGCTGTACGTCGTGATGGGCAAGACCGATTCGGAGGCCCCGCGGCATCTGCAACAGAGTATGATCCTGGTGCCGGCCGATACCCCCGGTGTGGAGGTTGTGCGTCCTCTTACGGCATTTGGTACGTTGGACAGTCCGCACGGCCACGCTGAGATCAAGCTGACCGACGTGCGGGTACCGGCTGCGAACCTGCTGCTGGGGGAGGGGAGGGGCTTCGAGATCGCGCAGGGTAGACTAGGCCCCGGGCGCATCCACCACTGTATGCGGCTGATTGGCACGGCCCAGCGGTCGCTCGAATTGATGTGCGAGCGGGCGGGGAAGCGCACGGCATTTGGTCGGCCGCTGGCGAAGTTCAGCAGCATCCGGCAGGAAGTAGCCCGCTCGCGCTGCGAGATCGAGCAGGCGCGGCTGCTGACCTTCGCGGCGGCCGATCGCATCGACCGGGAGGGTATCAAGGCGGCTAAGGACCTGGTGGCGATGATTAAGATCGTGTGTCCGGCTATGGCTTGCACGGTGATCGACCGAGCCATTCAGCTGCACGGTGGGCTGGGGGTATCGAGTGACCTACCCCTGGCGGAATATTATGTGTATGCACGCAGTATTCGGCTAGCTGACGGGCCGGACGAGGTGCATATGTACCAATTGGGGCGCAATACCATCGCTGCAAATCAAGCGGCCGTTTAGGCGTTGGACGCTTTAAAAGCGTCCAACGCCTAAGCCTGCTTTATCTTTGGCCCTTCCGCCACCACCCTCCATGCTAGACTTTGACACGCTCACCTACGACCCCAATACGCCGAGTTTTTACCTCATTTTGCTGTCTACGCTGTTCTCTTTTTTCCTCTCCTCACTCATCGCCATTACCTACCAGCTTACTACCAAGACCATCTACCGCCGGGCCCACTTCCTCCAGGCACTGGTGCTCATCAGCATGGTGGCGGCGATGATCATGCAGGCCATCGGGGATAGCGTGGCGCGTGGACTGGGTATTCTGGGCGCACTGAGTATCATCCGCTTTCGGACGGTGCTCGACGACCCCCGCAATATCACCTTCATGTTCGCCTCCCTGGGGGTAGGCATCGCCGCCGGCGTGGTGGGCTTCACGGTGGCCCTGACCGGTACCCTGGTATTTTGTCTGGCCGCCTTCATCCTACGTGCCTCGCCGCTGAGCGATAACAATGAGCTTATCGGGGAGATCCGCCTACAGGTCGCCAAGGAGGACCGTCTGCGTGGCATCGTCGAGGGCACCCTTGACCGCTACTGCCGCGATTACGAACTTGAAAAACTCCGCTACCTCAATCCCAAACGCCTGAAGCGCTATACCGCCCAGGGCGTGCCGGTAGTCGAGGAGATTAGCCGCGAGGACCTGCAGGAGTTCACCTACCTGATCCGGCTGCGCTCGTCGGCCTCGGTCACCGCGCTCACGACCGGGCTGGAGGGTATCGAGGGACTGGAGGACCTGCGCCTCAACTTCCAACAGCGCCAAACCAAACTGTAGCGGCGATGAAACTGAACCTCTTTTACCCCGCCGTGGGCCTGGTCGCCGTAGCCCTGTTCTTCCTCCTCCGTGATCCACCCGGCGATGAGCTGGCCTTCTACGGCTTTGCCGAGAGTAACGAGCTGGAGCTGAACTACAACCAGCCCGGGGCCGTGGTCGAGATCATGGTGCAGCCGGGGCAGGCCGTCGACAGCGGGCAGGCCCTCCTGGTCCTCGACACCCGCCCTAAGCAGCAGGAGCTCGCCGACCAGGCCTACCGTATTGAGGAGGAAACCGCCGAGCGAGCCGATTACCGCGCCCGCCGTGCCCAGGAACTCGCCCGTCTGGAAGTGGAACACGCCAACCGCCTGGCCACCCTCGACGAGCAGATCACCGAACTACAAAAGGAGATTGCCTTCAAAACATCGCTCTCCGAAGAGCTCACGACGGTAGACGTACCCAAAAGCAGCTACCAACCGCTACGCGAAGAACTAGCGCAACTCGAAAACCACCGTGAGCGCACCGTCACCGCCTATGAGATCGAGCGGCAGGCACTGGAAAGTAGCATTACTCTGGGAGACTTACCCGCCCGCCAGCGCATTCGCCGGCTCCAGGCCGAGGCCCGCTTCGACAGCAGCCTGCTTCAGGAGCGCGTCGTCCTGACCGCCCCGGTGGCCGGCTTGGTCGGCAACATCAACTGCCGGGAGGGCGAGTACAAATCAGCCTTTGCCAACCTCATCACCTTCTACGAGCCGCACTCCGAACTGGTCAAGGGCTACGTGCACGAGAACCTGGCCGTGGAGGTGGGCATAGGCGATGTGTTCGAAGTGATTAGTCTACAGGATGAATCGGTGCGCTACCGCGGCGAGGTCACCGGTCTCGGTAGCCGTATCGTGGAGATCCCCGTGCGCCTGCGTAAGTTTCCCGACAACCGTAGCTACGGCCGCGAGGTAGCCGTGCGGATTCCCGCCGACAACCACTTCCTCCAGAAGGAAAAGGTGAGTCTGCGTTTCGTGGCAAAAGCGGCCCGCAAGTGAGTAGGTACTGCTTAGCTTGCTTCCTACTACTCTGCCCCGTACTGCTTGGGGCGCAGACCGTCGACGTCCGCCAGTTCTTTCGGCGTGGCCAGTTGCTGCTACCGACGACTGCCGAAGCTACCTCAGTAGACCGCCGCCCGCGCACCCCCTTCATTGACTCCTATGACCTACGTACCGAGACCGATGAGTACGACTACCAGCGGCAGGAGTACACCATTCGCTTCAACTTCTCTTCCCCCAGCCGGGTGAGGGCGCAGCGGGCGATGTACCAGCAGTTGCTGCTTCAGCCCCCGGAGGACGAGCAGGAGGCTACCTGTGAGCGCATTGAGGACCTCTACCGCGACTGGGTACAACTCTACCTACTTCGGCGCGGGCGTACTACTACCGATTCCTTGCTTCTAGTACTGGCCGATCGCCAGCGCGTAGCCGAGCGGTACGCGACCGCCCTCCGCGGTGATCCCGACGATCAATTTCGCCTCATCACCGACCGCAGTGATCTAGTACTCGCCCGCGGACGGAGCGAGCGCCGCGAAGAACTTTTACGCACCTCTTATCAATTGGGTAGCGATTCCCTGGACTTCACCGGCTTTCCCACCGTATCGGCCATCTCCGACGAATTAGTTGCCGCCAGTACCACTGCCAGTGTCCCGGACCTAAGGACCGCCTACGAGCTTGCCCTAATCGACCGTGAGATCGCCCTAGAGCAGGCCGAGGAACGTCAGTTGCTCGACTTCCTCCAGCTCCGGTACCGGGCCAACCCCCGGCAGGAATTTCGCGAGAAGTTTACCATCGGACTTGCCCTACGCATTCGTGATGGCGGCGACCGCAAACTCAAGCTCCGTCAACTGTACCTAGAAAAGGAGCAACTCGAACGGGAGGGAAGTCTGGGCCGGCAGCTCCGGGAGGTGGAGCAGACGGTAAGCGCCGCTGCCCTGCGTACCGCCCTGGATGCGTACGCTTCTGTAGATACCATTCTACAGCAGGAAGAATTTACCCTACGTAGACTTGCCCGGACGGTAGCTCAGCGTGAGGACGTAGATCCGCGCTTCTTACTCAAGGTCACCGCCCAGCGCCTGGAACGCGAGCTTGACCGTCTGGATGCCCTGGAGCGGGTGCTGGAGACCTACCTGGAGTGGCGGGGTGCCCGGGGGGAGCTCTGTACCTTTTCCGCCGGCGAACTCTTGTAATCTTATTACAGAAACACAACACTTTCCGCCCCCGCAATCCAACCCTCCATCCGGTCCTTATAGGCCGTATGCACCTGCGGCCGTTTGACCTTCAGGGTGGGGGTGAGCATGTTGTTCTCCACGCTAAAGGGCTCGTCGAGCACCACCAGCGTACCCAGCTTTTTGTAGCTCGGTAGCTTGTTGTTGACCTCGGCCAGTTGCGCTTCGAGCCCGGCGCGTACGACCGCCCGGTCCTTGTCCTCCGCCGTTTCCGAAAGTGATACCAGCAGTAGCGGCTGCGGCATGCCCAGGCCCAGTACGCAGAGCTGGTCGATGTCGGTATTGCCGGCAAATTTATCCTCGATCTCACTCGGTACGATGAACTTGGCCTTGGCCGTCTTGAAGGTGTCCTTCACGCGTCCGGTCAACGTCAAAAAGCCGTCGGCGTCGATCTGCCCCTGGTCGCCGGTGTGCAACCAGCCCTCGGCGTCGATGGCCTCGGCCGTTTTCTCGGGCGCGTTGTAGTAGCCCACCATCGTGTAGGGTGCGCGGGTAAGTACCTCGTTGGTCTCCGGATCGAGTCTGCACTCGGTACCCGGCAGCGTCTGTCCTACGGAGCCCGGCCGGTCCTGCTCGGGGTAGATCATGTGGCCCACCGCCCCGTTCTCGGTCATGGCGTAGGCCTCCGCGATGGGGATGCCGATACGGGCAAACCAGTCCTTGGTTTCTTGCGGGATCGGTGCGGCTCCCGTGACGTTCCGGCGCGACTGGTCCAGCCCCAGCCCCTTCCTGATCTTGCGCTTCACGTACCACGATAGCAGCGGAATCTTCAGGAAACGATCGAGCTTCTCCTGCGGCATTTTCTTCAGCACCCCCTGCCGCAGCTTGGTCCAGATACGTGGCACGGCGAAAAAGAAGGTCGGCCGCGCATCCCGCAGGTTATCGGCAAAGCGGTCGATAGATTCGGTGAAGAAGATCTCCCCCCCGTGCGTCAGGCACATCGTCTCGATGGTGCCCCGCTCCGCTACGTGGTTCAGCGGTAGGAAGGAGAAGTAGCGATTGTTGCCATCGTAGTCGTTCGCCAGCGGGTTGCGGTCCCAAAGTTCGGCCATGAGCGCGATCTGGTTCTTCAGGCTCAGCATCACGCCCTTTGGCGTACCCGTCGTACCGCTGGTGAAGATGATTGTCCAGAGCCCGTCCGGGTCCGGCACCGGCTGTCCGGGCATGGGTTCGTACTCCGTCAGGATGTCCTCCCAGGCTTTCCCCCGCTCCACCCGTGAGTTCCCCTCATAGTGTGGAAAGCGGATCACGGGCATCTCCTCCGGCACCCCGCTTTTCATCGACTCCCATACCTCGGTTTTACCCACGAACAGCAAGTCCACGTCGCCCAGCTCCAGTACCTCGGCGATCTGCTCCCCGGTCAGGGTGGCAAAGAAGGGTACGCTCACGTGACCGGCCATCATGATGGCCAGATCGGCGATGATCCACTCGCGGCAGTTCTTCGATACCAGTCCGATGTGGCTACCGGGTTTAAGGTTTTGCGTGTGTAAGTAGGCAGCTACCTTGCGGGCCATCTGGCCGACCTCCCCCCAGGTATAAGTTTCCCACCGCGCGCCGAAGGGTTGGTGCAAGAAGGGCTTGTCGGGCTGCGTGCTTTCCTTCGCGTAGAAGGATTCTAGGGTGGTGAGGCTGTACATGCGGTCAAGGTACGAAAGGGGGGGGCGGGGCCGCAGGTGCAACGTACATTGCGGTATGACGATCCCGCAGCTCAAGGCCGCCATTGCCCGACCCACCGTCCCCTTTGCGACTGGGGGGTTCCGTCCCACTAATGCCGTCGAGGAAAGCTGGATTGGGCGGGTGACGGCCTTCGGTGAGGGTGAAACGGTCCCCACGGATGTAAATGGCAAGCCGATGATACCCCTGGCCCAGTTTTACCTGGCCGATCTGCCGTACCTGCCCCCCGCCCTGAAGGGCGTCACCCTACTGACCTTCTTTCTCTCCATCACCTACAACAATCTGTTACAAACCCGCGGGGAGACGGCCGCCTATCCGCACGATGGAGCCTACTACGTAGTGCGGGAGTACCGCAGCCTACCTACCGTCCACCCCGCTACCTCTCAGCCCGAACCGGTATACATCAAGCCCTTCCCCCTCCGCCCGGAGCCGGTACGCGATGACTACCCCATCTGGGATGGCGGCGGCCTTTCCCCGGAAATGGAACGGGAGATTCTACGCCTGGAGCGGGACGGCACCATTGAAAACTACTACGACATCACCGAGCACGATCACCGCCACAAGGTAGGCGGCTATCCCTCCTTTTGCCAGTCCGGCATCATGGGCTACGGTGCGGGCTTTGGGGAAGGCTTCGAGTTCGTGCTACAGATCAGCTCCGATGCTAAGGCGGGGCTCAACGTCATCGATGGTGGTAGTTTGATGTTTGCCCGGCAGCCGGAGCGGGGAGCTTGGAGTTTGTATTTTGATTTCTACTAAGGGAAATCATACAATCCTGGACTATACTCCACAAATGACCGGTCATTTGTGGAGTATAGTCCAGGATTGTACATTTGTGGTATGCAATTGAATGTAGCACGTACCATTCGGGCCACCATCGAACGTAGGCTTGGTGATCGCAAAGCCATTATCCTACAGGGTGCAAGGCAGGTGGGTAAAACTACACTGATCGAAAAGCTGCTAGGCGAACAACCTGACGTGCTGTGGGTCAACGGCGATGATCCGGCCGCGCGCGTGAGGTGGAACGACATCTCTAGAAGCTTGCTTACCCAACTCGTCGCCGGGTACTCCTACTTGGTTATCGACGAGGCCCAACGGATCGAAAACGTAGGACTTGCCGTCAAAATGTGCATCGATGGCCGGCTACCCGTGAAGGTGCTCCTTTCGGGCAGCTCATCACTCAACCTAGCCTCCTCACTCAACGAACCGCTGACGGGACGCAAGTGGTCGTTCGAATTGTACGCGCTCAGTTGGAGTGAGATCGTAGGGGCTATCCGGCTACCGGCAGCCCTCGACCGGGTGAATGAACTACTAGTGACCGGCTGTTATCCGGAGGTTGTCACTGCTACCGACAGTAAAGAGGAGCGCCTGCGGGAAATTGCTGCTTCCTACCTGTATAAAGATATCCTAGAGTACGGAGATGTAAGAAAGCCAGACCTAATCGTCAAACTGCTACGGGCGCTCGCCTATCAGATCGGCGCTGAGGTCAGTTACCAGGAACTGTCCCTACTATTGGGAGTAGACAACAAGACGGTGCAACGCTACATCAAATTGCTAGAGGACGCCTACGTACTTCTGCGGCTATCGGCCCTGTCCACTAACCCACGTAAAGAAATCTCTACCTCCAAAAAAATTTACTTCCTAGACAACGGTATACGCAACGCCGTAATCGACGACTTCACACCATTCGATGAGCGTGCCGACCGAGGTCCGCTATGGGAAAATTTCATGGTTACCGAGCTCTACAAGCAACACCGTAACCAAGGTAGCCGGGGGCAGTTTTATTTCTGGCGCAGCAGATCCCAGGCCGAAGTCGACCTTGTCATTTCAGCCGGTGGCAAGTACCATGCCTACGAGTTTAAGTACAACCCCCGAAAGAAAGCGACCTTCGCAAAGAGCTTCATCGACCGGTACAAGCCACAAACTATGGAGGTCGTCAACGTGGGAAACTTCTCCGAGTCACTCGTATAGTGCATACCATCATTATCCCTAACCTAATCCCCTGTGACCTACCAGGAATACGAACGCACCGTCTACGACTGGCTCCTGGGACTGCGGCGACGGGACCCCGAATTGCGCTTCAGCACCCGGCAGAAGGCAAGTAAGGGGGCCAGGGAGGATATATTTATCGGCACAGAGAACTCGCGCTACTTCAGCACTACCTTCTGGACAATACCCATCTCGTATCCGGGGAATGCAGGTAGCCTTATCGATTTGGTCTTTAGACAAAAGGCTAGCGAGTTTAGCTACGAGCTCTATATGCGGGCGCCACGGACGGTTGGTGAAGACCCCCAGTTAGCAGCCTGTCTTACACTACTGAAGCAACTCCGGAATGTCGATGATCCATTGCTGGAACGTGCTAAACCACAACGCAGTGGTACGAAGGATGAGATGCTAGTGATCGAAGGCAAGGAGAAATCTTACCGCTCCCCCGACCACCTCCTCGCCGACGCCGAGGAGGACCTGCTAGCCTTCCTCCCCATCGTAGACCGCCTCATCGCAGAGGTCAAACGGGACCACCCCGACTTCGAGGCCCACCGCATCACCGCCGAAGAGTTCAACCGCATGCAGGACCTCGTGGAGCAGCGGCAGACGCTCGGCGATGACGATACCCCGTCCGACCAACTCGCCGAAGACCCGGTACCCTACGGAGTACCCCCCCGACCCACTGACCGCGACCCCGGCACTCCCCTCAACCAGATCTTCTACGGCCCCCCCGGTACCGGTAAAACCTACGAGACGGTCAATGAGGCCGTACGCATTACCAATCCCGCCTTCCCGGTCGGGGAGCGTAGCCGCGGTGAGGTGCGTGACGAATACCGCCGCCTGCTGGCCGAGGGGCGCATCGTCTTTACCACCTTCCACCAGAGCCTGAGCTACGAGGACTTCGTGGAGGGCATCAAGCCCCGCCTCGGCACCGAGGTCGATGAGGCACCTACCGATCTTGGTTTTGCTCTAGTACCCGGCATCTTTAAGGAGCTAGTGCAAACCGTGATGACTGCCAATCAGGCGGCCGCCGCGGCCAGTACGCGGGCCGGACTACGCATCGACAAGCAAATCATTCGCCGGGCGCAGCCCTACAAGATGTCGCTGGGGGATAGTCGGGATCCGAACGACGCCGGTATCTACGACTACTGCATAGCCCATGACTGCATCAGCCTCGGCTACGGCGGGGAAGTCGACTTTACGGGCGTGCACAACGAAAAGGAAATTCTGGCCCGTATCCGACAGCAACGGGAGAAGGGCGAGGCATACAACAGTTACGAGGTCACCGCTGTGCGCACCTTCGCCGTGAGTATGCAGGTGGGCGATCTGGTGTTCGTGCCCGATGGGCTACAGACCATCCGGGCCGTCGGGGTCGTGACCGGCGACTATTACTACAAGCCCGACGCACCCATCCGCTACTCGCAGTTCCGACCGGTGCGCTGGTTATTTAAGGACATCGCCTATCCCATCAAACCGGTATACGGCCGGCAGTTCAGCGTGCAGACTGTCTATGCGATGGATAAGGCTGACCTACGCGCTGGACTGGAGCGCGAGCACGACCACCGCCCTGCCTCCAGCAACTACGTCCTGATTATCGATGAGATCAACCGCGGCAACGTCAGCCGCGTCTTCGGCGAGCTCATCACCCTGCTCGAGCCCGACAAGCGCCTGGGCCGGCTGGAGGAGCTCACCGTCACCCTGCCCTACAGCCGCGACACCTTCGGCATCCCCACCAACCTCTACCTGATCGGCACCATGAACACCGCCGACCGTAGCGTGGAGGCCCTCGACAGTGCCCTGCGCCGCCGCTTTACCTTCCGCGAGATCGCCCCGCAGCCTGAGCTGCTGGCCGACCTGCGGGTCGACGGTATCGCCGTAGAACAGCTGCTGCGCACCCTCAACGGCCGCATCGAGCGCCTGCTCGACAAGGACCACCGCATCGGCCATGCCTACTTTATGGGGCTCGATGGCTCGGTAGTTGTGTTGCGGGCGGTGTTTACCCACCAGGTGGTGCCGTTGCTGGAGGAGTACTTTTTCGGCGACACCCACAAGCTTCGGCTGGTGCTGGGCATGGGCTTCTTCGAGCGACTGGATACCGCTGTCCCCTTTGCCGATGGTACCGCTACGGAATTCGCCGACGACGCGCCCCGCTACCGACTCCTCGAGCTGACGCAACTGACCGACGAGCAGTTCCTGGCTGCCCTTGACGCCCTGCTGTGACCCGCCTGACGGTGTTCGAGCACGACCGAGTACTGCTCCAGCCGGATGGCCCGCTCACCCCCGGGCAACTGGAGGGGCTACAGCGCTTTCACGCTGCCAGTCCGCAGCGCTATTTCGAGCTGTGCTACCGCGGTATCGTTCTCAAATCCTACGTCGGCGTACTGCGCACCGGCCAGCTGCACCTTGAAGTACTGCCCAAAACCGACCGCGACCGTCCGGCCCCCTTCTGGCGCGATCGCCTGCTGGATATGCTGCGGGTGGTCCACGAGCTCCCGGTAGCCGCGCCTACCACATCGCACCTGCGCACCCGCCCCACTGACCTGCTGGACCTGTACTTGGAGCTCTACTCCCGCGAAGTCACCACGCTGTTACAACGCGGACTAGCCCGTCGCTACCTTACCAGGGAGCAAAACGAAACCGCCCTGCGGGGGAAGCTCGTATTCAGTGAGCAACTGCGACATAACCTCGTGCACCGTGAGCGTTTTTACACCGCCCGTAGTGTATATGACCATGCGTTCGTCCACAATCAACTACTCCGCCAGGGTTTGATAGTTGCTGAAGAACTGGCCGTTAACACGGTGATAGCTAATGATCTACGTACGTTGAGGCAGCGTTTTCCAGAGCTGCCTACCGTGGCGGTGACCGAGGCAACGTTCGCTGGCTTGCGTACTACCCGTCAGACCCGTCCGTATGCCGCGGCGCTCACCATCGCCCGCCTACTCCTGCTGCATTACCATCCCGACGTAGCCGGTGGGCGCGACCACGTACTCGCCCTGCTCTTCGACATGAATGAGCTCTGGGAACGCTTTCTGGCCGTGGCGCTGCGGCGGTACCTGTGCGGGTATGAGGTCGAGGTCCAGCCCAGTCGGACCTACTGGAAATCAGCGGGGGGCAGTGCGCAGCTACGTCCCGACATCGTGTTGCGCGGTGCTAGGGAGACCTTCGTGCTGGACGCGAAGTGGAAGGTGCTTTCCGGCGCGCAGCCCAGCGCACAGGACCTACGGCAGCTGTACGTGTACGGTAGCCAGTTCGGTGCCCGGCGGACGGCGCTGCTACTTCCCGGGGCGCGTGCGCAGGTGCGGGGAGGTTTTGGGGAAAGAGATGCGGGTGGTAGCGTCAGGGAAGGTAGTCTGCTTTACGTGCCGGTAGGGGGGACGGGGGAAGCGTGGTTACGCGACATCGCGCGGCAAGTGAATAGCTGGCTTTCGGACCGGGTAGACTAGATCGGGTTAAGACCGACTCACTCGTCAAGCTCCCCCATCCAAATAAGTTCCGGCCGCAGTTCCATCCGGTCAATGCCCTCCACCCGGTACAGTACTTCAAAGCGCTCGGGTAGGGTGCCGAACTCAGTCTCCAGGGCGGCGGTCAGCTCCGCCAGGAGGGTAGGTTGGGTGATCGTTTTGACCATCTGCGCGCTGGCCGTATCCCAGAGCCCGCCCGCCACTACGATTACGGTGCCGTTCGGTCCGCGGGTCTTGCGGATCAGGCCGTAATCGGTATGCCGGCGGTCGGGGTCTCCGCTGGTGGTGAAGGTGCGCCGGCTACCATCGGCCTGCGTCAGCGTCAGGGTATCCGGACCGCTGAGTTGCAGCCGGGCCCGGGGAAAGTAGGTGCGAAACAGCCCGTGGGTCTTCAGCATGCCCGTTACGATTAGGTCGTGGCCCGCCAGCTCGCGCGGGTTGAAGCGTGACATGGTCGCGATCTCGAAGTCGCTACCGTAGGCCGTAAATAGCTCGGTTAAGTACTTCACGTCCAGGGTACTATTGCGCATTACCAGGCCATAGGAGAGTAGGCGGTAGCGTGACCCGGCGTCACCTTCCGTAGATCGGTACCGGTCGAACTCCTCGCGCGAGTTTACCCCTCCGTTACGCAGCGTGATGCTTTCCGCGGCCAGGGTGTCTTCGTACATCAGCAGGTCACCGATCAGCAGTTGCTTGGGCCGTGGGCTTTCGAATATTTCGACCCAGAAGGGCGGCGGTGCGGGCGGCGTGTGACTAGCCCTGCCGTACCACCAGGCGGTAAGTACCGCACCAAGCACGAGCGTTACTAGCAGGACCGGGTAGACCGATCTACGGCGGCGGGCAGTATCCGGCATTGGAGCGGGTGGGGGCGTTTCCGGGGGCGGGGCCGCGGGTGCTGTCACCCCCTCGTAGGTAATCGCATAGGACCCCTTCGGAATACGTAGTCGGATCGTCTCTGCCGCACCCTCCCGGGCGTAGTAGGCGGCTAGCTTTTTGCGCAGTTTGTAGATGTGTACCCGTACTAGGCTGCTCTGGCTGCTATCGAAGTCGTGCTTGCCGAGGATGTCGGCCGCGATGGTGACCTCCTTCGGCGGGTCACCACTCTCCGAACAGGCCACCAGATACCGTAACAAATTGGCATAGGTGACCGAACGGCCAAAGGACTTGCTGGCAATGATGCGGTCGACTACTGCAGTCATGGTGGGCTAAAGTACGGCACCGTTAACGGTTAACGAAACGGTTTAGCAAGCTAGTAAAACCGCCACTCTCACCGTATATTAGTTGCGTAATCATCCCGGATCATGTACCTAAGGTTTATTCTCGGCTGCTGTCTCGTGCTGCTCGCCCGCTGTGCTCAGGAGTTGCCCTCTGAGGTAGCCGACGCCTACGTGGCCCTGCCGGAGGAGATGGACTATAATTTTGACGTCAAGCCGGTACTTTCCGATAAATGCTTCGCCTGTCACGGGCCGGACGCCGGGACGCGCAAGGGGAATCTACGGCTGGATCTGGCGAGTGACCATCCCGGGCTTACCGACGAAGAGCGTAGCACCCGCGCCCGCGCCCTGGAGGGTGAACTACGGCACCGCCTGCTGAGTGACGAGCCGGAGGTCATGATGCCACCACCGGAGAGTCAGCTCACGCTCACGGATGAGGAACGCGCCGCGCTCATAAAGTGGGCCGACACTGGTGGCGAATACCGCGATCACTGGGCCTTCCGGCCACCCGAGCCGGTGCAGGTACCCCCGCTGGGTGAGTGGGGGCGTAACCCGATCGACGCCTTCGTCTACGAGCGGCTGCAACGGGAGGGCCTACAGCCGAGTGCACCGGCCAGCGCGGCCACCTTACTGCGACGGGCCACTCTGAGCCTGACCGGCCTGCCCCCGACGGCGGACGAGCTAACCGGCTTTACGGTCAACGATTACGATGATCTGATCGACACGCTACTGGCCCGCCCCGCCTACGGGGAGCGCATGGCCGCCCACTGGATGGACGTGGCCCGCTACGCCGACTCAGACGGCTACCTGGACGATAAGCACCGCCGGCTGTGGCCCTACCGCGACTGGGTGATCCGGGCGTTCAACGAGAACCTACCGTATGACGACTTCATCACCCAGCAGCTCGCCGGCGATCTACTGCCGGAGGCGAGCAAAGAGACGACGCTTGCCACTACGTTTAATCGACTACACAAGCGCAACTCCGAAGCGGGTATCGTTTTCGAGGAGGCCCGGGTAGAGTACGTGGCCGACCGCACCCTGACGCTGGGTAAAGCCTTTCTGGGACTGAGCATCGAGTGCGCGCAGTGCCACGACCACAAGTACGATCCGGTGAGCCAGCGCGACTATTATAGCACCTTTGCCATGTTCAACAGTACGGCGGAGCTGGGTACGGCAGTATACGGACCGGACCAGACGCCGGGCCCGGCCCTGCTGCTGAGCGATGCGCGGCAGGATTCCATCATCGACTACATCAAGGGGCTCATTGCAGACCAGGAGGCCAAACTATCTGCCTACAACCCACAGGCGGTACCGGACGCGGCCCGTGCCCCCGGCGGGGTCTATGCTTCCTTCGACCGCTTCGGGGGTCAGGGTAAGCACCGGACTACCGATCTGGCGGGGGCGACCGATCGAACCCTAACCGTTGAGGAGCCCCGGGTGGGTCCGGGCAGGCGGGGTAAGGCCCTGTACCTGAATGAGTTCACCCACCTGGCTTTTCCGGATAAGGTAGGGTGGCGCGACCGGCACCAGCCTTGGTCGATCGCCGTAGCGCTGCGCCCCGATACCGTATACGAAGACGTCGGCGTACTCTACCACAACGAGGAGCTGCGGCTGGGCCTGAAGGGGTACTCCCTGCACCTCGTGGGCAACCGGCTACGGGTCATCATGGCCCATAGCTACCCCAACAACGCCATTCAGATTACCACCACGGCCCCGCTGCCGGCCCGGGAATGGACGGACGTGCTGGTCACCTACGACGGAAGCAGCCGGGCGGAAGGGTTTCACCTATTCCTGGACGGAAAGCCCGCCGCCGTGACGGTAGAGTACGACAACCTGTACAAGGGGATCCTGTACGAGTATGACGTTCATACCTACGGATTTCAGGGGCTGGAGATCGGCACGAAGGCGAAATCAAAACTGGCCCTGGGACTGGGTATCGACGAGCTGCGTGTATTTGCCCGTGACCTGAGCCGGGCCGATGGGCCGCCCGAGAACACGACCCTTACCGCCCTGCGCGGCCGGCTCAACGACACGCTCAATGCGATCCCCGAGATTATGGTCATGGGTGACCTACCCGAGCCCCGGCCCACTTACGTGCTCGATCGCGGCATGTACGATGCGCCGACCGTGCCCGTGGAGGCCGGGGTACCGGAGGCCGTCTACCCCTGGCGCGATGAGTGGCCGCGCAACCGGCTGGGGCTGGCCCGGTGGGTGACCGCACCCGACCATCCACTCACCGCCCGCGTGTTCGTCAACCGCGTCTGGGCCCTACACTTCGGCCGGGGGCTGGTGGAGACCACGGAGGACTTTGGGAACCAGGGCAGTCTGCCGTCGCACCCGGCGCTACTGGACTGGCTGGCGCGGTGGTTCGTGGATTCGGGCTGGGACGTAAAGGCATTGCACCGCCTTATTCTCACCTCGCAGACCTATCGCCAACAATCTGCTGCCGACGGGGCATTACGGGAGCGTGACCCCAGCAACGATCTGCTCGCCCGGGGGCCCAGCTTCCGCCTCTCGGCCGAGATGATCCGCGACAATGCCCTGGCCGCCAGCGGGCTGCTGGACCGGCGGGTTGGTGGGCCGAGCGTGTATCCCTACCAGCCGGCGGGGCTGTGGAATGAGTTATCGGACAAAGACTGGCGCTACCAGTACCCGGAGCTCACGCCCGAGAACCGCTACCGGCGTAGTCTGTATACCTACCGCAAGCGCTCGGCCATTCACCCCGCTCAACTCATCTTCGATGCACCGGACAATTCCGTTTGCAGCGTGCGCCGACCGCGCAGTAATACCCCGCTCCAGGCCCTGGTGCTACTCAACGACCCCCAGTACAGTGAGGCGGCCAGTGCCTTGGCTACAGCACTTTCCGACGGCCGCCGCACGCCCACCGAGCAACTACGCGAGGGCTTCCTGCGCCTGACCGGACAGCCACCCGCGGAGGCAGAGCTTGCGTTGTTACTCGACTACTACGGTACGGAGGGCAATCTAGCCGCTACGCTACATGCCATCATGAACACCAGTGATTTTTACACCCTACGTTAATTCCCTACCCTATGCTCAGTCGGCGCAGTTTCTTACGGGATACCTCCTACGGTCTGGGGGCCATGGCGCTTTCCGGTCTCCTGGCGAGTGCGCCGCCGCCGACCGCTAAGGCCAGGCGGGTAATCTACCTCTTCATGAGCGGGGCACCCTCGCAGCTGGAGTCGTTCGACTATAAGCCGGAGCTAGCCAAGTGGCACGGCAAGGAGATACCCCCCAGCATAAAATCCACCCAGCGCAACTCCGGCATGGTCACCGACCAGAGCAGCTTTCCACTCGTGCAACCGGCCTTTGACTTTAAGCAGCACGGTGAGAGCGGGGCCTGGGTCAGTGAGCTCTTTCCCTATACGGCTGCCGTAGTCGATGAGCTGTGCATCATCAATTCCCTGTACACCGAGGCGATCAACCATACGCCGGCGGTGAGTTTCATCCAGACGGGCTCTCAGCAGCCGGGACGGCCCGGCATCGGGGCGTGGCTTAGCTACGGCCTGGGCTCGGAAAACGAGAACCTACCGGCCTTCGTGGTACTCAATAGCCTGGGCAAGGGAGGGCAGCCGCTCTCGCCGGCGGCCTGGGGCTGTGGCTTTCTACCCAGTCAGCACCAGGGCGTGCAACTCCGGGGCGGGGCCGATCCGGTACTCTACCTCAATAATCCGGAGGGGGTATCGACCACGGAGCGCCGTGGGCAGCTCGATCTGATCCGCGAGCTCAACGAGCAGCAGGACGACCGCTGGAACGACCCCGAAATCCAGGCGCGCATCGCCCAGTACGAGATGGCCTTCCGAATGCAAACCTCAGTGCCCGAGGCGCTGGACCTGGACGAGGAGCCCGACTACATCTATGACCTTTACGGTCCGGACGCCCGTACCCCCGGCACCTTCGCCTTCAACTGCCTACGGGCCCGGCGACTGGCCGAACGGGATGTGCGCTTCATCCAGCTCTACCACACCGGATGGGATCACCACGGTGCCCTCTACGGGGGGATGCAGGATCAGGCCCGCATGACCGATCAGCCGGCCGCTGCCCTCATCACCGACCTGAAGCAGCGTGGGCTGCTAGAGGATACGCTCGTCATTTGGGGGGGGGAGTTCGGCCGCACCAGTTTTTGTCAGGGCCGGCTGACCGAGCGGGGCTTCGGGCGCGATCACCACCCGGGCTGCTTCAGTATGTGGCTGGCCGGGGCGGGGGTGAAGGCCGGTACGGTGTACGGAACTACCGATGCCTTTGGGTACAACGTGGCTAGTAACGGGGTGCACGTGCATGATTTCCAGGCTACGCTGCTGCACCTGCTGGGTATCGACCACGAGGCACTGGTGTACAAGCACCAGGGGCGGCGGTACCGGCTGACGGACGTGCACGGGGAGGTGGTGCGGGGGGTGCTGGCGTGAGATAGCGCAGTCGTAGAGCTTACATTAGGGGGCCCATCCCCTGCTGACGCAGTACTTTGCGGCAACTAACTATCCCACTGCCTTGCGTACGTTCATCTTGCTTTCTCTCGTCTTGCTTTGCACCTGCGTCCGCGCCCAGAGTGCTAATACGGAGGCCGACCGCTCGCTGACCTACTACCTGCCCGACCTGGAGTACGACCCCAGCATCCCCACGCCGGAGAGTTTCCTGGGTTGGCAGATCGGGGACTGGCACATCTCGCACGACCTGCAGCAGGCCTACATGCGGCTGCTGGCGGCGAGTAGCAACCGGATCGAACTGGTGGAGATCGGCCGGACCTACGAGGACCGCCCGCTGCTCAACCTGATCTTTACCAGCCCGGAGAATCACGCGCGGTTGGAGGAGCTGCGCACCCTGCACGTGAACTGGAACGAGCCCGACGGGGGGCTCAGCGAGGCAGATATCGACCGAGTGCCCGCCGTGCTCTACCAGGGCTTCTCGATCCACGGCAACGAGCCGAGTGGTGGGAATGCCGCTCCGCTAGTAGCCTACTACCTGGCCGCCGCACCGCTGAGTGAGGTGGGGGAGGTGCTGGAAAAGAACATTGTAGTCTTCGATCCGGCCTACAACCCCGACGGGCTGAACCGCTTCGCCAGCTGGGTAAATAGCCATAAGAATAAGGCGCTGACAGCCGACCCCAACGACCGGGAGTACAACGAGGCCTACCCCCGCGGGCGGTCAAACCACTACTGGTTCGACCTGAACCGCGACTGGCTACCCGTGCAGCACCCCGAGAGCCGGGCCCGCATTGCCGCTTTCCACCGCTGGAAACCGAACGTGCTGACCGACCACCACGAGATGGGCAAGGACGCTACCTTCTTCTTTATGCCCGGGGAGCCGACGCGGGTGCACCCCGGTACGCCGCAGATCAATCAGGACCTGACCGCCCGCATCGGGACCTACCACGCCGCCGCGCTCGACGAGATCGGCTCGCTCTACTACAGTGGGGAGGGCTACGACGATTTCTACTACGGGAAGGGCTCGACCTACCCCGACATCCACGGGGCGGTGGGCATCCTGTTCGAGCAGGCCAGCTCGCGGGGGCACCTGCAGGAGACGGAGAACGGACTGCTGGAATTCCCCTTTACCATCCGCAATCAGGTCACTACGGCGCTGAGTACGCTGGAGGCCTTCGGGGAGCTGCGGGATGAACTGCTGACCTACCAACGCGACTTTAATCTGGGCGGGGTGACCCAGTCGGGCTACGTCATTGATGCCGACGGCGACCCGGGGCGGGCCCGGGAACTGGCCAACATCCTTTCACGCCACGACCTGCCGGTGCAGCACAGTACGGACGGCGAGCGCGAAGCCTACTACGTACCCAAAACGCCCTTTACCGAAGCGGCCTTCGAGCCCATCCTGGAATTCGAGGATAGCCTCTTCTACGACGTGTCGACCTTTTCCCTGCCCATGGCCTTCAACCTGCCGTACCGGGAGGTGAGTGGCGGGGCTCCGGGAGGACAGACCTGGTCAGCCTTTGACCGCGGGGCAAGCATGCCGGCTGTAGACCACACGCAGGCAGCGTATGCCTACCTGCTCCCGTCAAACGATTATTATGCCGTGAAGGCAGTGTACCAGCTCCTCGACGCTGGGGTACGGGTAAAGGTCAGCGACCAACCCTTTGCGACTGGTGGAGGCCACAACACCTTCGGGCGCGGCACGGCCATGATCCCGGTAGTGGGGCAGGATATGTCGGCCGATGAACTGCACGCCCTGATTACGGAGGTTGAAAACGAGACCGGTCTGGACTTCATCCCCGCCGCCAGCGGTACGGTTGATGCCGGCGGCCTTATGTTCGGCTCCCGCGCCGCCTACCAGACCCTGCGCAAGCCCGAGATCGCCCTACTGGTAGCAGGGGGCACGAACAGCCTCGACGCCGGTGAGGCCTGGCACCTACTGGACCAGCGCTTCGGCATCCCGATCACCAAACTGCCCATCGACGAGGTGGCCGAGACCGACCTGAGCCGCTACAATACCATCATCATGCCGGACGGCAGCTACGGCGACCTCCACGAAGATGTTGCCACCGCCCTGAAGGACTGGATGGGCAGCGACCGGGTCCTCATAACCATGGAGCGCGCCGGCAGCTGGGCGGCTAAGAACGGACTGGCCAAGATCACCACCCGCAAGGTCACCGACCCGGACTCCAGCATCACCCAGCGCCCCTACGAAATGGCCTACCGCGACCGGAGCGGCCGGGTACTAGGGGGCTCGATCTACATGGCGGAGGGTGACCTGACGCACCCCCTGCTGTTCGGCATGCAGCGCGAGGAGATACCAGTCTTCCGCACCGGCACCCTGCTCTACGAACCGGCCGAGAACGTCTACGCCACGCCGCTGCGGTATACCGACGCGCCCCTGGTGAGTGGGTACAGTCCCCGTGAGTTTGCGGAGTCGGCGGCCGGTTCGGCGGCGGTGCTCGTCAGCGGCGTAAACGGTGGGCGCACCATCGCCTTTGCCAGTAACCCCAACTTTCGGGGCTTCTGGTACGGCGGCAATCGACTGTTTATGAATGCGATCATGTTTGGGTCTACCATCTCCGGCGCTGCGGTAGAATGAGTAGATTCTACGCCGCCCAGATCGAGGCCATCGCCGAGGCCCTGCAAAACATCTTCGAAAACGGGGCCTACGCCGACCGCGAGATCGCCCGTGTGCTCAAGGCCGATAAGCGCCGCGGTAGCCGCGACCGCGCCTTCATCGCCGAGCATACCTACGGGGTGGTGCGCTACTACCGCCTGTATGCCCATCTGGCCGGCGGCGAGCCGCGGCAAAAGTCCGACTACTGGCGCTTGATCGGCGTACACTTGCTGCTGAACGGCTTCGTCCTGCCGGACTGGCGGGAATTTCAGGGGCTGAATATGAGCGACCTACAGGATCAGCTCGCCCTGGCTCGTACGCAGCGGGCCCTGCGCGAAAGCATCCCCGATTGGCTGGATGAGCTGGGGGAGGAGCAGCTCGGCGCGGAGTGGACGTCCACCATTGCCGCCCTCAACCAGCAGGCTCCGGTGGTTCTGCGGGTGAATCGGCTGAAGGCAGATAAAGCCACCGTGCAGCAGGCGCTTGCCACCGAGGACATCCTCACCGAACCCCTCGACGCCGACGCCCTGCTAGTCACCGAGCGCAGGAACCTGTTTCGCACCCGGGCCTTTCGTGACGGGCTCTTCGAGCTACAGGACCTCAGTAGCCAGCGGGCCGCCCCCGCCCTGGAGGTGGAACCCGGACAACTGGTCATCGACGCCTGCGCTGGGGCTGGCGGCAAGAGTCTTCACCTAGCCGCCCTGATGGAGAATAAAGGTCGGCTACTAAGTCTTGATATTCACGGCTGGAAGCTCGACGAGCTCAAGCGCCGGGCCCGCCGCGCCGGGGTCACGAACCTGGAGGCCCGCGCCATTACCAATTCTAAGGTCGTCAAGCGGCTCACGGGAAAGGCCGACCGCGTCCTCCTTGACGTGCCCTGCTCCGGCCTTGGCGTGCTGCGCCGTAACCCCGATGCGAAGTGGAAGCTCTATCCCGAAGCCATCGACCGGGTCGTAGCAGAACAGACTGACATCCTAAGCCGCTACAGCCGCATGGTTAGACCGGGCGGGAAATTGGTGTACGCCACCTGCAGCGTGCTACCCCGCGAGAACGAACGACAGGTCCAAGCCTTCCTGGCCTCTGAGCACGGGCAGGGCTGGACCCTAGAGCACAGCCATAGCTACCTGCCACAGCGCGATGGCTACGACGGCTTCTACGTCAGCCGGTTGGGTCGAGCCTAGACCAGTTGCTTTTCGTGCACCCGGTAGCGGTCCATTACGCCGATATTTTTGGCCTCGAAGGTGCCGATGTGTTCACAGAAGAAGTGCTCACCAAGCAGGTTGCAGGTGGCCTGGCTGATGGTCACCTCCCCGGGGGCACCGGCGGCCTCTAGCCGGGCAGCCTGGTTGACGGTATCGCCCCAGATGTCATAGGCGAACTTCTTTTGCCCCACCACGCCGGCTACTACCTCCCCGCTGTGAATACCGATCCGGGCGGTAAACTCGCCCTCCCGCTCCAGGTAACGCTGAATCTCGAGGGCCGCGCGCACCGTCTTTACCGCGTGGTCGGGGTCGGGTTCCGGTACGCCGCACACGCACATGTAGGCATCGCCGATGGTCTTGATCTTCTCCAGTCCGTGCCGCTCGGTGATCTCGTCGAATGCCCGGAAGGTATCGTCCAGCATCCGCACCAGCTCCTCGGGTTCCGTCCGAGCAGCGATCTCACTAAAGGCCACGAAATCGGAGAAGAATACCGTGGCCCCGGCAAAGCGCCGCGCGCGGGCCTTCCCGCTATCCTTAAGCTCTTTGGCAACGGAGTGGGGTAATATGTTCAGAAGTAGATCATTAGACCGTTTTTGCTCCTCCTGAATGCGACGGTTCTTTTCCCGCAGTAACGCCTGAAATCGCTGCGACGAACGGTACCGCAGATAGAGTAGCGCCAGCGCGACGAGTACGCCGAGGGCGAGCACGATGAAGAAATTGCGCCGCTGCCGCTCTTCCTGCGTCAGAGCCCGCTGCTCTTCCAGTAGCATATCCTGTTGCATCAGCGCAAAACTATCATTGAGCGCCTGGAAGCGGAAACTATCGATCGACATATCCTGCTGCTGGATGCGGAGCAACTGCCGCAGCTGGGTATCGGTGAGGGCCTCGATCTCCTGGTTCTGTAAAGCGACGATGGCTCCGAGCGCCGTCTGGTCGAGCGCCTCCTCGTTTTGTCGTCGTGGTCGGCCGAAGCTGCGCAGCGTGGGCAGTTCGGAGACTACCCCCAGGGAGTCCGCACCGGCGATTTGCCGTAGGCGCGCGGCCACTGAATCTGCCGCAGCCGTCAGTCCCACCTCACTGAAGCCCGCCGAGGCAATCCGGAGGGCGCGCACGCCGGCAATCCGTTGATTGGCCGTAGAGGAGGGGTTTTCCAGCAGGGCCCGGCCGCGCAGGTAATTACCGTAGGCTTCTACTTTAGGCAATTGTTGTTGCTGGCCCTCCTGGATCAGGGCCTCGCTCTGCGCACCTGCCGTAGCATACTTACCCTGTTGGAGCATGCGCTCGATGGCCGCAATCTGGCCGTCGTACCGGGTTTGGGCGGGGAGCGCAGGTGCAAGCACCACGAACAGGAAAAGGTACGCGAGTCGATACATTAGCTAAGGTACGTTGGCGAGTTCCCCCTTAGTCTACCCGCGGACCAACTATTTGGTGGGGTCGTGGCCCCAGTTCTTGAGGCTATAGGCCCAGTCGCTGCCCTCCACCTCCTTGGGGCGTTGGGCCAGGTGGCGGTGCACGTAGCCCACTACCTTATTCATGTGTTTGTAGTCCTCGTCGGTCAGGTCAGCCTTATTCTTGCCCTTGATCTCGATGATCTTTTTGCCACTCTTGTGCCCGGTGCTCTCCTTATCGCTGCCGCTGGTATCGCCGACGGACTTAGACTCCTGCGTCTCAAGCCAGTCTTCCAGCTCCTGCGGGGCCATATTGACGACTTCCTTAAACTCGTCGTAGATCTTTTCGTGTGACTTATCTGCCATGGGGGATAGGATTTTATTGCATCAACGCGGGGAGCACCCGGTGGTGTTCGACCCACGCCGTACCCGCGGCCCCGCCCCCTTTACTCATCGGCCGCCTCGTCCATGCGATCTTCGAAGGTGTTGCGGTCGCCGGTTTTGATGGCCTCTACCTCGGCGTCGATTTCTTTTTCTAGGAAGTAATTGAGGACGGTACGGATGGTGGCGATGGCGGCGAGTTTACCGATCTGGTCCCAGCCCGGGGCAATGGCTGTGCTGATGATATCGGCCGCTAACTGAAACTCCAGGGCCACGATGAGGTAGCGGGCCAGGGTGAGGCGTAGGGCGATAAAGTCCTGCTCTGTACGGGTAAAGATGCGGCGGGCGTAGAGCCAGAGCGAAATCATCACGCCCCAGGCGATGACCAGCACGCCACAGAGCTCCACGGCCAGTTTAACCCACTCGGCGAAGTGGTAGATGTAATCCTCACTGACCTCATATAGGCTCTGTTCCATACGCTAGTGTAGGTAGCTGGCTCCGTTCAGATCGAGGACACCGCCGGTAGTGAAGCGGGCCTCGGGGCTGGCGAGGTAAAGTACGGCGCGGGCCACCTCCTCCACGGTAGCTACGCGGTTGAGGGGGCTCTGGGCGCGGACCGCCTCGCCAGCCGCTCCCTGGAGGTGCGACCGGACCATGGCCGTTTCGATGAAGCCGGGGGCCACGGCGTGTACGGTGATGTTGTCGGTGCCGACCTCGCGGGCCAGGCTCTGACTGAGGCTGTGCAGACCGGCCTTGGCCGCCCCGTAGCCGACCTGCCCGGCCTCGCCGCGGTAGGCCCCCCGGCTGCCGATGTTGACGATGGTGCCGCCCCCCCGGCTACGGCGCATGTGTTGGATGGCCTGAAAGGCGGCGGCGGCCGGTCCGACGAGATTGGTATTAAGGGTCTCCTGAAAGGTAGCGAGCCACTCCTCGAAGGGCATGCTGCCGTCGACGGGGTGGGGGCGGAAGATACCGGCGTTGTTGACTAGGATATCCAGCCGCCCGAGCTTGGTGACGGCCCCGTCGACGAGGCGGCGGGCGGCACGCGGATCGCTCAGATCGGCCTGTAGCAGAGCATGACCCGCGCCGGGTAGGGAAGCGAGCAGCTGCTTAGCTTCTTCCTGGCGCTGGTGGTAGTGCACGCAGACGCGGGCACCGGCCTGGGCGAGTAGGGTAGCGGTGGCCCGACCCACGCCCCGGCTACTGCCGGTGACCAGGGCGGTGCGGCCGGAGAAGTCGACTGTTATCATAATGCAAATGTAGGGGCGGCGGTCATACTTTCCGGGGCGGCGGGGCGTATTAGCAGCAGCACTTCCCCGACTATGCACTACCGTACCGCAGTAGTTTTCGTTTTGTTCCTCAGCCAGCTGAGCATCCCGCTGTGGGGGCAATCGGCCGGCGAGCTGGCGAAAAAAGACCGGCAGGTCCTGGAGGAGGCCGAAGGTCGTATGGCGGCCTTGGTGGAAACGGTCTACACCGATAGCTCGGCCGAGCTCCGCTTCCAGGCCTGTCGCGATCTGATCCGTGAGCTGGTCACCGCGCTCGACCGGCCGAACTCCTTTGCCTATAGCTTTGACGCGCTACCGGGAATGAGTATTCAGTATGCCCCCGACCGGAGCTTTCGCATCTTTAGCTGGGAGCTGATGGTTGACCGCGACGGTTACCGGCACTACGGGGCCATTCAGAAAAACAGCAAGGAGCTTGAGCTGGAGCCGCTCGTGGATCGGGGGGATACCTGGCTGGAAAATCCGGAAAATGCGATTGTCGGCGCCGACAACTGGTTGGGCTACGTGGTCTACACCATTGTGGAGGGCGGTACCTACGAAGACCGTCCCTACTACTTCGTGCTCGGCTACGACAGCTACGAGGCCTACCGACGCCGCAAGGTACTGGACGTACTACGTTTCGACGCCGGCGGCCAGGCGGTGTTCGGGTTGCCGGTCTTCGAGACCTATACGGAGTCCGACCTACTGCTGGCCGATCGCGTGCGTATGATCATGATCTACGGCGCGGAGGCTACCATGGCCCTGCGGTACGATGCCGATCTCGGCGGCGTGGTTTACGAGAATCTAGTGCTGGTGCCGGGCAGTTACGGAGAGGGGCCGGTCAGCATGCCCGACGGCAGTTACAATATGCTGGTACTGGGCGAAAACGGCGTGTGGCGCGAGGAGACGCAGGTCTTCACCCACAAATACGAGGAAGCCCCCCGCGAGGTGCCTTTACCAAGCGAGGGGCGTGATTTACTGGGCCGGGCTAAGCGGGACAGCAGCGGGGGCGGGGGCGGGTGGCGGTAGGGGCGGTTATTTCGCCGCGGCGGAGACGGGGAAGCTCACCTTCAGGTCGGACCACATCAGGGCAACTTCGTTGCCCTCCAGGGCGAAATCCATTTTCTCCGCCGGGGAGTTGAGGGCGGTAGCCGTACCCTTTACCCGGGCTACGTCATCGGCATCGGCGTAATCGTAGGCCCCCCACTGGTCGGCGGTCTTATTGAAGATGATGGTCCAGTCGTTCTTGTCGTTGGGCATGGTGAACAGAGAGTAGGTGCCGGCGGCCAACTCGGTGCCCTCACTGCCTACCCTGACGGGCTGGGCGAAGGTGATACGGGTAGCCTCGTTGGCACCCGTGCGCCAGACCTTACCGTAGGGGACCAGGTCGCCGTAGATGGTGCGTGCGTTGACCGAGGGGCTACCGTAGTTGATCGTTACGTCCACCCCGTCGACAGTGCCCTTAAGCTCCTTACGGGGACTTTTGATGGTGGTATCGAGGGTGGTGACGGTGTAGTTCTCTCCACTCATCGTGCCACCGCTACTATCCATGTTATCGTTATCCGTACCCGTAGTCGGTGCGGTGGTCGTGGTAGCCGGCGTATCCTCACCGGTAGCGGGGGTGGTAGTCCCGCTGGAGGGCGTGTTGCAGCCGGCGGCGAAGAGTAGGCTACCGAAGAGGCAGGTGAAAAGTGCGGTGCGTGTCATGTTGGTAGTTCGTGTTGTGAAGGGAATACGGCAGGGTAAACGCCTAAGGGCGGGGAAAGTGGCCTAGCCGACCTCTTTTTTCTCCTCGTCGAGCACACGCTGGACGAAGTGAGGCGAGGGAGCGTAGCCGGTCCAGCCACCGTCGACCAGTAGCTGCTGCCCGGTAATGTGACGGGCCGCCGGGCTGAGCAGGAAGCCTACCGCGGCGGCTACGTCCTCGGGTAGGCCCACCCGTCCGGTGGGATTGAGTCTAGCCCAGACGCCGGCGTAATCGGGCTCCTCCTGCCGGGTGCGCTCGGTCAGCGTCGCTCCGGGCGAGACGCAGTTGACGGTGATGCCCAGGGGAGCGAGGTCGAGCGTGAGTTGCTGGGCCAGCATGGCAATTCCGGCCTTCGACATGCCGTAGGCGGCCAGGTTGTGGTAGGCGCGGTTACCGACGTTGGAGCCGATCAGTATAATACGCCCCCCGGAGCGTCGTTGCTTCATCCTGCGGGCGGTGGCCTGGGCCAAAAAGAAGGTGCCCTTCAGATTCAGATCGACCACCCTGTCGAAGCTACGCTCCGTGAAGGTGAAAAAGTCACCGAACTCGGTGAGCCCGGCGTTGGCCACCACCATCTCGAGCTGGCTGTCGGGCAGGCCCACGGCAAAATCAACCATGTGGTTGATGAACTCCACGGAGCTGGCGTCGCCCACGCAGGCGTAGGCCCGACCGATCCCGAGGGCGTTGAGTTCACTGACGGCCTGGTGAGTGCGCTCCTCGGAAAGGTCGTTGACGACCACCGCGGCACCGTTCTCGATGAGGTACTTGGAAATGCCGAAACCGATGCCTGCGGCACCACCGGTCACGATGGCGGTTTTACCGTCGAATACTTGAAAGTTCATTCTGGTGATTATCCGACGGGCGGGCGGCCGGTGTGTAAACGGAGGTGTTGGGGCGTACGGGTAAACCGTGTTATCGCGTCCCTATGGTAAAGAACGGGTACCTGATTATAGTTTTATCTTTCCCCCAATTCCGCTCCGCCATGAATACCTACCACCACCTACTGCGCCACATCCTCGAGGCGGGTACCGCGAAGGGCGATCGCACGGGTACCGGGACGCTATCGGTGTTTGGCTACCAATCGCGTTACGACCTACGTGCCGGCTTCCCCCTGCTTACCACCAAGCGGGTACACTGGAAAAGCGTGGTGCATGAGTTGCTGTGGTTCATTCGCGGCGATACCAACATCCGCTACCTGGTGCAACATGGCGTGCGCATCTGGAACGAGTGGCCCTTCCAGCACTACCTGGAGCAGACGGGCCGTTCTGAGGGACTGCCCAAGCACAGTGCTGCCTGGAAGACCGCTCTTAGGGAGTTTGTCGCCCAGATTGCCGCCGACGAAAACTTTTCCCGCCGGTGGGGCGAACTCGGCCCGGTGTACGGTAAGCAGTGGCGCGATTTCAATGGCGTAGACCAACTGCGGGACGTCATCGAAGGCATCAGGCGCAACCCCAGCAGCCGCCGCCACATCGTCACGGCCTGGAACCCGGAGGAGATTCCCGCCATGGCTAAGGCCGGACTGCCCCCCTGCCACACCCTTTTTCAGTTCTACGTCGCGGAGGGCCGACTCAGCTGCCAGCTCTACCAGCGTTCGGCGGACGTATTTCTGGGCGTACCCTTCAACGTGGCCTCCTACGCCCTGCTCACTCAGTTGGTGGCCCGTGAATGTGACCTAGGGGTAGGCGACTTTGTCCACACTCTGGGCGACGCTCACCTATACACTAATCACCTGGAACAAGCGCGCGAGCAGCTCACCCGTGCCCCCCGCCCGCTGCCCACCGTACGGGTTGCCGACGACGCACCGGGTATCTTTGCGCTCACCTACGACGATATCCAGCTGCTGAACTATGACCCCTGGCCAGCCATCCGAGCCCCCATTGCCGTATAGCCTCGACCGGGCCGCCGCGGAGTACAAACGCAACCGTAAACTGGTGAGCCGCCTGCGCCAGCGTACGCCCCGGGACCTCGACGAGCGGATTCACACCCTGCACGAAGCGGCCTTCGCCGAAATCGACTGCCTGAAGTGCGCCAACTGCTGTAAGACGACCAGCCCGATCTTTCGCGACATCGATATTGACCGCCTAGCGCGCCACCTGGGTATCCGTCCGGCCGAGTTGGTGGCGCAGTACCTTCATCTCGATGGCGACGGGGATTACGTGCTCAACCAAGCTCCCTGTCCGTTTCTCGGGCCCGACAACTACTGCTCCGTCTATGCCGCCCGCCCCCGGGCCTGCCGGGCCTATCCCCACACCGACCGTAAGAACATGGTGCAGATCCTACCGTTGACCCTACGGAATACGCTGGTGTGTCCCGCGGTAGCCCAGATCTTTCGGCGGCTGCGGTAGCCGGCCAGATGCACTCGCCCATGACCCCATATTACCGTACGCTTCAAAACTTCTTCAAGCAGGCGGTGCGCAGCGTAGCTTTTTTACCCGTGCCGATGATCGCTGCGGCCGTGTTGCTCGGCTTCCTATTCTTCTACTTGGAGAATTCGACTAGTGTTAGCCAGTCTACCATGGACATTTTTCCGGCCCTGGCCATCACCAGTCAGGACACTGCCCGCACCATCCTGGGCATGTTCATTGGCGGACTCATCACGCTGACGGTGTTCACTTTTTCGCAGATCATGATCCTGCTCAATCAGGTGGCCGGCAGCTACTCCCCCCGGCTGCTGCCGAAGCTGACCGGCGACCGGGCGCTGCAATTCGTCATGGGGCTCAACCTGGCGACCATCGTACTTACGATCACCGTGCTGCTATCAATCCGCAGCAGCGACGATTATAAGATTCCCAACTTTTCCATTCTGGTGTGCACCGTGCTGGGTATCATCTGCCTCTGCCTATTCGTCTATTTCGTCACGGCGATCACGAAAAAGATCCAGGTCGATAGCATCGTCGACGCTTCGGCCCGAGATGCGATTGACTCGCTTGCGAACGAGCTGCACCTGGGGAAAGCTGGCTATGCTGAGAAGGCCCTGCCCCGGGAGGTGCGGGATTGGTACCCGATTGCCTCTCCTATCGGAGGCTACGTAGGCAGCGTTAACCACCGGGCAATTTCTCTCCTGGGGCGGAAGTACGGCACGCGATTTTTCATCGGGGTGTGTAAGGGCGAGTACGTACCCCAGGGTTTTCCACTGCTACAGTCCGAGCGGTTGCTAAAGCATGAACAGGTCGAGGACGTACTCGATACGGTGGCCCCCATACGCGATCAATTCGACGATTGGTACCTACCGAACCTCAAGCAGCTCACCGAGATCGCACTTAAAGCTATGTCCCCCGGCATCAACGACCCCGGCACGGCCCTCATGGTGATCGACCGGCAAACGGAGGTGCTCAGTCAGCTCATGACCACGCCCCTGCACAACTTCTATTTGGCCCAGGAGGGCGAGGAGGTCTGGTATGCCCGCCACGACTACGGCGATGTCCTGGCTGCCCTGATGCAGGAGATGCGCTGCTACGCCAAGCAGGATCCCCTGGTGGTGCGCCGTATGTTTCAGATGCTCTACCACCTACTGCAGAAGGCCAGCAACTCCCTGACCCATACCTACTCCGTCACGAAGGAGATCAGTGCCCTGCTGGAGGATGCCCGCGCGGAAATCCCTAACGGTCGCGACCGGCAACTGATCGCGCGCGATGTACTGGCCCACCGGCGGGCGCTGCGGCAGCTGGCGGAGCTGCGGGGGGTGACGGCGGTGCGGCAGCGGGAGGCAGTCAGAGCTTATAGTTAGGCGCCAGCCGCCCCCCCTTCTCATCGTAAAACTCCTGGATGATCGCCAGTACCTCCTCCGGAGTATCCACCAGTGGGATAAGGTCCATGTCCTCGGGGCTGATGGTACGCTCGCGGGTCGACATCGTCTCAAAAATCCACTCGCGCAGGCCGGTCCAGTAGTCGGTGCCAACCAGGATGACCGGCACGGGAGTGATCTTTTTGGTCTGAATCAGGGTGAGCACCTCGAAGAGCTCGTCCATGGTGCCGAAGCCGCCGGGGCAGCAGACGAAGGCCTGGGCGTACTTGACGAACATCACCTTACGCACGAAGAAGTAGCGGAAGTCGATGTCCTTGTCGTGGTCGACGTAGGCGTTGCTGCTCTGCTCGAAGGGCAGGTCGATGTTGAGACCGATGCTTGCTCCCTTGCTGTCGTGGGCCCCCTTATTGCCGGCCTCCATGATGCCCGGACCTCCGCCGGTGATGATGCCGTAGCCCTGGCGCACCAGGAGGCGGCCGATCTCAGTGGCCGTTTTGTAGTACTTGTGGTCGGGCTTGGTGCGAGCCGAGCCGAAGATGCTCACACAGGGGCCGATGCGGTTCATCACCTCGAAGCCCTCGACGAACTCACTTATCACCTTAAACATAGTCCAACTGTCCTCCCCAAAGGGGGCGGTGTTCCAGCGGCGGGGGGCGTGGCGGTCCAGCCCGGAAAAATCACTCATAGAAGAAGAAAATTAAGCGCGGCGGGCAGACGCGCGCCGCCGGAAACAAATGCCTCAGCCCCCAGAACGGTTGGCCGACGAATAAATTTTGACCCCCAGGCAACGCATGCCACCACCCCGTCGTTCTTTCCAGCGAATATTCGCTTCTCTAACCCGTGCCAGCCGGCTGGCGGCCCAACGAACACTTGAATGACCACCACTCCCATGGCCGCCGCCGCCCGCTCGGCCTCCCTGATGCACACCCTGAGTACCGAACTGCAGCTACCCAGTGAGCGCCTCCACGGTTTCACCCGCCTGCGCGAGGATCTGTTTCTGGATACGATGGACATCGACCTACTCGTAGCCGGCCTCGAACGCCGCCTGGAGTACTACCTCACCGAGGAGGAAGCCAGCCAGGTCGAAACCGTCGGCGACCTGCGGCACTTTTTCCTGCGCTAGTCCGTCGGCTGATCTCCGGGGATGCCCCCACCCGCTGCCCCAGCCCGCTGCATCAGGAAGTTAAAGATATAGCCCTCGATGCGCGCCTGTAGCGTGAGTACGTCGCCCTCGAGGGCTACGATCTGGTAGGTCAGCGGCATTTCTACGCCCTCGGTAGTGATCTCTTCCGCCTCGCGCCGGTACGTGCCCCGTTGGGGAGTATCCGTGAGTAGATTGGTCTCGAACTCGCCGGCGGGGCCAAATACGAGGTAGAGCCCCTCCAGTAGGCCGGTCTTTACATTATCCCGCCGGGCCTCCACCAGTTCCCAGCGGCCCTCCAGCTGGGCAGCGGTATCCTGGGATAATTCCGCGTCGGAACCGCAGGAAAGGAACAAAAAGGGTAGACAAAGCAGAAAAAAGAACACGCGCATGGGTCGGAGGAATTGCACTTCCCGAAACAGGCCAGTGGGGTAAAAGTTATGCTGGCGGTGCCGCCGCTCGCCGCAGCCGGTCGTTGATAGCCTGGCCGATCCCGTAGTCCGGTACCAGCTCTACCTCGGCCGCTCCGTAGCCGCCCGCCGCGAGCTGACGCAGCACCCCGAAGAGCCGCTGAGCCGCCTCCTCCAGCGATCCGGTCGGGCTAAGATTGAAGGTATGCGGTCCACCGGGCCGGTCGGGGCCGAAGCAGACCACGGCCCGTTCCCTCGACCCGTCTTGCACCGGCGCCCCCGCCCGGATACTGAGTTGAATGCCGGGGGAGTAATGGCTGCTGAGCATACCCGGGGCCTGGGGGCGCGAACTGCTCTGGGTACGTACCTCTACCGGATGACCGAGTAGTTGCTCCAGCTGCTCCACCGGGGTGCCGCCCTTGCGCAGCACCACTACCCGCTCGGCCTGGAAGGCCACGATGGTGCTTTCCACCCCCACCCGGCAGGGCCCCCCATCGAGGATGTAGTCGATGCGCTCACCGAGCTGCTCCGCCACGTGGGCGGCGGTGGTGGGGCTGACGAAGCCGAAGGGATTGGCACTCGGGGCAGCGACCGGAAAGTCGACCGCCCGGAGTACCGACAGCGTCAGGGGGTGAGCCGGAACGCGTAGGGCCACGGTGTCGAGCCCGGCGGTGACCAGATCGGGGATGTCCGCCCGGCGGGGAAGGACCAGTGTAAGGGGGCCGGGCCAGCAGGCTTCGGCAAGTTGGCGGGCCTGGCGGGGGACGCTGCGTGCATAGTTCAGCGTACGGTCGGTATCGGCCTGGTGCAGGATCAGGGGATCGAAGTGGGGCCGGTGCTTGGCGGCAAAGATACGGGCCACGGCGGCTGGGTCTAGGGCATTAGCCCCTAGTCCGTAGACCGTCTCCGTAGGCAGGGCCACGAGCTGTCCGACCCGCAGGCGGCGGGCGGCTTCCTCCGGGTCACGGGCGATGGGGGCGGCGGGCATGGGGCTCAGTAGAGGGTGTAACTGACGTACGGAATGGGACTGGGGGCGAAGGTATCGCCGTCCAGCAGCTGGGTCGCTACGCCGAAGCTCCAGCGGTGACGACGGCGGGCAAGGCTGAAATTAGCGGTAGGCAGCAGGCTGAAGCGGAAGCTTTCGGAGTACACCAGGGCTTCCAGGTACAGATGATTACCGCGTCCCACCTGGCTGCCGATGCCGACGCGGTAGTTGGCCACGGTGGTTCTAACGGCGTTGTCGGTGAGGTAAAATAGTCCGGCCCCGAGGGTAAAAAATTGTCGCTGGCTGCCCACGGTGAGTAGACTAGTGGCGTCGCCGAGCACCGGGAAGGGGTCCTCGCCGTACTTCAGCACGGGGGCGTAAATGAATTCATTGCTCAGGCCCAGGTGCAACCACTCGGTCACCGAGGTGCGGAAGCGTTGGGTCAGTAGTAATCCGAGCGGACCGGCCAGGCCGATGCCCAGCTGCCAGTGCTCGTCCAGGGCGAAGTCTAGGCTATTGTAGGCCAGCAGCACGGTCTTGAATTGCCGCCGGCCGGGGTAGGGCAGGGCGGTGCGTACGAGGGTTAGATCGCCCAGGGGCGGCGTAGGCAACGTGCTGCGCGGATCGAGCACGATGCGCGGTGTCACGAACAGGCCCAGAAAGCGTAGTTCCCGCGTGGGCAGGTAGCTACGCGTACGTGCTCCACGCAGCTGCAGGTCGATGCTATCGGCCGAGATCGCGTAGACCACCCCGAGCAGTTGCGACTGGTTTACCAGGGTGACCAGGTGGAGCTGAGTAGTGTCTCCGAGCCGGACGTTGGGGTCTACGCGCTGTCGCCAGACCTGGCCGGTCAGCGCAAGGGAACTCAGTAGCGAGAGGAGAAGCAGGGCGGGGCGCATGGGCGTTGCAATATTAGCCATATCTCAGGCGTCGGACGCTTGCCAGGCGTCCGACGCCTACTCTAAAAGGTGAAAATTCGCATCATAAAGCCCCGCCAGCACCACGCCCCCCCGCCCATATAGCCGCAAGCCCCCGTACGCCGCCCGACCGAACACCTCAGCCTTACCCTCCTCGAAGAAGTAGCTGTCCGCGCCGATCGATAGCTCGCCCCGGCTCCAGGCACCCGCCTCCTGCCGCCGGATGCGTAGCGCATACTCTCCCTCCGCTAGCCCATTGGGGGTGTCACTCATGCGGACTAGGTAGCCCACGCCGTTTTCGTCCAGCCGTACGATGGCGAAGGACTCCCCCCGGTCCGGTACCGCGTCACCGGCGAAGCGTAGCAGCTCGTAGCGCAGGTCCATGTAGTCACCCTGTAGCAGCGAACGCGGATCGACCGGAGCGAGCTGTAGGAGCACCAGCGGGCCACTACGTAGCGTCCGTTCCTTGTCCAGGCCGTAGACCAACGCATAGCCGAGCACGACGCTCAGACAGAGCAGTAACAGGAGGCGTTTAGTGCGGGACATGGGTGGGGAAGCGGCGTTGCACGATGAAATAGAGCAGCAGCAGGAGCACTCCGGAGGCCATGAGCGCCAGGGATTTATTCAGCAGGTCCCAGCGCAGATCGTAGTAGTACTGCCCGGTGAAGTAGACCAGTCCGAGGGTGCCCAGCCCAGTACCGATGAAGTAGTTGTTGCGGTGGCTTAGTAGTAACAAAAAGACGCCGCCGAGCAGTAGGGGAAGTAAGAGGAGCGGGGCAAGAATGAGTCCGGCGGCTACCGTCCAGCGTGCGCTCAGACTGTACCAGACCGTCACGAGGCAGCAGAGGTAGAGTCCTCCGGCCACTACCACCTCGCTGTAGTCACTCACCGCCACCCCGAAGTAGCCCGCCCAGCGGTACCAGGCCATACCGAGCAGGAGGCTGACCGCCAGGCCCGCGCGTAGGGGTTGTAATCTGCGGTCACCCAGCAGGTAGTGCTCCAGTAAGTTGACGGTCAGAAAGGCCAGGGCGGGTAGTAACACGGCCAGGGCCAAAAAAAGCGAACCGGCCTCGGTAAAGTGGAGGAAGAGTAGGCAAGTGGGTAGCGACACCGTGGCCACGAAGATCAGAAAGTAGTTGCGTGAGGTAGCCAGGGTGAGTATTGCCACGGCGATGACCGGCAGGACGAGCTGGCGTTCGGTCAGTTGGTCGAACATGCTATAGAACACCAGGGACACACCCACCAGATACGCACAAATGATGGTCGTAGCCAGGAAGGCCGTCCGGGGTTGGCGACCGAGCAGGAGGGCGGCAACCACCAGACCCGCCCCGGTGACCAGTGCGGCTGCTTCCGAGTTGATCACCCCGCTCCACACTAGGAAGATCAGAAAGAGCAGGGTAGCGAATACCGCCCCGATGCCGGAAAGGACCTTGGCGACGGTAGATACCTCATCATCCTCCAGACGGGCCTCCTCGGCCGTGAGGGCGTCCCAGTCCACGGTGATCGGCTGCGTTGCCCGCCGCTGAATGTATGCGAGGTGGTCAGTCCTCACGCCAGCTGCGGTTGAGGGACTGCAGGTAGCGGACCAGCAAACTGATACTGCCCACCAGGGCGAATCCGAGGACGAACAGTGCCCAGGCCCCGTCGACGGCCCGCAGGAAAAGAAAGAGGACGGTGAAGATGACACTACAACCCACTACGGCCAGGTAAAAGACGGAGCGCTCGACCAGCCCTAGCCGCACCCAGTAGACGTAGAGTCCCGTGGCCAGCAGGAGCGCCAGGCCCAGAGAGGGTAGGTTGTCACCGAGGCTACCGGTCGCGGTATTGACCGTAGCTACCGTTGCGGTCCAGAGCGCGATGAGTTTGATGAGCCAGCTGAAGGCGGTGTCGTGCGAACGCAAGTTGTACACCACCGCCCATACGATGAGGTTGAAAACGAACAGCACGATGCTCGTAGCCAGCACCTCCCAGGCTACGCCTACCTGCTGGGTGTAGAGGATGAGCGTGGTGTTGAGCAGTACGACGAAGATGAGCCACAGCGGGGGGTAGGCGATCAGGGCCACCCAGGGCAGCGCGAATACCGACCAGAGCAGAAACAGCTGGAAACTATCCGCCCCGGTCTGGTAGACCTGCCCGAGCACGGCCAGCAACACGCCGATGAGTACCACCGTGGCGGTGAGTAGTACGCGGCGCAGGCCATCGCGGAGGGGAGCGAGTAGGGCGACCAGTCCCGTTACGCCCAGCAACCCGCCGGCCGTGCCGAGTTTAGCCAGGCGGGGCAGGGCGGCCCAGTTGTAGGCGAAAAAGAACACTACGCCACTGAGTAGAAAGGCCACGCCCGCCCCCAGCAACACATAGTGAGCGAACTGTAGCCAGAGGTGGCGGTCGGCGTAGACCGTTTCGGTGAGGCTGCGGCGGATATCGGCCGGTCGCCAGTCACTGTGGCGTGCTAGGCGTTCCATCTCCTCGCGTGACGGCGGCGGTAGACTACTGCTCATCGGTGCAGACTAGGGGTCACCGAGGCCAGAAAGGCCCGCAGGCGCCACCAGTAGCCGTCATCGCCGATCTCGGTGATGTTGTCGTGGCCGGCTCCGGGGATGATGTAGAGTTCCTTGGTCCGGCTACTAAGGGCGGCGTAGAGCTGCCGGCCGTTGTCGACGTCGATACTCGCGTCGAGCTCTCCGTGCACGATTAGGGTAGGCTGGGTGACCGAGCGGGCGGCCTGCAGGGGGTGTACCTCGCGGTGCGCATAGCGGGCCAGGCGCTCGCTGCGGTCGAGCAGGGCGTCGGTGAGCCAGACGGGCAGCGGAAGGCCCAGCCGCCGGCTGGCGTAGAGGTTGGTGATCTGTCCGAGGTGGGCAAAGGCGCTCTCGACGATGCCGAACTCAATTTCGGCACTACGGGCCATCGCCTGCAGGGCCACGGCACCCCCCATGCTGTGTCCGAATACGCCGGTAGGCAGGTCGCCACCCAGAAAGCGGAGTTTCCCGGTGGCCTGCACCACGTCGCGCCACTCGTGGTAGCCAAAGCTAGTGAACTGTCCGCCACTACGCCCGTGCGCCCGCGCATCGTAAAGGAGGACGTTGTAGCCGTAGGGGACTAGCTGCGACAGGTACTCCAAATAAACTTCCTTAGCGCTGTCCTTGCCGTGCAGGATCAGCAGGTTGCCGCGGGCCGGCACCGTAGCCGGTACGTAGAAGTAACTCAGATCCACACCCTCAGCGGTACGCATCAGCCCCCCCTCGAAGTGGTAGCCCAGGTCGCTGGGGTCGAGGTTGCCGCGGCGCCGGCGCGGACGCACGATGGCCTCCGGCAGCCAGCTTTGTAGCGCCAGAAAGAGCAGTACGGGAAGGAGGAGTAGGAGCCAGTACATGGGGGTGAAGATACGGTGTGCGGCACCAGCGCCGGTGGCTGGTAAACCTCCTACCTTTGCCCCCATGACCCCCCAAGACTACATCGCCCTCGAAGACCGCCACGGTGCCCACAACTACCGTCCCCTGCCCGTCGTGCTCGCCGAGGGGCGCGGCGTCTACGTATACGACGTGGCCGGCAAGCAGTATTTCGACTTCCTCAGCGCCTACTCCGCCGTCAACCAGGGGCACTGCCACCCGCGCATCGTGAGTGCCCTACAGCAGCAGGCCGCCAGGCTCACCCTCACCAGCCGGGCCTTTCATAACGATCAACTGGGACCCTACGAACAGTACCTCACCGACTATTTCGCCTTCGACAAGGTGCTGCCCATGAACACCGGCGCGGAGGCCGTCGAGACTGCCATCAAGCTGTGCCGCAAGTGGGGCTACGAGGTCAAGGGCATACCCACCGACCGGGCGCGCATTATCGTCTGCGGACAAAACTTCCACGGCCGCACCACCACCATCATCAGCTTCAGTTCCGACCCCAATGCCCGGGGCAACTTCGGCCCCTACACCCCCGGCTTCGAGAGCATCCCCTACGGCGACGCCGCTGCCCTGCGCCAGGTCCTGGCAAATGACCCGGCCACCATCGCCGGCGTTCTCGTCGAGCCCATCCAGGGGGAGGCCGGGGTATTCGTGCCGGACGACGACTACCTCCCCGCCGTAGCCGCCGCCTGCCGGGAGCAAAATGTGCTCTTCATCGCCGATGAGATCCAGACCGGCATCGGCCGCACCGGGGCGCTGCTCCGCATCTGCGGCGACTGTAGCTGTGCCGGACACTGCGAGCGGCAGGCTACCTACACCCGCCCCGATATTCTCATCCTCGGTAAGGCACTCAGCGGCGGCACCTACCCGGTATCGGCCGTACTGGCCGACGATGCGGTGATGCACGTCATTCGCCCCGGGCAGCACGGCAGCACCTTTGGCGGTAACCCGGTAGCCTGCGCCGTGGCCCGTGAGGCCCTGCAGGTCGTGATCGATGAGAAATTGACGCAGAACGCCCGCCGCCTCGGCCATCTCTTCCGCCAGCACATGCAGGAGCTCGTCGAGCAGTACCCGGAAACCCTGGTGCTGGTACGCGGAAAGGGACTGCTCAACGCCCTGGTTATTAACGACTCCGAGGACAGCGACACCGCCTGGAACCTCTGCCTGGCCCTAGCTGATCGCGGCCTGCTCGCCAAGCCCACTCACGGCAACATCATCCGCTTCGCCCCGCCGTTGGTCATCTCCGAGGCCGAGCTACTCGAGGCCTGTGGCATCATTGCAGAGGCCGTTCGCTCCCTGGCGCTGGCGGCAGCCTAGTCCTTTGTCGGTAGGGTGTAAGTACGCAGGGTGTCGGTGCCGATCTGCTCCGTACGCACTAACTGTGCTGCCAGTGGAAGGAGGGGAGCGGCCAGTCCATTACCGAAGCGTACCGCTCCGGTAAATACCCGCGCCTCGTCGTAGAGCCCCTGCTCGATGAAGGCCCGCAGGACGGTAGCGCCGCCCTCCACGGTCAGGTGACCCACCTTGAGCTCGTAGAGTTTCTTCATGATGCGTCGGAGGGCCTTCTTCCCGAGCTCCTTCTCGCCGATGTCTATGGTATCGGCCCGCAGCTTGTTCGACTTGCGGCCGGTGAAGACCAGGGGGCGCTGCCCATCGGACTGAAAGATACGCTCCTTACCCGTCAGCCGGCCGCGTAGATCAATTACTACCGGGCGGGGGCTGGGACCCGGGAACAGCCGCGCGGTAAGGGAGGGATCATCGTCGATCACAGTGCCCGCCCCCACTAAAATGGCATTGGTCTCGGTACGCCAGCGGTGGGTGAGCCGACGGCTGATGGGGTTGGTGATCCAGTAGCTGCGGCTGCGGTCCTTGGGGCGCAGGAAGCCATCGCTCGACTGCGCGTACTTCAGTAGCACAAAGGGTCGCCGCTGGGTGGTAAAAACCGCCCGGCCCCGGTTCGTCTGCTCCGTCGGGGCAAAGTCCGGATATTCTTTCACCCGTACGCCGGCCTCCCGCAGGATGCCCGCTCCCCGCCCCGACACCTCGTCCGTCGTGTCCCGCTGCGCGAAGACCACCTTGCGGATGTGCTCCTTCAGGATCAGTCCGGTGCAGGCCGGCGTGCGCCCCTTGATGCAGCAGGGCTCCAGACTTACGTAGAGGGTAGACTCCGGGATCAGGTGCTGGTCGGCCTCCCGCACCGAGGCCAGGCAGTTCACCTCCGCGTGCGCCTCACCGGCCTGCTGGTGGTACCCCTCGCCGATGATGCGTCCGTCGTGGAGGAGTACGGCACCCACCCGGGGGTTGTCGCCAACGCGGGAGTCCGCCAAATGGGCCAACTGGGCCGTGCGGGAAAGGAGGTCAATATTTTTCACAGCCGTATGATTTATCGTAAAACCCGTGTTTGGGAGTATAATTAATCTGATATTTTAGAAATCATGGCCAAAATCGACAACAGTTTGCCTAAATTTGGAATAATGTGAATAACAAGGACATTCCGGGGGCGGGGGTCTAGTTTCGTCGATCAAGTATACTTACTAATACCCAAACCCTATGACACAGCGCATTCTCCTCAAAAATTCCTCCCAGGAAGCCCTGCTGGACCAAGATGTTTACGATACTCTTCGCCAGGATCTCCGCCTGACCAAACTTGGCGTCCTCGATAACCTACGCCTCCACTCCTCCGGCTGCGTGGTGTTCCAAAAAACCCAGAAGTGCGAAGGCGAGCGGGGCTACCGTACCATCACCCTCTACCTGCACAAACTCATCGCCGAACGCTACCTCACCGATACCCGCAGCCGCGAGCGCAACCTAGTTGGTAGTCTCAACGGCGACAAACTCGACTGCCGTCTAGCCAACCTCGAGTACCGCAGCCGGTCGGCCGCCAGCCGGCAGCGCCGCAGCTCCAGCAAGCTAGGCTACACCGGCGTGTACCAGGAAAACAACCGCTACCGGGCCGTGATCAGCGTCAACCGCCGCAGTGTCCACATCGGCATGTTCGCCACCGCAGAAGAAGCCGCCCTGGCCTACAACAAGAAGTCGCGCGAGCTCTACGGCAAGCAGGGTAAGATTAACAAGGTCGTACCGGCCGGCCCCTCAGATCAGGGCGCGGGTCATCTCGCGTTTACCGACCGGGCCCGGTAGCCCCTCCACCCGAAAGCCCACCGCCCGCAGGTTGCGTTTGAACTGCCCCTTGGCACAGTAGGTGACCAGCCTTCCGCCCGGGGCTAGCAGGCGGTAGCAGTGCTCCATAGCCGCTACCGTCCACAGCTCCGGTTGCTGCTCGGGGGCGAAGGCGTCATAGAATATGACCTGCGCTGCATCCTGCGGCCCCGCGAGGAAGTCTTGTCGGTGTTTCAGCAGGGTAAAGTTTGGCGTGAGGTGGTGCACGGTTTCCCAGTCCGCATCGTGCAGCTCGTATAGCCACGCCGGAGGACAAGCAAGTACCTCCGGAAAGTTGAGCTTCCGAACCTGCCGTGGACTGACGGGATACTGCTCGTAGGTCGTGTAGTGGAAATCAATACTTGGATTGAGATCAGCTAGCTGCCTGACCAACAGTGCATTAAGTCCCGTACCGAAACCCATTTCTAAAATAGGAATCGTGGCATGGGTAGCTAGCAGATCCTCTAATCCCGCCTGAATAAAGACGTGCCGACTCTCCTTCACCGCACCGTAAGTGCTATGGTAGCTAGCGCCAAAACGGGCATCCCGCAGGCTATGACTCCCATCGTCGGTTAGGAAAAGGCTGGGCTTCACCTAGGCCGTCTGCCGCAGCTCGTCGACGCGGATGTCGAGGTGACTGGCGTCGTAGATGCTCTTACCGTTCTTGATCACCAGGATCTGCGGTGACTCGTGGCGCACCCCAAACTCACTGGCGATGTAGTTGCTGATGTCGCGGTGGCGCAGTAGGTCGAGGTAGTAGGGCTCGAGCTCCTCGGCGGGCAGGTCCCACTGCTTTTCCAGCCGGTTCTTGGCCAGACTACTGATGGGGCAGCTGGTGCTGTGCTTCAGGATCAGGCAGGGCCGGGTGTGGCTGCGTTCGATCAGGGCTTCGATATCGTGTACGCTTGTGATGTTCGTCCAGTTCATAGGGCAGGGGGTCAGGGGCTGAGGGCGGGGCCGCCGGTGCACTACTCAGGGAAGGGCACCCGTACCGGCAATTACCAGGGCCACGTAAATAGACTGCCAACAAGCTCCTGGACGGAAAGGTTGGTCGGGCAACCGAATCCCCGGTTGCAGGAGGAAAGGAGCAGGGTGGCCGTGGCGGCCAGCAGGGGGAGTAGGCGTTTGAACTTTTTCATGGGGGTAGGGCACGAGTGAACGGTACGCAAGGTAAAGGGTTACAGGGGGGTGATGGTTGGCCGCTTTGCCGACCGCTGCGTACTTTTGCCCGCCTAACGATAACCCCCTATGGCCCGAAAAATTGCCCTCCGAGACGCCCTGCGCGAAGCGATGACCGAAGAGATGCGCCGCGACGATACCGTTTTCCTCCTCGGCGAGGAGGTAGCTCAGTACAATGGCGCCTACAAGGTCAGTAAGGGGATGCTCGATGAGTTCGGGCCGGAGCGGGTGATCGATACGCCCATTGCCGAGCTCGGATTTGCCGGCATCGGGGTGGGGGCGGCCATGAACGGCCTCAGGCCCATCGTGGAGTTTATGACCTGGAATTTTGCCGTACTGGCCTTCGACCAGATCATCAATAATGCGGCTAAGACCCTGAGCCAGTCGGCCGGACAGTACTCCTGCCCTATCGTATTCCGCGGCCCGTCGGGCTCCGCCGGCCAGCTTGCCCAGCAGCACAGCCAGACTTTCGAGAGCTGGATGGCGAATACCCCCGGCCTGAAGGTCGTATCCTGCACCGACCCGGCCGATGCTAAGGGGCTCCTAAAGAGTGCCATCCGTGATCCGGACCCCGTCTGCTTCATGGAGTCCGAGCTGCTGTACGGCTACGAGGGTGAGGTACCCGAGGGCGAGTATTTGGTAGAGATTGGCAAGGCCGCCGTACGCCGTGCGGGCACCGACGTCACCCTGGTGAGCTACAACAAGATGATGCTGCCCACCATGGAGGCTGCCGAGCTACTCGAAAAGGAGGGCATTAGTGCCGAGGTCATCGACCTGCGCACCATCCGCCCCCTTGATCGCAAGACCATCATCGAGTCGGTCAAAAAGACCAACCGCTGCGTAGTGATCGACGAGAGCTGGCCCTTCGCCGGCATCAGTGCCGAGGTAGCCTACGAGATTCAAAAGTCGGCTTTCGATTACCTGGATGCCCCGGTCATCCGCGTCAATGCCGCCGACGTCAGCCTGGGTTACGCCGCCCCCTTTGTGGAGGAGTTCCTCCCCAATGCGGAGAAGATCGTCCGCGCCGTCAAGCAGGTCAGCTACGTGTAGTGGCTCCCGGCATGTGGCTCCCGGCATCCTTGCCGGGGTCGCGCGGTAGCTAGGATACTGCCTTTGGCAATATCCTATTACCTACCGCGGCTAGAAGCCACGAGCCAAGCCACGAGCCACACGAGCCACTAAGGCACCAACACCACCTTTCCCGCCGGTGCCTCGCCCCCCTCCACCTCGGTATAGGCCCGCTTGTAATCCATGAGCGCATACTCCCGGCCCACGTGCACCTTCAGGCCATGGTTCTCAACCAGGTCGTAGAGCCGGTGCAGCATCGTGTGGTTTACGCTCACCACCAGTATGTCGTGCTTCTTATCGCTGACCAGGTTATTGACAAAGCTGCTTACAAAACTCCGCACTCCGGGCTGGATATCGAGAAAGGTACCATGATCGCTCAGCAACGTCCTTGCCTGTGACCAGGACAGCGTATCGGCCGCATCGAGGATGGCGTCGAAGGTCTGCCCGGACTGAGTAATGTCCGTTTCCCCGTAGTCGATCGTATGACTGGCTCCCATATCCTGCATGAAGGTCTGGTGGTGTCCGGAGCCGGTGGCGGTGACCTCAGCGTTATCCATGCGGGCGATCTGGATAGCCAGGTGGCCGAGTCCGCCGCTACCGCCGTTGATGAGGATGCGTTTGCCGCGGGCGTCAATCTCCTCGCGCATCGCGGTGTAGGCGGTGGCGCCTACCATGGGCAGGGCCGCCGCCTCCTGCATACTCAGCGAGGCCGGCTTTTCGTGCACCTCGCTGCTTTCGACCAGGATGAAGTCGGCCATGGCCCCTAGTTTTTTGAAATTGACCCAGCCGAACACCTCGGAGCCGATGCGTACGTCCGTCACCTCGGGGCCGGCCGCCGCGACCACCCCGGCAAACTCACAGCCCATCAGGCGGGGCCACTGGTGGCCGTCGGCCAGCTTGAAGTGGGCGTTGCGGATCTTCCAGTCTACGGGATTCATGCCGGCGGCCCTGACCTCTACGAGAAGTTCCTGCCCCGTGGGTTCGGGCGTGGCGACCTCGGCGAGGTACATCTGCTCGATGCCTCCGTAGTTGTCGTAGCGTAGTTGTTTCATGGCGCGGAGTTTGTTGCATAAGTGCCGCCGGGTAGACTGGGTTCGCTATTCGGCCCCGCCGTTTGGCCTACGCATCATTTACGCCCCTGCCGAATGAGGAAGCGCGCCAGGAAGTACAGCAGCGCCACGAAGCTACCGGCTACGAAAAGGAACAACAGAGCGATACCGGTATCTGACATGGATTGGAGGCTAAGGTGCAACTGCTCAGGAGACAAAGGATAAAGGCAGCAGCAGACTTTGGGTTCATATCTAACTCACTGTACCTTGACCCCCTAACTCCTTGACCCCCTAACTCCTTAACCCCCTAACTCCTTAACCCCTTGACCCCCTAACCCCTTGACCCCCTAACTCCTTGCCCTACCTAGACCTCATCACCTGGCCCCGCCGCGCCCACTTCGACTTCTTCCGCCAGTTCGACGAGCCCTTCTTCGGACTGACCGTGCGGGTGGATGCTACCGAGGCCTACCAGCACTGTAAGGCTACCGGGCAGTCGTTCTTTCTCTTTTACTTGCATAAGTGCCTAGTTGCGGTCAACGCCACCGAAGCCTTCCGCTACCGAATCGAGGACGACCGCGTGCGGGTGTACGAGCACATCCACGCCTCGGCGACGATCGACCGGGCCGACGGCACCTTCGATTTTTCCTATATCCCCTTCGCTACTGACTTTGCTACTTTTCTTACGGGAGCGCAGGCGGAAATTACCCGCATCCAGTCTACCACGGGGCTCAACGTAGGGGTGGCCGGCCCCGACGTGATCCACTTCAGTGCCGTACCCTGGCTCGACTTCACCGCCCTGAGCCACGCTCGCAACTTCAAACATCCCGATAGCGCCCCCAAGATCAGCGTCGGTCAGCTCACCGAGCGCGATGGCCGGTGGGGCATGCCGGTCAGTATCCACGGCCACCACGCACTGCTGGACGGCCGGGAGGTGGGGGAGTTCGTGCGGGCCTTCGAGACCGGACTGACGATCGGGGTGGGGGACTAATCTTTACGGACCGAGCCGCCCGAGCCACTGTGCACGTTGATGTTCGTGACCTTGCCACGGTAGCTGACCCGTCCGCCGGAGCTGGCCTCGGCCTCCAGAGCTTCACTGACGTTGATCTCCACGCCGCCGCCACTGCTGGCCTCGGCTTCCCCCCGTTCCGCCAGGTAGTTTTGAGCCGATACGGCACCTCCCGAACTGGCCACCGCGTCTACTGACTTACCACTTCCCTTCACCTCGATGCGCCCACCGCTATCGGCGCGTAGGCGTAGCTCGGCTCCGCTGAATTCGGCCCCAATGAAAGCCGCGCTACCCGCTTCGAGCTCCATGCGCTCGCCGGTAAAGGCGGATTTCATTTGCAGCTGTCCGCCGGCTTCCCCACCGATGTAGGTCAGGCTGGGTCCAGTGACGTAGACCACAATGGGCTCCTTGGAGCGGAAGTGGACGTTGTCACGAAAGCCGATCCGCAGCCGGTTACCCGACACCTCCGTTTTGACGTAGGGCAGCAGGTTACTTTCGGCCTCGACGCGCACCTTGGTGGTGGGTCCCTGGGTGAGCTCCACGCGTAGGTTACAGCAAAAGGTTAGTTCCTGAAAGTCGGCTACGGGGCGGTTCTCCACGGTCACTTCCCCGTTACCGACGATGCGGTTGCGGTCATTTAATCCGTTGCTACCGTAGGTCGTCTGGGCGCCGGCGGTAAGCCCCAGGCCGAGACAAAGTAGGAGCATTAGGTACTTCATATTCGTTTGTTTTGTCTAAGGACGACCACCGTTTGCGGGGGTTGCACGCACCTTACCACCCATGCCGTTGTTGTACGTTTTTGGCCTAAGCCATACTCTATGACCACTAGCGCACTACTGGGTTTTGTCGCGGCCATCTGCACTACCATCGCCTTCATTCCTCAGGCGTATAAAACCATTCGCGAGCGAGCTACTCAGGACCTCTCCATCGTCACCTTCTCGATGCTCTTTTTCGGTACCATTCTGTGGTTTGTCTACGGCTACCTGATCCACGATATTCCCCTGATGCTGGCGAATGCGATCACGGCGAGTCTGTCGGGAGTTATCTTTTTTTATAAGGTGCAGGCGATGCGGGCTGGACGGGAATGAGCCCCCTTTCACAGAGGCCAAGATTTTATCCACCGGCGACGTTATCTCAGTATGCCTCGCCGCCTGCTACTCACGTTGCTTTTCCTACTTAGCCTTGCACCTGCGCTCCCCGCCCAGACCCCCGAACGCATGACCGTCGAGGACCTGCCCCGCCTACCCGAGGTGACCTACGCCGTAGCCTTTCATTTCGTCGCGCTGGAGGATGGGACCAACTTCGTCACCGATCCCCAGGACTCGCTGGTACTAGCCCACGGAGGACACGAAAAGCTGCGCGCCGACGTGCTGATGTACTACCTGCTGCGGGAGATAAACGGTCGCTTCCGCTCCGGCCTACTGGACTACCCCGGCACAAAGGATACCAAGATCCGCTTCGCCTACCTCAATGGAAGGGACGAGCCGCTGCGCAGTGCCTTTTTCTACACTGCCCGCCAGCCCATTGCCTACCAAAAAGACGCACTCAACATTGTCTTCACCGCCTACCGGGGCCGTAGCTCATCGCCCAGCGGCTCTACGCCTGGGGTAGGGAGCAACCGCATAATTGTGTACAATCAGCTACAGCGCTACCTCAGGGGCAGCCACGATACCTGGACGCCGGCGCGGGTGATCGCCCACGAGTTCGGCCACACCCGGGGATTGGATCACACCTTCAAGTGCGATAACCCCTGTAATGGTATCGATTTGGTCGCCCTGGATGAGTGCTACGGCAAGTGCGCCACCAACAACAGCGGCAGCACCACGGCGGGCGTGAACTGCCACGGGGGGAGTGCGCGCGAACTGATGATGGCCTACGGCAGTCAGGTGTATTTGACGGTGTGTGAGACGGAGTTGCTGTGGAACTATCTGCTGGCCCACCCGGCTGCCTACCAGCGGTTTGGGGGGGAGTGACACTGCCAGCGCCGTCGTAGACCGCGCGGCACGGCGCGGCCAGAGGCCGCGTTGTACTGCCGCCAACGACCGGGGTAGTAAAGCACGTCTTACCCTGGTAAAGGACTACCATGACCATGCGACTCTACCACCTGCTACTCGTTCTTCCGCTGCTCGCTGGTTGCGACAAGGATGAACCTACCCCGGATAGCATCCTCGGCACCTGGAAGCTAAGGGAGGTCTATGTCGACCCGGGCGACGGTTCGGGTACCTTTCAGCCCACGGACTACGCGCGCACCATCACGTTTTTCCCGGACAGCACCTATACCACCGATCAAACTATTTGCAACATCGGTAACCACCCCGCCGATGGTGGCGGTTCCGGGGTCTATTCTCCGGGAAGACAGTTGATTTTTCCCACTACTTGTCGAATCAATGCGGAGTACCCCTACGATATAGCCGGTAGACAACTTACGGTCACCTACTTCTGCATCGAGGGTTGTGCGGAGCGGTATACGAAGGTGCGGGATTGAAGCTGATTGCCGTGTCGTAAGCGTACCTTCCCCTCATGGGAATAGCCACCGCCCCCTACAGCGCCTACGATCTGCTGACCCAGTTCGGGGCTTTCACCTTCGAGCAACCCATGAGCTTGGCCGCCTTTACCCAATTTTGTGAGCAGTATCCCGACCTCATCGCCGAGCGCGAGGCTTGGGGTAAAGTAAGTGTGATGTCACCGGTCGAATCAGCCTCGGGCGAAAACGAGGGTCACGTATTTGGCTACGTATACGCCTGGAACCTTACCCACGGTAAATCCGGTAGGGTGTACAGCCCTTCGACCGGCTTCCTACTCGGAGGCGAGGCGATCCGCTGCGGTGACACGGCCTGGGTGAGTCAGGAGCGCCTGGCCCCCTTTCTGGCCGATCCCGATTACCGATCGAAGTGGGTCGACGTCTGTCCGGAATTCGTCGTGGAGCTCAAATCCGAATCCGACCACCTACCCAAACTCCAGCAAAAAATGACCGACACCTGGCTGGCCAACGGCACTCAGCTGGGCTGGCTGATCGATCCAGAGCAGGAGGTTGTCTACGTCTACCGGGCCGGTGAGTCGGAGCCGGAGCAGTTACGTGGATTTTACCGCTACCGTGCTGAGTGGGGAGGGGGTGTTGCCTGGGTTTACGTTCCCGCTGGTGGAGCTGAACGTTTAATACAAGCCGCTCACGTAAACCACTCATCGTAAGGGTTAGGCTCCTCCGGCTTGCTACGCGGTGGTGGCGGCGTAGGATTGTCCTGTTGCTGCCGCTGCCGGTTGATACTATCCTTATTCGCTCTGTAGTACTGCTTGCCGTCCTCGATGATGTTCTTCATGGCCTGCTTGTCCTGCATGACGTCGTTGACGGCCCGTTCCATATCCTGCGGGCTTACGCCGCGCCAGTCGTCTTCCCAGGCTTTGAGTCCTGCCAGGGCCCGCATGTACACCACGCCGGCGGCCAGGGTGACGCCGTACATCGTGGCGGCCAGCAGCATCCCCCCGCCGATCGTGCCCAGCCCCGGTATGAATTTTGCAACGGTGCTCACCGCGAGCACCCCGGCGACATTCGAGCCCAGGTTGGTGACCACGCCGGTAGCAATGCTTTTGACCATGTTCTTCTCGAAGGGCAGTGCGGCTTCCTTGTTGATGCGCACGTACATCGTCCAGGTATTGGCGGCCAGGGCGGCTAGGTCCAGTCCTGGTACGGGCACGAAGGCACCGGCTATGGCTAACCCGGCGTGAAGTTTTACGATACCGGTAAGCTCCTCGGTGAGGGTGGGGTCGGGGTGGCCGGTGGTGGTCTGTACGAGCTTGGTGGCTGCGTCGTGGAGGTGGGTGTTGGGGGCGGTCATAGTGCCCACAAGCTAGGGGTACGAGCGATGCGATGCAAGTCGACCGGGGCGGGGCCGCAGGTGCAGTATATTTCCCACCATGCAAAGCTTCTGGCGCAACCCCCAAAACATCATCGCCCTCGGCGTCACCCTCATCAGCGTCTGCGCCCTGGTGGTGTCGATCACCCAGACGCGGGTCATGATCCGGCAGAGCGAGCTGATGGACCGGCAGGCGCGGGCCTCGGTGCGGCCGATTCTGGAGATTGAGCAGAGCAGAGCTTACGACGTAACTAGCCGCGTCATCACAGCGTTTTCGTTTACAGTAGAGAATAACGGGGTAGGGCCGGCCACCATTGATGAGGTATTTGTCACTTTCGCCGGACAGACCATTCGAAGTTGGGGGGAACTATATGAGGCACTTGAACCTCCCGACACCGTACTCGACTACGCCGATCAGTATGACCTCAATCATACCGTACTCCAGGCTGGGCAGGAGAAGGGCTGGCTGGATTTATCGTCAAATCCGAGCTTTGCCAGCTTGCTCAATGCCCGGACTGACGAACTGACCTTCACCGTCCTCTACCGCTCCCTCTACGACGACCGCTACCTGTACACCTGGCAGGGCGGCGCTACCTCTAATCGAGCCTTTGATCCACGTAAGGACGCGGTGGTGGGGGAGGAGTTCGCGAATTAAGGTGCCCGGTAGGCTAGCAGCTTGGGCGGGGCCGCAGGTGCAACGGAAGTAGAAACCTAACCCCCTCCATCGCCTAAGGCTTTACACTGGTCGAAGAAAAGGCAGGTCCGGGTCGCTGACCCCCTACATTCGTAGCAACGCACTACCCCGACCAAACCGTCCGTACCCGTGAAACCCTACGCTACTTACCGCCATCGCCATACCGTCCTGCCACGCCGTATACTTCTGCTGGGGAGCCTACTACTAGCCGCCCTCACCGTGAGCCACGCCCAAACCACTGCCCCCGATACGGCCCGCTTCGCCGCCCAGCTCGACTCCCTCCGCACCCACTACCACGTTCTGGGGCTGAGCTACGTGGTCCTCCGCGGGGACAATATCCTGCAGCAGGGCGGATTGGGCTTTGCCGATCTACAGACCCTTGCACCTGCGACCTCGGCGACCAATTACCGCATTGCCTCCCTGACCAAGCCCATCGCCGCCACCCTCCTGCTGCAACTGCAGGAGGCCGGGCAGTTGGACATTCAGGACCCCATCAAGCCGCTGATACCGGGTTACGAAGATTACTACCGCCAGGTCAAAGCGTACGTACTGGCCAACGAGCCACAGTACGTCCGACTGGTCGAACACTTCGACTTCGAGCGCGACGACCTTACCATCTGGCACCACCTCACGCACACGGCCGAGTACGTACCGGGCGATACCTTTAGCTACAACGGCTTCCTGTACGGGGGGCTTGCGCGGCTTATGGAAGTGACGCTGCAGCAGCCGTTTGCCGAGATTCTACAGCAGCGCGTGCTCACGCCGCTGGCGATGCGTACCTCCGCGCCCTCTCAGGAGACGGCCTCCGATAGTGTATTGCAGCTACTGGCCAAGCCCTATGCCTACGGTGGTGTGGGGGCAGATTCGTTTACGCTGGCGGAGTATCCTTCCCCCGACGTGAACGCCGGGGCGGGCATCGTCTCCAACGTGCTCGATCTAGCAAACTTCGACCGGGCCATCCGCGACTACCGGCTCATCTCGGCCGAGAGTCAGCAGGCTGCCTGGACCAATCAGCTGAACAATGCCGGCGAACCTATCCCTTACGGCCTGGGCTGGTTCGTGCAGCGGGACCCCGCTGGGCGCCGAGTCGTGTGGCACTATGGCTGGCAGCCCGGCAGCTTTTCCGGGCTTTACCTCAAGTATCCCGACGAGGACCTTACGTTCATCGTATTGGCTAACGGGGAGAACCTTTCGGCTCCGTTTGGGGAGCTGGGGTATAGGGAGGATGTGTTTGTTTCTCCGTTCGCGGGATTGTTTATGGAGACGTTTGTGGATTATTAGCGCAGCTCAGACATATGGGAACCGCAGCGTGCCCGGAGAAACACAGAGCTATACTTAGTCACGCCTCTGCGCCCCTCTGCGCCCCTCTGCGTGCTCTGCGGTCGATCTACCACTTAACTTAGCGGTCAAACCACACAACGTCCATTATCGGCCGCCGCTGTTACGATGATCCGCTTCCTTATCTACCTAAGTTTAAGCTGGCTAGCGTGCCTCAACGCCCGCGCCCAGCACTACGATCCCTACACCCCCCAGCGCCTGCCCTTTCAGAAGCTTGGCCTGGTGAAGCGATACGCCGATACGGTAGCCCTTACCGACGACCTCCTGACGCAGCTCGCCGGTGAATTGCAGCAGCTGGAACTTAGTAAGCGTGACCCACCCGCTGCGGATAGCCTTTCAGACCACGTCTCCCCCCTGCTGTCCCTGCAGCGTGACGGGGGTAGCGAATGGATAAGCATTTATGCCGGCTCCACACTGGGCGACTCGGCAAGCCAACTGTACGGTCAGTGGATCGACCGCTACTCCGGCATGGCGCTCGACGGTTACACCCTACACATCAGGAAAGCCGAGCCAGGGGACGCAGTACGCTTTGCACTGCGTACCGAGCAGGCTATCGTCCTCTACCACCATGATCTCTCCCTACCTGCGCCCAACTTCGATGGGCCAACGCCGGCCGATCAAGTAGAAGCGTACGAGCAGCAGTTGCGCCGACTGGATACCGTACTGACCGCCGTAGCCGAAACGATGATTCCCCCAAGTGTTCTAGCCACCGGACTGCTACCCGGCCGGCAACTCACTGCCGCCCAGCGCACCTACGGACTGGTCCGGTTCTGGAACGAGGTGAAGTACAACTTCGCCTTCTTCAACCAGCTACCGGAGCTGGACTGGGACGCGCAACTACCGGAGTATCTCCACCCGGTGCAGCGCGAGCAGAGCAACCGGGAGTACTACCGGTTACTGGAGCGGCTGTGTGCGACCTTGCGGGATGGACATACGAACATCTACCCCCCGGCCGATGTGCAGCAGCTGTACAGTAGGCCGCCGGTGGAACTACGGGCGTTCGGTGAGCAGGTCGTAGTGACCAATGTCGACTCCACCTTAGTCGAGTCTCTACCTCTAGGTACGATCGTGCTGCGGGTGAACGGTATCCCCGTAGCCGACTACTTACGCGATAGCATCTACCCCTACCTCTCCGCTGGCGGAGACCATACGCTGCGGATGCTGGGGGTGCAAGATTTGCTAAAGGGACTACGGGGTAGCTCGGTGCGCATTGCTATCGAACTACCGGGGGGTACCCTAGCCGAGCGGACGCTCACGCGGCAGGCATCCGGCACGGCCAACTGGGTCCACCATCGCGCCAGCCGCCCCCCGGCAAGCTTCCGGATCCTCCAACCCAAGATCGGCTACCTCGCGTTGAATACCTTCACCGATGCATCAGTCGTGGATACTTTTCACACCTACCGCGACCAGCTAGCTGGTTGTGAAGGCCTGATTATCGACCTCCGGGAAAACGGAGGGGGCAACAGCGCCTACGGCTACGCTATCCTGCGCCACTTTACGCGCACTCCCTTGCTCACTCCGGCCTGGTACTCGCCGGAACACATTCCCGCCTACGAGGCCTTCGGGCAGTTCTATAGCCAGCACCCGGACATGGACACTACCTCGGCGCTCGCCCGGGAGTCGCTCACCGCTTACCGGGGACAGCGGTGGTACCGTAGCGAACCCGATACGCTGCTGCCCGCCGATACCGTCTATGGCATGCCGGTGGTGGTCCTGGTCAGCACCGTGACGGCTTCCTCCGCCGAGAACTTCCTGGTAGTCGCCGATACCCTTCAGCAATTTACTTACGTGGGGGAGCCTAGTTTTGGTAGTACCGGTCAGCCGTTGCTGTTGGACCTACCCGGTGGTGGCCGGGCGCGCATCTGCACCAAGCGCAACACCTACCCCGACGGACGGGATTACGTGGGTCCCGGGGTGCAGGTAGACGTACCGGTACAGCCCTCGGTAGCGGACTTTCTAGGCAAGCGGGATGTGGTGCTGGACCGCGGAGTGGAGATACTAGTGGGACAGTAGAATAGGGCGGGCGGCGGCGCGCGGGTGCAACGATTGACCGATTGCCTTCTTTCGGCTCTTCCGTAGGGAGAATAGGTGAAACCAGGACCTGCGTTTGGTGAGGTTAACCTGCTCCCGGTAATCGATGCGTTCTTCCTTACCCACTTCGCTGTATGCAAACACATACCCCTCTAAGAATTCGACCGTGTAGAAGCCTAAGGAAAACAAGCTGACGGCAAACTGGGGCGTTACACACCCCACCGCAATGGGTTGTAGGGGCTGTAACTCAAGGCGGGTGTCAGCCTGAGCGGAATCGGCCACCAGATGGTACCGATTGGCGTAGCGTAAAATCTTGTACTCGGTCCGGTAGTCTGCGGCATTAGAAATGTATGCTTTTGGCAAAGGTGTGTCTGCTGCTGCCTCCTCTGGAGCAGCAACTCGCTGGTAAGAAACACAGGAAGTGAGGATAGCTACCATCGATAGGCTCAACAGGCTGCTGGTGAAACGGTGGTGAATCATAAGGAGCTTCATCGGGTCGATCTAAATGCTTGTTCCAACTCTAGCCGCAACTGAACATTGAGCACGACGATGAACCATGCTTTTGCCGTTCGCTTCTCGGTACTTTTACTACTCCTGCTGCTGCTAGCGAGTTGTGGGTTCGAGGCTGATAACTGGACCACTAAGATACCGTTAGTCGGCTCCTCTTCCTCGCCAGTCGCCACGGATTTAAATGAGGATGGCTACCTCGACATCATTATTGGGGGAGCCGCCCAGGAATTCGAGCATGTGGCCGCTTCGATTCTTGCTCTGAACGGAAGGACCGGACAGACGCTCTGGCAAGTTAGCGGCCACAATCAGGTCGTAGGTACCGCCATTCTGCAGGACATCATGGGGGATGGAACTGACGACGTATTCATCAGGGGGAGATCGGCGACGTTCAAGGCCATTGACGGAAGTGATGATACCGTACTTGTAGACTTCCCCATTGTCCCGCCGGGCTGACACTGTCTTCCCCAGCCCCGATTGACGATAGCGCAATGTTGGGCGAACCACTCCTAAGAACCTTCTCACCCTCAGTTCAGGCTTCTCCCGCTAGGCGTCGCACCTTGTCTAGCAGTTGATGTGATACCCGGAAGTCCGTAAGTTGTATCTGCTGTAGTATGGAACCCACCTCCGCAAACACACCTTGTTGCTTCGCAATCAATAGTACACCAAGACTACCGATGCATTCCACTCCCAGCTTTTCGGCTATCTTCTTGGCTTGGCGGTCATCAATTGTCAGCAAGGGCCTTTCCTGACCCAGGGCTATGGCAATACAACTTGACTCGCCGGGGCCGAGATCCTGCATCAGCTTACAACAAACCTTTTGATTATACTCCGTAATCACGGCTATCCAGCCCGGAATCACCCCAAACTCGGCAACAACGAGTCTCATAACCGGATATCCACCGCTCGCTTAAGATCATCCTCCTCATCAGAAAAAATGCTAATGCCGTATTCGCCCACCGCGGTAAGAAAGTCGATACGCTTCATGCCTAGTAGCGAGGCAGCCTTACCCGAAGAGATTGACCCTTTCCCAAAAAGAGAAGTGAAAATCATTAGTGGCACTTCTCGTAGGTCAACTGTATCAGGTAGTTCTAAAGTAACGGTCTGCATCGTGGTCAATTTAAAAAACGAGTAGCTGATTTGTGATCACAAAACGGCAAAGGAAGTGTGGAGGATGCCCCCCGCTTTAAAACAAGATCTTCTGTCTCTATTCTTTCGGCTGACAAGCTTAGACTTTGCTTCTTTTATCTGATTACGATGCTCATGCTATTGCCGCTGGATCCTAGACCTGACTTTTAAATCAGTTTTCTGTAGTCCCTCGCTTTATAGGGTTTTGAGCTCTTGATTTGGCTGTTTTCTCGTACCGGCTTAGATGCCGGCATACTACTGATCTCGTAGTTCACTGAGTTGACCGGGCATAGGTGAGGCTATCTTTCCCTTTGAAACGACTGCGGCTACTGTTGCTGAAAGGCCATTATTGCTATCCGAAAGCCTGATTCTCAATCGCAATCTTTATCAACTGGTCATCCCTAAGATACATTATGATTCAACTACCGTCTCCACGGGTCAGCAGTCTGTTATGGGGCACAACCATAGCTTAGCTCGCTCATGCTAGTTTCTACAATCCGTAATCATGCCCTCATCGATCGTCACATTCGCCGCGGCAATCCATGAAGCTTTTTACCGATTGACGACATCACTAAAAATCTTGGCAATATCCTTTGCTAACTCACAAGCAAACAGCTAGCACCATTCATTACCACGCAGGCTATAACTTTAAACTACGGATACGAACACGCTTAGCCTGGATAATCGTGAAGCGAGTATATAGCTCATCGTTCTTCTCGGTGAGTACCTGACTAACCAAGGCAACCGTCTGTGCGACTGGCATTCCACTCAGACGCATCAATACGATCCCTCGATTGTGTTTGCCCAGGCGAAAAGTTAGCTCACCAAAGTCTTTGTCCTCGGTAACAATAATCGCATCCAGTTCATCAGCAATGTTGAGTACCTCATCATCGCTCGCACTACGGTGGTCCTCAAAGACGGTGGTCCTCAAAAATCGAGTGCACCGTCCACCCTTGCTGGCGCAGGGCCTCTACCAATCTTCCATCCAGGTTCTCGTCGGCTAGGTATAGATTCACTTCTCTAGCTGGCTACGCGGGGTAGTAAACTTCTTCGTTGCGAATCACCGCCGTAGCGTAGGCAAGACAAGCATAGATCTGTTCGGCTGAAAGTTAGCTCACCAAAGTCTTTGTCCTCGGTAACAATAATCGCATCCAGTTCATCAGCAATGTTGAGTACCTCATCATCGCTCGCACTACGGTGGTCCTCAAAGACGGTGGTCCTCAAAAATCGAGTGCACCGTCCACCCTTGCTGGCGCAGGGCCTCTACCAATCTTCCATCCAGGTTCTCGTCGGCTAGGTATAGATTCACTTCTCTAGCTGGCTACGCGGGGTAGTAAACTTCTTCGTTGCGAATCACCGCCGTAGCGTAGGCAAGACAAGCATAGATCTGTTCGGCTGATAGTTGAGGGTAGGCGGCTAGTAGGTCACTGATCGTTTCACCATAGGCCAGTTTCTCGATCACCAAATTTACTCCAATTCGAGTACCCTTGATCGCTGGTTTACCATATAGTACGGTTGGCTTGCTCTCAATGTAAGCAGAGTAGTTCATCATCTGTGGTCACTGGTCTGAGACTATAACCAGGCTGATCGAGGATAGGTTGCTGTTGCTAAAGGTGATCACTCTCCTTAGGCCTGATAACTCTGTGGGTTTTCTAGGCCGCCTAAGCGGCTTGCGCCCAACGAGAGGCTGTGCAAAAGCTCCCGGCAGATCAGGCGGCAATTGGCCGTGTTGCTAGCGGAAAGGCTAATCTGTCAAAAATCGAAATCAGGGGCCGCACAATCGCGCCAAAATTATCTGTGGACCGCCCATCCGCGGCGTTTTTAGTGAATAAACGACCCCGGAGCAGCTCCAACAGCGCCGGTACGCCCAGGATAGACACACTCCGCCGCAAGTTGTAGCAGCAGGCCAACAAACTATACTCCCCGTCGACCTTGTCCAGTCCCTTCACTAGGGTGAAGTAGCCCCCCCAACTTCGCTTGATCGTGCCGAAGGGGTGCTCCATTAGTGCCTGCCGCTGGGGGTACACCTCCGGTTAATCCCTTAGCCGCTGGCGGTTCCGGTCGGCCGCCCCGGCGTACTCCGACCGGCTCAGCGTACGGCCCCGCCGCTCGCCCTGCGCCGAAGTGCTGACGCAGTTGGCGTACAGGGAGGGGACAGTTGCGGCAGACCGCCGCGGGCAGGGAGTAAGTACGGTGACGCCGCGTTGAGTCCGTACGGGTATACCAGCCCCCCGTGGTATTCAGTTGCTTTCCCGCCGGACAGTGATACACATCCAGCTGCTCATCGTAGCGGAACTCCTCGGCCCCGTACACCTCGGTACTGCGCTGGCCCCGCGTACTTAGCCGCCGCTCGGCAACGAAAGAAACCATCCCTTGCGCTTCCACGGCCGCCAGTTGGGAGCCGCTGTGGTAGCCCTTATCGGCCAGTACCTGCGTACTAACATCCCGGGGTAAAGCCAGTAGCTCGGCCGTGGTCTCCACCAGACCGCTCAGGGCCTCCGCATCGGTTACGTTGGTCGCCTCCACGTGTACAATCAGCTTGTGCTCGGCATCCACTACCAACTGTACGTTATAGCCCACCAGGGACTCCGTGCCCTTCACCAGCAACGAACGGGCGTCGGCGTCCGTCAGACTAATTTGCTTGTCCTCGCTAGCGGCCAGTAGCCGTTGCTGCTCCTGACGCTCCACCTTACGCTGACGCAGCGACGCCAGCCGGTCCAGGGTGCTTTGCTGGCGCGCCTGCCGCCCACCGGTTGGGTCCTCGCCTTCCTGAGTATCCCGGCGGGCAAACTCCTCCAGGGCCGCCGGGATGCCCGCCTCAATCCGTTCCAGATTACGCTGGAGCTTGGCAGCGTTGAGGTTACGCTTAGTCGAGTTCTGCGCCCGCACCTTGGTCCCCTCAACCGCTAAGCGTTCGCCCCCCACCAGTGACCAGTCCTTCAGTAGGAGGACGTACTGGCGAAAGACCGCCTTGAGCTGCTTGGGGTAGTCCTTCCGAAAGTCGGCTATCGTGTGGTATTTAGGCTTGAGACCGCCCGTCAGCCACATCATCTCTACGTTGAGCCGACAGCAACGTTCCAACCGGCGGCTACTCCGCTCCCGGTTCAGGTAGCCGTAGAGATAGATCTTGAGCAACACCTCCGCTGCGTACGCACTAGCCCCATCGGAGCGCACCGCACGAAAGCTCAGCTCCGGTAGGTCCAACTGGTCGACGAAGGCGGCAATGACCCGCACCTCGGCATCGGCGGCGACCATGGCCTCTAACGGAACGGCAAACAGGCTAACCTGGGCGGGGTCATATCCTATCTTCTGGGGCATCAGCGGCGGGTATCGATTCGTTCCCTTAAGGTACGAAGGATAGCACAGAAAACATAGCTTTTGCACAGTCTGACGAGAGCGCCACCGCAGCTGGGGCATGAATAAAACAACGCAACCAGCAACCTCTATCGCCGAGGAGGGTGCAGCACGGCGGCATGGGCCAAAACCAACCAGCGGGAGCTTTTGGACCATTGTCCGCCGGGCTGGCACCGTCACTGATCGAAGCGACTTACACTGCCCTTCCTCAGCCCCGGTTGACGATGGCGCATTGTTGGACGATGTATTTTCTTTTGACCAATATGTATTATCAAAAGTACCGCGAGTCCGTAACTTTCGTGTAGGATATACTTTGTATGGATGATTATCGCGCCAGTAGAAATGCTGATTAGTGCTACATATCCTCAATATGACTATCTCTCGATTAGGCATTCTGGCTAAGTCAAACTGTCATTTTGTTAGCCAACTTCGGCATAGTAATCTCAACCATACTGTCGGTTCCAATAATGTCAGATCATAGCTTCTGACATAACGCCTTATTTTATCATCTTAGTTCAACTTGTAAGCTGAATAGATACGTACTGTCAGTTTTCACGCTAGCACCAATAAAAACGATTCCTAAATGGTGTTCGTAGTTATCCGAAACATAAGAAATACTTCCGAGCTCACTTGCGTTTACTTCGATTGGCAGTCCGTATGATCGTGAGAATTCTTGCGCAATACTATCGTATAAAGTTTTGGCACTTGCCTCAAACCCTATAATTAATTTTTTTGGCTTCTGCTGTAAGGTAACCAAAATAGTGGAATCGCATATATCTAGACCTCCTAGCTTATGATTGGCATGGTTCCAAAGTGCTGTATGATTTGACACTTGAGTAAAAGTGTCATCATTTTGTACATAATTGTGTACAAGACCGAGGTCCCCCCCTGCATTCAGAAATGCAACGATCGCAGTTTGAGAGAGAATAGCCTTTATTATGTATTCAATCACGATTGGTTAGTTAGGGGTAACATTTTGATTACTTTGCGATAAATCTGAATAATAAGCGCTAAGCTAGTTGAAAATAGCTAGTGATACTACATAATGATTTTCAACCACAATCTCCAATTGTAAACCAATTTGTAGAAAAATTATTGACGTGAGGCGCAGGTCCTGAAGGCTGAGATGTGAGAACTGAACCACCAGATAAGTTTAGCATTTCGATATCGATAAGATCAAGCATAGCTTGCTTGATTTGATAGTTAGACATAGAGTGCATGGTATAGGCATATTGCCTTTGAAATGCAATTTGTGCATTCAAAACTGCCTGAGCGGTAAGCATGGAAGACATTCCAGATGTGATGGTTCTTCCGTTAAAGGAATCTGGAACAGTAAAATAGATTGTTCCTGAAAACAATACAGACCGAAATGTTGATCTTCCAAAAGGATTAACTTGCACCCATTTGAAAGACATGTTATCAATACCCGCCGCACGGGTATCTATACTGTTATAAGAGTAACTCCATGAACTACAGTCCGGTGGTGTATCCATCACATAAGACAGAGTATTATTGTCCTCAACATTCATTGGACTATTACCGCTACTACCACCGCTACCATCTCCACCATCGGAACCGGGACCAGGCCCGGGGCTAGATCCAGGATCACCACTTCCACCACTACTACAGTCTAATTCTAATTCATATCCAACAACCTCACAACGACCAGTTTCTCTGATACAAAATTCGTTAGTAACGAGAATAAGGTCACACCCTTTAGCCATTGCATCATTTGTGTCGAATTTTTCATACACAAAGTTACCCATTATTCGACGTCGACTCTTTACATCTTCTCGAAGCAAACTTGATGTCAACGCTGAAGATAAAGCAAGTGATTTGTATGAGTGTTTTAGACTAATGTATTCAACAGCTTGTGGATTCCCACCGTATAAGATGAAGAACTCATTAGCGAAGTTCATACCAGGTCTTAATGTGGGCACAATTTTATTTCCACCATAATTAATCACCTTTCCGAAAGCAGGATGTCCAACGTCTGATGTGTTAAGATTATTGGAAAACATGTAATTTTGAATTGCGGACCGCACTTCAATTTCAGGTTAAGTTGAGAGAAGTCTCATCAAAATTGGACATCTCGAAAATTGTCCTATTCAGCACCTTGGATTCCGAAGGAGGTTGCTCTTTCAATGAAAACGCATCAGTTTCCGAAACGTTACAGGTGAACATCGTGAAAATTAGTACAATCAGGAAGAGGTATCGCATTGTCGAATTATTTACTGAACCACCAAAGATCAAGGTTGCACCGCTAACATAACGTTTTAATATGTAAGCACCAAGTTTTATCATATGAATTTTCAATAAATTTCAGATCTCGCCGGAATGACCTAGTGCTAACTAGTAGGTAAATTAATCTGGATGTAGTTATCTAGAAGCATGTACAATTCATAAACAAACAATTTCACGTGTTAATCTATTGCTTCCAACCAGTTGTTGGATTGACGTTTCAAAAGTACCCCCTTTACATTTAAACCGTCCTGATTCTAACTGGCAGGTTGTATTTCTTGGCTTGTCCTCAATGTCGATATGTTGTTCACCAAAAGCCTCACCGCAACTGGAGCATCGATCATTCGAAGTAACCAGTAATCTCTATTCTCGACAAGGGGACAGCGCGGTGGCATGGGCCAAAACCGACCAGCGGGAGCTTTTGGACCATTGTCCGCCGGGCTGACACCGTCACTGAACGAAGCGACTAGCACCGCTCTTGCCATCTGAAAGGTCGTTATCACTTTACGTCTTGCTTTGCTGTTACTCTTTTTGTTCCGTGGGTCTGCTCGTGCCGGCCTAATGCCGGCATTCTATTCTATATAACAACCTCCCGCGTGAGGTTAATGCTGGGCTAGGAAGCGAATAGATCAGCCGCCGACAGGGCGTGTCGCTCCATCTGCCGACGGATGGTGAGGATCTTGGCCTGTCTGACTTTAGCCAGGTAATGCTCGTCCGTCAGATAGTTGAACGGCTCCTTCTTCGTCACCATGTTCCAGATGATCACCGCCACCTTGCGGGCCGTGGCCGTGATAGCAAACACCCTACCCTTCTTGTACGCTAACCGCCGGAAGAACTGGTTGAGTCCCCCCTCCTTGAGGTTGCCGATCACGTTGGCTACCCGCTTGAGCGCGGTCGATACCTGGTTGCTGCGACGCTGCGTACGCTTCGACAGTACCTTGCCCCCGCTCACCTTATTATTCGGTACTAGACCCAGCCACGAGGCAAACGCACCCGAAGTGGAAAACTGCGTAAAGTTGTCCCCCAGCTCACTGAGTAACACTAGCAAGGTCGACTTCGACACCCCGTCGATCGCCGACAGGTCCGTACCGAACACCCCGTAGGCCATCCGCTCAATCGCAAACTGTGGCGCATTCTTATTCAACCGCTTTTTTTTTGCCGACGCAAAAGCGGCAACCTCTTGCTGACGCTCGGCGGGTAAGGCCAGCATCGTGCGAGCTAGTAGAGCTTCTACCTGCTCGTCACACTGCGCGATCTGCTGCTGCAGGTAACCGTACAACTCGTAGCTCTGCCGTAACTCAAACAGGTAACTCTCGCGCCAGTCACCACTCAGCGCTTTGACCACGCTTGCCCGCTGAGCCTTCACCCGCCAGTCCATTAGGTCGGCTAGACGTTCACCGTCGCGTTCCCCCGCCAAAATCGCCTCGATAATGCGTGTCCCACTCTGGCCCACTACATCCTTCAGTACATTGTCCAGCCGGATATTCATCAGCCGTAGCGCTTTTTGTAGCTTACGCACGTAGTCATTGCCCGTATCCTGTAGCTTTTGCCGGTGACGGACGTACTGCTTGAGACTGTCCGTCCGGTTGTCCGGTAGAAAGCTGCCCGAAAGTAATCCCAGCGCGTGCAGGCGTTGAATCCACTGCGAATCTTGCACGTCTGACTTACGACCCATTATATTCTTAGTCATCCGCCCGCTCACCAAAATGGGGTTGAGTCCGTAGTCCTGTAGGATCGAGAACAGAATCTGCCAGTAGCTACCGGTACTCTCCAGCGCTACCGTCTGCACCCCCTGCTCCACTAGCCAAGATGCCAGTTGGTGAAGGTCCGCGGTGAATACCCCGAACTGCCGGGTCTGCTCGGCCGCCTGTCCGGTACTTACCAGGTGAAACCTGCTGCCTACATCGATGCCCGCCGCCGCGGGATGTACGATGGGCAGTTTATCAAACTTGGAACCCTTAGCCATGATGCCGTCTTTGAAAGGTGAAGGGAGTAGAGGTGATCCTTCCGGAGAAATGGCGCGTCGAGTACTACTATTCTATACGGGGTAGGCCGGTAAAGCGCTCCACCAATGGATTAACTCAGACAGACCATCCGAGGATAGTCATTAGCACCTCTCTGACTAGGATGTCGCACGGGGTCGAACCCACCAGTTGGCCTTACAGTCTTGGCGGTAGGATCGCAGCTAAAGTAACGCCTGCTCGCAAGTTATTGTCAGTTTAACCCCGGTTTACGCCCCGGGATCTGGCATGTCGCCCAACATCAACGTACACGCATTGCGGATATAACCCCTATCCCTACGCAATCATTGACATATACACCCCAACCCAGCGCTGTGTTCACGCAATAGCCCGGCTGCCTGATCCAGCTTTTGACGCGAACACGCCGGTTGACGCATACACGCATATCACCCCCTCATCAGAACCTTCCGCACGAATCACAATAGGCAGCACCGCGATGCGAAGACTAGGCGGCCCCGTATAATCGACACCCGGTCACGGCTTCGCCCCCCAAGCGTCGTATCACCTGCCCCCAGTACGCTGCACACGTCGGTCGGTAACACGGCTGAATATAATGACCGTGGGGCGTTGGGCGCAATCCATGCTCGAGAAATGTGCGGAGCGGGTTCGAGGATGCATGCACCGGCGACCGCGGCAACTAATTCCGTACGATTCTCACTGCCTGGCGGCCCCAGCGCCGCTGCGTAGCGTGAGGTAGTAGGTACAGGAGGGTAGGGCGCTCACATCCAGGGTATAGGTAGTTAGACCGCGCCGCGCAGGGAGATGCTGGGTTCGTATGATGCCATTGTCTACCGGGTCGGATTTAAAGGTCCTGTTCGTCAGCACCCGCTGAATGATACCCGGGTCGCTGGTCCGCACGTCGAGTTTGCTGGGCTCCGAGGAGCTGATCCTTACCTCCGTCATCCCGGTCAGGGAGGCCAGCACTGTAGGACTCAGGATACCCCGGCGGGCGTCGTTGGAGAAGGTCGTCAGGGTCGGCAGCGCGGCGGGTGGAGTGTCTGCTCCGTGCTCCAGGGCCATCTGTACGAAGCCAGCCGCGTCCACGTAAAAGCGAAAGAAAATCTGGCCGTCGTCTAGCTCGAAGTAGTAGTGTCCAGCCCGCTCCACCCCCTATTGTTAGCCGAACAATTAAACGACCTAATCCGGGGCGGACATAGCGGACCGTGCGGCGTCTACGACCCACCAAACTACCGAATCCACGCATCTATCATAAGATGGAACCTCACTTTTACCTACTTATAACTTTATCACTAGCTCTTCTTTCCGCCTGCACGCCTCGGGAACCTACCCCAGAAGTTCCCTGGAAGAATGCAACCTTTACCGAACCCCTGTCGACGACCCTCACCTTCATTAATGATGGAGCTGATACCCGAGAGTTTAGTGCCCGAATGCAGGATTACCCACTCGACTTTAAGGCGGTTCTTCCGGATAGCCTACGGCCCGGGGATAGCGCTACCCTAACCGTTGATATTCACCAACCCTATTATGTATTTTGCCAATCGGAGTATAATTTATCGCTGCGTGTACTGCTTCCTGGTTTGGATCGCGCCCTGGTACACACCGACTCCGGGGTGGTAGAGGTAGGACCTCATAAACTGGAATACGACTACCTGGACGCTGTGCTTCTTCCCCTGAATGTTGTAGGACGCCAGCCGCGTACCGGTACCGATCTCATTGAGATGCAGCGCGTGTACTTTGAAGAGGCCCGGGTCCATCACGATACGGTACCGGTTCCAGAAGGACTGCCAGCGTACGTACTTCCTCTACTAGAACGTACTATTCAGTTGTTGTCTTTCCAACAGCCTATCGAATCCCATAACTACCACCTGTTTTTTCTGGAGGACACGCTTCCTGTTCCTGCCGCCATTAGCGATTCACTGGGGCGACTGCTGGCACAAGCTGATTACTACGATAGCCCAGATTACAACGGTGCTTTCATAATGTGGGCCCAATTAATAGGTGAAGTTGTCCACGACTCAGCACGTGATGTAACTTCTAACATCATGACCTCCCGGGCCAGGGGGTATCTAAACTTTCCTATTTCCGAGCGCCGCGCCGATGCTACGGCGAGCCACCTAGCTTACCTACTTACCGATCAGCGGGTGTACCTGAATAAGAGCGAATCCATCGATACGTTGAGGGCCTCACTACCCAAAACTTATCAGAACGCGGTCACAAGAATCGAACGCTCTGCTACCGCTAGATCAGCTTCTGTAGCGGGCTTACTCAAGCTATTGAAATCGAAGTATCAAACCCCCGATGGAAGCGAACGGGCAATCGGCTCGACCTCCGAGCGAAAGTTCCGCCTCCTGAAGTTTTGGTTTGCCGGCTGTGTTCCCTGTCTGACCCAGCAACCCTACGAGCGCGAGCTGCTCGCGGCGTACCCAAATGTCGAACTGATCTATGTAGCGCACAATACCCAGCCGGACACGTGGCGGGCTTATTTAGACGAGCATAAGCCACCGGCAGCGCGTCAGTACTTAGTACCCAGAGGACAGACCAAAGAAGTACTAGCAGCCGCCGGTACCACCGGAGCACCCACCTACGTCATGGTCGATGCAACCGGTGCGGCAGTGTGTCAGCCCTGCCCTAAACCGAGCGACCCAATGCTGCGGCAGTTTCTCGATTAGCCTTGCACCCGCGGCCCCGCCCGCAGTGGCCGCTTCTGGCCAACGTATACGTCGTTCGTTGCTTCACAATAGGAGATGGGCTGATTACACCAGGGGCCAATGCTTGGAAAGCAGGTGGGGGATATACGCTGACCTCAGTGGCTCACGTTGCAAAGAGGTGCTCCACCGGCGCAAGTCCCTTTTGGGATGGTGCGCTACTGAAAGCTAACCACTCACCATGATGATTCGTCTGCTCTCTCTCACCCTTATGTGTTCGCCCTTTTTTCTATTCGCGCAGACCGGTCCCGGTGGGGTCGGCCGAAGCGACGGTAGCTCCGCCCTGCAGTTCTGGTACAGTGCCGACCACGAAAATTACGCCGATGGGGCGCTGGTCAACCAGGTAGCGGACCGCTCAGGTAGGGGATTCACCCTGACCGCGGCCGGGAGCGAGCAGCCCCGGTACGACGTCAATCCGGCGGGCCTAAACGGACAGCCTACCTTTGTCTTCGACGGCAATGATGAGCTGGAGGCCTCCCTGGTGGGTAACTCCAATGAGAATATGTCCTTTATCATCGTACTGCGCCGCCAGCAAACCGGTGAGCTGGACGTGGCGCTGCAACACGGCGGCCGAAATACCATCGGGATTGGACAGGACGGGCGGTACCGTAACTACGTCGGCGGAGCAGATAACTTCGGCACCGTCGCGCCGTTAAATACCTGGATCGTACACAGCGTGACCTTTGCGAATGCTGGAACCGATCGACTGCGGTTCTACGAAAACAGCGAAAACGTAGCCACCGGCACGCACAACATTGAAAATCGTACCACCAACACCTGGATTGGCGGCAACGGCACCGGCGGGGCCACGGACTTCAATGGCGAAATTGCCGAGGTAATGAAGTTCACCAAGGTGGTCAACCAGGCCGAGCGGATTATCACCGAAAACCACCTGGCGGCCAAGTACGGCATTGCCCTCAACCGCAACGAGGTGTACCGACAGGATGAGGTAGCGAACGGCAACTACGATCACGACGTGGCCGGTATCGGCCGCGTGACGGCTGCGGCCGTCCACCTGGACGCCCGCGGTGCGGGAAGCGTACGGATGCTGAATGCTACTAATCTTGAGGATGACGAATTTTTCACCTGGGGCCACGACGGTCAGCCGGAGCAGTTCGTCGGTAGCGGCGATGTTCCGCCCGGGGTGCAAACCAGATTATCTCGCACCTGGCGGGTAAGCGAACTGAGCCGGGCCGGCCTGCCCGTCGACGTAGGAGCTATCGACATGCGGTGGGACCTCAGCGGGCAGCAGGACCCCATCCCCGCCGATGACCTGCGCCTGCTCGTGGATACGGACAACGACGGCAGCTTTGCTGACGAAACGCCCATCGCCGGGGCCGTGGCCCTAGGCAACGAAACGTTCGAGTTTGCCGCCCAGACTGCGCTGGAGGACGGTCGCCGGTTCACCCTGGCCGTCGCCGGAGCGGGACTACCCATCGAGTTGGTCCACTTTCGGGTGAGCTCCCCCAGCACGACGGGGCGCGTGAGTATCGGTTGGCAAACCTTGCACGAGGACAACAACGCCTACTTTACGCTGGAGCGGTCGGTCGACCAACTGTCCTGGCAGGACATTCGCCGGATACCCGGCGCGGGTAATTCAAGCGCACCCCTCACGTACCGTACCTACGATGATCCGCCCACCAACCAACGCACCTACTACCGCCTGAAGCAAACCGACTACGACGGTACGTATGCCTATTCTGATATCCGTTCTGCCGGCCCACGGAGTCCCGCGGCAGGAAAGGTCTATCCCAATCCGGTTACTCACACGCTTACGGTAACAGCGCCCGCCGGTACGAAAAGCGGGGGACGGCCACGCATCTACGATCTCCGGGGAAGGGAGGTAGCAGTGGGACGGCAGTGGTTGTCGACCGACGACGGTCAGGGCCGACGGTTGGACGTAGGTCACCTGCGGCCGGGGATGTACGTGGTCGTCACGGAGCACTCGCGCCTCAGTTTTATTAAGAAATAACTCCCATCACCGAAGGCCGGCCCCCTCACTCCCACAGCACCCGATTGGGCTGCGCCCCCATGCGCAACCGGAGCACCCCGCCGTCCCTGATGCGTGCCCACGGCACCCGCGGCCCCGCCAGTGGCTGCTCGTCCAGAGTAGCGGACTGAATGTATGGCCGGTCAGGACCGTTACTTTCCGCCACGATGGTGAACGTACCGCCGGGATAATAGCGGGGGTCAAGGTGAATGACCACCTCATCGAAGACCGGGCTGCTCAGGTCGTAGTAAGGCTCCACCCCGCAACCCGCCTGCATCTGAAACAACCCCATGGCCAGCAGGCAGTACAGGGAGCTTAGCTGGCCCTCGTCTTCCTCCCCGACGTAGGCCGTTAGCGGATCGATACGGAAGCAGCTATCGGCCACCAGGCGGCTGTACCGCTGCGTCTGCCAGGGCTGACCAGAATAATTGAATAGGAAGGGCGCCTGCAGATTGGGCTGGTTGCTCAGATCGACGTAGCCGCGCTGGAAGCCCTCCTCCAGTCGGTGGTTAAAGGTGTCGCGACCCAGTAGGTCAATGAGGGCGGGTAGATCGTGGGGGGCGTACCAGGTGTACACCCAGGCGTTGCCCTCCATGTAGCCCGGGCCGTTCCAGCCGCCCTCGGTGCCGTCGAGCAGGGGGTCGAAGGGAGTGACCCAGCGACCATCGGCGTGCCGGCGGCGCAGGTAGCCCGTCTGGGTATCGAAGAGATGGCGGTAGTTGTGGGAGCGCTCCAGAAAATGGGCGTACAGCGAGTCCTCTTCCAGGGAGCGGGCAAACTCGGCCAGGCACCAGTCATCGAAGGCGTACTCCATGGTATTGCTGGCCGCCCCCGCCTCCTCGGGTACGTAACCGTACTCTAGGTAAGAATCCAGGTGGCGATTGCCGGCCACTCCCCCGCAGGGGTGGTCGATGCCGGGGGTGGTATAGTCGTGCGCGATCATGGCCAGGACACTATCGGCATCGAACTGCGCAATGCCCTTCTGGTGCAGATTGATCAGCAGGGCATTCTGGTGCTGTGCTCCCATCACCGGCGCGTACTCCAGGCCTACCGGTGCCTCGGGAATCCAGCCGCCGTGGCGCTGCAGCTCGAGCAGGAATTTGCAAAGGAGTTGGCGTAGCGGGGGGCCACCAGCGTCCAGAGCGGCGTCAGGTCCCACTGCGTACCCCACAGGGCGTCGCTGCTGTAAACCGCATTGGCCGGCGGGCGCACGGTCTGCACCTGCTCGCACATATCTAGGTACTGTCCGTTGACGTCGCTCAGCAGGTTTTTACCGGCGAAGGAGCGGTACAGGTTGGTGTAAAACTTGCGGCTATTCTCGGGACTTCCCTTCACCGTTACGGCTCCGAGCAGCTCGTTCCACACTTCGCGTGCGTGGGTTACGGTGCGGTCGAAATCATAGTTCAACTCTCCCAGCTCGGCCTCAAGATTAAGCAGGGCGTTACCGGCGCTTACGAACGACAGGCCGGTGGCGGTAACGATCTGCTGTCCCGCTGTCGTACTAAAATTGAGCACCACGCCGCTGTGGCTCCCCCCGCTGAACGTATCGATCGCTGCGGTGAAGGAACACGCTCGCCGCCAGTCTGTGCCGTAGCTCACCGCCGTACTGCCGGTATAGGGCGCATACTGCCAGGCGTCGATACTGGCGATGGGGGCATCGAAGCGGGAGTGGAAGTACACCGTCGTGCGGTCCACGTACGTATTGCTAAAGGTGATCGAGCCGGCGATCTCCGTATCGCTTACGCGCCGCAGACTGGTCGCCAGGATGTCCGAGCGTTCCTCGGTGGGGGGGTCGAAGTCGAGCAGCAGCCGCGCCTGCCGGGTGGCCGGGAAGGTGGTACGGATCATTCCGCAGCGGTCGGTGGCAGTCAGTTCCACGCGCACCGGGGTATCGATTAGGTCGACGGCGTAGTAGCCCGGCCCGCCCCGTTCGCTGGCCTTACCGTAGCGGGAGCGGTAGCCGGCCGTCCACATATTCCCGAAGGGCCCGTCGGGGCTACCGGGGAAGAGCTTAAGGTATTCATCCCCGAAGTCCAGGGGCCCCACGTAGGGCATATAGCTCACTCCGGCCAGAGCCATACCGTGTAGGTGGCTGAAGCCCGAGATACTGCCCACGGTATACTCGTAGCCGCCGTTCCACACGTTGAGCTGGTTGTCGGGGCTCAGCTTCACCATCCCGAGCGGCTGCGTCGGCCCCGGGAAAAACATCCAGCGGGAGTTAGACGTACCGCTAAATACGTCCACCTGATCAACGGGCAGGCGCTGGGCGGGGACGCGGGTGCAAAGCAGCAGGAGCAGGACGAGAATACGCATGGACCGAAGGTACTGACCGGTAAGTAGGTGACCCCATCAATTCTATCCGTTAGGCGTTCTATAGTCACCCATGGCCCCCCTACTCCAAAACTACCGTAAGCAATTCGCCTACTACCGCCACCTCGCCGAGGGGGCCATGGCGCAGCTCACCTTCGCGCAACTCACGCAGGATGATGCCGCCGGCAGCAACAGCATCGCCGTCATCGTCAAGCACCTGGCCGGCAATATGCGGAGCCGGTGGACGGATTTCCTCACCACCGACGGAGAAAAGACCTGGCGCGATCGCGAAGATGAGTTCGTCGCCAATTTTCCTGACCGGCCCGCCCTCGAAGGGGCCTGGAATGAGGGCTGGGCCGTACTGGAGCAGGCCCTGAACGAGCTCACCCCTGGGCAACTCGAAACGGTTATTTACATCCGTAACGAGGGACACCCGGTGTACGAAGCGATTAACCGGCAGCTCGCGCACTACAGCTACCACGTGGGCCAGATCGTACTGCTCGCTAAGCAGCTGCGGGGGGCGGAGTGGCAGTCGCTGTCGATCCCGCGGGGCGGATCGGAGGCGTTTAATGCGCGGAAGTTCGCGGAGGAGAAGGGGCAGCGGAACTTTATTGATGGAATGATGAAGTAAAGGGTGCCTCACTCAATAGGCCACCCAAACACGTACCGCAACCCCCGGTGAAAACCCGGAATAAATGCGTTGCAGCACCTGCGGCCCCGCCCGACTTCTTAATTCATCGCAAACCATTCGCCACTCGTAGGTGCCGCCCCACGGCCCCCGCAGTTTCCTCCGCTACCCCCTCCTCACGTAACACCTCAGGCAACCGCCGCACACCTTCCCACACCTCGTCTAGTACACTGACCGGATTCCGTACCCTAAAATGCTCAGCCAGCCGCAGTAGATCGGTACGTCCCGGTGAGCGCCCCTCCCCGGCCACCGTCATACTATGCTCTCCGTGGGCGGGGCGGGAATAGGTAAGGTCATAGGCCGGAGCGACCGTCCACCCGCCCGCCGCGTCCTGAAGGAAGGAGAGGTTATTACTGTGGTCGTCGCGGTTGTGGGCAAACACGTTGAAGGCCGCGATGCGCAGGACTTTGTGGTAGGCGGCTACGTCCTGTTCCAGGCGAAAGGCGGCGTCCATGGCGTGACCGTAGTCGAGGGCGGGCAGGCGGAAGTTATCGTGGACCAGTCCGGCCAGGGAATGCAGGTGCAGGCGGGTGCTACCTACGCCGCGATCGAAGCGCTTCGTACCAAAGTAGGAGGCCCCTGTTGCACCTGAGAATAGCCGGCACTCGGACATCTCGAGTCCCGCCGCCAGCGCCGCCCGGTAGTACGCATACTCGATGCGCGCACTGTCGCCAGGATCGTAAGTAGCCGGAAATTTGATGATCCACGCCTCGTAGCCGGGCGGCACGGGCAGACTATCCGGCAGCAGATCCTCCGTAGTAGGATTGTACAGCACCTGCACCTTCGGCCGCGCCCCGCCGGAGGAGCCCCCCAGACGGAGCAGGTCGGGCACCGCTCCAAGGTTTTCTTCCCGAAGCACCGCCCGTGACCGCGCAGCCAGCCGATCCAGCACCAGCTCATAAGCTAGCTCCTCCGCCACCGTCTGCAGTTCCGGCCGGTAAGTCAGTGCCCCCTTGCCGGTGTTGCCGACGTAGGCTAACCGATCCAGTACCCCGATGGCGTTGAGATCAACACCCCGCCGGCTGAGCTCACGGTCCAGCAGCAGGCGGCCCCACCCATCCGGCAGTGAGTCAGCGAAAACACCGAAGAGCCCGTCGAATATTGCCGTATCGGCCCGCTGGATCTCCGTCGTCCAGGCTAGTTTCAGGGGTGAGATGTTGTGTCCCCGCGCTATAAATTCCGAAGTGAACTGAAAGTACGGCGTACGCCCCTGTAGAAGAAAGCGACCTACGGTCACCGGTTCGTCGCCGAGATCGAGGTATATCCGTAGTGCATCCATCAGTCTTTAAACTCAGCGAAGCGCTTGCGTACCGCGGCCAGGTTCTCATCCCAGGCAAACAGACTCCCAAAGTCCTCCAGCCGCCCCAGCACGTGGGCCAGGGCGAGCAGATTCTCCAGGCTGATCAGTGCCTGCTGCTCGAACCGCTTCAGGCTCCCGAGGCTGACACCGCTGCGGCGGGCGAGTTCGGCCTGCGTCCAGCCTTTATCTTTGCGGAGGGCCACCAGGCGGTTCGCTACCGACCGGGCTACTTCGGTGGGCAGAGGGACGGTGCTATACATGGCTAGTATTTTAGCTGAAGATACCGATATCTGACCGAATTAGCTAAAATGTTAGTTCAAGTTTTAAACTCAAAACTTGGGACAGGGCTTTGGGGCGGGGCCGCAGGGTAGCTCAGTGCCACCCTCATCCCCCTCCGCACCCGCGACCCCGCCCTCACCCAAACGACCGCCGAAAGGCCGAAGGCGTCACCCCCGTCCTGGCCCTAAACAGCTTACTGAACGACTGCGGGTAGTCGAAGCCAAGCCCATAGGCGATCTCACCAACCGGCGCATCCTCCAGCGACAATCGCTCCTTGGCCCGTTCGATGATCTTATCCTGGAGGTGCTGCTGGGTACTCTTGCCGGTCAGGACCCGCAGCAGACTACTCAAATAGCTGGGAGTGAGGTGCAGGGCGGCGGATAGGTCTACTACGGTGGGTACTCCCTCCCGCGCAAGCCGCTCCGGCCTGAACCGTTCGGTCAATAGCTCCTCCAGGCGGATTAGTATCTCACGGTGCTCCCGCTCACGGGTAAGGAACTGGCGGTGGTAGTACCGGTTGGCGCAGTTGAGTAGCACCTCGATCCAGGACACGATGACGGGCTTACTGAAGGCATTGATATTAGCCTGACATTCCGTGTGGATGGTACGGAAGATATCGACCAGCTTTGCTTCTTCCGGCTCGGTCAGCACCAGCGCCTCGTGCACCGCATAGTCGAAGTAGGCGTACTGCCGAATAGTCCGGAGTAGGGCGGTACTATAGAAAAAATCAGGATGCACGAGAAGTGCCCAGCCAGCGTGCGTGAGGTTCTGCTGGGCGCCCAGGGAGTACACCTGCTGCGGGGCGATGAACATGAGGCGGCCCTCCGTAAAGTCGTAGTCCTGCTGGCCGTAGCGCAGGCGGCAGTTAACGTCTTGCTTAAGGGCGATGGAGTAGAAGTCCTGTACGATATGCTCCGGCTCGTCCTCCCGCAGCCGCGCGATCTCCTCGATCCTAAACACACTGATGAGCGGATGCGCCGGCCCGGCCAGTCCCCGAAACTTATGGTACTGCTGGAGGGACGCGATGCGGTAGGGGGCCATCGTCCGAAGTTACTGCTCCCGGTAGGCTACCGCAAACTCGCGGGCGAAGTCGTCGATCTTCACCTCACCCAGGGTCGCGGGCTGATGCTGTTGGTAGTCTTCGTAGAGCAGGCCGCTGTGGATGGCGGCGTACATCTCCACCATGCCCCGGGCGATGCTGGGTTGCATGCCTACGCTCTTTAGATTTTCGTAGAACTGCTTGTCTGAGATCATTTCCCAGCGCAGGTCGGGCTTACCGACGGCCTTCCCCAGGGCCGTAGCCACTTCCTGATAGGTACGGGTGTCGCTGGCTACGTAACGCACCTTCGGAATGGATTCCTTAGTCACAATCTCTTCGGCTACCACGACGGCAATATCGGTGGGTGCCACCCACACATTCGTATCCTGGGCGGCCAGGTTACTACCCATTACTCCTTGTTGTTTGATGGGCGTGAGGTAGGCGTAGAGGTTGTAGTAAAACTCCGTAGGCCGGATATGCGTCACGGCGACCTGCTGCGATAGCTCGTTCAGGATAGACTCCACGTGGTATGTGCCCTGCAAAATGCCGTTGCCTTGTGGTAGGTGCGCCCCGATACTGCTCAGATTAACCACCCGTTGCACCCCGGCGCGGCGGATGGCCTCGGCGTAGTTATGCCCCACAGTTTCGTAGTAACCCAGTAGGTCCAGGTTGTGGTCGAAGTAGTTGGCCGGGGGCACCATCGTGTAGACCACCTCCGCACCGTGAAATGCCTTGCTTAGAAAGTCGACGTCCTGTAGCTTTCCAACGGCCGGGACTGCGCCCAGCGCCGTGATCTCTTCCGCCCGTCCGGCGCTGCTGCTCACTACCGTGATGGTGTGACCGGCGGCTACGAGGCGGGTGGTGAGGGGGTTACCGATGTGGCCCAGGGAGCCGGTGAGGGTGATGTGCATGGCTAGTGGTTTGATTCGCTGGGGCAAAGGTCGCCGGTCACCTTGCGGACGGCGTATTAAGATCTGGGGGTTTAGTGTTAAAATGTATGGTGGGTGGGGTAACTCCGCTGCGTTGCAACTGCGTTTGCGTAACGTCGGTAGCTTAAATTAGACGCGGGCGATTGTCCGATCCGCAACCTCGCATTGATTTGCCCCGGCTTAGAGCGTATACTTCAGGTTAATCCCCCCAAAGAAGTTCAGCGCATCCGGCCCCGGGATGTAGGCATCCGGCAACTGGTTCACGAACACCATCTGGTAGTACTGCGCCCCCGTGAGGTTATAGCCGCCCGCGTAGAGGTCGAGTTCAAGGTGATGGAAGTGCCGGCGAATCCCGATCTTGGCATTGAGCAGGCCGTAGGGATCAGTTTTATTCACTCCGTCGGAGGTAAAGGGCATGCGGCTGCGGTAGTTATAGTATGCATTTCCGTAGAGACCGATCTTCGTAGTCCAATCGACGCCCGCGTTAAAAACAACGGGAGCCACGCCCGCCACCGCCTTACCCGAGTAGTCCTGCACCCGGGTGCTATCCCCACCAGCGGCATTCCTGCCCACCGATTCGAAACGGTAGTCCTCGTAGGTGAAGTCGGAGTACGTAAAGTTGGCAAAGGGCCGCAGCCTCGTAAGAAAGCCCGTACCCGAGCCAACCGCCTCGTAGCTGGCCGCTACTTCCAGGCCCCGGTTATTCAGCCGTCCGCCGTTGACGACGTAGGAATATAGGGTGGCGGTATTCTCGGGGTTCTGCACGGTTATGGCGGTAAATTTATCCCGGAATGTCGTTTGGAATACCGCCACGGTGTAGGCCAGCCGGTCGTTGAGGAAGTTACCCTTCGTGCCCACTTCCAGCTGCACGCCCCGCTCGGGCGTCAGGCCCGTGTTCAGCTCTCCCGTCGTAGAGATCAGGATGTTACCGCTCACCGGTGCTTTGTACGCCGTGGAGTAGGCGGCGTATACGGACGCGACCCGGTTCAGTGTCTTGTTAATGGCTACGGACGGGGATACTAGATTATCATCCTTCTTTTCGTAGACGGGCAGCCGGGTGTTGCCGGGGTGGTTGTTGCTCAGGCCCCAGAGGCGGTCCTCCAGGCGGAGGTGCAGATTGCTTACTCCCACTCCGGCGGTGACGCTGATCTGCCGCGGCAGCTCCAGGGTCCACTGCGTGAAGTAGGACACGGTGGAGTTCGTAGTTGCCTGGTCGCTGCGCAGGCTGGTAATGACGTTGTAGCCGGCCAGGTTGGTGCTGTCCGGTCCCATGCCGTAGCCGATGGTCTGGGCGTTCATCTTCTGGACCTCGATGCCGGTGAGGCCCGCTAGGTCGACCTGCCGCCCCAGCGCGAACCGGCTCGCGAAGACGGAACGCAGCCCGTAGTTTTCCGGCACTTTGTCCGTCCAGCCGCCGGCCGAGCTATTGTCAATATTCTGGGAGGATCCGAACAGGGTGGTCGAATTAGACAGCCTACCCCCGAACCGGTACTGGTGGCCGATCCCCGCCCGGAAGGTGCGCACGGCCGAGTGGGCGTTGTTTTGGATGTAGCGTGGATTACCGGAGTAGTCCAGGGTCGCGTACTGCTCGACGGTCAGTTCCCCGTTGCGCTGATCGTAGCTGTCCGCGTAGCCGAAGTAGGTCGTCACGGTTTGCTTGTCATTCAGGCGGAAGTCGCCCAGCAGATTCGCGAAGTCCTTGCGCGAGCGGGTATGTGGCATGAAGCCCCCGAACTCCTGGTGGCCGTAGTTGACCAGCACCGAGGAGTTTTTGCCGCCCAGGCTGAGCCGGGTGGTGGTCCGCAGCAGGCCGTAGCTGCCCGCCAGCACTTCCTGGCCGACGGAGGTCTCCTCCCGCGGCGCCCGCTCGGTCTCCAGATTGACGACGCCGGCGATGGCCAGTCCGTACAAGGTACCGACGGGCCCCTTAAGCACCTCGGCGGTGGCCACGGAGCCGAAGTCGATGTCGTCCATGACCGTGATGCCCTCGGCGTCCGTGATGGGAATTCCGTTCAGGTATACCTTCACGCCCTGCCCGTCGAAGTTGCTGCTGACTCCGCGCGGACCGATGCCGTTGCCGTAGCCCCGGACGTTGAGCTGCTGGCCCCCGGCTGCTCGATCGGAGAGATAGTGGCCGTCGGGAAGGTGGAGGTGGAGACCTCCACGATACCCAGCTCCTGGGTCACGGGTGACAGGGCGATGACGAGCGGGCCGCCTTCCGTACAGGCGTAGGAGCGTTGTAGGGATTCGTAGCCTACGTAGGTTATGCGCAACTGCAGCGAGTCCGTGCACGGGAGGGCGAAGGCACCATTCTCGTCGCTGACGGCGCCCCGGGAGCGGGAGTCGTCGGTCAGAATATTCACTCCGACGAGGGGCGTGTAGGCCACGGCGTCCACCACTTTTCCCCTAAGCTGACCTGTCTGGGCGAGGCATACTAACGAACAACACCCACTCAGCACGAACGCTAAAAGACTTCTCATCATTCCCACCTTGGTTGATACGGATTGTAGCCGTTTGGCTGGGCGCGAAGGTATTATTTTTTGTACCTGCGGCCCCGCCCTGCGGCTGATGCCACTGCGGCGGACGAGTTCGGCCTGCGTCCAGCCTTTGTCCTTATGAAGGGCTACTAGGCGGTTGGCTATTAACCGGGCTACTTCGCGTTGGCATTAGGGCGGGGCCGCAGGATGCAATATCTATCTAGCGACCCAGTAATCGTAAGAAGCTTTTGCCGCCCTAGCAATCGCCAGTTCTCTATCCACCTGCGAGTCACGGGAATCAGAGATGAAGACAGCTACCGCCAGGTGGTTACCGTCCGGTAGCGTGATAATACCGACGTCATTTGTCGCTCGCGTCAACCCGTCCATCGTCGCTGCAGTCCCCGTTTTATGAATGACCTCAGTGCCTGCGGGTAGTAGCTGCTTAATGCGTTTGTCGAAGTATTGGTTAGAGAAGTTCATGTATCCTGCCAGTAAGGCATAGCTGCGATCTGACAAAAACTTCCTACGGTGCAATACTGCGAGCAGCTCACTCATCGCCTCCGGCGTAGTCCAGTTCCGGTCCCGGATCGGACTGTGGCCCCTAGCGGGGATGTACTCGCTGGGCGCTATAACTACCGAGTCGGTCAGTGCATACCCACCGGCGTCGATCTCTTCTAGCATTACCATCGCGATCGGAAACTTATACACGCTCTGCATTGGAAACCGGTCGCCTCCGTTGAAGGAGTGCGACTTCCCGGTCTCGATGTGCAGGGCGCTTACGCCCAGGGTGCCCGTCAGGTCGTCAGCGATTGCGCGGTAGGCGGCTTCAAGGGTGTCCGTGAACCCTTCCACCTTCCCCTCCCGCCAGCGGTACACCCCATCGAGTCCCCCAAACCACACACTCTCATCCCGGGCTTCCAGGATTCCAAAAAGCATTCCTCGGTTGCCTGCATGGGGGGACGCGATCTCCCGCACGGTAGGCTCCGTATCGGTAAGATGCGGTACGCTGTATTGCGCCAGTACGTACTGATCGTCCTTACCGAGCTGCGTCGTCCAGATATTACCCGCCCTATCCTCGGCCTCGTACACGTAGATTACAAAGTCAGGGCTTACTTGGTCGAAGGTGTCCTTAGCGTAGCGCCACAGCCCGTCTTGCCCCCCGAGCCAGATCGTTCCCTGTCCGTCAGCAATCACCGACCGCACGTTCGTGAATGCCCCGCCGTCGTGGCGCTGCGCAGTAAACGTGCTTCCATCGTACACAAAGGTGGAGCCTCTGGTGGCAAGCCATAAGTTTCCGCTTCGATCTTCGGTGATGGCGGTCACCTCACTGGGAGGGCGTTGTAGGTCGGGGGTGGTCTCTCCGGGCAAAGCGTTTTCCATACGGCCATCCTTGAGTACAAAATTCTGGAAAGTCGTCCCATCATACCTACTCACGCCGCCATTCACTCCGAACCACATCCCTCCGCCACTATCTTCGTAGATGCTGGTCACCTCGTTGTTCAGTAGACCATCTAACGTGGTATAGTTGCGAAACCTACTCCCATCGTAGGCGTATACCCCCGAACCGATGGAGCCAAACCATAGCGTCCCTTCGCTATCCTCCAGCGCAGAGAAGAAGCGGCTCGTACTTACCCCCTCCATCACGTTGGTGAACGTCGTACCATCGTAGCGGAACACCCCGTCGAAGGCGGCGATCCAGATGTCGCCGGCGCTGTCCTGTATGATGCTGCGGGTGATCGTGGCCGGTGGGGTGGATGTAACTACTGGAGTTGCTGTTTCTGTGGTAGTATTCTCCGCTAGCTCAGAGGGAGTATGCTCTACACAGGCGGTAAGTACCACAAGGGGAAAAAACAGCGTAAGGTGCGTGATTTTCGTAGCCATCATTCGTACGATCCATACCATCCTCCAATGTACACCGACGTTACTGGGCGGGGCCGCGGGATGATTTCGGAGATCTTCAAGTTGGTAAACCGGATGAACCGCAGCTACTTACAATCGCTCGTACGCGGCCCTAAAGTCTTTAAACATCGAGGTAACAATCTGTTGCGGATCGCCAGCGGATAAGCTTTCAAAGGATAAGTAGCCGCGATACCCCACAGCTTTGATAATTGCAGCAAGTCGTTGCATATCGACCGGGGTAGCGACGCCGTTTATATAAACGAACTCCTTGATGAACCAGTAGTCAGCATAGGGGGCAAGTTCCTCAATTTCAGTATAGGGGTCTCCCTGGCGTAAACTACCGATATCCAACACCAGGCCGAACCACTCCGAATCTACCCGCTCCAGGATGTATATTACTTCGGCGGCCCGGTAAAGAAAGTCATTGTGGTGTTGCATGGCTAGGATAACGCCGTGTTCTTCAGCTTTTTTTGCGCACTGTTTAAAATCCGCCACCATCCACTCCTTGACCTGTGCTCTACTAAATCCCTCGTGCTCTCCAAATCCCGGGAATACGCGCATTAGTGATGCACCCAGGGTTGCCGATACCCTTAGCCAGTTGGTGATCAACTCCCTGTCCGAAGCTCTGACCTTGCTGTCCGGAGTGACGAAATTATTTCTCACTCCCGTCCACGGGATGTTTAATCCCAGCGCCAGCGCCTTTTTCTTTAGGTCGAATAACACTTTATCGTCCGGAACCTCGGGATAGTTGCCAAAGTAGTAGGCCGTCAGGTCCACCGCATTCAGCCCTAAGTCGGCGGCAAACTCCATCATACTGCCGAAGGTCAATTCACCGCTTCTCAGGGCATCGTTGAAGGAGTAAGCATTGACACTGTACTGCACCCTCGAAGTAGTCGGCGGTTTGCTCGACGAGCTTAGGACGCTGCTATACGCCCTCCAGCCAATCGGTGCCAGGGCCAGGCTGCGAATAATATTTCTTCTTGATCTGTCCATATCCATTTCGTTTCTGACCACGTATAGAGAAGGTAAGGTAATCATACGACCGTCGCTCACGCTTATCCCCCGCCTCAGTATATTGCTCGGGTAGAATACGAGAAGGCCTCATGAGCCAGTCTTTCCATTACGCGAATACCACCCATCATGCCAAACCACTTTGACCCGGGAACCGAACTGCTAGGTACAGCCTGCAAGGCCCTCGCCTTCACGGCTCCGCACCTTGAGCCGGGAAAAATGCACCTAAAGGGCGACGGGCATATTCTGGGGGACGTGCGGCGGGTGGGTTGATGCACCCGCTGCGCGCCTACCTGCACCGCTTTGTCCCGGAGCTTACGGATGCCGACTGGCAGCCACTGGCAGCGTCCCTGCGGGCGCGCCACCTCGCCCGCGGGGAGCATTTCATCCAGGCCGGCGACTACCTGCCCGTGCTGGCCCTGGTGATCGACGGTACGTGTCGCCTCTACTATCCGCGGCCAGATGGGCAGGAGCGGACGACCTATTTTTTCTTCGAGCACCACCTTCTAGCAGACTACGCCGGCTGCCTCACCGGCCGGGCCAGTCAGTTTAGCATCCAGGCCCTGGTGGATACAGAGCTGGTCGTGTTTGACTACGCGGTGCTCCAGCGTCTGTACGCGGAGCGGCCCATTTACGAACGCTTCGGGCGCCGGCTTGCAGAATACCATCTGCTCGGCACCGATGCCCGCCTGGTCGAGCACCTGCTGCTCTCGCCGGAGGAGCGCTACCGGGCCCTGTTAGCCAGCGGCAAGACCAAAATTCTAGAGCGCATTCCACAGCAGTTGGTGGCTAACTACCTGGGCATTACCCCCGTGTCGCTGAGCCGCATAAGGACGCGGGTGGCCCGGGGAGGCTGAGTGGCGTAGGGAGCTTTCTTAGCTTTTGTTATCGTCGGGGGCAGCGGAGCACCGGAACTTTGCCGTATTCTCTTCATTGCCTCAATTCTTGCTACTGCCCATGAAAAACCTGCTAAAACTGGAAGAAGTGAGCGAGATGCTCCTCGCGCTCCTCGTTTTTACTCAATTACCATACGCCTGGTGGGTTCTACCCGCCACCTTTCTGCTGCCGGACCTCAGCATAGTCGGCTACCTGGCCGGACCTCGTGTGGGGGCCGGTTGCTACAACCTCGCGCACCACAAGGCCGTTGCCCTAGCGGTGGGGATCATTGGCTGGTGGTTCGCTCAGCCGCTGCTCCTGCTGGCCGGCACGGTGCTGCTCTTTCATAGCGCCTTCGACCGGCTGCTGGGCTACGGCCTGAAGTTTACGACCGGCTTCCGGGATACGCACCTCGGGCGGGTGGGCTAACCGCCGCGGGTGCTATGCTTTAATATGCAGCGCTTCCGCTGTGAGGACTCAGCAGGTCATTAAAACAGCGTTGGCTGACTCTCACGCTCTGGAACTAATCCTTGCTTGAAGGCCTCCCACTGTTGGAACGTTATGCTGTCATCGTGCCGGTGTACATCCTGAAGATTGTACAGTCCGGATACCTTTTTAAGATCGACGCGCATCAAGATATCCTTAGTGATCGACCGTTTGGAGTCAACGAAGATGATGGAGGACAGGAAGTCCTGCACGGTAGGAGAGTTAAGCAAAAACTGAGCGATCTTCGCCTCGCTGCTGTGATCGAACCCGATGAAATAGCAGGTATCGTCTAGCATCAGTGGTTTTCCATCTGCCGGGCCTACGTAGGTTAAGCGGGTTGTTTTATACAGTCCGGAGATAGCGACCTTGTGGGGCTTGAAGGACAACAACGAGTCTCATAACCGGATGTCCAAGGCTCGCTTAAGGTCATCCTCATCAGAGAAAATGCTAATGCCGTATTCGCCCACCGCGGTAAGAAAGTCGATACGCTCCATGCCTAGTAGCGCGGCAGCCTTACCCGAAGAGATTGCACCCTTTCCAAATAGAGAAGCGAAAATCATCAGTCGCACTTCTCGTAGGTCAACGGTATCAGGTAGTTCTAGAGTCACGGTCTGCATCTTGATCGATTTAAAAACGAGTAGCTGAAGTGTGATCACAAAACGGCAAACGAAGTGTGGAGGTTGCCAGACTTACATCACGTACTTCCGCCAGATACGAAAACGTACTACCACCGGCCATCCGGGGCGTAAAAAAACAGGGGCAGCAGCATCAGGAGGCGGGGCCCCGATAGCTATCGGGGGTGCAGGCAACGTGGGACGGACCAAGTGCCTACCTAGCAGTGTGAGCTAAGTAGTCGACGATCAATTGCTGTTCGTACTTGCAGTTGTTCATGTGATCGGTCAGTACCACCCGGTTTTCTTTCAGGTAGGGTAGTAGAGTAGACTCATCGTACAGCGCGTAAGCGGGGGGACGGATGGAAGAGTGCTCGACGTTTCGGAAGTGGATTATGGTGTAGATATTTGATAGGGCTTCTAGCCGGTCCGGGGCAAAACCACTGATTGCATTCGATAGCGAAGCCGCCTGCCAGGCTCCTTCATTTAGGATGAAAAGGTTCATCCCTTCCCCGTAGTCGCCACTCTCCCGGTAGTTGCCCGCCTCGATTTCTTCAATCTCGCGCTCCAGCTCGACCAGATTCTGTGAGTCTAAGGCGATCATTCGCCGGTAAAGTCCCAGATTGTAATCCAGCTCCTTGCCGATACGGGCTACGGAGCGATCCGTAAGCTTAGTTTGTTGTCGCTGTGCGTACCATGCGTTTATCGCGAACGCCAGAAGTACGGCAACCACGACGGGAGGAATCTGGACTAGCATGTTCGTCCAGAGCGCACTGCTACCGTCTTTCTTCATTTGGACTTGAACGGCCTCCTTCGGTTCTGTCCTCGGCAACCGCTCGTCGGCAGGAATAGCGGTGTTTTTGTTAAAAAGTGGTGCCACTGGATCGTACTCCGTTCCTGCCGGTTCTTCTTCCGGATTGTTTTGCCGCTCGATATCATCTTTATCGGTCATCAGGGACGCTTTAGGTGCCGGTCGATCCACCCGTAGACGGTTCGCTTTACCCCCGGCGGGAATGCATGACGGCCCCCTTTCTCATCGAAAAAAAGCACCTCGAACTCGTCGCCTGCACCTAAATCATTGTAGACCGGCCGGATGTACCGTTCGAGGTGCTCGTACTCGTCGACGTCCAGTTGGCTGAAGGTGGCCCACTTACCACTGTCCCCCCATTCGTGCAGTCCGCGTGTGAGTAGTAGGGGACGGGGAGCGATGTACGCCAGGAAATCCGAGGCGATACCTACGTTAAGTATGCCGGGTAGGGCAGCGCTACTCCCACGCTTCTTTGCTGCATTTTCGTGAAACCAGTAGGTCGTCTCGAAGAAGCCGCAGGACGATACCGCCAGGTCCACCCGGGTGTCATAAAACACGAATGGTACGAGGTTATACCCTCCACCCGAATGACCGATCGCGCCGATGCGGTTGGTGTCGACAAAGTCGTAGGTGTAAAGCACATCTACCGCACGTGTGAGGTCGTAGACTTCCTTCCCGGTGTTGGTACGCCCCTGCATGATGAGTTGCCCGACCCAGTGGGACTCGGCATCGTTTACCACCTCCTCGTCCTCGTGCTCTTCCCCCGGATTGGGAATTCTCCGCCTGACGGAGTGGGTGTACCGATCCGGGCAAATGACCACATACCCCCGGTCAAAGAGTTCCTTCCCGTAGGCCAGGGTACTGTCACCCTCAATGCCCGCCACTTCCCGTTTACCGATGTGATCGTTGGGACCGTCCTGGTGGATAGCCACGATAGCAGGCAATTTCTCACTCCCGCGCTCCGGTACGAACAGGTAAGCCGCTATCGTATCGGCCGGAGTGTTGAATACGGGATCCGCCGGCTCGGCCACGTAGCGTATCAAGTAGCGGGTACCATTTGCTAGCCGGACCGTTTCCACCGTATCCAGATCGAGGGGTACGCCCTGTGGCATCTGGCCCAGCACGGCAACGAGCTGTTCTCGGTGGGTCGCTGACGGTACGATAGCCTCAGCGAAAACAGAAAAATCAATCTGCGCCCGCGATGGAAGAGATGCGCATAATATTACCAGGTAGACTAGGTACTTCATTTCAGCTAAGGTAGTGATCCTCACCGCACCACGTCCCCCGCACCCCCGATAGCTATCGGGGCCCCGCCCGTCTTCAAAACTACCTACTCCCCCAAGCTCCCCAGCACCCACCCCACCAACTCCCCCGCATCCACGATCGACCAGGAATGCGGGTGCCGCTGCCCGTTACTCCGCAGCCCTTTTCCGTTGGCCTGCACGAACTCCGCCCGGTCGTTGCCCGCGAGCAGGAGGCGGGCGATCAGCTCCGAGGCGCCCAGGGCATTGGCGTCGTACAGACTGCGCCGGCGGTTTTCTAGCTGCCACACCACGTCCACGTCATGGTACACCCGCACGGCGGTGTCGCACAGGAAGCGCTCGTTGCCCGGCCCGAGGAGCTTGGCGTTGAAGGGCGTGAGCGTGTCGTAGGTCGTCGCGTGGGTGGTTGGATCGCCGAGCTCGCGTAGCATGATGTCCTTGGCAAAGTTCGCTTCCGCTAGTCCTACGGCGGAGTAGTTTCGGGCCTGCTCGCGCTCGAAGTAGTCGTAGATGGCAAACAGATCGACCGGCGAGTCTACGGTAAACACCGCCCGGGGCCGGATGACCGCCGCGGCCGGAAACTGATAGGCGTACTGCGCATACCGCAACCCGACCGTGCCGCCGGCCGAAAAGCCCCCGAGGACGAAGTCGGTCGCCGCCACCCCGTAGCGGGCGATCACGTCCCTCAGCGCAGCGTCCAACCGCGCCACCACCTCCGCATCGGCGTACAGTTTCGGGCCGGCCGCTACGGCGATCACCAGTAGGTCACTGGCGGCGGCGAGCTGGGGGATGTCCGTTTCCGGGAAGATGCTTTCGGGGGGATGGGCGAAGCCGGGGAGGAGAACGAGGACGCCCGCGATGTTATTCGATGGGGGTGGGACGGCTAGGTAGTAGTCCGCCTGGGTGTCCTGTCCGAATTGGATACGCTCGTAAGCAGCCTGTGCGGCCAGGCGGCCGGGGGATAGGTAGGGTAGGAAGAGTAGGGTGAGGAGGAGGTGGCGCATGGTGTAAAATACCAACGACCATCCACACCAACCCTCAATCATTCCGCGAAAGCACCCGCGCCGGCACCGACCGCGTAGCCCGCAGCGTCACCACGGTCACCGCAATCCCTGACACCAAGGCCACCACACCCACCGCTAGCACGAATACCCACCACTCGATCGGTATCCGGTACGCGAAGCCAGCCAGCCAGCGATCGACGCCCCACCAGGCTACCGGAACCGTCACCCCCATAGCCACCAGGAGCAGCGGTACGTACTCGAGGTTGAACCGTCGAAGCATCTCTGCCGGGGTGGCCCCGAGGATCATGCGAATGCCGATCTCCTTACGCTTCAGGGTGGTGAGGTAGGCCGTTAGCGCTACCAGTCCGACGATGGCCATCAGAAAGGCCAGGAGGCTGAAGTAGGTGCTGAGGGTGCTGACGCGCCGTTCGTCGCCGTAGAGCTCGGTGAGGTTGTCGGTGAGAAAGGTAGCGGCGAACGGACCCGATAGGCCCACCTCCTCGTAGCTGCGTCGCAGATCGGTCAGGAGCTCCGCCCGCGGTCGATCTTCGCTGAAGCTGATGGAGGCGGTGTACACGAAGCGCGGCTCCCGATAGACGGTCAGGAACATGGGGTCGATCGTCTCGCGTAGACTGAACATATGCAAATCGGCAAAGGTGCCGGCCACGGTGTAGGGGAAGCCGACCTGTCCCGTTTCCTGGTTGACGTATTCGGGTTCCTGGAGGATCGTCTGGCCGATCAGCTCGGCGGCGGTGAGTTGGAAACGGTTCTGGAGTCGGGTGGCCAGTAGCTCGTTGATCAGTACCAGGCGGTCGGGGGCGCGGTCGGGGTCGGCTACGTAGTTGGGAATGGAGGTCTGGATACCCAGCTGGTCGATGGCCCGATAGTCCAGGTAGATGTTGTGGGCGTCGTCGAAGACCTGCTCGGTGCCGGCCAGTTTGTAGGTAGTCTGGTTGAAGGGGGTCTGACCCATGGGGGTGCCGCTACCTACCGCCGTCACGCCCGGTACGCGAAGAAGTTCGTTGCGAAAGGTGGCAAAGCGGCTGCTATCGGCATTGATGTTGACGTATACGATGCCCTCCCTGCGGTACCCCAGGTCCTTATCCTGGATGTAGCGTAACTGTCGGTTTACGAATAGCGTCAGATTACACAGTCCAATGAGCAAGACAAATTGCAGGGTGATGATGACCTTGCGCGTAGTAATGCGGCCCCCGGAGTCGTTGATCGCCCTGCCCCTGAACAGCCCCTGCACCCGCGTCCCCGCCAGAAGGAGTGCCGGATAGCTGCCCGCCAGTACCCCGATACCGACGGAGAGTGCGCCGAGTAGCGTGAGTAGGCATAGATCGGCCAGAAGATTGCGGGTAAGCTCCACGTCCATCAGTAGGTTGAAGCGTGGCACGATCCACCATAGGCAGAGCAGTACCACCGGGAGAGTGAGGAGGCTGAGAAGGATGGCTTCGAGCAAGAACTGCCCCGTGATCTGCGTACGCGTGGCACCGAATACCTTGCGCATCCCGATCTCCCGCGCCCGGCCGGCATTCATCACGATGGATAGGTTCGTGTAGTTGCTGATGGCGAGCAGTAGGATGATCACCGCGATGATGCCGATGATGTAGAGGTAGTTGACGTTGCCCGGTGGCTTTAGTTCGTAGAGTAGATCGGAGGATAGGTGGATGGACCGGACCGGCTGCAGCAGTACCCCGCCGAATAGCTCGTCGGTCGCCAGTCTGGAGTTGATGGACCCGAAGTCCGCCTCGATCCGCCGCTGGACGTCAGCTGGGTTAACGGTCGGATCGAGTTGGAGATAGGTGCGGGCACCCCAATAGTCGAGTTGCGGCTGATGAAGAATGAGCGAGTAGGTGAAGTGGGAATTGGCGGGGGGATCGGTGGCCACGCCCGCGATGGTGTAATCGACCGTATCGATGCGCAGTAGCTCCCCCGTGACCCGGGCACTGCGCCAGTCGGGGCCGAAGTAGCGGGCGGCCGTCGTTTGGGTAAGCACGACGCGGTTCGGGTCCGAGCTAAGCGCATTCGGATCACCTACGAGCAGGTCCACGCCGAAAAAGTCCAGGAAGGCCGCCGGCGTGTTGGTCTGTAGGGTATGCTCCAGCGGGAGCTCGACATTGCCGTACGTACCGAGCACCGGCTCCGGGAAGTTGGCGAACTGTACGGCCTGCACCACCCCGGGCACCGCGGCAAAGCCCTGAATCTGTTGTTGCTGACCGGCCGCTGCCGTACCGTTAAAGTCCGCAAAGCTCACCAGACTGTACCCCTGGCTGCGCAGGTTGATGCCCACCCGGTATTTCCGGGCCACGTCCGGTAGCTGCTCGTCGTAGCTCGTCTCGTAGGTGAGGTAGAGCAGGGCCAGCGCCGCGGTGGCAATGCCCAGGGATAGCGACACGTAGTTGGTCAGGTTGTACCACCGGCGGGCGCGGATGTTCCTGCCGGCCAGCTTGAGGTAGTTGCGTAGGAGGGACCAGCGGGAGTGGTCCGTCGACGTGGTGGCCGGTGCCCCCTGGGAGTCGACCGCCAGGGTGTGCGCACGGGCTGCGGCAAAGGCCTCGGCCGGGGCATATCCTTTGATCAGGTACTCGTCGTAGCGGTCCAGTAGTCCGGACTCGAGTTCGGCCAGGTCCTCGGCCTCCGGTGCCTGCTGGGTCACGACCGCTTTGCGCCAGTCCGCCAACGCGCGTTCTAGGTTAAAATCCATGGGGTAGGGGAGTATCTATTCTTCGATGAGGTCCAGTCCCTCGCCGGAGGACCAGAGGCGGGCGAAAATCTGGTTGACGTTGAGCCACTCGCTGCGGTCCTGCGCCAGTTGCTCGCTGCCGGCGCGGGTGATCTCGTAGTACTTGCGTTTACGGCCGGCGTCGGACTGCACCCACTGGGCGGTGATCAACCCCTCCTTTTCCATGCGCTTGAGGACGGGGTAGAGCATGGCGTCGGTCCACTGGAGCTCACCGTCGGACAGGCGTTCGATCTCCTTGATGATGCGGTAGCCGTAGTTGCGCCCGTGGCTGAGGATGGACAGCACGAGGGGTTTGGTGGAGGCGGCGACTAATACTTTTGCGGGCATGGGGGGCTTGATTTACTGGTGTAATTAGGATTCCGGAATGAGTTCCATCCCGTCGAAGAGGCGGACCTGCCGGCTGGCGTAGGCGGCATCCTCCGGAGAGTGGGTGACCATCACAATGGTGGAGCCTGTGCGGTGAAAGTCCGTGAGCTTTTCCATCACGACCCGGCTGTTCTCGGAGTCGAGGTTGCCGGTGGGTTCATCGGCCAGGATCACGGCGGGGCGGGTGACGATAGCCCGGGCGATGGCGATGCGTTGCTGCTGTCCGCCACTGAGCTGACGGGGATAGTGGCCGGCCCGGTGGTTCATCTCCAGTTCCGCCAGGGCCGCGGCTACCCGCTCGCGACGCTCCCGCACCGCTACCTTTTGGTAGATGAGCGGGAGTTCGACGTTCTCCTCCGCGGTAAGCTCGTCGATCAGGTTGAAGCTCTGGAAGACGAAGCCCATACGCTCCTTACGCAGTCGCGAGCGGCCTCCATGGGAGAGCCGGCCCGTATCCTGCCCCCCGAACAGGTAGGTGCCCTTAGAGGGCTCGTCGATCAGCCCCAGCACGTTGAGCAGGGTAGACTTCCCGCTTCCCGAGGGACCGGTGATGGCCACGAACTCGCCCGTCCGAATGTGAAGGTTGATACCGTTGAGCGCCGCGGTCTGTAGGTCGCGCGTTTTGTGGTATTTGTACAGGCTACGGAGTTCGACCAGGGGGGGTGGGGTAGTTGGCTGCTGCATGGTTAGTAGTCTAGGTTGAGTGTTTCGTAGTCGGCAAAGTCATCGTAGGAGGAGACGATCACCCGGTCGCCGGGCGCGAGTCCCCCGAGGACCTCGTAGTAGATCGGATTGGAGCGGCCCAGCTGGACGGGCGTACGCACCGCCCCTAGCTCATTCAGGCGGTACACCCAGTAGCCCCCCGTGGAGGCAAAGAAGCCCCCGCTGGCCAGCAAAACCGAGGAGCTTTCCTCCCCGAAGAGCAGTTTGAAGCGCACGGACTGTCCCTTCACAAACCCCGCCGCCTCTCCGACCGCGCCCGTCAGCCGGGCATCGATGCGGAACCGTCCCTCACTGACCGAGGGGTAGATCTTCTCCACCCGCAGCTGCAGGCTATCCGTACCGGATACTAGGCCGAGCTGTCCGACGGTAATTTTATCCAGGTAGAACTCATCCACCTCGGCCACCACCAGCGGGTCCTCCAGGCTATAGATTTCCCCCAGCCGCTGTCCGCTGGTGACCGCCTGCCCGGCCCGTACCGTGAAGTCTCCGAGCCGTCCGTCAGTGGCCGCCAGCAGGTACAGCCGGTCGAGGATACCCCGGACCTGTTCCAGGTTCTCGAGGATACGGTCCTCGAAGGCATCGAGCTGGGCCAGCTGACTGCGCCGGGCGATACTATCGGCCCGAAAGGAGGCGGTAAGCAGCTCCTTGCGCTGCTGGTAGTAGCGGTAGCGGTTCACGGAGGGCTCGATGTCACTCACGGCGATGACCTCGCCGGCCAGCAGTTCTTCGTCCCGGCGGTACTGTTTTTCCTGCAGGGCCAGTTGGTAGTTGATCTCGACGAGTTGTTCGCGGCGGGTAAAGTCGTTCTGGTTCAGAAACAGCCGCGTCTGCCGCTGGGCGTTGAGTTGCTCGATGAGCTGGCTTTCGCGCTGCAGCACGTCCAGTTCCAGGTCGGCGTTGGCGATCCGCAGCAGGGTATCCCCCCGCCTCACCTCCTGTCCGGACGCCACGAAGAGCCGCTCGACGTTGCCGGCGATTTTACTATCGATCACGTAGGTACTGGCGGGTTCGATGCGCCCGTCGAGGTTGATGTACTCGTAGAAGGGGGCCTGGGTGACGGTGGCGATGGTCAGCTCAGCGGTATCCAGGCGCAGGGTGGCCGGCCGGCTCAGGTAGTAGCCGATCACAAAGGCGAGGAGGAGCAGTCCGCCCGCGAGTAGTAGCCAAAATAGTTTGCCGCGGGCGGGGCGGGCTATGGGGGTATCCATTACCTTGTGTTGTTAGGTATGGAGGGCTAACGGTGTTAGGTATGGTTTGGTTTTGGGGTGGGGTGATTTTTTGGTTGGCAGCGTAGGATCCGGGGGCGGGGCCGCGGGTGCATAGGGGGTGGGGGGGAGCGGCCGTATGCCTTGTACCCCTACACGACGGTACGGGAAAGTTGCTGCTGGTCGCTAGTTTGCTCCAGATTGCCTATGAACGTACCGAACGTGCGCGTGCGCAAGCCACAGTTACCTTTGACTACGGCGTGGCGGAGGTTTGTTTTGAGCCCGTCGATAACCTCCGTACCCCCATAACTATTTCTATGGCCGGCCTGAGATACCAAGAAAAACTCGATCTTAAGGTGGCTATCGCTAAACGTTGACGGTGAACAGTACTATTGTACGGGTTCAGGCTTGGTGAATTTTGGAGTATTCGCACGCCTGTTTGGTTAGTTTTGAGTAGGCGGAGCAGCAGTTCTCAGTTTAGCCAGCTAGCCGCCTGAAAGGTAAGCGTTAGCTACCTTTCGCGGATGTCAGCTACCTCCCAAAGCAATCAAATCCGTCCTACACAGGTCTACGAGCAACTTATTCTGCCCGCCCTGGAGCACTGCGCAAACAGCGATTTGCGGCGCAAGAACGCCTCCCACACGGCCATGGATGCTCTTAAAAGCGGTTACGCTATTTTCCACCTCAAAGCACCCTCCCTATTCGGGTTCCAGCCCAAATTGGCGGCCGAAAGGAAGAATCTCCAATCGGTCTACGGTATCGATCGTATTCCTTCCGATAATGGCTTACGGGACATACTAGACCGCTTAGCCGCTCAGGATTTAAATGAAGGTTTTCACCAAGTACTGCCCTTTCTAGAAAGTAGACAAGTGGCCCCCTCCTACCGCTACTGGAACGACCATTACGTAGTCAGCGTGGATGGCGTTCAGCACCAATGCTCCCATAAAGTGAAGTGTCCTTACTGCCTGAAACGTCAGCACAAAAACGGGACGGTATCCTATTCACATGCGATGCTGAGTGGCGCCCTGGTGTGCCCCAAACGGCGTCAAGTCTTCGTCATCGATAATGAACCGATTCTTAAGCAAGACGGGCAGACGAAGAATGACTGCGAACACAATGCAGCTAAGCGGTTTTTTGAACGTCAGGCTAGCGTAAACGGCCATCGATCAATGATTTACGTCCTTGACGCCCTTTATGCTTGTGCGCCCATCGTGTGAGATGGTCCTCTGAAATGAGACACAAAAATTCTGTACATTTTGAAGACCATGGAAACGAAAAAATCCAGCAAATCTACCAAGCGGGCCTACCGGCGCTACACGCCTGAGTTCAAGGCGGAGGCAGTCAAACAACTCGAGCGGGGCGTGCCGGTTGCCGAGGTGGCCGAGTCCCTGGGGGTCAAACCCAGTGTACTCCATAACTGGAAGGCAAAAGCGAAGCAGCCGGCTGCGGTACGGGAGCAGGCCGAGGAAGTTAAGCGGCTCACCAAGGAACTTAAAGTCCGCGACCAGCAGATTGACATTTTAAAAAAAGCCTTGCGCATCTTCAGCCAGACCGACTAGACCTGATGCACTTCATTGACCAACAGCGCCACGACTATCCGGTACAGCTGCTCTGTGAGACCATCGACCTAAAACGGCCCACCTACTATCGCTGGGCCAAGTCAGTGGCGGTGGACACCGCAGCGGCAAAGACGTCGGATACGCTCAGTGCAGCTACCCTAAGGCGGCAGGAGGTCACCCGCTTGACGATCCAGCAGTTCCACCGCCACAAGGGGCGTTATGGCAGTCGGCGCATGGTGGCCGAACTAGCGGGGCTGGACTATCGGGTCAGTAGAGCTCAGGTGCGGGCCATCTACCGTAAGTACGGTCTGCGGGCCATCCAGCCCCGAAGTTTTGTGCCCAAAACGACCCAACCGCATCCCAACCGACGCCGCAGTCCTAATCTGCTGCTGAACCAACCCCCACCGAAGCTTCCCGATCGGCTGTGGGTAGGAGACATTACTTACTTGCCCATGCTCGATGGTAGCTTTTGTTACCTGGCTACGCTACAGGATGGCTTTTCGCGCACCATCGTGGGCTACGCGGTAGCTAATCATATGCGTGAGGAACTGACCCTGGCAGCCCTGGACGAAGCGATCCGGTGGCGCTGCCCCGCCGCGGGGCTCATCGTTCACACCGACGGCGGTGGACAGTACAGTTCAATCGCCTTCCGCCAACGACTGGCCCAGCGAAGCTATCGGTCCAGTATGACACGCCGGGATAACCATTACGACAACGCGCAGGCAGAGTCATTCTTTAGTCGCTTCAAGGCCGAACTGCTGGTCGAGGGCCGCCGCTTTACCAATCTGGCCGAGGCCCAAACGGAGTGCTTCGAGTTCATCCAGGGCTACTACAATACGGTACGCCGACACTCCTCCATCGGCTACCTAAGTCCGCTTAACTTCGAAAAGCAGCTGAGGTGGTGAATGACTTACCCGCAACAGCATGGCCGACGAGCTGTCCGCCCAAACGCGGTAGTATCCGTTTTCTTTGGCTTAGCCCCCCCGGTCTTCTACGGGGGCTAAACCAAAGAAAACTCCCGCTCGATAAAAACGGCCTACCTTAGCACTATTCCTTTTCTAAACTGTCTCAGAAAAGTGGACCACCTCAGTGAACTTGATTACCGAGTCCAGCCCGACTTGGAAGTACATCATCAATGCCAAGGAGTCAGGGTCAAAACACCTTTTTGAGCAATTTGACGAGCTCAACGCAGGGGGCAAAGTACGCTGGAAAACGAAGCGACGTAAGGGGGGTAGCTACGAGTTAGGTTACGTCAACGATGTGGCCCTGAACAAGTCAAACGAGGGGGTGCGCGTAAACGTCCTTTATTGCCGGGTCAAGGAAGCCTCTGGCAAGGAAGTTATCTTCAGTTACCTTACTAATATCGAACTGCACCACAGCAATCTGATGACCGTATTGGAAATGGGGCGCAGTCGTTGGAAGATCGAAAATGAAGTGTTCAATACGCTGAAAAATCAGGAATACAACTACGGTCATAATTACGGTCACGGCAAAGAAAACTTGGCGACTAATTTTGCCTACCTAATGATGCTGGCCTTTACGGCAGACCAAATCCTGGAATGCTGCAATCGCGCTTTTGGCCGGGTGCTGAAAAAACTACGTACGCGCATCAAGTTGTGGGAAGTGCAGCGCTCGGTAATGTTGACTACGGTTATAGATGACCTGGACGGGGTGTGGCGTAAAATGCTGGAAATGTGCGACTTACGCGTTATTCAAACCTAAACTGAGAACCGCTGTAGGCGGAGAGGATAAAAGATGGAATAGTTATGGGAATAGTAGGGCACAAAGTCATCCAGGTATAACCAGAAACGAAACCGTTGCAAAAAGGGTGTCACAATAGGGACCAATACTACTCGCAACCCCAAGAGTAGAAATGGCCTTGGCCTATTCCTTCTTTAGCAAATTATCATAGAAGCCTAAAAGGTATAGGCATAGCCTAAGCTGAAAAACAATCTCACCCGGAATTCATTGATCAGGGGTTGGGGTGCCTCTGCAAATTTCATGTCCTCGGTAAAAGCAGGACTAACTACTGTGGCGTAGCCAGCGACGGTCCCGAGGTCCAACGCGAAACTATGTTCCCTGCCCAGGGTGATGCCGCCCCCCAACAGCGCCCGCGGCCGCACCACCTCACCGAGCGATAGGCCCGTCCCGGCGGTTAGGTGCAGGCCAAAACTGGAACCTTTTACCTTAGTACCACCGCGCAGCAGCAGAGCGAGCCCCATTTCAGTATTCAAGGGTTCTTCGCTTTGAACGCTGTACGATGGTACGGTATCGACCATGGTAGAAGAAATGACGACACGCTCGTTATCAAATTTGCTGAAGTAAATACTGGAACCTACTGACCAGCAGGTGTTGCGAACGGGAAAGTTCATCGGCGGCAAGTACTTAGTCGGAAAATTGTAGGAAGTATCCGTCGGGACAAACCTGATATCTAATCTGGTTTGGCTGCCAGTGTACTGTATCGGAAGGGAGGTATAGGTGTACTTATTATCCAGACTGTGCAACTGAACAAGGGTCTTCGAAATGGTTTCTAGGCTGATGGTTTCCCTGGTCTTGTTAGTAGCTTTGGTCACTTCCGCCAAGGCCACGGTGGCTTTATCGGCAGTAGCTTTTAAAAAAGCGTTGATATCCTTTTTAAGTACTACTGTAATTGCCGGACTACTAATAAAAGTCTGGTAAGATTTACTGACGCCTTCTATCCTTTCGCCCAAGGCGGCTAGCTCCAACCGCAGGGTGTTGAACTGTTCGATTTCCGCCGTGACGTCGGAAAACCTACCATCCGGTACTTCCTTACTGGTGTACACCATCGTGCGGTAGGTGACGTAATTGGTGAGTTTTTGCTCTATGGTGACTTTGTGACTTGCTAATTCTTCTAAAAAGTTCTTCGTGCTGTCGGTAACCGACCCTACTTGATCTTTGATTTCGTCTTCAGGCGAAGGTTCTAGGGCCGGCAGTGATAAGTCGCTCGTGATTCCTATTCTTCTGTCACTCACATTGTCCAACAGGTCGTTCTCTTCGGCATTCGTCAGGACTTCGTTTCGATCAATATCGAAAAACTTACTACTCGAATTTGCCGATGCTAAGCTATCCAAGTCTACAAAGCTCGTGTCTAGCTGGTTTGTTGCGATTATGCTAGTTAACAGTCCGGGTCGATCACGAATAGTTTTAATGGTGGCTTCATCGGCGATGGCATACTTTTTACTGTTTGCAGAAAAAACGGTGAAGTCTGCTAATTCAGTGCTAGGTAACAGTTGGTAGCTTGCCTGCAACCCTTGGACCAAGCTACTCACTGCACTTAAATCCAGGACACCGAAGGCGGGAAATTTAATGTTATTCGCATATACTGTATCCTGGTTGGTGGTGACTATGGAGTAGTTGTTCAGGTTGACATTTGTCACTCTGATCTGGTAGAAATCGCCCCGGCGTAAATTTTTCGGATAAACGATTAAATCGGGTTTTTCAAAATCAAACTGCACCAAGTGAAAGTCGGTGCAGCTATCCTGCCGAATACGCCGCTTCTTAACTAGAGTATTCGTTCGCGAATTTTCCTGCCCTCCTGAACTTGCGTTAGAGGAACTTTGAGCAGTGAGGCAAAAGGAACAAAGTGCTAACAAGAGCACGTAGGTAAGGTGCATGGGTAATGGATTGAAAGGTTATCTGTTGCAGAGAGTGCGATATAGGCTTCCTTTGAGCTGCTACCGGTTACCAGTAGAATTTCTGGTGCATTGAGTCTTCGGTGATGTAGAAGTTCACGATCGTTTGGTTGGAAGTGGCTTGACAGACCACTAGGCTTTCGCCCGGTCTGTGCAGTTAGTAACGTGATGAAAATTATCATACTGACGCCCTGGCCAAGACTTGAGCACGAATGGCAGCGGCTTATTCCACCACCACCCGCTGCGTCCCGCTACTGCCGTCCGCCAGGGTGAGCCGGACAATGTAGAATCCGGCGGGCAAGCCATCTTCCAATATCGGAATGCGGTTCAGTCCCGGGATCACCGCCAGTTTCGTTCGGCGGCTGATCATCTGCCCGGTGGCGGTGTACACGTCTACGTCTAGGGAGGAGGAGCGGTCGAGGGTGAGGTCCACGTGGAAGCTCCCCCCAATGGGGTTGGGAAAAACACCGATCGTGGCGCCGGGAATATCGGTAAGGGCAGTAGCGGAAGGCTCATCGCCAGTGGGTAAATAGAGCGTCGTTGTTTCGGGGTAGAACGTAGCGCCGTCCGGATCGTACGTTCCGCGCAATACAGCCCGGGGGATGGCATTACGGGCGGACAGGAGGTAAAGGTAGTTTGTGATGGAGTAGTCATCATCGTAGTATCCTCCCTGCCCGTCGAGCCGGAATAAGGTTTCATTTTCCGTATATAGCAAGGCCGCTACTTCTTCCGCCTCCCCCATCCAGGTCAGGAAGGTACCGTACCCGAAGTAGTCAATTACCGTATGCGTGGAAACTGAATCCAGGCGGTCGAAGCGGTTGGGCTGGAAGCGGTAGCCGACCGTATCGAATTGCTCCCCGTAGTGCAGGCCAAACGGGACGTAGATGTTTTCGGACTCAGCTAAGTAAGTACCGCCGTTGGCCTCTCCACCATTGGAGAGAATGGTTTGGTAGGCTACGTAGTACAGTCCTGACGGTTTCACTTTCAGGATGTCGTTCTCCTCAAACACACCCTGGTCGGTGGGCAGTAGCCGATTCAGTCTAATGACCCGATCCGGCAGCGGGTCACCGAAGGAGGCACGGAATGCCTCGTCGATTTCAAACATCCTCAGCGCGGGAAGTACCGTGGGCGGAACGTCCCTTACCGGGTCATTAAAGTATTCCTCGCCGAGTTGGTACGGAAAGTACTCATCTCCGCAAGCTGTAAAATCGTACACCCCATCCGATCCGAGGGGTAGCGTCAGCTCACTCCGCTTAGTGAAGCTATACTCGCTGACTACTTCGCCGTACGCGATGGAAGCTTGTGTAATCACCGGTTGGGCGTGGAGGGGCAGATAAGCCATTCCGACAATTGTGGACAGGACAAATCTGGTAAAATTGCATATCATGATAAATGATTGAAGGGTGAAGAAATTAAATCAACTAGCTGCTAGTTTCGTGGTCTGCGGCTTACCAGCCCTTTCTCCAGCATTAGTTTGACTTTCCAACGGAGCAACTCTGGGCATCCGGCTACTGCTTGACTACCCGGTGCACGGCCTGGCCGGTAATGCCCCGCACCAGCAACGTGTAGGTACCCGGGGGCAGATGACCCAGTTCTAGCGAAGAGACCTTCTCACCGATGTCAAGCGACCACCGACTCACGTAGCGTCCTAGCGGATCGTAAAGGATGACCTCCCGCCAACCTCCCCATTCCACCCCCTCAAGTTCCATCCAGAGGGTGCCACTTGTAGGGTTGGGGTAAACTTGAACTGTTTCCCTATCCGCCAGGAAGTAAGTGGCGGTAGAAATTCCGTTGACTGCCGCTTCCAGGCTAGCGTACGCTACGCCCTCCACTTTTACAGAGCTCGGTGGTCCACCCGTACTATCTACTGGGGGCAGCTCTTTGCTGTAGCCAAACTCGTTGACGTCGTTGGCCGTGAAGGTGCTATCGCCCGCGGCAGCCACGGGGAAGTAGCCCCCACCTACCCCAGGCTGATATATAACGAAGTAGAAGCTCTCGTAAGTAGCTGGCTGGGTAAGCTGCAGCGCGGCGGTCGTATCGCGGCTCTCGCGGCAGCCCGTAAGAAAGGCGTCGTGAACTGGGCTACCGGCGGCTCCTAACTTGGCCGCCTCCGTACCACAGTCGACCGTCCGCCTAACCTCCAGATCACCGAAGTACCACGTGCCATCGTCCGTGCGGCGGGGGCAAGCTGCCGTTCCTGCCAGCAGTCCTGTTGCGCTGACGGGCACGGCAAGTGATTGCTCCGAGAGCACCATCTCCGCGGGCGTGAAGCTGACCCGTATGCTGCTCTCCTGTACGCCCCCCGCCACATATACCATGTCGGTAGGTACCGTCGCAGTTGCGCACTCCTGCCCCCCCAACTGCGGGCTGGTCATCACTACGCAGATGAGAATGAAATATATGCATTTTACGAGCTTGAAAAGAGACATAGGTAGCTATGTTATGGAGGGTGCGGGAATAGATTAGCGCTGCTTATACACCTTGTGGGTCGCTACGGTACTGCCCCCCAGGGTATAGCGAAGGAGATAGAGCCCGGTCGGAAGGTCTTTTAACAAGAATTTATCGGCATATACTCGATCGGTAGCGGCGGAAGGAACCTGGCGCGTTTGCACTAAACGTCCCTGTACGTCCACTAGGGACAATCGAACATCTTGCCCAGCTGGCACCTGCAGAGTGACGTTCAGAACAGCGGTGAACGGGTTGGGGAAGATTTGGAGCGGATCCTCCGGCAGTTTGTCAGCGAGGGCAGGAACTTCCGAAAAGGATTGGTTAATCAGGTGAACACCCCCCTGCCCGTCAAATAGAATCGGTTCAGCGCTGCGCCGGTCGCCGTACTGAAGGTAAAGGTCATCCCCCGGGCGCAGATCGGGATAGGCTCCGCTCAGGGAATCGTAGCCAAAAACGGTCGTTGCCAGCAGGTGGCCGAGGTGGTCCACGGTCCCTGTAGCGTGGGAGCGGCCCAGGTCGTCGACAAGGCTGATTTCGGCTCCGGCGGCCAGGCCGTAAATGTCTCCCGTGTAGGTGGAATAGACGTTACTACCCCTCATTTCAGGTACTACTTGTCGCTCAGGATCGTTCTCCATCAGCAGCCAGGTAGCAGAGTCAGCCGCCGCAAAGGAATACACCTCGTAGCCAACTCCATTCTCAACGCTGGGCAGCGACGAGAAGAAGGGGAAACTGGGAACGTAGTAACGGGTGGCGTGTCCGGTAAGACTGCCGCGGCGCTCCGCGGCGTAGTAGAATCCGGGGAGTTTGCCGAAGTATTCGTCCGGTGATCTAGGTTCTTGGGGGACGTAACCTACCCAATTGTAGCCTTCTGCAATGGCCGGACGGGTATTTGCAGGCACTTGTATACCACATGTCTTTAGTTCCCCTTCGTTGAAAGAATAGATGCGGTAGGCTTCCCCGGGCTCGATGGCAAAGTCTATACCGTAGGCCGGATAGCCCGGTAGGTAGGTTTCAATGCCCTGATCGGCGGTGCGCCGCTGGATGAAGAAAATTCCGGAGGTGCCGCTGGAATTGGCTATCAGGTGCGATATACGCCCACCTTCCCCCGCGGGAAGGACATCAAAGCTGATGAAATTGACTCCGCTGCCGAAAGGCACGGTATCACAGGCCGCCGCCGCTGGTCCCCCCCCCGTGCCGTTGACTAGGGAGACTTGCCCCGCCATCGGGTAGTTGTACACCAGCCGCAGCGGGGATATAAGGGAAGGCACTTCGGCAAACTCACCCACAAGCTGATTCGCTGCCAGGAAGGTGGCCACCTGCCCAAGCTCCACATCGATCGGGGGATCAACAAAGGCCAGCCGCCCCCCCAGGCTGAGGGTCCCCCGAACGAGGAGCTGATTGTGCTCCGTGCAGGGCTGCTGCCCGTGGACCACCGAAACAAATGTGCCCCCGAGCGATAGGTCACTCAAGAACTCTGTGCAGGTCAAGCCGTCCAGATTGTAAGATGTTAGAACTCCCCCCGGGTGGATCCAGGTTGCGGAGGATATGACGCCGCTTGCCATGAATCTTCCGAAGATGTTTACCCGGCCGGTTCCGGTAACCCTACCGGAGCGCGGCTGTCTCAAATCTGATCCGAAGGCCAGTTGCAGTTCCCCCGCTAGACTGATCTCTCCACGGTTTTCCAGTCCCCTACCCGCTGCAATGGTGAGTTGACCCGAAGCTGGCACAATCACCTTCCCTCCTTCCAAATTGGTCGAACCGATCCCGATCGGATCGGTGAGCGTTACACTGCCCCCCCCGGCGATGGAGATTTCACCGCCCGCCTCATTTTGCAGGCTGATCGAAAACTCACCCCCCCCTGTCGGAGCCAAGTCGAGCACTCCCCAGTTATGTATTCTCCCGCCCCTTTGGTAGGATAAAGGACCCGGCAGCAGATCTGCCCCCTTCCACTCTATGCGGCCGTAATTGTGCACGTTAAAGTCGTTCATGAAGGTGGTGCCCGTCATTTGTATTAGACCCCGGTTGATAGTTGGGTCATGGCTGGCGATGCCTACACTGTCACTCAAAATCAGCTTGGTATCAACTGGAATTAGTGCTTCTACAAGTGTTAAATCGATGCCCGGTTCTACCCTGACCTCGGAAAAGGCGAGTGGAGACCCACCGCTATAAATTCGTACATAATCCGTGGAATGATTGGCTAATTCCAGGGTACCGCCTCCACTAAACACATCTTTCTCAGATGTCTGGACCTGGAGTATTTCACCTTCCATGCGGATCTTGCCCTGTACCTTCATTTTCGTGATACCGGAAAGGTATAATCCCTTTTCAAACACGACCGTACGTTCCCTACTGACGACCATTCGGGTTGTGTCTTGCAGATAGACGCCGGCACCAAACGTGACCTGACCACCGCTCCCTTCCACGCTTATCAAATTTTTATACGCAGCGTTGACAAATAGATCACAACGCATACCGTCCTGTGTACCTACATAAAAACTACCTTGGTTATCGATTAGCCCGACTTCATTTTTGGTGGTCAGGTTACCACCTAGCCAAATAAATGTACCCCCTTTTAGTATCCGGAGATCCGTATTGAGAATAAGGCCATTCTGGACATAAATCCTTCCATAGCAGTAGAGAGGCTGATGAGAGGTGATTGCTTTACTGGCATCTACAACCTTTAACGTTGCCCCCTTTACTATGGTAAGGGCCTGTAAACTGTCGGGATGGTCGACGTAGCCGATGGTTACCTCAGTGCCCTCCCCGATGATTACAGTTGCGTTCTTGCCGGGGACCTCGCCCCCGGCCCAGGTGCTGGGATAGTCCCAGAATCCCGTGGTGATGGATACAAATTGAGCGTAGATTACTACGGGGCAGGCACCAAGCAGGACGAACAGCGTCATCCTTGGCAAGAACGAGCGGCAAAGGGAGTTCAGAACGTCCATGTGAGCGGGTAACAGTAGTTGCATAGCGTTGAATTATCGCGGTTGATTTATGTACGGGACCGAAATGGGCTAGCTGGCCGAGGAGGGAACACGAGGTGCCACCAAATCTTTTTTCTTTGGTTTGGTACGCCGATAAAACGGCAGCTTCGTTCCCACGTAGACGTCGGTAGAGTACGGATTGCCGCTTAGTACGAGGTCAGAGAGAACACTACTTGACCCTACAGTGATCAACCAGAAGCGGAGACCCGCGCCTACGGTAGGGCCACTTTGTCCGCTAAATACAACCGGCGTATAGAGTCCTAGAATTTTTGTCTGCAGTCGGGGTGTAACGGCCACGACAGCTGGAAACGAACTGACGTGCAGTTCTTTTCTACTGCGTAATGATCTGTTCAGTACCCCACTGATGTAAAGCTTCCCCGCTACGCGTAAATCTGCCATAAGATTTAAACTTGTTGGCAGACCGGCGCGAACCGTGCTAGTCGATTTGGTACCGGTATAGTTTTCCTCCAGAATGTATTCGATCGCCATACCCTCTATCCGGTCGGTCCGCAGAAACCGATTGACCGGGTAAGTAGACATCGAGGTGTTTTCGTACTTAATGCCGCCGATATCCGTGATCGACGCGCCAAGCTTCAGGCGGTAGGGCGGTAGATAAGGCGAGTCGGTTAAGTCCTTAGACCACCATTCGTAGCTTACCCCGAGATCCACGCCGAAACCGCCGGATAAGTCGTCGAGGGGTATTTGGTCGTATTCGTAATTAGCGGTCGTGCCGTACAAGAAGTCTCCGTCAAGGTATATGCGTCCGATAGGGACATCGTAATTTCCGGTAAGCGATTCACTCCTTGTGAAACTGGCTCCGACGCCCCGGAGGTACTTTATGCTGCCCCCGGTCTTGATTTGGCTTCGGGATCCTCTGCTGATGACTCTTCCGTAACTGACACCTGCCTCGAGGTAGGTGTGCAAAAAGCTGCGGTAATCACTCATGTCGACGTCAAAGGCCGAAAGGGCGGCAAAATCGTCTTGAATACCTTCCAGTAGCGGTCCGGAAAAGTTGTCGATATGGTAGAGCCCCCGCAGGCGCGTAATGAAGGCGAGGCCAGATTTCTTTCCCGTGCGGAGCAGCAGGGAGGGGCCCACCACATCTAGATTCCCGTGTAACCGGTTGTCTGTTTTTGGGTTCCGAAAGCGCGTCTGCTTCCGGACTTTTTCGGAATTACCGAAGAAATCGGATGACAGGCCCAGCGGGATGTAATCATTACTCAGCAAGCCGCTGGCCGAGGCAATATTTACATCTATAGCCATTCGGGAATCGCCTAGTTCGGCGGGGTTAAGCAGCACGCCGTGAATACCGGCGTAACGATCAGTCCTTAGGCCAAAGTAGCTCTGAGCATTACTGTATGTTGAGGACACAGATAACAGAACAAATAGCCAAACAGCGGGTTGATATTTCATAGTGAGTAATCGAACAAGGTGAATAAGAAAATTTACGCTAGGCGTCATCTAGCCAAAAAAATTCGGTTAGCTATTACGCTTAAGGGATGATATACGGTGGATTTCAGCAATGTGAGTATCCTTTTAGTTCAGCCATGTAGTGCCTGTTCTGTTAGTGTGGTATGCACTTACTCATCACTATAAAGTTTCGTAACAACTGAAGAATAATCACTTCTTAATTCACAGGCATCGATCAGATAAGCGCGAACTGTAGATGAAGTCTGATACGTATTGGGTTGTTGCTCGCAATGATAAATTATTTTGTTAGAGTTAAGTGGGCCTATCCGCCAGAGAGCCTCGATAGAAAGTATGGCGGAGGAATCGGGCAAAATTTCCGGTCGCTCTGCCGGAACCGCAGAAGTGAACGCTACCCAGTTCCCGTTTTTAAATTTCTCAATAATCACTTTAGTTGGGCCTTTGTATCCAAATCCATTCGGATCTATTTTGTATTTGAATTTGTGCCTTACGGCGACTTCTTGCCTGTCATAACGTACACAGTCAATTTGTTCGACACTTAAGAAGACTGGCTTTTTACGATCCTCACAAGGTTTACAAGTTTCGATTCGGTCGCCGTTCACCGCAAAGCAGTACTGAATCTCCTTTTTATACTTCAGCCAATCTGTTAACATGGCCGATCCGTTAAACACAGTTTTCAGTTGGCCAAGCTTCTCCATTAAGCCAAATATCTGCTTTATAGAATTTTTCATCACGAGCTTTGTAGCGCCGGTTGCCAAGCACTTCTCTGTTACCTGAACTACGTCGTCATAGCGTTCCAATACATATTTAGTCATGGAATAGGTTAAGACGGCACCGCCGAGATCACCGTTAGCGAAACTGACTAATTCCTCTGCTACATCGATGGTACTGCCGGGTGCAGAGAATATTCGTTCCACCAGATGACGTCTACACTCCATCCCCTGCGCTGCTTCTTTCAAGTCATTAGAGAAGAGACCTAAGAGATTACTTATCACTGCAACTGTGTTGATACCAGTCGCCTGCCGGCCCTCTTCGGTCTTATCTAAAGGTAGTCCATGGTTAGCTTTGAGCGTCCATATACCATCTGAGGGAATAGTTAGAGTGGCCGTTTCGCTACCGTTGACTAAAGGAGTAGTTGTTCCATTCCGGTACAGATAATAATAGTGAGCTGTTTTATTGAGACCGTAAGCGGGGGCAAGACTGACTAGTTCGTCTTTATCATTGTACAAGCCTATGGAGTACGTCGCACTACTAATCTCATTAGTGACAGTAGCTTTCTTAGGGGAAATTTTAAACCGCAAAGGCTCAATTGGTATATTGACATCCTTAGCAATAATTCTTTGTACAGCGAGTAACTGATTCAAAACTGATTCACTTACTAGTGGATTGATAGCATGCTGAGAAATACTCCTTTCAACTGCCTTAACATATTTGGTAAATTCCGGCAAGCTCTCCATGTAAATCATAGCCTCAAACTTCGCGTTGTTCGTAAGGTCAACCGCCCAGGGATGGAGCATCACCAGCGCCAACGCAGTGGTACGCGCGTTCATTACGATCTTTTCCGTTGCGGAAGGATTGAAGAGCGTCATCAAAACAATGTCGCCTTCACTGTTAGTGGCAAACGCGAGCTCTAATCCGTCCCCAAGTGGCACTTCTACCCGTTTTAACGCGTTTTCAGTAAAAATGGAGGAAAATGTAACGTCTATGGGAGACATCCCTGAATTTTCTGGAAACTCAGCAATAACCTCAAAACCAGCAGTTTCTTCGCTGTCTGCCTTAAGGTCAAGATCAATGATACCAAGCTCTTTATCACAGGAGACACCTAAGAGCGTAAGCAGGACTATCAAGATTATTTGGCGCATTCTGGATGTATTTATGTGTTTAAAACTTTTAATTTTGCAAATTTCTCTATAATCACTATTTCAGAAAATTTTTATGCCTCAAGAAACTTCTCTTTTTATTTAAAAGGGGCTAAAGTTGTTTCCTTATGCGAAAAGTTGATGATTGAGTGCAATAGTAATATCTAAATAGCCTATGATTTTTATCGCATCATTGCTGATTGAGTAAGTTTGTCTTGACATCAAACAATCGAAAAGCCATTTATAAAGGAATATTTAGACCATGGTCATATTGGACCAGCTCGATCAGAATCAACCTTTGACCGCCTATAGAATGGTTGCGGACTTACGCATCTGTTCTAGTACGGTACGAACGCAAAGGTCTCATACTAGTGTCTGAACAGCAATACCCACTTTCGGTGATTTTTGGGTGTGTCCACGCTTCCTAACCCTCATTTGGAAGCAGTACTACGCAGGGCTATAAGGTTTAGGCTGATCCAACTCCTTTTCAAGACTCCGGATCACGATTAGAAAGTCAACTACAACCGAAGGCAGATTGCTTTCGCTAGGTGCCGTGCTGAGCAGATCAAGCGGTTCGAGAAACTCTACCGCACGCAGAAGATCGGCCCGGCGACCTTGTCTAAGGTGCAAAAGCAGTAGGACGGGATAAGGAGGGTCTAGCGACTGCGGTAGTCTAAGCGGCGTGGGGAAGAAAAACCGGTGCGTGAAGCAGCTTCTGGTCTTGGTCTGTTTGGTCTGCGGCGATTCAGGTAGACCGCTCGATCAGGTGCGATGTGGCAATGAACTTGATTGAGCACTTAGGGCGCCAGTCACAACTTCGGGTGGATACCGGCGGTTAGTTCACCTTCAAGTTGCTGGGGGTATGCTTGAACACCGTAAGTAGCGGCCCCCACCACGGTCAGAAATTTCAGGTAAGGTGTCGGCAGTAGTGACCGGTTGGCAGATGCCCTAAATCAAATCAAAAACTCTTGCATACTGACAGAGCTCGAAGTAGGAAGTAGTTTTTAATTTTTGTTTTATGTTTTTTCGGTGTGTCTCTACCGTGTTTGTTGATATGTATAATTCCGATGCTGTGTCGACGGCGCTTTTCCCCAATGCGAATAGCCGCAGTATCTCGCGTTCACGCAGGCTCAACGTAGCGTATAAATCAAAGTTATTCCGCAGAAAATTATTTTCTTGTAGTAGGCGTTCTGCCTTTGTCGAAAGATGGTGCTTAGGATCGATGGGAAAGGACACCGTTATAATGAGCAATGGCTTCCCGTACTCATCTCTAAGTAACACCTTGGTACTACTCATGTGCCAGTGCCAATCTGGATCATTCATAAATTTAACCTGCTGAAAGTAGGCTACATTTTCTTCGTCATTATTGCGTTCTATTAATCCAAATACTTTAGGAACGTAATCTCTCGTGTCTTCTGGATTAAAATATCGTCTGTAATATTCCTCCGCACTCATGAATTGCACTTCCTCTAGGGAAATTCCTAACAGCTTCAATCCCCGCTGAGACATCCATACTACCGACCAGTCCCGCGTATCATGTATGATGACTACACCAGGTAGGGCCTCTGCTATGGTAGCAACCTTAGTGACGCTTTCAAGCTCTTTATGATTTAGTATATTTTCTGACATCTCTACTATGAAATTTGCATTGAATTTGTTTTGGCACAACTGATGTGTAGCTTACATCTTCGACAGCTTTTGACAGAGTAATAGGTCCGGTAGGGCAATGTTGATAAGGTAAGCTGGGGCTCAGCGAGAAGTGGTCCCGGGCGTAGTCCCTGTGTAAGCTCCAGATCATCCATGAACTCATGGAGGTAAATATACTTGTACTTGACCATTCGCCACAGGCGTTTGATGAATGCGTTGTCGGTAGCCCGTCCCCGCCCGTCCATGCTCATTTGTGTAGCCTCGTTGGTCGAACCCCCACCACAGCAGCCCGACCGCCTCTGGGTAGGCGACATCACCTACCTACCCATGCTGGACGGTAGCTTCTCTTACCTAGCCACGCTGTAGGTAGGATAGCTGCTCGCACACCATCGTGGGCTACGCTGTGGCGGATCATATGCGCGAAGAGCTTACGCTACTGGCCCTGGAGCGGGCCCTACAGAAGCGCCAATCCGCCGCCGGACTCATCATCCACTCCGATGGGGGCGGTCAGTATAGTTTGATTGCCTTTCGCCAGCGCCTGACGGCAGCCGGGCATCAGTCCAGCATGACGCGCCGCGACAACCACTACTACAATGCCCAGACGGAGTCATTCTTCAGCCGCTTCAAGGCCCAACTGCTGCCGGAAGGACGGCGGTTTAAGGACTTGGCGTAAGCCCAAGCGGAGTGCTATCTTTACCTGGAGGGCTACCATGATACACTGGAAACAACTCTCCAAGATCGGTGCCTCTTCCCAGGCCGAACGTCAGGCGCTGTTCTCCGAAGCACTCGAACACTTCGATCTAAAGGGTATGCGCCTACAGGCGGATCGGGAGTACATCGGACAGCAGTGGTTTAACTTTCTGACCGACCAGGGCATAGACTTTGTCATTCGCCTACGCTTTGGGGACTACTACGATGCGGTCGACACCGCAGGCGGTAGAACCTACCAGGAGATGTACGACCGCTGTCTGGGTCAGGGCGAGTTCTGCCGAAAGCGGATCGAGCTAAGTGGGGAGTTTTACTACCTATCGATGCGGCGTAATCCCAACTCCCAGGCGGCCGTGGGGGATGAGGTAATCATCTTCCTCAGCCGCGTGCGGCCCTTTAAAAAGACGGTGGATGAGTACTGTAAGCGGTGGCGCATCGAGTGTCTATTCCGTCACCTCAAAACCAATGGGTTTGGTTTGAAGGCACTCAACCTTAAGCCTACGGCAAAGTCCAACCTGATGATGAGCTTAATCTGTCTGGCCTACGCCATCACTATCCAGGCGGGTTGGAAGGCACGCTCAACCATTCGACGTATCACCTCCACGGCCCAAGGGGGCTTTGCCGCAGAGTCCATCTTCCGCCGGGGGACTAAGTTTGGTCACCGCCCGACTAGGCCGCATGAGCCACTTCATCCGCTATCTGGATGGGCTCGAACAGCACCATAATCAACTGCTTATTAAAAATGTCTAGTAATGTAAGATGAGGGACAGCGCTTTCCAACTAATCGCCACCACAGCGGCGATGAATACAATTCATGATTAGGACGATATTCCCGGCCAGCCGCCCCTACGCATCACCTCGGTATTCGTCACCCCCCCCAGATCGGATCAACGGCCTATTTCGTCAGCAGTTCTCAGTTTAGCCAGCTAGCCACCTGAAAGGTAAGCGTTTGCTACCTTTCGCGGATGCCAACTCCCACAAAAAGTAATCAAATCCAGCCCGCACAGGTCTATCAGCAACTGGTACTACCCGCCCTGGCGCCCTGCGCCAAGGGCGACTCGCGGCGCAAAAATGCCTCCTATACCGCCCTGGATGCGCTCAAAAGCGGCTATGCCATCTTCCACCTCAAGGCACCCTCTCTGTTTGGCTTTCGCCCTAAACTAGCGATTGAAAAGCAGAATTTGCATTCAGTTTATGGCATTGATCGTATTCCTTCCGATAACGGCTTGCGCGATATCTTAGACCGCTTAACCGCTCAGGACTTAAACGAAGGATTTCACCGGGTGCTGCCGTTTTTAGAAAGTCAACAAGTGGCCCCCACCTACCGCTACTGGAACGAGCATTACGTGGTCAGCGTAGACGGCGTTCAACACCAGTGCTCGAACAAAGTGAAGTGTTCCTACTGTCTGGAACGTCGCCACCAAAACGGTACGGTATCCTATTCCCATTCGATGCTAAGCGGTGCGCTGGTCTGCCCTAAGCAGCGCCCGGTCTTCGTGGTGGATAACGAACCGATTGTGCGCCAGGACGGCGAGACTAAAAATGATTGCGAACGTAGTGCGGCCAAACGTTTCTTTGCCCGCCAGGCTACCGTAAATAGCGATCGATCAATGGTTTACGTACTGGACACCCTGTATGCTTGTGCGCCCATCGTAACCCTGATCACCCAGTCCAGTCCGCAGTGGAAGTACCTCATCAACGCCAAGGAATCAGGGTCAAAGTACCTTTTTGAGCAGTTTGATGAGCTCAACGCACGGGGCAAAGTACGCTGGAAAATGAAGAGACGTAAGGGGGGTAGCTACGAGTTGGGTTATACCAACGATGTAGCCCTGAACAAGTCAAACGAGGGGATGCGCGTGAACGTCCTTTATTGCCGGGTCAAGGAAGCCTCTGACAAGGAAGTTGTCTTCAGTTACCTCACTAATATCGAACTGCACCACAGCAATCTAATGGCCGTACTGGAAATGGGTCGCAGTCGGTGGAAGATTGAAAATGAAGTGTTCAATACGCTGAAAAATCAGGAATACAACTACGGTCATAATTACGATCACGGCAAAGAAAACTTAGCGACCAACTTTGCCTACCTGATGATGCTGGCCTTTACGGCGGACCAGCTTCTGGAGTGCTGCAATCGCGCTTTTGGCCGGGTGCTGAAAAAACTACGCACGCGCATCAAGTTGTGGGAAGTGCAGCGCTCGGTAATGTTGACTACGGTTATGGATAACCTAGACGAGGTGTGGCGTAAGATGCTGGAAATGTGCGGCTTACGCGTCATGCAAATCTAAACTGAGAACCGCTGCTATTTGGTGGCCTTCGTCCAACAAAAAAAATAGTATGCCAAGGGCATACTAGTATGGATAAAGTTTTGCAAACTTTGTCATTGGGAGGGAATCATTCCCCCCCTCCAATTAAGTACAACACAACAAGCCTTAAGCCTAAACCTTACTGCGCAACCGGCGCAGTAAGATTATCGCTGGTACAACTAACAAGCACTATCACATGCTACCTACTATCCTCTTACTGCTCATTTCTAGCTGCGCATTGATCGGACAAACCCAACTCGGTCAGGATATTGATGGGGAGGCGGCCGATGATCGATTTGGCACCAGCGTATCGTTATCGGCCGGTGGACAACGGCTAGCCATTGGCGCAACATCAAACGACGGCACTGGTCCAAACGCGGGTCATGTAAGGATCTACGATCTTACCCCGTCAGGTGACTGGCAGCAGATCGGTCAGGACATCGACGGGGAAGCAGCCGAGGATCAATCCGGCTTTAGCGTGGCGTTATCGGCCGACGGTCAGCGGGTGGCAATCGGTGCGCCTGCTACTAACACCACGGGTAGAGGCCAGGTGAGAATTTATAGACTTAACGAATCAACACTTTGGCAGCAGCTCGGTCAGGATATTGACGGCGAAAATTTGGTAGATCAATCCGGCACCAGCGTATCGCTGTCGGCGGACGGCCAGCGAGTGGCCATCGGCGCACCTCGAAACCGTGGCAGGTCAGCTTTCGCTTCAGGTCATGTCAGGATTTATGAATTTAAAGCATCAGGCAACTGGCAGCAGATCGGTCAGGACCTCGACGGGGAAGCGGCCGAGGATCGATCCGGCACTAGCGTATCGCTTTCGGCCGATGGGCAGCGGGTGGCAATCGGCGCACGGTTCAATGATGGCAATGGCTCCAATGCAGGTCAGGTAAGGGTCTATGGGCTTAACCCGTCAGGCACCTGGCAGCAGCTCGGTCAGGATATTGATGGAGAGGCGGCTGAGGATCAATCCGGCATCAGCGTATCGCTGTCAGCAGACGGCCAGCGAGTGGCCATCGGTGCACTTCTAGCCCGCGGGGCCTCAATCCGTGCAGGTCACGTCAGGATCTATGAATTTAAGGCATCAGGCAACTGGCAGCAACTTGGTCAGGACCTCGACGGGGAAGCGACCGACGATCGATTTGGCACCAGCGTATCGCTATCGACGGATGGTCTGGGGGTAGCAATCGGTGCCCCGGATTTTAGTGGTGCTTCTGCGGGTTATACAAGAATTTATAACCTAAATGCGGCAGGCGACTGGCAACAGCTCGGTCAGGATATCGACGGGGAAGCGGCCGGTGACCAGTCTGGCTTTAGCGTATCGCTATCGGCGGAGGGTTTGCGGGTAGCTATCGGTGCACCAACTAACGATGGTAGTGGCTCTAATGCGGGTCAGGTGAGGGTCTACGCGCTCGAAGCTGTCACGCTGCCCATTGAACTACTTTCCTTTACGGCTACTTCCCGGGCCGGCACCCACGCGCTGGCCTGGACTACTACAGTTGAAACCAACAACGACTACTTCACCGTCGAGCACGCTACCGATGAGCAAGATTGGTACGAAGTGGCTACTATTACAGGAGCCGGCACGAGTACAGCCCCTCTAACCTACGTGTACGTACACACGGCCCCCTCTACCGGGGCTAATTACTACCGCCTGCGGCAGACGGACTTCGATGGAACGTCCAGTACTTCGAACATCATCGTGATGGTGCACGAGGAGGAAGCAACTGCTAGTCTACGAGTTTATCCTAATCCCGTCACCAATGGCTGGCTTACGGTACTAATGCCGGAGACCTACCGTACTTCCCGGATTGAGCTACTTTCGTCGGATGGCCGGGTAGTTGCTATTTATCATAAGGATGATACACTCATTCAGCTATTGGGGCTACCAATGGGCCTATACACACTTAGAGTTAGCGGGGAGCTGGAGGTGCTCCACACGGCCGTGGTGGTGGGAGCGTCTTGGTAACCAGTCAACAACCAAATGCGACCTATAACGCCGTACTCAACGCAGGGTAATGTAGTAGGTCTATTCTCCGCACAATGTATATATTGGAATATGACATCATTCCATCTGGTCCTGGGTACCCTCCTACTACCCATCCTTCCCTGCACCTGCGTCCGCGCCCAAACCGTGCCGTCGGAGATGGTGTATCCCGATACCCTGCGCGCACCCGATGACAGTCTGGTGATCTACTTCTCCGCCACGCAGGAGGAAGTTCGGCTCAACCTGAACGAACCTAGCTCCTGGGGTACGGACGCACAACCCGGTCGGCGACTGGAAGTACGCACGCGCTACGACACCCTTTCGGTGGCCCCCGTCAACACCTTTCATAACCAGAACCTGGAGATTCCCGTGGTGGGCCGAACGGACACCTTCCTGTACCGCCTGCGCTTCAACGGCACCCCGCAACCGCATCCGGAAGCCTACCGCACGGCCCACCGCGGCGCTACGACCTTTGCCGTTCCCGAGGTGTTCGAGCTCGCCAATGTGATCCTCTACCTCAGCGCCCTGAGCGACAGTACCGGCAACCACCCCCGGGGGACGGCGTACACCGACGCCGTGACGGCGCACTTCGCCCCCTTCCGCCGCCACGCCCTGGTGCGGTTGCTCGATAAACATGCGGCGTCCGACGCTGCCGGCTTTAGCCTGTACTACGGATTTCGGGAAAATAGCTATGGCTTCGTCTTCGACGAGTGGGACCGGCTCACCGCCGTGCCCTATCACTTGCCGGTAAGCGCCGACTTCTCCTCAGGGTTAGCTCCTTACACCCTGATGACCTTTGTCGACCTCCTCTACCTGGTGCAGGACTTCGCCCAGCAATCCGGATTTCGCCAGTTCTACCGCGACCACGCCGGGGACTACGCCGAGCAGATCGAACAACAACGGAACCTTATGCCGGTAGGCCAAATGTGGGACTGGATGGAACGCGAATTCCCGGCACGCATGGATCATTACGGGATCGTATTTTCTCCCCTCATCCATGGGTCCCACTCCACGCAGCGCTTCGAGAAGGATGAGACTGATGGCCCCTATAGTTTTCACGAAAGCATCATGTTCGTCAACGGTCCGGCCGATGTGCTGACCTCCGCTTACGACACGACCACGCGGGAGGCGCTGCAGTCCGGCATTGTATTCACCGAAATCGACCACAACTACGTAAACCCAATGACGGCGAAGTACCGCGACGTGGTTACGGCCAACATGCAATCACTCGCCGACTGGAATAGCCGGGCCGGGTCCGGGTACTACGATTCCCCCGAGGCGACCTTCAACGAGTACCTGACCCACGCCCTGTTCTGCCTCTACGTACAGGAGACCTACCCGGAGGAGGTGGCCGACCTGGTCATCGACAAGCGGGTAGCACTCATGCTCCGGCGGGACTTTCCCCGGTTCCCTGCCTTTAATCAGGCGTTTCTGACGCAGTTCGCAAAGGATAAGCGCACACGGCCTCTGTCCGAAAGCTATCCCGAAATTGTTGCACTGCTGGGTACGGATTAGGGGCGGGGGCGCGGGTGCAAGGTCTTTTGGTATAGTGAGGTCTGCTTCAATACCTGGAGTCAGCCGGCTACGAGTTTTCCACGGAGGCGGGAATCTACGCTATGGACAGTGTGTCCTGGATGGCGTTCAGTAAGCAGCCGCGCCTAGCCCTTAAGCTGCGGCAGACCACCGCAGGAATCGAGGTGATGGACCTGCGGCGGTGGGTTCACGCTAGGGTAGTGGTCACCTGTGAGCGCGCCTAAGTTTTTGTGCACGATATGGACCGGCCGCAGTTCACCGTTACGGACCTACAGCGGGACCGCAGCGCTGGAGGCATTTTCTTCACGACGATGTTCGACCAGGCTTACTTCAGTAAGGTGTCGATCACCGGAGGGGTCTGCGAGCAGTCATCAGAGGCCACCCCGCCCGTTGCGACTACCGACAACTACATCCGGGAATGGTCGCTATCAGAACCGTTTGTGGCGGACTCCTCGCGGACTCTAGGTCAGATAGATTCCATCCTGGCCACTTCTTCTCACCTACAGCAGGCCAGTGCTGATGTGGACGGCCTACTGGACTTAAGCCGGTACTTTGATGATATGGAGCGGACCGTGCTACTGCGTAAAGACACCGTACTGCCCGCCGATACTACGCTGACTCTGGCATTCGACTACTTGAGCCGCCTTAAAGTGTACTTGAATGGACAACTGATCTACCAAGCAGCAACGGACTATACCGCTTTAACTGGGGTATTGGTGGTAAAATCGAGTGACTGAATGGTAGGGACCGGCCACCAGTTGTCAATCTGCTCGTAGTTCTTTTCATCCGTCTGCAAACCGGTTGGATCAGGCAGGCCGCGGTGAGCAGGTCAATTCTATGTTTCTCCGCTTAACATTTCGAGATTTGCTAAAGTCCAAATTTTCGCCGGGCGCTGGCCAGCTTATGCCCCAGCAGTTCGTGAAGCCGTTGACCCAGCAGGTAAAGCTCCGTACAGCCCACCGCCGGATTGCCCGCGTCGTCCCGCTCGAAGGTATGCTCGGCGTGGCGGGTAGCATCGGGCAAATGAATTGGATGAGATTGGGGATTGAATCCGCCAGGTACGGCTTCGTTTAGGTAGGGTTTCCAGGCCTGGCTGTCGGCGCAGTTGGCAAACTTCGGGGCGTTGAGGTGGAAGTGGTAGTACAGCCAGACTTCAAAGCATGGGTTGCTTTGGACTACGTGATAGTTGGAGTGCGGATCGGTTAGCCAGCGCAGCTCAGTGATCTTATCGCCCCAGCGGTCGGTGTCGATCACGAACCAGACTTCATCGTAATCTTGCAGTTCCAGTATCGGTTTTCCCGTTTCCCGGTCGGCGACTAAGCGTTGTTGAAAGTCCTCGAAGAGTCCGGTCGGCGAATTATTTGCGTCGGGCAGCGGTCTGATCACCTCTATCTCAACCCGCGAATCCAGCTGCTGGAAGTAGCTGAAGTAGTCTCCCTCCCGGCGGATGCCCTCGCAGACGATTACGATCTTGATGGCCTCCTCGGTGGGTTCTTCCCGTTTGAAGGCACGATTTCTAGACAAGATCATAGTCGTGCCAGTTCAGTTCTTCCAGGTTACCGGTGAAGGGAATGCCGCCGTAGCGCCCGGTGAGGTAGCCCTTACGGATGTCCATGGTGTGGTGCTCCCGGAATTTGCTCAGGGAGTAGAGGTCGGTGCTGCCAAAAGAATCCTTTTCGGCAAACCAGATCTCGTCGCGGCGGAGAATATTTTGGTCGAGGAGGTTGGATTCGTGTGTGGTGAAGATCAGCTGGCCATTAGTGCGGTCGTCATGGCTGAATTTGTGAATCAGTTGCTTGATCAGATTGGGGTGCAGGCTCCGCTCAATTTCGTCGATCACAAAAACCGTACCCTGCCGGACTACGGCAAAGAACGTGAGGACGAAGTCCAGTAGGCGCTTTGTGCCGTCCGATTCCTCGCCCATTTCAAATACCCTTTCTTTTCCTGATGGGGTGGTATGTCGGATCCGTAATCGTTTGACAACAATCTTATCGTCTTCCTGGACTGCACAGACAATATCCCCCTTGCCGCTTTTAAGCGTTATAAAATTGTGGTGAGAATCCGCTAAGTCTTGCATAATGGAGCGTGATGCCGACGGATTGTCCCGGCCAACGAACTCGTCCAGCGACAATCTTTCAATCTCCACTGCGGCCACCCCCAAATGGTAGGTACGCATCAACTGATTAGCGTATTCCGCCAGTTGGGAGTTGATGTCAAGAAAATGCGGTAGTCCTCTGGCGATCTCCGATGGCGTAATGATCTGCAGGGTTTGGTCGAACCAATGTGCCGCAAGTTCTACGTCGGCCAATTCAGGTACCTTGAGCGTGGCAAGAAACCGCAAGGCGGATTCATCGTCTTTAAGGAGGTTATCCTCCAGTACGGATTCCAGCAGCTGGTTTTTTTTGCTTCTGGAGAAGCCTTTGCTGAACTCGATTTGCGTTTTGCCGTCCTGCACGTACTTCCTGAAAACAAGCCTGTCATCACGGATTCCTAGACCAGACTCATATAGTTCCTCCGTTAGCACGAAGTCGTCGCAGAACTCCACTCCGTAGACAAATGCTTTCTCCCTGGCCCAAAACTCTACCGCAAGGGCCACGGCACCATCTTGTAAAGCTTCGTCAAACCGAAAGCGATTGATACCGATATCGATCGGAATCTTTTTTTGATTAACAAAACTCTTCAACACTTCTAGCGCCTTTACCAAATTGGACTTTCCCGCCGCATTGGCTCCATAAACTGCCGCCAGTTTCAGGACCGACTCAGAGCCCACCGAGTAGGTGTGGTGCGGCAGTTTTTTGTACCGCTCGTTCGGAAGCATGTTGAACTCCCGTTCCTCTCCGAAAGACAGAAAATTGTTGACTACTAGGCGTATAAGCATGGCGTGAAAATTTCACGCTAAGGTACGGCGGTTTTCATTTCTTCCTGGAATTATCGTCTCCATAGCGGGAATTTCCGATACTTAATTGCGTGCCCAAGCGGAACCAGTAAGTAGCCTGAGCTACTGCCGGCTGGCGATGGAACAGGCCATCCACGAGGTGTACAAACTGGAACTGCTGGAGTTGCTCTACAACCGCTACCAGGTCATCTTCAAATACTTCGACTCCCTGGTGATGGTGCTGACCGCCACGCTGAAGTCAGCCATCGACCACAATACCTATGAGCTCTTCCGCTGCTCCGACCTTCGAGTATCCCATGGAGGCCGCCGTTCCGGTGTATGTAAAAGGCTACGAAAACTACGATGTATCCATCCACTTCCTGCGCGAGGGTATCCGCTACGCCGACCTCTCCGAGTGGGGGCGGGAGCGCTACGAGGAAGAGGTCCGGGATACCACCATCGGGCTGTTCCTCATGAAGATCGCCGCCCACCCCATGAATAAGTGACTGTTCAACAAGGATACCGCGCACAAGGTCCTCGGGAGCGCTTAGCCCTTAAGCAAGCGCCGGGAACAAACTGCACCGCATCTCCACGCTAACCCCATCGAATGCGACAGCACTAAAGCCCAGTAACCCCCGCAAAGAAGAAGAGCAGAAAGCTTCGTCCCGGCTCCAGATTGCCACGGGCTGCACAGATCTACTCTCCGGAAGAGGCGTACTTTCAAGCTATGAAACCGCCAACTTCGCTCCTAATAGCCCTACTGCTAACCATCCTTCCCTGCACCTGCGTCCGCGCCCAAACCGTGCCGTCGGAGATGGTGTATCCCGATACCCTACGCGCACCCGATAACAGTCTGGTGATCTACTTCCTCGCCACGTAGTAGGAAGTTCGGCTCAACCTGAACGAACCTAGCTCCCAGGGTACGGACGCGCTATGACACCCTCTCGAGGGCGCCTGTCAATACCTTTCATAACCAGAACCTGGAGATTCCCGTGGTGGGCCGATCGAACACCTTCCTGTACCGCCTGCGCTTCAAAGCAGAAGGCCCTGCAGTCCGGCATCGTATTCACCGAGATCGACCACAACTACGTAGACCCGATGACGGCGAAGTACCGCGACGTGGTTCCGGCGCCCACGCCCTGTTCTGCCTCTACGTACAAATTTCTGGCGGGGACGCGGGTGCGGTGATGTGGCAGTTTTCGTGGATGCGGCGTTTTCCTTCGTATCCGTTCCGCCCGGCGGTTTCGCACAGGATGCGCTCATTACCCGGCCGCACCACCTACCTCTTACTTATACAGCACATACTCCACCTTCAGCTCATCGTTCAAGAAGTACTTCAGCTCACTCTTGCCTACGGCCATCAGCGCATCTTCCGGATCGGCGGTCGAGAAGGCGGGGTCGTGAACCACGATCTCGGTCTGATCACTACCCGCCTCGCGCTGCATACCCGAGATCACCTTGGCGTGGAGATAGGTATTCGCGTTGCCGTACGATGGCCTGCACCGGGGCGGGCAGGGATCCAACCGCCCGGTTAAACGCCCGCGGGGGGATCAGCCCGAGGGCCCCGCCGTTCAGCTCCAGCAGTAACGCCGGACTTAGCAAGCGGGCCGATACCAGTTGCAGTCGCGCCGGCAGCTCCGGATGCAGTAGCTGCGCACGGTCATCTCGTAAAAGCCCGGAGTGAGCAGGTACCCACCCGCGGCACTGCGCGGCATCACGCCCAGGGGCAGGTACACCTGGTCGGTACCGAAGCACGCCGCCAGTCCGGCCGCGGGGTCCGCATCGGCAAAACTGGTGGTGATGACGTCGGCGCGGAGGTGCTCCCGCACTTCACTCAAGTCTAGTTGCTTGCTAGCATCGCTCAGCGTGGACAGCGATAGGGTCTGGCAGCCCAGCAGGGTACCGGCGATCAGAGGGTACAGTAGCGTTTTCATGGCAAGGTTTGTTTCCCCTTAGTGCAGTGGGGTCGCCGTTCGTTACTCGGTATCACTTCCTAATGCGCAGGAGCGTTCCGTGTCGCATAGCTTCGGCCTGCGTCGGTACAGCTTCCCGCACGGCAACAGACGCTAGTCAGAAAAAAATTTTCTATTTTCTTGCGTGGGAGTTATAAATGTATATCTTTGGTTTTACCCGTAAGGCTTAATTAAAATTCTTTGAAGTGACCTATCTGCCGTAGGATGTTTGTCTCATTACGTTACGATTAGGTTGTAACCATACAGAACCAACAATACTTATCCGAATGGTAGTGATCAACAGGTATCTGCACCTGCTGGGTGTAATCGTTTTGCTACTAGTTGCCATTCCGCTACCGGCCCTAGGGTTAGTCGGGGGAAGCAGCTACGGCGTTACCGAAGTTTTGGATGAGCAGACCGTCACCGGTTTGGTTACCGATGCTACCGATGGTGCCCCGTTACCGGGGGTGAGCGTGCAGGTTCCCGGTACCGGTTCGGGGACGGTAACCGATCTGGATGGCCGCTTCTCGCTGACCGTGCCGGATGAGGTTAACAGCCTGGTGTTTTCCTACGTTGGTTACGGGAGTCAAGAAATTAGTATCAACGGTCGCGGCGTAATCGATGTCGCACTCGGGGCAAGTGCCGAGCAGCTCGGTGAGGTGGTCGTGACGGCTCTGGGCATCCGCAAGGAGCAGAAGAAACTGGGTTATGCTACGTCCACCGTCGCGGCGGAGGAGATAGCCATTAACCGGTCGCCTAATTTTATGAACGCCCTACAGGGCAAGGTAGCCGGGGTCAATATTTCAGGCTTAGGAACGGGCCCAGCCGGCACTTCGAAGATCCGTATTCGGGGGCAGTCCTCTATCTCTGGACAGAACAGTCCGCTCATCGTGGTCAACGGCATACCCGTTGACAACACGAATTTTGGTAGCAGCTTGGGCAATCAGGGCTCCGACAGTGCGCTGGGCACCCGAGGAGGGGGGGTTACCTCCGATGGTGGTGATGGCCTTTCGAGTATCAATCCGGACGACATCGAAAGTATGACGGTGTTGAAGGGGGCCGCCGCCGCCGCCCTGTACGGATCGCGGGCTAAGGACGGGGTCATCATGATCGTCACCAAATCAGGAGGCGATAGCGAAGGCCTGGGGGTAACGTACAACGTCAATTATACCAACGAGACGCCGCTGGACTTTACCGACTATCAATATGAATACGGACAGGGGGAAAATGGGGTGCGCCCCACCGAGGCCAACCCCACCTCGGGTCAGTGGTCCTTCGGCGAACGCTTCGAGCCGGGTATGACCCAGGTGCTCTTTGACGGGATCGTACTACCCTACGAGCCGGTGCGTGATCGCGTGCGGACGTTCTTCCGTAACGGTCAAAACATTACCAACACCATTACGCTGGCTTCCGGCAGCGAAAAGGGCGGCTTCAACCTATCGCTGGCCCAGTTAAATAGTAATGGTATCGTACCCAACAATGAGTACACCCGCCGCACCGTCAACCTGGGCCTGAGCTATGATTTAAGCGACAGGCTGACCATCAGCGGCAATATCAACTATTCCAACGAGTTCAACGAGAACCCGCCAAACGTAGCTAACCAGGACAATACCATTCCCGTTGCGCTCTATAATCTAGCCAACTCCCTACCGCTGGACGTACTCGAGGCCAATCGCTTCAACGCTGAGGGCAATGAGTTCGTCTATTCCCGGTTCCGCAACCGCACCAACCCCTACTTCACGCTCTCGGAGCAATTCAATACTATCCGGCGCGACCGCATCTTCGGTAACCTCTCGGCCCGCTATGACCTACTGCCCGGTGTCTTCGTGCAGGGTCGTATCGGACAGGATTACTGGTCGCGCGATCAGGACTACAACAACTTCCCTACCGGCCAGGCGTCTCGCCCTCCGGCTCCGGCGGGGTTCGTGAATGGCGTGTACACCCAGGAAGCCCGCCGCTTTCGCGAAATCAACGCCGATTTTTTGGTATCGGCTACCCGGGAATTCGGAACCATCGGTGTGGACGCCACGGTAGGCGGTAACCACATGTACCGCCGTTCGGATGTGAACAGTGTGCAAGTGACCGATTTTGTGGTACGCGACCTGTATACCATACAGAACGGCCGGGTTAAAGACCCTATCTATGGCCTATCCGAGCGGGGCGTTAATTCGCTCTACGGTTCGCTGGACCTGTCAATCAACCGGGTACTGTACCTCAACGCTACGCTGCGCAACGATTGGTTCTCGACGCTTTCTGCCGAAAACCGGAGCATTCTCTACCCGTCCGTTTCGGCCAGTTTCGTCTTCTCCGATGCTTTCGACGGTCTGCCCGACTGGTTATCCTTCGGCAAACTACGCGCCGCCTACGCCGAGGTGGGCAGTGACACGGACGTAGGTCCCTATTCAGATGTGCTGTTCTACGGCATCAACGCTAACCTGTTCGCCAACCCGAACGGGGCGCTGCAGCCCGTTGGAAGCGCTTTGGGGAACACCTTGCCCAATCCCAACTTACGACCCATGCGTACGGGAGAGGGGGAGATCGGCCTGGAGGTACGCCTATTCAACAATCGCTTCACGCTCGATCTGGCGGGATACCGTAAACTGACCAGCGATCAGATCGTCTCCGCGCAGATCTCGGACGCCTCGGGCTATGTCAATACGCTCATCAATAGTGGCGAGAGTGTGAGCCGGGGTGTAGAAGGGCTGCTACAATTTACCCCCATTGAAAGCGAACGCTTTGCATGGACGGCCACGCTTAATGCCTCGTACAACCGCACCGAGGTGCTCAGCCTACTTTCCGACGAAGCCGGAGAGAGTATTACGGTAGGATCGCATGCCTTCAATGGTGAGCTGCGGCAGGTCGTGGGAGAGGAGATCGCCCAGTTATACGGCTTTGGTTTCCGTCGTGACGAGCAGGGGCGGCAGGTGTTCAACGCCAACGGAATCCCGCTGCGGACCGACGAGTTGATCTCCTTCGGTTCGGCCCTGCCCCGCTGGTTCGGGGGCATAAACAACCAATTCCAGATCGGTGACTTCAGCCTATCCTTCCTCATCGATTTTAAGCTGGGCAACCGCATCATCTCCGGTACGAACTTCAATGCCGTCCGCCACGGCTTGCACACGATGACCCTGCCGGGGCGGGAGACCGGTGTCGTGGGCGAGGGTGTCGACGTGGCGGGCGAACGGAACAAAGCGGCCGCCCCGTCCCAGGCCTACTGGGAGGTTGTCCGTACGCAGGCCCTCATCGAGCCGATCGTCTATAATGCAGGATTCTGGAAGCTCCGGCAGGTGACGGCCAGCTACGATCTCACTCGATTTCTACCGGACAAATTTCCCGTACGGGGCATACGGCTGGACCTAATCGCCAACAACGTGCTACTCCTGAAAAAATGGGTCCCAAACATCGACCCGGATAGTTTTGGCTACGCATCGGACAACCTCCTTGGCCTAGAATCAACCGGCCTACCAACCACCCGTGGTCTGGGGTTCAACCTCAACGTGAAACTTTAACCTCCCGCCGCCGTGATAAAAGTTACCCTGTACCTCTCTTTTTTCCTGCTGCTGCTAAGCTCAGCGTGTGAGGAGGAGCTCAGTGAGCTGAACGTCAACCGCATCCAGCCGACCTCCATTGACCCCGTCTACATACTGAACGACGCCCTGGTAAATACTACCGCCGTCGGCGGTACACTCATCTATGACATCGGTATCGTACAGCAGCTGATCTCCCCTAATTCCGGAGTAATTACCGGTGCGAACTACAATCAAGATAACCGCAACGTGACGGCGGGCCTCTGGGAGAGGTATTACCGCAATGTCATCCGGAACACCAGCGATGTTATAGTGCAGACTACCGACGATCCCGAGCGTAACAATCTCCAACAGATGGCGCGCATCTGGCAGGCCTATGCCTTCATGACGCTGACCGATACCTACGGGGACATCCCTTACTTCGAGGCCGGTAGGGGAGTATCCGATCAAATCGTACGCCCCAGCTATGATGCGCAGGAGGATATCTACACTGACCTGATCGACGAGCTACAGGAGGCCTCCGCGGCGCTGGCGGCCGGTGCACCTACCGAGGTGGGCGACGTGCTGTACGGGGGAGACATCGACAAGTGGCGCCGCCTGGGGTATTCGTTGCTTCTACGCGCGGGCATGCGCCTGTCCAAGGTCGATCCCGCCAGAGCCGAACAACTTGCCGGGATGGCCCTACAGGGTGGGGTAATGCAGTCGAACGCCGATAACGCCGTGATTCGGCACGACGCCAATTATACCAACACAATCGGCAATATCCTCAACGGTTCGGAGGCTAATAACTTCTTCCTGGCCGCACCTTTCGTGGATCACTTACAATCTACCAACGACCCCCGGTTGGGGGCCATCGCCGTACGCTACGTCGGAGCCGCCTCCGGCCCGGAACAAACCGCCGACCGCGCCACCAGCGATCCCGAACAACAGGTCGGTATGCCGCTGGGCTACGATAACAACACCGTCAGGGCGGTAGCGACGGAACTGGGCCTCGCGAGTTTTTATGCCTTTAGCCAGGCCGACCGTACCCGCGTGGCTAAGCTACAGGCTCCGACCTTTCTAGTGACCTACGCCCAGACGCAGCTGTTGCTCGCCGAGGCTGCGGCGAGGGGTTGGGTCGATGGCTCGGCCGCCGATTATTTCACCAATGGCGTCCGCGCTCATATGGAACAGATGGCAGACTTCGACCCCGGCTCAGCAATTGCCGAGGACGCTATCGCTGCTTACCTGGCGGCCAACTCCTACGAGGAGGACAACGCACTGGAGCAGATCAACACCGAATACTGGATCGCCTCCTTTTTGAACGGTGCCGAAGCCTTCGCCAATTTCCGGCGCAGCGGTTATCCCGAGCTAACCCCCAACCCCTTCCCCGGACAAGACATCAGCGGTGACTTCATCCGTCGCCTAACCTATCCCAACGCCGAGATCTCCGTCAATTCCGACAACGTCAACGCAGCGATCAGTCGGCAGGGACCGGATAACCTGGATACACGGGTGTGGTGGGATGTCGATTAGTACGTAACGAGGGGGACTCACCATCATCAATCTATAGGAGAATACCAGCATGAACCGAAGCTTCTATTTTATCTGCCTGATTATCTGGGTGCTACCCATTACGGGTCAGCAAATCACCCCTAATGCGAAGGAGATTCAAGCCTTGACGAGTCAGTGGACCGGAGAGCGCTTCGCCGACGGCCGCCCCAAAACACCCGATGCTTTATTGGCACGACTCGCGAACGTATCGCTGGAGGAGGCCTGGGGGGTACTGCGCAACGAGGGGTACCACAACCAGTACGAGGGTGATTGGATGGTGCTGCACCCCGAGCAGGTAATGGTCGGCCGCGCGGTCACCGCCCAGTATATGCCGCTGCGACCCGCGTGGAACGAGATGATTAAAGCGCAGGGAGAAGCCGACGGTCGCATCGGGGGGACCAACTCCTGGCCCATCGACATCCTATCCCCGGGGGACATATACGTGGCCGACGGTTACGGTAAAGTCATCGACGGTACCCTCATCGGCGATAATCTGGGTAATTCCATTTACGCAAAGTCTCAGAACGGCGTCATCTTCAACGGGTCGGTCCGCGATGTAGAGGGTCTCGAAAAGATCGAGGGCTTTAATGCCTGGATCAAGGGGTACGATCCTTCCTACATCCAGGAGATGCAGCTTGCTTCCATCAACGCACCGATCCGTTTGGGACGTGCTACCGTTTTGCCGGGGGATGTGATCCTGGCTAAGCGGTTAGGCATCATTGTTATACCACCCCATCTACTGGAACGCGTGGTGGTCACCGCCGAGTTCGTGGCACTCCGTGACGCCTTCGGGCACCAGCGCCTCAGGGAAGGTAAGTATACACCCGGGGAGATCGACCGGGAGTGGACCGCCGACATCAAAACCGACTTTATGACCTGGATCGAGGCTAACCCCGATCGCCTGCCCATGAGCCGTACCGAACTGGATGCCTACCTCGCAGAGCGCAACTGGTAGGCTAAGCAAAACTTATCGACAAACCATAGCATATGCCGACTCCTTCACTAGACTTCTTACAGCGGCTGGGACTGCGGGAACCAACAGCCTCCCCCCCGTCTAAGCGGCGGGATTTCATTAAGCAAGCAAGCTTAGGTGGTCTGAGCCTGGCCGGTTTGATCACCGCTCCCATCGCTCCTACCCTGGAATACGCAACGCAGCGTGTGCGGCGCGCCTCGTCGCCCTCGGACCTAAAGATTACCGATATGCGCTACGCGGTGGTGATGAACGGGGGCGGCCGCTGCCCAATCATTCGTATCGATACGAATCAGGATATCCACGGCCTCGGAGAGGTGCGCGATGGGGCCAACTGGCGCTACGCCTTATTTCTCAAGAGCCGGCTGCTGGGCCTCAACCCCTGCAATGTGGAAATGATCTTCAAGCGCATCAAGCAGTTTGGCCACCACGGCCGGCAGGCCGGGGGCGTATGTGCGGTGGAAATGGCCCTGTGGGATCTCGCCGGTAAGGCCTACGGGGTACCCGCTTACCAACTACTGGGTGGAAAGTACCGCGACCGGGTACGCCTGTACGCCGACACCCCACGGGCGGACAGCCCCGCGGAGTTCGGCCGCCGCATGAAGGAGCGCGTAGAGGAGAAGGGGTACACCTTCCTTAAGATGGACTTCGGGATCGAATCGCTGAAGGGTGTAGAGGGGGCCCTCGTGAACGATAACTTCTGGGATGTAGACCGTCAGTGGGACAGCGCCCCGCTCAGCTACGGCGCCACCGAACACCCCTTCACCCAGATCCAGATCACGGATAAGGGGTTAGACCTGCTGGCCGAGTACATTGCCTCGGTACGCGAGGCCGTCGGGTATTCCGTACCGCTGGCTTCCGATCACTACGGCCATTTTGATCTCAACAACGCCATTCGGCTGGGGAAGGCCGTTGAACCCTACCGGCTGGCGTGGTTGGAAGATCTGCTCCCCTGGAAGTTCACCAACCAGTGGCGCGAGATCACCGCCGCAATCACCACCCCTACCACCACGGGTGAGGATATCTACCTCAAGGAGGAGTTTATCAAATTGATCGACCACCATGCCGTCGACATTATCCACCCCGATCTGGCGAGCTCAGGTGGACTACTCGAAACCAAGCGGATTGGTGACTACGCCGAGGAACGCGGCATCGCCATGGCCATGCACTTTGCCGGTACGCCCGTGTCCTTCATGGCCAACGTACACTGCGCCGCTGCGACCCAGAACTTCGTCGCCCTGGAACACCACTCCGTGGACCTGGACTACTGGGAAGATCTAGTCGACACCGAGCAGCCGCTGATTGAAAATGGATTTGCGATCGTGCCCGAAGCTCCCGGCCTGGGCGTCGAACTCAATGAGGAGGTGGTCAAACAGCACCTCGATGAAGAAGATTCCGCCTACTTCAGTCCCACGCCCGGGTGGAACGACATACGCTCCTGGGACCGGTTGTGGAGCTGATGACCCGCTATCGAATCGGTCTATTGGTCGCCGCCGCCTGTTTTCTAGCGGCCGTCATACTCTGGCAGTGGGGCGGTATGAGTGGGGTAGGTCCGCTGCTAATTCTCGGATTTTTGCTGTTGGCCTATGGCATCCGGGGCTATGAGCTAGTGCGGGGCTTCACCTACACCGTGATCATCTTCGCAGCCGTGACGGCGGCCCTGTTCTACCCCGAGACGTTTACTCAGGTCGGCACCTTCCGCACCTCCCGCTTGATTCTGCCCCTGCTTATGATCATCATGTTCGGAATGGGCACGGCACTGAGCTGGAAGGACTTCAGGGGCGTGATCAGTATGCCTAGGGCAGTAGTGATCGGGGTGGCCTGCCAGTTTTGCATCATGCCCTTCGTTGGGTTCGGACTGACTAAACTCTTTGCCTTCCCGCCCGAGATTGCTGCCGGGATAATCCTGGTAGGCTGCTGCCCGAGCGGCCTGGCTTCAAACGTGATGGCCTATCTAGCCAAGGCCAATCTGGCGCTTTCCGTCAGCCTGACGATCGTGGCCACCCTGGTTGCCCCCCTGATGACGCCCCTATTAATGCGGGAGCTAGCGCAGCAATACGTACCCATTGACTTTTGGTCGATGCTCTGGGACATTACCAAATTGGTTATTCTGCCCGTCCTAACGGGCCTCTTGTTCAATCACTTCCTCCACGGTAAAGTCGGCTGGCTGGACCGCGCCATGCCCCTCGTATCGATGGCCGGCATAGCGATCATCATCGTCGTCATTACCGCAGCGGGGCGGGACGACCTGCTCAGTATCGGTCCCCTACTTATCCTAGCGGTACTCCTACACAACCTGAGTGGCTACTGCTTCGGTTACGGTGCCGCCAGAGCGCTTCGCCTTCCCGAACAGGATTGCCGGACCGTTGCCCTGGAAGTTGGCCTGCAAAATGGTGGCCTGGCTTCCGGACTAGCCCTGACGATGGGGAAGCTCGCGACCGTCGGATTAGCTCCGGCGGTATTTGGTCCGGTGATGAATATTACCGGGTCGTCGCTTGCTACTTGGTGGGGTCAATCGTACTCGACAAAACAATCAAATGTGTAGCGCTTGGCCCTTAAGCCCCCGAAATCCTTGCGCTGCTGGGTACAGATTAGGGCGGGGCCGCGGGTGCCAGGTAACTCGCGCGGCCCGAAAGTCACCTCCTAAGCCGGTAGCCTCAGTAACTCCGACTATCAAAAGCATCACCCGTCAGTGTGCAATTTTCCGCCGGCTCAGCCACGTCGAAGGAGTTAGAGTCGTAGGTAGCCTCCAGGCGGTAGTAGTCCTTAAACACCGAGCGGTAGCAAACGTAGAAGGTAGGCGATTCACCGTTGTTAATCCGGTCATAGAGTAACTGCGCTAGGGTGTAGTTATCGTTGAAGCGCAAAAAGGAAAATGACTCGCCCGCCTGAATCGTGCGGTTGCCGATGGACGTAGTACCGTAGTTGCGCTGAATTGAATCGGGCGCCGCCAGTGCATCCCAGAGCTCTCGGTAAGTGCTGAGGTACTTATCCCTGAACTGGAGCTGAAAGCCCTCCACGATGGGGTGGTATGGATTTGTTTTTTTCGCCGGTCTTTGCTCGTGGGGTCCAGGTTGGCCTCGGCTACCTGGTGCCCGAGTTCGGTCCACAGTTCCACGAATGCCTGTCCGTAGTCCAGCAGCGTGAGCTGCTGCTTCAGCGCCTGAATCACATCATATTTTGTAGCGGCAAGTGGGGCAAATTCTTCGCGGGTCAGCATGGCGTTTTGCCTGAAATATACGGATTTTTTATATGCGACAATCTGGTTTGAGCCCGTCCGGTCGTGGCATTCCAAGTGCGCTCGTCTCGAATATCTTGATAGCTCAGTAGCGTGGTCGTAAAGTTGGCTGGCACAATGCAACCATTGGTAGTCAATGAGTTAGTTTGCAATGACTCTGTTTTATTGATTGGACTTTCTAATAGTAATCATCACTGCTTGACTACTTTGACCGGACTGTCCGGCTCTAATAAAGCAGTTGACAATATGGTGCTTCACTTTTGGTGACAAATGCTTTATATATTATTTTCATCAAAATATAGGCCGGAACTAGAGAAATCTTCGACCTGTCCAGATATAGCTCTTTCGTTCTGACTCTTAATGTATTTTGCGGGGCTGAAGCCTGAAAACTGCTTGAATTCGTGCGTCATATGTGCTTGGTCGTGGTAGCCTAAATCTAGAGCAGTCTGAGAAAGTGAAAAATCGGATAGTTTGTGGAGCGTAGTCAAAGTGTCGTTAAAACGCATTACGCTCAGAGTGCGTTTGGCCGAAAATCCTAACCGTACCCGGGTCAGTTTACTAAGGTGCTGCTGACTGATTCCCAGATCGGATGCAACATCCCGGACGCTGATCTTCCGGGTGTGCCGTTTTTCGTAGGTATTCATAATGGCGGGAAGAATGGACCTGCGTACACACTTCCCCTTGAGCTTCTCCAAAAGATAGTTGTCCAATTGTTGGATCATGTGAAAGCAGGAGGGGGCTTCCTCCATTTGATCGTAGAGATCCTTCAATCCAGGGTCCAGTTCTGATCTGGCGTCTGGTAGATGATCCTGAAAGAAATACATCGGTACACGATCGAATAGCAATGACATCATCCCGGGATGAAAGATCACCCGTAGGTGCGTGCTGCTCCCAAGTGTGGTTCCATGCATTGGCATATTCAGCGGAGATAGCACGATACATTGAGGGACAGTTACCCCATCTAAAATTTTACTGCGAGCATTGACGGTGCCGACACTCCAAAAGTGGAATACTAAGCCGACTCCGAAAGACGGTAAGAGGTTAATACAACTGAAGCGGGAGCCGTCTATATGGATCCATTCGTAGCGGATGACAATTTTGGAGAGGGGGGCGGATGGGCGAATGTAGGTGGGTAGGTGGGTATTGCTCATGGTGAAGGTGATTTCGCGTAGGGAAAGATAAAAGCCAGAATACAATTGAGGACTTGAGTCAGGGGTCCAAATGCCGGCACGGACTCATCTCAGTATATGCGTGTTAAAACATAAAATTGTGAGCCGAAGAAACTGCTTATAAGCCCTAATTTAACAAATAACATTCACTTTTTACAATTTTGTAACCAGAATTTGGCCCTACTTTTGTGATAAAACGGCCCCGCTAATTCTAGTACCGATGACTACCTACAGTTTACTCCTCATTCAGGGCGATGACTTAAAGGGAGACGATCTGGTATTTGGTGGGCTTCGGAATGCGAAGCAAGTAGTCTTAAAGCATTGCTTCTTTGGTTGGCTGGTCCAGATTGAAAGTACTGGCGAGCTTTACATGCGGGAAGCAATTCAAAAATTCATTGAAAGACCCGGCGTTGAACGACTTACGGTTTTAGGTATGCGCAGAATCCTTGACGATCAATCTCATGATAGTAACGAGCAGTAATACAGATCACAACCTTCCACTTGATAATTTACCACTATGCCTACCACACTAACGGACAGCAAGCCATTTGTAGATTATTTCAATGGCCTTAAGCTTAAACATTTCCAACCGGCGGAACTCCTGATCGGGACATCGAGGGCGGAAAATTGCATACCTCCACGGGAATTGTGGGATAATATGGTGATGACGATCGTAGTACTCGATGAGCTACGATCGCATTTCAACGCGCCGCTTATCCTTACATCAGTATACCGCTGCGAGGATTACAACCGGAAAATCAACAGTGCGTCGAAGCTGAGTCAGCACCAGGCGTTTACGGCTGCTGATTTTCATGTCCGTGGCGTATCGGCTAAGAAAGCTGCTGATGTCTTGAACGATTGGGCCGACACGGGAAAAGAGTTTCGTCTGCCGGTGAAGGTGAATAGAACAGGTATAAGCTGTAGTCATGGTGTAATTCCTTTTCACGATGTGCGAACCAATAGCAAGCCTGAAGGTGAATACTTTCAGCTGGCGGGTGGGATATCCAATTATGTAAATTTTACTCATTTAGATACCCGGGGTGAGTACGTGACGTGGTAGAATAATAAAGAGAACATAATTGAATATCTCTTGTGCCATCACTTAGGATTACAAGGCGGATGAATTAACAACTAACACATAATTGTACGCTTGATATTGGAGGTGAAAGTAGGAGTCCAGAATTAACAACCAATTAAAATTACACTATCATGCCAGAATATAATGTTTGGAAAGCTATTCCTACATCACACACAGTACTGGCGACATATCACATTGTGCGCTTACCGAGTATCAGTAGAGAGCAGTTCATAGATGGATTATCCAGCACAGTACTGCCCGGGGTTCGAAGTCCTGAAAGTCACAGACTACACAATATATACGCCCAAGAGTTACACTATGATTTTAACGATACTGACGTAGACAAATGCTTGTGGACAATATGTATTGATGGTGTTTCAATAGATGTAAAAAATGCACAAAGCGAGTTTGGAGATTTTGACGAAAGGATTAGATATTACTGCAACGAGCTATATGATAGCATTAAGCATGAGTTAGAATTGCTCGGTGTTCGCACCAAATATTCATATACTATCAGTCTAAACAGGTGGAAGATTTAGGGTAGAGTCTATTTCCTAGTCATAGATCTGTTTTGAAACCCAAGTACTACCTACTCTCACTTTTATGCTACAATCGAACATCCCGACATTACTGATGCCGCTCCGGTTAGAGACGAGATTCGTAGCAAACGAATTGTGGGTCAGGGCCTTTCCGGATACCATATTCTCCAATAGCTTCGATCCGAGTTTGACGGAGGAAGAAAGGGCGGTCAGAAAAATATTCCTTGAATCTCCCCGAGCACTCGATGATTGGAATAGATTAGTCAGGGCAGTTGGAGTTTACAGGGCTGGCTGGCTTGCTAAAATGAATGACCGGGACGACACCGTAACGGACCCTAACGAAGACAAAAATATCAGATTCAACTGCCTCCCCGATCGGCTGTGCCTTTATTTATACAAAGATATCGATGGAGAACCGGGTAAACTTCTGGGGCAATCGATTCCTAACGACGGATTAGAGTTCTTTTCTGATAACGGAGATGAATCTTGGATTGAAAACTTCGAAAAGGCGGTAGAAAATGGAATGGGTTTCAAAGTGCCGCTACCCAACGATACGAATTCATTTAAGAAACTAGTGGTTGTGGGCGTACGCAATGAGACTCCCACAAAGTCCGCAAGCGACCTTGCTGAACTCTTTGAGTCCCATCAGTACACACGCGATTTTAGAATATTGGAGTACGGTTCCCCGACAAACAATACAACGAGTACAAATAGTTTGCATTCTGCGAAGCACTTTTTCAATGCGGAAGACACCTATGCTTTTTCCCGTAAAAAAGAAGAGGAAAATCCTTTAAATGTGCTTGGTGGTACTTTGAGTGGTAATATTCTAGATCCTGCCGACAATGTTCATGTAGATTTGTTCTCACCACGTGAACTACAGCAAAGCTATGACGCGGTAAAGTCGGACAGCCAAATGGTATTGCCATCTCTTAATTTTGGCCAACGGCTTACTGAAGCTTTTGGCATCAATTCATCTCTTTTTGGAAACGTTCCTGGTGAAGATCTCAGCGAATCCAAGGTTGCAGCACTTATTCATCGATTAGGCTGGTTTTCGCTCGGCGGAACTACCCTAGAGCGTCTGGTTCCACATACTATTGGAAATGAAACGCATACCGAACTTTGGAATTACTACTCTAACTATGTAAAAGCTCGAGGTTACTATCCGACTATCAAAGTTGGGAATCAACCCTATGGAATACTTCCATTCAAATGTGCCCGGCCGGTCGCTGAGGAACAATTCAGTTCCGCGTCATTTACGGACAAGGTGGCCTACATTCTGGCAATACTTAAGAAGGAGTGGCTAAAATTCGCGGAAAACAATGTTCCCCGATCACCTGGCGTCGATAAGGAAGAGGTAGGTAACCAAATCCTTAGAATGTTAAGCATGCAACCTTCCTCTACCTCGGTGAAGGTCCGCTCCTTTCTGAGATATACGGAGATTAAAGTGAGAGAGCGCACGTTACCGCAAATAAATCCGAACGGAAGCACTACCCCTTCGGAATGGCTGGAGAAAAAGATGCCAATTAAAATTCCACTTCATCTTTTTGTGGCTGTTTTCGATAATAATTCCATACAATCACAACTCATAGACCTACCGGAGGTCGACAACAATATTCCGGATTATATGGCCATTTTGAGGGAAGTACTCCATGATCCTGCTTTCGATCTTACTCAGGTCGCCTATTCCGATTTTCTCTCCTCTTATGCTGATAAATCAGATTCGAATCTTCAATCCAGAATTTCGTGGACTGTGCCTAAGTTGCCCGCAGCACTCAACCATTTAGCACGCGAGCTGGATGAGTTTCTTGCGGGGACCTGGACGCCTACGGTCGCTACAATTGGAACTGGGAATAGCACCGGATCTGGACTAGGGCCCTTTATCCCCACACTTTCATTGCTAAATGATCAAAATCTTGTTTATCATAGTTTTCACGCGGGAATGAAATTCATCACTGATTTGACCAATAGATCAGTAAGATTTTTGCCCCCTGTCAGTGATCTCGAGCCGGGCTACAGCGTATCTAATATTGAATACCTGGTATCTTCTGGCGATAGAATTGAGGAAACAGGACGAAATATTGCGCGTGTAAGCGGCCAAGGGAAGCAATACGTCATTCCCGCCCTGTCGCCACCCTTTACTGTGCATATGCCAGATAGCCGTCCCCCACGAGAGGTAGGTGATATAGTTTACAACGGACATTTTGGTGACTGGGCAGATAAAACAAGGCGTCAGTATATCAATCTGTTTCTTCAATTGTTTTCCGAACTACACCAGGCTGGAGAAAGTGAGGAAATTAATATTGAGCAGGAAAAAGGCGTAGCAGAAGCGCTCGACTTAAACAGCTACAGGTTAGATGCCTGGTTGACCGCCGCCGGTGTAAAGCAGATTAAGGATGACCGCGCTACGGACGCTACGGGAATTCACCTCGGAGCTTATGGATGGCTTGAGAACCTGGATAAAGATACGGTAAATCCGATAGGAGATGATTTGCAGGATCAGAACGACGTGACCGGCGGGATTATTCATTGTCCAACGTCGGCTCAGTCGATCACTTCCGCGGTTTCCAGGATGGCATACGAATCGTATGACAAGCCAGAAGAAGGTAAGGCCAATCCATTTAAGCTCAATCTAACATCAGACCGTATTCAGAAAGCACTCCAATTGCAAGAAGGTATTCGCCAAGGGCAGTCATTGGGGCAATTATTAGGTTATCAGCTTGAACGGGATTTGCACGATCGGGACCAACAAGCAAAAATATTCGAACTTAAAAACAAATACTCGGTAGAAAATAACGAAGACCGCGAAACAGTCCTTGTTATTGACGGATGGAAAGTTCTCCTTGCTCAACGTGAAGACAATCTTCAAATTGATGATATCGATTCCAGTTTACAGAAACTAGAAGACACTTTGGATGCTCATATGGATTTGCTCTTCTTTGAAGCAAGTTACCAAACGATGCAAGGTAACCTGAGTCAGGCCTCCGCCGCTCTTAACGCGGCAACGGGGAAAATGGCCCCTCCGGAAATTCAGTCCATAAAAACCCGATTACCCGGCATTGGATTGCAGCACAAGCTCGTAATGTTGTTTGATCACCAGGAGGGGATATTACCGAGCGACAACGTACTCGCTACCAATCCGAAAGCCTACATAGAACCGGTACTCGAAGGCTGGCTGAAGCGACAAATTGGTGATTTGGCGAATGTTGGTTGTACGGTTGCCTTTAAACCAAAGGAGGAAAATATTGCAATTCCGGAATCCTGTGTAATCACGTTGGCTGAATTAAAGATTGGGTATTTGGATATACTATACATGAGTGGTAGTCCAATGAAGGACGAGTTAACCGAACTCGAATTGAGAATTGTAAATCAGGCACAGGTTAAGCGACCGGAATTCCATTTTCACAAGCATTTATTTGAGATCACGGACGATAATATTCCGGATACCGTCGAACCGCTCTCCCAATTTCTGGAAGTTTGTCAGTACATCCTGAATGTGCTGGGGCAGAGTGAATATCTGAGAGCCGAGGATATTGCCTCTTCGGAACAGGAAAGTATCGAATACGATTTCGGTTATCTCGAAGAGCTGCGCGAAAGGTTGGATAAGTGTAGGCTAGACCTACATAACTCCGGGGATGAACCTTTTCAAGCTGCTAAGTATGCTATACAGAATGCGAAGAAGGCATTCGGGCCGGTAGACAAACACCTAACTGTTCGGGTACGCAAAGAAGTCGATCGGAAGGTCGAATTAATAGTAAAAAAGCTACAGCAAGCAAACAATCCTGAATTGAACTATTACGAAAAGTTCACTTTACTGCGAGAAGGTAGTAAGGTTCTCTTTGGCGAGTCTTTTCAACTGATTCCACCTTTTCGTCCGACAACTGATTTTATACGGGGTATAAAAGCGGATCAAAGTGTGCTGGTAGGTAAATCCATCTCTCCGGATTCCTACAATGAACAGCGTATCAAAACCTGGGTACAGGGAGTAGCCCAAGTACAACCTAAGACGGAGACTTTCGAAGATTTCTTGATGGTCAGTTCGGCTTGTCTTTCACAAGGAGCGACCTCGAAACTAAATAATACACCTCGTAACTGGCAATTTCGTGTCGTACAGTATCCGGTGAGCGATGACCATCCGTGGGTGGGACTTTCCGCGAGCGAGATGGACAATCTCGAGAACGGCACTGAAATAGTTGAGCATTATCCGGTAGGAAGTGAATCGATCGTCACCTATGCGCCTCAGGATATCAAGGGTACCGTACGGCAAAATGAATCTTTATATGGCCTACTCGTTGATCAAGTAGTTGAAAAAATACCCCAGAAAGAGAGTACCACCGGGCTAAATTTCCAGTACAACGCACCCAACACTGAGCCTCCGCAGGCACTATTGTTGGCAACCCGATCGGATGAGATGATCCGAAACGAGCAGCCGGAGTGGACGGAAGACGATCTGCGGGATGTCGTTCTGGAGGCAATGGACCTGATGAAGATACGAATGGTTGACACCGAAGCTATTGAGGACCTCGGCTTCGTCTTACCAATGACCTATATCTGATCATGAACTTCACAAACCCATTTGAAGCCTATTTACGAAAGCGGTTCTATCCGAACCTCGGAACGGAAGAATTGGAGGGTATTACTCCGGAATTCCGCATAGAAGGCTATGCGCGCGATGCCAGCAACGTCGATAACCTCAGTATGCGTACCGCAGATCCGCTATGGATGCTGGGCAGGCAGTGGCAATTTGGCGAATTCACCGCTGAGGATAATGGCTCACCGGTACAGGTAAAACCAGTATATCGAACCGCCAAACCGACCGCGATCAGATCAGCCGTCAGTGGCATGAACGGCAAGATGATCGAGCTTTCAAGCGACATCCCTTTGGAAGTCATGGTGGAAGCGGTACCGTTACCGCCGACGGATCTACGCAGCAGAGTGCGAATCGGTCAGTATTTCGAATCGCTGGTCCGCCGAACGTTCCCTACGAGCGAGGCGGAGGACCAAATTAAAAGATTACGGACGGCATTTCCCTTGCAGAGTAAGGAGAATATGGACGAGAAGTCGGCACGCTACTTCAAACTGATGAAGGACAGGGTAACCGACGGGAACTCTCTTTTGAATAGTATTGATCCTGTAGCGGAAATTTTCGAAAGCCCTTCCTTGACATCTCTCAATCCGTTGATCGGGGCGCTACTGCGGTGGCATAATAATCTGTTTTTCACCCCGGATGAGGCAACCCAATTCTGGAATGCTAAAAAGTTGGTCCATCAGTTTGATTTGCAATTTGGCCCGGAGAATAATAACGCAGACGTGTCACTGCATGCACCGGACTACCGAAGCGGCCACCTCGATTGGTATTCATTTGACCGTATAAAAACTTCAGGAAATATTGTCACCCATATAAATGCGACAACAGGTTCCGTACTAACGCCAGTACTTACGTCCTTTCCGGGCATGCCCAAGCAACGGCTGTTTGAGTTTGAAGACGGACAAATTAATCTGCACCGCATGCACGTCGACGGTCCCGATATGTTGCGCTTACTGCTACTTGACCTGGCCCTGGTTTGCGGTGGCGATTGGTTTACTGTTCCATTGGAATTGGAAATAGGTAGTCTTTGCTGGATCGAAAAGCTAGAGGTGATGGATTATTTTGGCGTGACTACTATTATTCGCAACGACGGAAACACCGGTACGGTACTGAATCGAAATTCCAACGAAGTGTGGGACGTATTCAAAATCAGAGAAAGCGACAATAACCCAACGGCCTACAATCCATCGCAACATTGTCTCTATCTCGCTCCGGCAACCAGTTTCCGCAAAGAATCCCCTCCAATTGAGGAAGTAAGGTTTGTACGCGATGAGGGCGCGAACATGGCCTGGGGTATTGAAAAAGTGGTAAGAAACGATCTTGGAAAATCAGTCGATGGATTCGACCTTCACCTGGAACTGAACGGACCATTTAAATCGGTACATGAAAACCCGACGGACCTGCCTCAGTTCCGACTCGCCACAAGCATTCCTACCAACTGGATCCCCTATTTCCCTACACCGATCCAAGAAGTCAATGGATCACCGGAGGTTCAGATCGCGCTGGAGAGGGGTAGTGTGCTTAAAGATATTAGCACGATGGATACCATTATATCACCGCTTACTTCTCTTGCCAGGGAAGATCTGCAAGTGGTGCGGGAAGAGGCGTTACCGCGTACCGGAGTTGCGGTGCAATTGACGAAGCAACGGGTGCGATGGATTGATGGGCGGACGTATGTGTGGGTCGGAAGACAGGTAATGGTTAGCAAAATTTTGGATAAGAGTGAATTAAGATTTGACCATATTTCCCATAAATAGTAAATAAGACAGGAATGCCATTGGATAGCGAAGAATTAGTACGCGAAGTTCTTATTGATACTCTGGCGAGTGCAGAGGAACACTATATGGAAATAGATATGTATACAAAGGAAGTCAACCTCCTGTTGGCTGGTTTTGCGGTAGATAACTACACACTTGAAAGTCAACACGAAGCAGCCCTTGATCATTTAATCAGGTTAAGAAATTTTGATATCCAAATCAGTATACTTCAAATTGAGGGCCGTGCTAGTCAAACTGGTACTGAGCCAAACAACTTGACGCTGTCAGAATACAGAGCAAATCAAGTGGCTCAACATCTACTTACAGGTGGTTTTCCACCAATTTGGAATCTAGAATATTATGGATCGAACAAACCCATAGAAGAGGCGGCCGGCCTAGAGATAGATGTTAATCGAAGCGTAACCATAAAATATTGTATACGTGAATATATACCTCCCGTTATTGAGGTGGAACCAGACAGTATTTCTCTGCCAGCGATATGTCCCGAGCCATCGACTTATCAATGGCAGATATCACTTATAGCGGACATAAAAGGGCATGCTATTATAGGGGGTGGAGTTGTTTTTGCGCAAATTGGCAAACAGATTCAACCTGATAAGTTCAGAACCATCATTTTCATAGCGTTTGGTTTAGGAGTTTCATTAAGCAGCAAACCTTTAAAAGAGGGTAAAAAACTTATACATTTGTTTGGATTTGGCGGCGTTGCCTCAGTACCAATTTTCGAAATAACAAAATTTGAAACTATAGAGAAGGGGGTGCATCATTGTTACGATTACAAGCACTTCCATCTTACACCGGGTACTATAGGGGGTGTGGCAGGCGGTGCAGTTATAGGAGCATCAGTTGCATACGTATCCTTCACATCACTCTGTCAGGGGGCAATCGATATTGAAGTATTGAGCGTTGACATAGGTACGATAGGTTTAGATATAAGTGCCAGCGGGGGATTATGGTATCTACAATAATCAACTATGAGTTCTACAAACAACGTCGACGACTTAATTGCGGTAATTAAATCAACTGCGATATTCCTCAACGCTTTTGCCGAAGCAGATGAGGTAACTGAGTTCGTATTGGACCAGATGAAAAAACAACGAGATTGCACGTTGACCGTTAGCGATTTAGACTCATTTAAGTCCATTCAGGAAACTAAAAAACTAATCTCGCGTATCCAATCTCAGTCAAACACCTCAACCGATCTCAACGAGGAACTTCTGAGTTTTGCAATGTGTAATTTTTTGAGAGTTAAGTCTCCAAAGATATTTCAAATTTTGTCGTTTCTGAAAATATTAGACACACATCCACTTGACTACGAAGTAAATTTTGAAAAATTAAATCATTTTGTATCTGATCCTGTAAGTTATTTGAAGCAAGAGTATGAGGACAGTCATGGGGAAATTTTCAAACTGTTTGATAATCAGGTTAGAAGGTTTTTATCAACATATCTTGCAAGAGTAGACCATAAAATACCCAGTAAAAATATAACTAATTACGTAAATATTAGTGATAATGTGGAGCCAGTTGAAGCCATGAAAAATTCTGCGGTATTGTTTTTGAATCCATCAGGTAGTTTCAAACCATATGTCGCTTTAGAATTCTTTCCCTGCTTAATAGACAGAGGATTTTCGTATATCGTATCACCTTTGATAGGTTTGGATCACGCTAAAAGCTTTGAATTCAATAAAAATTGGCTCGTAAATGTCGATTCATCTCTTGACAAGAGACCAAATTTCCTATTATTAGCTGGATTTGAAAGATTTGAGTTTGTAAAATTTATTGAGGAATCAGAAAATACAAAAAAGGACTTTTACAATACAGAACTCCGATTTTTATATGTGCCAACTGATGGCATTCCTTTGGGAGGTAATTCTATGATGCTACGATCGGGTCCGATTAATTGGAGTATAGTTGTAAATGAGGTCCGAATTGGGCTTGAAGTAAAAGACGCAGAAGGCGTCGATTTCTATATTAAAACCCAGATTAATACAAAATTTGCCAATTCAGCGGAGGATGACGGATTTCTCAATAAATTACTCCCGGAAGAAGGATTAGAAACTGAAGTAGAGATCACCCCTATTTTCTCCGTTAAACACGGTTTCTCCTTAGAAGCTAGCGGAGACCTGGAAGCCACCATCCCTATACACCGAAAAATTGGCCCGGTATACTTAGAGGAAGGATCTTTCGGCCTTGATATATCCGAGGATCAAATGGCAGGCTTTGCCACCGTAAGCTTTGCGGCAAAAGTCGGCCCGATAACCGCCACAGTAGAGGAAATTGGCGTTGATTCCATCCTCTCGTTTGAAAGTGGTGGTAATCTGGGTATTGTGGACCTTAAACCTCCGACCATGCGACGGCCGAAAGGAGCGGGGCTACAATTGGATGCGACGCTGATTAAAGGTGGTGGATATCTGGATTATGCCGTCGATGAGAAACGCTATGCGGGAATACTCACATTGGGCCTGCAAGCGCTTGAAATTACTGCAATTGGCTTGATTACTACTCAGCTCCCCAACGGTAAATCCGGCTTTTCCATGTTGGTGAGCATGAACGCAATCTTTCGTCCGGCAATTCAGCTTTCGTTCGGCTTTACGTTGAATGGGGTAGGTGGATTGGTGGGGATTAATCGGACAATGAAAATTGACGTCTTACGGGAACGGTTCAAAACCGGAGCCATTGAGTCGATCATGTTTCCAGAGGATCCGATTGAGAATGCCGACCGCATCATCAGCGACTTACAAGCGATATTTCCTGCCGAAGAAGACCACTTTGTGGTGGCTCCCTTTCTTCGTCTGGGGTGGGGTATCAATGAACTGATCACGGTTGACCTGGGTGTATTCGTCGAGCTTCCGTTTAAGAATCGTCTGATATTGCTGGGAGGGTTATCCATGATTCTCCCCGACCGACGTGCGGCATTGATCGAGATCAACGTAGACATTTTCGGTGATCTGAATTTTGCCGAGCAGTACGTGCTGATTCATGGGGTGTTGCGTGATTCGAGAATCCGCAGCGTGTTGTTGGTGGGAGACTTCGCGTTTTTCCTTTCTTGGGGGACAAATCCCCAATTTTTGCTCTCCGTGGGTGGTTTTCATCCTAATTATGAGCAACCAGCTGGTTTTCCCGTCCTCTCGCGTCTTAATGCGGTATTCAAAAAGGGTAAAAACCTCCAGCTGGTTTGCGATCTCTACCAAGCGGTCACATCCAATACTTTTCAAATCGGGATTACTGCAGACCTATTAGTAAAAATAAAGAAAATTGAAATCGACGGGCACCTGTCGTTTGACGCCCTCTTCAGATTTGAGCCTTTTCAGTTCGAAACAACCACGCATATTACGGCTGATGTTAGCAGAAAAGGCAAAAAATACGCCGGTCTGGACCTATATTTAAATCTATCAGGACCACAGCCTTGGCTGGCCAACGGATATGTTGAAGGACAAATTATGACCTTTGATTTCCGGAGGGAATTCAGCTACACATGGGGAGGTAAACAACCTGAAATCGAACCAATATACGCTGACGCTGAAAAATTATTGAGTAAGGTTGTTGCTGAATTGAAAGCGGATCAAAACTGGACGGTACAATTCCCTACGCAGTACAGCTCAGTCGAATCGTTAACTCCTATTGATGATCAAGAGGAAGGTCTATTTCTTCATCCGGCAGGAATGCTTGAAGTCAGACAAAACGTCGCGCCATTTTACAGGCCGCTAGAAAAACACGGTAATGCAAAGTTTAAAACACTGCCGAAACTTGAATTTGGGGAAGTGAGACTTGGGGATAGCAGTACGCTTAATTATGGTAAAGTTGAGGAATACTTTGCGCTTAGTCAGTTTGAGGAACTTACCGACGAGGAAAAGTTATCCGGGGATGACTTCGTCCGGTATACCGCGGGAGTTAGGTTTGAAACTGATGGGCATGATGCAGTACAAGTATCCGAAGACTACGCGCAAGATTCGCTCAGTGCGTATGAAACCATAATCATCAATGAAGACTTAACCAGGGATTATCCTTCCCCCCTTTCCCAGTTCCCTGATTTGGAAGATAATTACAAAGCTACTGACCAGTTGTTACGTGGTTTCAGGAGAAGAAAAAAGAATCTGGGTAGCCGAGGACTAGTCCATACTCTCGGACCGAAGTACAGATCTACTACCCCGGTGCTACTCGAAGAAATTCAAGACTATATAGTGATTGATGAACTAAGTGGGCTGGAAGCCACGAGGTTTAGGGAGTATGCGCATGCCAGAACGTACCTAAAAGTCGCTTCCCGAAGTGAAGGGCTGTTGGGCAAAGTCATTAACCTCGATATGCTAAAATCTTCGCTGCTATGAGCCAACAATATTTTTTATCCCATGTCAGAACTGGCTTGGCTGCGTTAGTCGGCTCGAGTACTCCATCCAACGCACGACGCCAGGAGGTTAAGTTAGAATTAGAGGTAAAAGTGTCTGGTCAGGGATTAAATATCTCCTCGGCAGTCAAAAAAGATGGATACATATACGGTCCGGGAGACGTCATGGGTTTCGATACGGTAAAAGCTATAAATCGAATAGGCCCACAGCCCAACCTCAGTAATTTTGAACCGAATTACATACCGTTCATTGAATTCTCGGAAGCGGACTTTCCCTGGCGCTATAGCCTTACTACAGCAACAAGCCTCACCAGAAATTGGATTCCCTGGATCACTTTGATTGTGCTTAAAGCCCCGGACGGTAGCCGCGGGGAAGGCGAATACGAGGAAGTTAATGATTACGATCCCTCTTTGCCGGCACGTATCAAAGTAAAAGACTTATCAACCTTGCCAGATTTGAAGGAAAGTTGGCGGTGGGCGCACGCGCAGGTTAATGTTGAAAGGAATATTAATAATGTTAAGGACCTTCGGGAAGTAGTTCATCAGCGACCGGAAGACACGGTCAGCCGGCTGTTGTGCGCAAGGCGACTGGCTGAGAAAACCAAGTATACGGCCATGGTGGTACCTACCTACAAGGTCGGGCTACAGGCCGCGCTCGGCCAAAGTCAAAATGTTACCAATGAATTGGCTTGGGATATTAAGGGTGCCACTAGCGATGTAATTATTCCCTATTACTATAAATGGGATTTCCGGTCAGGTGCAAGAGGAGACTTTGAATACCTCCTGCGCTTGCTGGAACCGCGTACGTTTGCGGGGCTTGGCAGCATGAAGGTTAGCCTCGGTAACATGGGTTACGGCGTGAGGGGGAAGGATAACGAGGTACTGGCAGCTAAAATAACCATGAATATGGAAGGTGCGCTGGCTTCCGCGAATTTTAGCCATCAGCGCAAGAACAAGGATATATCTGAAGCCCTTAAAGAGCTGTTGTTTTCATCAAATGTAAGAACAGGCAATACTGCGAACACAGAACGTAGACTTGTTCCCCCGGTATATGGTGAATATTACGAAGAAAAAAGGAATTTGGATCGTTCAAGGAGTTGGTTAGCTCAGTTGAATTTAGATCCTAAGTATCGCGCCGCAGCTAGCCTCGGCGCGCGATACGTTCAGGAGAATCAAGAGCAATTAATGGAAGATGCCTGGAATCAACTAGGTGAGTACCGAAAAAGGAAGCAGGAATTAGAAAACCTCAAACTCGCTACCGCAGCTTCAGACAAGGTATTCGAGCGACTCAAATCCCTGGGTCCAAAAGAATTTACACACATTACGACTCCCGTACACCGGAATGTAAGAGGGTCGGAAGTTGAAGCCGATGGTGAAAAAGTGTACATGACGGTATTTGATGTCTTATCGGCTGTGGGTATACCAAAGATACTGACGGATCCGAGCATTAAAAGAGTGTATAATAAAAAAAGTATAAGCACTCCGGTTCGTTCCATTGAGGAAACGGCCGACTGGACGGATTTCACGGAATTTCAGCAACCCTTTACAGAAGAACATAGTATCCCGTCTACTAGCCTTTTGGTTAATAGTCCCCTGCCATCGGGGGGGGCTAATGTCGAATCACTTAATACTGAAATCGTAAGACTGAACATTCCGAATTCCTTCCTGCACGGACCATTGACAACACATTATCAATCTACGGCATGGTTTAGCCAACAGATCGAAGCCTCCCAGCCCAATACGTTTATGGGTGTGGAGCATCGTGCTTTGCGCAGTCAGACCTCAAGAATAATGCAATTATCCGGAAGTATCATGCAAGATGAAACATCTGCATTCGAAAATCAGACTTATAATGATACAATAATAAATACAAAAGCGGCTATTGACCCGAAACTTGCATATGATCGGTTCGCAAACTACTTCCGATCTCAAACTCCTCCCGACTACCATCCACGGTTCTTTACTCCTTTGTATGAGTATCTAAGAGATAATCATCCTGAGTATATGGTTCCCGGCTTAGAAGTGGTACCCCAGAATACTGTAATGCTGCTAGCCAGCAATCAAAAATTCATTGAAGCTTTTATGGTGGGAGCAAATCACGAACTGGCAAGGGAACTTCGCTGGCGAGAATTCCCTGCCGATAGTAAGGGTACCTTTTTCCGAAAATTCTGGGATACGTCAATATATTCTGTCTCCAAAGAAGAAACGGAGGAATTTAAAAATTGGGTGATTCAGAAAAGTGGCGATCAGTTTGCGAGTGCTGAAGAGGCCATTGATAGTGCGAAAAAAGCCTTTGAAGAGCAGAGCGATCCTGAGCGGGCCAGAGTGTATGAGGAAGCCCTGGAAGAATGGTTGCTCACCCGGGAAGAAGACCAGGATATCAAGCCCATTCATAAATGGGGAAATAACCTGGGGGGGAATGGAATGCAAACGTCTTCGGACAGTCAGGTTATACTCGTAATAAGGGGTGATCTAATTCGAAAATATCCAAACCTCAACATTCACCTAGTAGGTAAGGAAAATGCTGCTGATAATTCTATCCAACCTGCCTTGACGAAAAAAGAATCGTACAGGTACCCGATCTTTGAAGGATCTCTGCCACCAGATATTACAATGATTGGTTTTCCAGTATCGTCAAACGACGCTAAAGACTTTTATATAATGTTAGAAGAAGAACGCTCCGATCTTCGCTTTGGATTGGATACCCATGATTCAGGTGATAATAGTGAGGTAAACCTTGATAATTTAGCCTGGGAAGATTTTGAACCCCCTGTAGAGGATGGATTTTACCTGACCGATAATTTACTTAAGGACGTAGAGAATAGGTTTGCAAGCACCACAGGGTGGAAGGCAACCGCAGCTCAGTGTGCAAAAGTGTTTCGTCAACCACCGGTTCGGGTGGCAATAGACTTGAAACGACTTTTGCCGCATTCTTAGTGCGTATTCCGGTCCCACTGACCCCCTCATTCCGGAAAGTGCTGACCCCCCCCATTCCGGTCCCCTGACCCCCTGGGTGTGGAAAACATTCCGGTTTGTTGAACCCCCTCCGGGGGGTGATCCTGTCGGACAACCTCAAGGCCTTTGTCATCAAAGCCGACCGCTACGATCCTGACTTTAATGAGGTCTGCGTACAGTTGGCTGATTGTTACCGGCTGGACCTACAGGCCGCCAGACCAAGAAAGCCAAAGGATAAAGCGAGCGTCGAAAATGCAGTACGTACTGCCTATACCCGCCTGTACGCTCCCCTACGCGACCGGACGTTTTACAGCCTCGAGCAAATTAATACTGGCTTACGCGAGCAGCTCACCCTACACCAGCGCCTCGCCTTTCAGGCACGCGCCGGTACCCGTCTGTCCTGCTTCAAGGAGCACGAACTGCCGCTGCTTAGCCCACTACCCACCGCACCGTTCCTACTCAAAAAGACGGTGCGGGCCAAGGTGCATATTTCACACGCTTTGACCCCCCTGGTTCACTCCGTTTGACCCCCCTCCCAAAATAGGACGCGAACGCCCCCTTGTGGAAAACGTTTCACTCCGTTTGACCCCCCCGGATAACCAGCGCAGGCCCCATCTTCTCACAAACAAACTGGGACGATGGCTAAACCGCTACGCATGGATCAAATCCGCAACATTCTCAAGACCTATCTCCGCACGCGTTCCTTCAAGCAGACGGCCAAGCAGTGCCGCTGCGCTCGCAACACGGTACGTACCTACGTGCGCCTGGCTCAGGCCCAGTCGGGCGGTTGCGCCGCCGTTCTAGCCCTAGACGAAGGCACTTTCAACGCCGTTTTCATAGCCCCAACCGCTGATGCGCGGCGCGACTACTTCGACGCTCAGATCGAATACTTTAAGATCGAACTTAAGCGCACCGGCGTCACCCGCCAGCTCCTCTGGGAGGAATACCAAGCCCAGCGCCCCGATGGCTACGGCTACACCCGCTTTTGCGCCCTACTGAACGGAGCCATCGGCCAGACCGCTTTGACGCTACCGATCCAGCACCGGCCGGGCGAAAAACTACAGCTCGACTTCACCGGAAGCACTCTCGGCTGGGTTGACGTAGAGTCCGGACAGATAAATGATTGCCAGGTACTTATTGGCGTACTGCCTTACTCGCAGTACACCTTCGCCGTGGCCCTCGATAGCCAACGCGTGGCCGACTTCGTCCACGGCATCAACGAGGTCCTGGCCTTTCTCGGCGGCCTGCCCCGGGCCATCGTCTCGGACAACCTCAAAAGCTTCGTCACCCGCCCCGACCGTTATGAGCCGACCTTCAACGACGCCGTGGTCCAACTCGGCCTGCACTACGAAGTCGACTTCGAGGCCACCCGACCAGCCCGACCAAAAGACAAGGCTAGCGTAGAGAACGCCGTAGCCACCGTCTATACTCGATTGTTCGCGCCTTTGCGCGACCGCGTCTTCCACTCACCGGCCGCGATCAACGCCGCCCTGCGCGACCAACTGACCGCCCACAACGAGCGGCCCTACCAGAAGCGCGACGGCTGCCGCGCGGCCGTCTTTGCCGCCGAGGAAAAGCCCCTGCTGCGCGCCCTGCCGGCCCGCCCCTTCGCCCTACGGACCAGGCTGACGGCCAAGGTGCAGAAGAACTACCACGTCTACCTCAGCCAACGCCGCAACTTCTACTCCGTGCCCCACCGCTACGTGGGTCGCACCGCCGAGATCGTTCTGAGCCAGACCAGCGTGGAGATCTTCGTCGGTCGCCAGCGCGTGGCCATCCATGAACGTCTGCACTCCGCCAGCCGGAGCAGCTACCGGACTAACCCGAAGCACATGCTGGCCAGCCACGTGGAGTGGAGCCGCGCCCAGGGCTGGACGGGGGAGCACTTCCGTAACCGGGCTGCCAGGATCGGCCCGGCCACGGCCTGGGCGATGGGCCAGGTACTGACTTCGCGCCACTACGAACCGCAAAGCTACCGTGCCTGTCAGGGCGTGCTGAGCCTGGGGCGCAGCTACGGCGAAGACCGTCTGGAAGCCGCCGCCGTCCGCCTCGAACCAACCGGCAGGGCGGGCTACCAGCGCCTCAAAAACGTGCTCGAAAAGGGCCTCGACCGTCTCACCGATCAGCTCGATCTGTTCACCCCGCCGGCGCACGAAAATATCCGCGGCCCCGGTGCCTACCAATAAGTCACCCACTCACGAGCGCACCAAAATTAGGTGGCGCGTAGGGGAGTGCCGTGAAAAGAAAGAAGCGCAAAGCCGAGCTCACCGAAAGGCCATCAACAACCTATCAATCAATCCATTACCTAATGACTTCCACCAACCTTACCGCCCTGCGCAACCTTAAACTAACCGGCATGTCCGGAGCCTACGAAGCCATCCTCGGTCTGCCCATCGACCAGCACCCCGAGGCCCACGACCTGCTGGCCCGCCTCGTGGACGCTGAAGCCCAGGCCCGCCAGCACCGTCGCCAACGGCTCTATCTGCGGACGAGCAAAATGCGCTACGCGGCCACCCTACACGACATTGACCCCAGCCCGGCACGCAACCTCACCGGTGGCCAGTTGGCGCTCTTGAGCGACTTGGCCTGGATCGACCGGGGCGAGGGCGTTCTCATCACTGGGGCGACCGGCTGCGGCAAGTCCTATCTGGCTTGCGCGCTCGGCCACCACGCCTGTTCCAATGGATACCGGACGCTGTACTTCAACCTGAATCGCTTCTGCGAGCGAATCGCGCTGGCTCAGGCCGAGCGTCATTACGGGTAGGGCCCCGTAATGTAAGCCGTCGTCAAGTGGCTGGACAAGCTCGCCAAGGCTTCCCTACTTATCCTCGACGACTTCGGTTTGCAGGCCATCACTCACCCGGTCAAACTCCTCCTGCTCCAAATCCTCGAAGACCGCTACGAGCGTGGCGGCACCATCATCGTCAGCCAACTCCCCGTGGCAAATGGCACGAATACATTGATGAGCCTACCATTGCCGACGCCATCCTAGATCGCATCGTCAGCAAGGCTCACCGCGTCGCGCTGACCGGCGACAGCCTCCGTCGCCGCCGCCGTGCCTCCAAAGGTGACGTATCTCAGCTAGAATAGCTACTTTTACCCCCTCACTTTGCTGAGTTATCCACAGGGGGGTCAAATGGAGTGAAATAGGGGGGTCAAACAGGGTGAAATACGCAGCATGACGTGGTAGGTACGTTGCACCTTGGCCCGGACCGTCTTTTTGAGCAGGAACGGGCCTGTCGGCAGCGGCCGCAGCAGCGGCAGTTCGTGCTCCGTAAAGCAGGATAGGCGGGTACCGGGCCGTGCCTGGAAGTCGATATTCTGGTGCTCGGCGAGTTGCTCGCCCAGTCCGCCATTGAGCTGTTCGAGGCTGTGGAAGGTCCGGTCGCGCAGGGGAGCATACAAACGGGTATAAGCAATACGTACCGCATTCTCGACGCTGGCCTTGTCCTTCGGCCTGCGCGGTCGGGCGGCCTGGAGATCCACCCCGTAATGGCTGGCCAGTTGGATGCAAACATCGTTGAAGTCGGGATCATAACGGTCCGCTTTGATGACGAAGGCCTTAAGGTTATCCGACAAAATAACCTGGGGTACGCCACCGAAAAAGCGCAATGCCTCGTTGATGCCGTGAACGAAGTCGGCCGTACACTGACTCGCCAGGGCGATAGCAAAGGTGTGCTGTGAGTGGGGCATTACGGCCAGCAGCACCTGAGCCTGGCGGACCTCGCCCGTCTGCCGGTCTACCCAGGGTAAGGTTTTACCGGTGAAGTCAAGTTGGAGCTTCTGGCCGGGGACGTGGCTCAACACCAGCGTCAGGTCGCGCCGGCCGATCTCGCGGCCCAGGTAGAGGTAGAACTGCGTAGAGCCGTAGCCGTCGGGATACTGTCGTTTGTACTCTTCGTATAGGAGCTGCTTGGTAACCCCAACGCGGGCCAGTTCCCTGATCCAGTCGTCTACCTGGGCATCGAAAACGCCCCGGCGATCGAGCGTGGGCCGCAGCTGGTCGGGATAGAGAACGCCCCGTAACTGCTCGGTTGGCAGGGCCAACACGACCGCCAGGTCGGCATGGTGCGCCCTAGCCAGGCGCAGGTATCCCCGCACAGAGTTTTTTGACACCCGACACTGCCGTGCCGTACCCTTGATCGAGCGGGTGTGCTGGTAGGTCTTGAGAATTTTTATGATCTGATCCATACACTTGTGTTTGCCCATCTTCGATACGCTGGTGAGCGATGAAGTTGGGGATGATCAAGCGTGAGTCACCACAAACCTAAGAGGGGGGGGTCAGTGAGCCGGAATGTTTTCCACACCCAGGGGGTCAGTGGACCGGAATGGAGGGGTCAGTACTTTCCGGAATGGGGGGGTCAGTAACTCCGGAATACGCAACCTCCGATACCGCACTAATGAAACTGCTCTTTCTGGTCCAGCGCGACGTAAAGAGCAAGTGGAAGAAGCCGATGCACAACTGAAACCGCATCCTCTCTCAACTGTCCATCCTCTACGACGACCGCCTCAAACTCGACCTGTGATGCCGCTACCTAACCAGCGGGTAACAGCCAGGCTTCGACCACCCCCACCCGGTTTCTGCCGAGGCTGGTAGAACCCTGTCTCCCCTTCACCCCAAAACTCTTGACACACTTTATGCAATACTCCCCGTGTCTCTATTGAGCTGGTCAGTAGGATAGGACGGGTGTAATTCAGATTGTCGCGCCCGGGTAAATCCGTTTATTTCCTACCAAACTACTCAAGCATGCTGACCGAAGATAAATTTCTGGCCCTGGCTAAAGATAAGTATGCCCGCATCAATGCCCTTACCGATCAACCCAATCTGCTGGACTACGAACGCGGTTTGCGGGAGCTGATGGACGAACTTGCCGGGGGGTAATTAACGAACAGTTAGGGGGGCAGACCGACAACCGCCGTAAAAAAAACCGTCGTGTCCACCTTCGGCAAAGTGAGTGTTGCCAAGCAGGCGAAGTGGGGGTCGGCTAGTGCTCATGGCATGGCCATCTCCCCCTTGCTTCAGAGTCATTACCTGCGCTTCTGCGCGCAGGTCGTACCCGCTACGGCCGTCGACTTACTTAATGCCACGCTGGGCAGCGAGCTGACCAATGCGGCCCAGGCCCGCCGCCTGGAGGAACACTTCGGACTTCTGCCGCGGGTGGAAGAGGAGTTGACCAAGCCGTTGCGCCCGGATGAACTGCAAACAAACCCTGAGTTGGAGCCCGCAACGGCGGCGGCGGAGGGGGCGGCGGCGGAGGGGGCGGCGGCGGCGGCGCAGGAGGAAAGACTGTACGGCATGTTCGATGGGGGGATGTTGCGCTATGATGAGGGCTACCAGGAAGTAAAAATAGGTCGCGTTTTTCGGGCCTCACAGCTCGTGGCGGGTAAACCAGATGATGAGCAGGCAGACCAACGCAACCGGGTACTCAACTCAGAATACCTGGTACGGGAAGGTCACTATGCTAGTTTTGTGGACCATTTTGGTAACTTGCTTACGGCGCAACAGCAGCAGTACCCCACGGCACCCCTCATCATCATCACGGACGGAGCGACCTGGATGCGCAACTGGGTGGCCGAAGCCTTTCCGCAGGCGGAGCACATTCTCGACTTCTACCATGCCTACGAGCACCTCTGCGAGTTTGGCACGGTGTTGCTCCCCCAGGAATCGAAGCGCAAGGACAAGCTCACCCAGTGGAAGAACCAATTCCACCAGGGGCAGAGTGATGACATCATCCGGGAGATCAAGATGTACTTGACGCATCCACACACCAGGGTGGTCGGGGCAGCCACCGAGCTGCTGACTTACCTGACCAACAACGCCTCCAGGATGAGGTACAACGAATACCGGGATAATGGCTACCTCATCGGCAGTGGGGCCATAGAGTCAGCCGTCTCCAGCGTAGTTCAACAGCGCTGCAAACTCAAGGGTCAGCGTTGGGATCAGGGTGCACAGCCGGTGCTGAATATCCGCTCGATGTACTGCAGCAACAAGGGGCGGAGAATGGAAGAGATCATAATTGATCAATATGATATAGCGGCATAAGTGACGCGACAATCTGAATTACACCCGATAGGACTCGTTCCCAGTCAGCGTACTTTGTGGGGGGGTGCACCACGGCGGGTAGCTAAACGTTAGACTCTTTTATTTTTCACTCAACTCGTTCAGCACTTCCAGAGCCAAGAATCCATATGTTTTTCCGATTCCTTTTTTATGCTCGCTAACTTCAAATCTGTTAGAAACATCAACGAATGAGTACAATTCAATCAATTCAGTTCTGTCCTTATTTAGATCCACATCAAATTCATAGAATTTCCCATTTTGTGTGAGAACAATTCCTTCGTCAGTGCTTATACCTGGAAAGTCTTGTTCATATTTAAGCACTATTGCTTTGGCGATTTCAATTTTATTTTCTTTAAATATTTTCTCTAGAGGTATAGGGACTCCGTTGTCTCTCCAATGCTTAGCTTCTTTCAGAATTGAATCCTTTTTAACAGCGATTTGTTCTTGGACGTTCAGCCTGCGTTGATTTTTCAATTTATCAATATTCATTTCAGTTTGTTCTTTCATTAACGAAGGCTCTATGCAGATTCAAATGAGTAGCGTAGGTCGAGCTTACCGGCCAGCAAATATATCATAGCAATGAAGTTGTCTGCATTTCGGTACCCCCTAGCTCGACGCTTGGCTAGCTGTATTTTGGTATTCGTTCCTTCCAGTATGCCGTTCGTGATGCGTGAGGTGATGAAGCTGATTATTTTGTACCAATGCCGTTTAAGCGTAGGCTGTCCATTTTATACTCCCTCCACCGTAGGCTTTTGATCGCTCCCTGGCTAGGGAAAATGTACCCGCACGTCGTAGCTTTGAAGTACGACCAACAAAAGGGAACATGCGGATACGCTACAAAAATACGGTACGGCAACTTGACCGGCTTCCAGATTGAGTCACGTTTATTACTATATAACGGTGAGTATATGAAGCGTAATATTCCGTAGGGTTCTACAAATTCATATACATTATTAGGGCCAGGGTAGTTAATCTATTGTGTCCCACTTGTCATCTAGAAACTCCAAAGATACCCTCAAAAATTCGGGCTGTATTTCAGGCTCCAAATGAGGTAAATGGTTGCCATTAGGCACGATCCAAAGTCGGCTGTTGGGTATGCCTTGGTACATTTCCAAAGCATGTTGTATTGGAATGACAAAATCATTATCTCCCAATACTACCAACCACTTTGCTTGGATGGTATTCAATTTATCCGGAGTAAAAGAGGGATCCCCTTCGGAAAATTTTCGCATTTCCCAAAACATTTTTGCCAAATACTCCTGTTTTTCAAGGCTCTGGCCCCAGTTTATAGCCCATTCCTTAAACTGATCTATTCCTAATATCGAAGTTGCTTCCCGGGCTTGTTTGCTATAATAGAGATGCCCCCCTACGGTAATCACCGATTTAAATCGACCGGGTTGCATGACGTTAAGATAAAGTAGTGTGGAACCTCCGCTACTGGCTCCAATTCCATTCACTTTATCTATTTTTAAGGAGTCCATCAGTGCAAAAAGCATCTTTGCATACTCCTCATGTCTAAATGTTAAATCACTTTCATTGTAAATATCCGATCGCCCATGCCCCATCATATCGACGGCAATAGTCCGATATTGTTTTGAGTAGGGCTTAATGTATGGCTCCCAGGAGTCCGCTGTATTGAAGAAATTATGTAGCAACAACAGAGGTTCTCCGCTACCAATATCTTCGTAATAAATTTTGGTCCCATTATAGTTGAAAAACTTACCGTGGGGGTTAACGGTAACTTGTCCAAATGAGTTGAGGGACGCGATAATGGCAAAAATCAAAATTGCTAATTTTTTCATGTCTAGCATTTGTTAAAATTATATTTGAAGTTGCGCTAACGAGTTTAATTGAGGTCAAGATGGGCAATTACGCAATGCCTCTGTTGACTTAAGGTAGGGTAAAAAGTGGAAAGAACCAAGAGATGGGCGCAGTTAATTCCTGTCCCGGTCTAGCGCGGTAGATGAAAGTAAGCAACCGAGCAACCCCATCTAGTAAACAAAGATTTGCGGCTTGAACTTTGCGGCGAACAAAATCGTCTAGATGCGCCGCCGTAGATCACCTGAGCAAATTAAACAATTACTGACCGAGCAAAGGAGCGGCGGCGAGTCTATCGCTGAGTTCTGCCGCTCCCGAGGTATCAATACCGGTACTTTTTATGCCTGGCGGGCAAAGTACGCTACCGGCAAGAAGTTGGTGTCGGCACCGGGGGGCTTTACTCGCTTAGTCACTCCGTCGTCCTTGGTGGCGGCAGCGCCGCCGCCGCTGCAGGAGGTTACCTCCTGCGCCGCCACCACGGTATACCTGCCCGGCGGCGCTCGCCTGGAATTGACTAACTGGCCACTAGCGGACCTCATCCGGCTTAGCCGCGAACTCTGCCCCGGCGCCGATGCTTAGCTTCTCTAGCCGTCAGCGCTACTTCTTGTACCGCGGCGTGACCGACATGCGTAAGGGCTTCAACGGACTTCGTGGTCTGGTGCGTCAGCACATCGACCATGAACTCTTGAGCGGCGATGTGTTCATCTTCCTTAACCGCCGCCGCGACCGCATTAAATTGCTGGTCTGGGACCGCACTGGCTTCGTGGTCTGGTACAAGGTGCTGGAACGGGGCACCTTCGAGCTGCCGGCTGGTGAAGGTGACCGTTTGGAGAGGGTGTGACGGTGTTTTGATGTAGATAGTTAGGCTGCGTACTGCATTCGTTTGCGCCAGTATTGATCATAGCGGCCATCGGTCAATACCTGGCTGCGGCTGATGAGTATATCGTCCGCTCCGGTGATCAACCAGCGCATTCCGCTCCCCCCCAGCCGGGCTTTAACTAATGTCTTACAGCCCGCCTCCACCGGGCCGGAGCCAATGGGTAGCTTATCTCGTCGCATGCCGTAGTAGTCCAGGCGGGGCCGTTGATTACGCAGATACGTTAGATGTTCCTGGACTACGGATCGCTTTGCCGCTGATTTGATCTGCCTCGGCGCTGCCGCCCCCGTCAGTAAGTCCTCTACGGCCTGGATCACTAAGTCGGCCCCATCATCCTGTTCGAGTAGGCGATCTTTTTGCTGCGCCAACCATTCCTGCTGCCGGGACTTGCCGCCCTTCAAGGTCGCCGCTATTTTGCCCAGCCGCTCGCTGACGTGGTAGTAATCCGTTACCTGACGATCGGTGAGCGCCTCCAGTTGGGTCCAGTTCGTGACTGCCCCATCGGCTACGCCAACATAAGTAGGTTCGACGGCTACCACGGCTAGTTCTTCCTTGAGTTTAGTGACCGCCTCGGTCAACTGGTAGGTAAAGGCAGGCTTGTCTTTTTGGGGTCCCACGCCAACCTAAGTGGTATGTAGACACTGTTGCTGCTCGTCGTACAGACAGATTACCCCGCACATGCACTCCCGCCAGCCGGCTAGTCGTCGTCGTCGTCGCTGCGGACTTGCAGCCTTACCATCCAGCATGTGCGCCATAGCACCGTCACGGCTGATGGATACGGTAGTCACTTGCTTAAGGACCTCAGCCGTAGCGGTATGGTACGTCCAGCGATCTTCGACTTGCTTGAGATGATCGCTGAGCTGTTGGTGTAAATCACGCACCAAATCCTTAGAATAACTGACCTGATGGTGATCCGCAAACCGCTTGACTACCCTGCGCGCAGGCAGGTCGACGTAATCTTCCTGCAGCAGCTTGGCCAGCCGGGGAGTACTCTTGGTCACCAGCCGAGCACCGCAATCCGCCGGGCAATAGGTTGCCCCACCCGAACTGCTCTGGTAGACATGGCGTGACCAGTTCACCTTGCCGTGGGGAGTGGCGACTACTTTTTTTTTACCCCCTTGGTCGTTAGGCGTTGACCCTTAACGGAAATGGGCTTACCGTCCGTATCGAAGTTTTCTAGCGCGGTGCGCGTAGCCAGCTTACCGGCCTCGTTGAGGGCTAGCTGAATAGCCTCCTCCTGGGTCAGCATGCTGCCCTTGAGTTCCATATCGATCTCTAGGGTGATTTTTCCTCCCTCTTGCTTTACAATCCTAGCGTTCATGCGGTTTTGGAACCTAAGTTACGCATTTTGGGGTACATCAAAACACCGTCACACCCGCCTGATCAATCTTTTGGGGATAACGCTCGACAAACTCCTCAATCTTGTCGATGACGGGCTGGTTGTCGTGGCGCACGATGGGGTGCCTACCCTGGCCCTTCACGGTGTGGAGCGCGGCGATACCCCCCGCTTCGTAGCGGTTGAGCCAGTGGGCTACCGTCTGGCGGCTTACCCCCTCCAGGGCGGCAATCTCGGTGGCGTTGTAGCCCTGACCGCTGAGTAAGATCATGTTGTAGCGGGAGCGGAAGGGGTGCCGTTTGCCGGTTTTCCAACCCTGCACCAGGGCAGCGTGCTCTTCCTCGCTGAGGGTGATGTGGCGTACATTTATGCCACACGGTATGAAAGTTAAACTAAATCTGTCTGACTACTTGATACCTCAATACTTTAACATACCAAGTTCATTTTTTACAATCCAATAGTTTATTCGGCGGCTATATTTGGCTATGTGGAATTTGTACGACCACCAAGTACTGCATTCAGCAAGTCTGGCCTGTCCCGCTATTGGACGGCGTGTCCTGGTGAGTGCCAGAAGTGGTGATGCCTCAGTTAGCATCGTCGTTTTCCATCGGTCATTACGATCACCCACAGTCGAGTTACATGGGGTAGATAAGTATCCCTTTTGCTGTAGCATTTCACATACAAGAACCACTTATGAAGAATGCGCTTCTCTTTATCGCTTGTCTATTCGCTCATCTCCTGTATTCGCAAGTTCATACGGTAAGTAACGATCCCGGTAACCCGGCCGAGTTCGTGGAAATACAGGACGCGATAGATGCAGCCGCGACGGGCGATAGTATCTACATCCATGGCTCGTCTAAAAAATATAGTAATGTATCCATTGACAAGCGACTAACCCTCATTGGACCCGGACACCACCCCTACGGAGAAAGTAGGTTGCCTGCGGAGATTGGTTTCGTCAGTTTTGACAATTGGAACATTGGTGATGAATCAGCCTTTATTGGATTGGTCATCAACAAGTTTGATGCACAGTTACGCCAAAGCGGGTTGCGAATTGAACGCTGTAGAATTCGCATACTAGGCCTATACAGTGATTATCACGAAGGGTGGGTGATCAAAAATAATATTCTCAACCGAGTAAGCGCAGCGCGATTGTACCTGGATCAAAAGCCCACAAATATTATACTTAAGAACAACATTATCATGGAGGGCGTACACGGGTTACACGATGCTGTAATTACGAATAATACCTTCATCGAGATAGAGGAAAAATTTTATTCGGATGATAGGATGTTGTTCGAGGGGGTAAACGGCAGCTTCATCGTCAATAATATATTCTACAACCAGCCTCCACTGGGGGCCGAAAATTCAACCTTCAATAACAATCTGACCTTTCTGCGCGATTCTATTACCCTGCCGTACGGAAGCAATACCGGCACGAACAACCTTACCGACGTAAACCCCATGTTTAATAACTACCCGGGGGGAGATTTCAGCTACGATTATGACTTTCACCTCGCCAATGCCTCCGCAGCGAAAAATGCCGGTACCGATGGCTCGGACCTAGGGGTGTACGGTGGAGAAGGTTTTTCGGAACGGGGAGAGCCGCCCATCCCGTTGATCAGATCGTTTGAGCTGGGAAGAGTGGTAGTTCCTCCCGGAAGTAGGTTGAGGATTTCCGTATTCGGTGAGGCTAAAAATTAGGGATTACGCTATGGAGATCAAGGTACTGTCAGGAATTTTTGCGGTTATGATTTGCCTAAGCAGTGGCTTGCCAGGGCAGTCTATTGGGGAAGCCGAGTATTTTTTTAACACCGATCCCGGCGTGGGCAACGGCCTAAGCCTAGCGGTTCAAAGGGATGGAACCGCTGGGGCGGTAGAGGCCGATGTTTCGGTAGCGGGGCTTAATCCGGGATTTCATACCCTGAGCATTCGCTACCGGGACAGTGAGGGGGTTTGGGGACTTACGGAAACTCGACAATTCTTCGTCGAGGAGGCGACGGCGCAGAAAAAAAAGATCGTGGGCGCGGAATACTACTTCGACAACGCGCATCCCGACCCGGGAACCGCTATTCCACTCCCCGTCGATCCAACAGGACAAATCGATACTACCTATGCTATTGAATTGTCCGGTCTTGCAGTTGGGGACCATACGGTACATTTTCGCTTGCTGGATAGTGGGGGAGGATGGAGCTATACGGAAGCTAGGCGATTCACCTTAGCGGTGCCCCGTCTTGATTCAATCACTCCGAATTACGGAGGCAATACGGGTATGGCGACAGTGAATGTTCTCGGAGCGGGATTTGATGAAAACACTGAAATTAAGTTGACGCACGATGAGCATCCAACTATCGAAGTACCGGATACCGCAGTAACTTCAGTGTATGGCTCCCTCCTTGTCTTGACCTTGGACTTAGAAGGAAAAGCTGAAGGCGTTTACGATGTCGAGGTAACACTGGTGGACGGAACTGAACTGAGTTTGCCAAAAGCCTTTTCTGTCGAAGCGGGCCAAGATGCTGACCCCTACGTTAAAATTATAGGGCCGAATGCTATAAGGCGGCGGCAGTGGTATACATATAGTGTAATGTATGGGAACAGAGGTAACACCGACGCTACCGGGGTGCCAATGTTTCTACAATTACCGTCCTCAACAAGTCCAGGTAAATACGAACTCAATTATGACATGTCGTGGCCTTCCGGTGGCAGCAACAATGACTCAGGAGGTACCCCGTCACCTCCCGGTAGTGCACCGCCGGAATTTGGAAAACTACCGCCTGATTACCCATTTAGTTACCCACAGGGCACACCCGGAGAGAGCCGAGTTGTCTTAGGAATCTTACCCATACTTGGACCAGGGGAAGTAGGCACTCTCACATTCAACCTATACGCTAGCGTCGATAACAGCAATGGTAATGGCGTTGGCGAGTGCCTACCTTTATCGGCTTGGGTATCTCCTGCCATGTTCCAAAAAGGGTTACTGAACCCCGACGTGTTTGATTGTTTTGCTGAGGTTGCAGCTTTGTCGTTTGGGTCAATTCCAGGCTTCGGATGTGGCTACGGAGCGGCGGATCTGGCCCTAAGACCCGTGCTAAGAAGAAGATTAACCGGCCAAAGCGGGTTTGAAGTAAGCAGTTTTGTTCAGGGTGCAGGGTTCGCCATACTTGGTTGCGTGCCCGGTGGCCGAGTAGGTGGCAAACTCGCCCAGGTAGCAGAAGCAGTTGCGCACGCAGGTACCCAGCAAGGAGTCTATAAAACGTTTGCCAGCTGTGGTAGAGCGTTTATGCCTACGAGTCCAAAGACTGATAAATGCGTGGAATTATTGGTTCCCTTTGACCCAAACGACAAAATTGGTCTCGATGGAGCGGGGCTGCGGAAATACGTGTACGGAGATGAACCGTTGCCTTACCTCATCCGCTTCGAAAATATCGAATCGGCAAACGCAGCGGCTCAGGTAGTCCGCCTCGTTGATACCCTCGATACCGCGGCATTTGACGTATCGACGCTGGAATTGCAACACTTCACGATCGGCAGTAGACAGATTAACATACCCCCGGGCCACAAGAATTACTCTACCGACGTGGATCTGCGCCCCGGAACCGACCTGATCGTGCGCTTCACCGCTGAAATGTATGAGTCAACCGGTGTGATGACCTGGCTCTTTGAATCGCTCGATCCTGGAACGCTCCAGCCGACTCCAGATCCGGTAGCGGGTTTCCTACCGCCCAATGTCAAATCTCCACAGGGAGAAGGGAGCGTTTTTTTTACCGTACAACCCCGCAGTGATTTGACCACCGATAGGACCATAAGCAATAAGGCCGCAATTTACTTCGATGCCAACGAGCCGATTACCACGCCTACCTGGACGAATACCGTGGATAAGTCCGCCCCCGTAAGTAGCGTCAACGCCCTTCCCGCTACCCAGGAGCATCAGGATTTTGAGGTAAGCTGGAGTGGCAACGACGAGGGATCGGGAATCAGGGCTTATAATATCTACATGGCACTCAACGACGGACCGTACGGCATCTGGTTACGCAATGTCGAGTACACCGCCGCCCCCTTCGAAGGACAGGTAGATTCTACCTACCGGTTCTACAGCATCGCGATCGACAGCTCGGATATATTTGAGGATGCTCCCCCCCTGGCCGACGCGACCACGACGGTAACTACGACGACCTCCACGCAACTGCCGGTTGCGGATGAGATTAGCATTTACCCGATTCCGGCAAGCAACCTGCTAAAAGTAGAGGTTCCTGATCAATTGTTGAATAGCCAACTGAATCTGCTTGACGGTCAGGGCCGCACGGTGTATACCGTCGTGGCTGACCAGCGGGAGTCAATTTTAAGGGTCAGGGACTTGCCACAAGGTTTATACATACTTAAAATATCCACCCGTAATTCGACAGTTTCAAAGAAAATTTTGATCATTCGGTAGATACCGGCTACGGACCAAAGACGGCAACATCGTACGCCACTTCAAGTCGACGCTGGCCGATAACTTCCACACCTCGGCCCCGGTGGGGGAGTACGACCAGTTGAATCGTTTGTGCTACGGTCCGCGAGCCCCCAGGAGCCGGATGCGGATGGTAACCCGCCCGGCGGCGCCTAACTGACCAAGGCCGTAGAGGTGCCCCGCTTCGATGGCAACGGCACCATTCTGGGCCTGGACCGCTGGTTTAGAGCGCAAGACCCAGTGGATGCAGTGGACGGTGCGGCCAACCGGCTGAACTACCGCTACACGGCGGGCACTAACCTGCTGGCGGCCGTAGAAGGTAGCCTGGCGAGCGCCGGTGATCCGGCTACCGGCTGGCAGCCCTTTGACTACATCACGGGCCGGCAGACCTACGCCTACGACAGAAGAGGTAACTTAGTCAGCCAGATGAGTAGTGAGCGACCGGAAGAGGTAGTGACGATCCGGCGGAACCCGTACGGGGAGGTCCGCAGCGTACAGACGGCCGATGCGAGCATTAGCAACGAGCAGCAGTACCGCACGACCTTCGGCTACGGTCCGGACCAGCAGCGGTGGGCCAGGCGGCGGCTGACGGCCGCCCCGGGCTCAGGGAGGGACGCCGAGGCAGCGACCTACTACGTGCGCGATGCACAGGGGTTGACGGCTCTGGCTACTTACCAGCGCGAGCGGGACTACGATGCGGCCATTGACAACTACCTGGACGTTGAGCCCTTCACGCTACGACAGCAGTACCTGTTCGGTTCGGCGCGTCTGGGTGAGGTACGCTTCGACCGTGCGGTGGTGGACGCCAAAGTGCCGGCTACGCCCCTGGCCTTCGGGAAGCGACGGTACGAGCTAACCAACCACCTGAACAACGTCACGACGGTGTTTTCAGAGTACCTGGCGGACTACACGGACCGGCGCTACGTGCCATTCACGGCCCTGGAGTTGCTGGGTCACGAGGACTACCTGGCCTTCGGCTTGGGACTGAGGCGTGCCCCCTTGAGCGACTATCGCTTCGGCTTAAACGGTAAGGAGCGGGACGATGCGGGGGAGTGGGGTGCAACTACTAACCTGAATGGAACGAATAGGAGCTCGACGCACTACGACTACGACTTCCGTATATATAATTAGGGGATCGGTACGGAGAGGAGCGGCTTGAAGTTATAGCAAACACAATCTTGAACCGGATAGCCTTAGAGACGGCGAGGCATCGTCATTGGCATTGATGATGGAGTGATGCAAAGTTCTGATTTACAGTGAACCGGAGAGGGCAAAGCATTCTACTTAACATAAATAGTACTATACTTCGTGATGTCCCTATACCACCCCCCCCCCCCAAAGCTGACTAGATCAAGGGCGTACATGAGAACACAATCAAAATTGAGATTCTTAGCCCTCAAGCAAGCGCCGGGAACAAACTGCACCACATCTCTACGCTAACCCCATCGAATTCGCCAGAATTAAAGCCCAGCAACCCCCGCAAAGAGGAAAAGCAGAAAGCTTCGTCCCGGCTCCAGATTGCCACGGGCTGCACAGATCTACTCTCCGGAAGAGGCGTACTTTCAAGCTATGAAACCGCCAACTTCACTCCTAGTAGCCCTACTACTACCGATCCTTCCCTGCACCTGCGTCCGCGCCCAAACCGTGCCGTCGGAGATGGTGTATCCCGATACCCTGCGCGCACCCGATGACAGTCTGAGTATCTACTTCTCCGCCACGCAGGAGGAAGTTCGGCTCAATCTGAACGAACCTAGCTCCTGGGGTACGGACGCACAACCCGGCCGACGATTGGAAGTACGCACGCGCTACGACACCCTTTCGGTGGCCCCCGTCAACACCTTTCATAACCAGAACCTGGAGATTCCCGTGGTGGGCCGAACGGACACCTTCCTGTACCGCCTGCGCTTCAACGGCACCCCGCAACCGCATCCGGAAGCCTACCGCACGGCCCACCGCGGCGCTACGACCTTTGCGGTTCCCGAGGTGTTCGAGCTCGCCAATGTAATCCTCTACCTCAGCGCCCTGAGCGATAGTACTGGCAATCACCCCCGGGGGACGGCGTACACCGACGCCGTAACGGCACACTTCGCCCCCTTCCGCCGCCATGCCCTGGTGCGGTTGCTCGATAAGCACGCCACGTCCGACGCTGTCGGCTTCAGCCTGTACTATGGATTCCGGGAAAATAGCTACGGCTTTGTCTTCGACGAGTGGGACCGGCTCACCGCCGTGCCCTATCACTTGCCGGTGACCGCCGACTTCTACTCGGGTTTAGCTCCTTACACCCTGATGACCTTCGTTGACCTCCTCTACCTGGTGTAGGACTTCGCCCAGCAATCTGGGTTTCGCCAGTTCTACCGCGACCACGCCGCGGACTACGCCGAGCAGATCGAACAGCAACAAAAACTCATGCCGGTAGGCCAGATGTGGGACTGGATGGAACGCGAGTTCCCGGAGCGCATAGATCATTACGGGATCGTATTTTCTCCCCTCATCCATGGGTCCCACTCCACGCAGCGCTTCGAGAAGGATGAGACCGATGGCCACTATAGTTTTTACGAAAGCATCATGTTCGTCAACGGTCCGGCCGATGTACTCACCTCCGCCTACGACACGACCACGCGGGAGGCGCTGCAGTCCGGCATTGTATTCACCGAGATCGACCACAACTACGTAAACCCGATGACGGCGCAGTACCGCGACGTGGTTACGGCCAACATGCAATCACTCGCCGACTGGAATAGCCGGGCCGGGTCCGGGTACTACGATTCCCCCGAGGCGACCTTCAACGAGTACCTGACCCACGCCCTATTCTGCCTCTACGTACAGGAGACGTACCCGAAGGAGGTGGCCGACCTGGTCATCGACGAAAGGGTAGCACTAATGCTGCGGCGGGACTTTCCCCGGTTCCCTGCCTTTAATCAGGCCTTCCTAGCGGAGTTTGCAAAGGATAAGCGCGGGCAGCCTCTGTCCGAGAGCTACCCCGAAATAGTTGCGCTGCTGGGTACGGATTAGGGGCGGGGCCGCGGGTGCAAGCAACCTCGCGCGACCCGAAATTTACTTCCTAAGCCGGTAGCTTCAGTAACTCCGACTATCAAAACCATCACCCGTCAGTGTACAATTCTCCGCCGGCTCAGCCACGTCGAAGGAGTTAGAGTCGTAGGTAGCCTCCAGGCGGTAGTAGTCCTTAAACACCGAGCGGTAGCAAACGTAGAAGGTAGGCGACTCACCGTTGTTAATCCGGTCGTAAAGTAACTGCGCTAAACTGTAGTTAGTATTGAAGCGCAGGAAGGAAAATGACTCGCCCGCCTGAATCGTGCGGTTGCCGATGGACGTAGTACCGTAGTTGCGCTGAATTGAATCGGGCGCCGCCAGCGCATCCCAGAGCTCTCGGTAAGTGCTGAGGTACTTATCCCTGAACTGGAGCTGAAAGCCCTCCACGATGGCCGGTCCCGTACCGGTGTTGGCAATACCTAAGTCTAGCTCCACCCCGCCATCCTCCCGTCCGTTGACGTTTAGGAAGACCTGCAAATTCGGCCAGAGCTGGGCCTTGGCGTTCTGGATCATGATCTCTTGTTGGGCCTCCATCGCGCGCTGTTGGCTGCTCAATACCCGGGCCTGGTAGATCGATACGATCAGGGCGCACAGACTGATGATGGACAGCGCCACCGTAGCGATCAGGGAATGATCGGTCGTCCAATTCTTCCACCGTGGTGCAGGAGCGGCTCCCCCTTGCTATCGACTAGCTGGGCTTGCGGCTCCTCCGAATCGTGTGCTTGCATCGAAGCAAGTTAGGGCCGTGGAGCGAAAGGGAAGTATATTACAGTACAACAACACGTAATGTCGAGCTCCCCGTACCGATCACTCACCATCTTGCTTTTTCTACTGAGCGGGCTGCTAGCTGCTCAAAGCACCTTCGATGCTGATCCGGCGCGTAGAGACACCTTACGCAATCTCCTGGGAGCTTTTCCCACTGGCGTACCACTGGATTTGGATACCCTCGAGACGGTCGATTTGGAAGGGGGAGTTCGGTTAAAAATTGCCTACACCGTCGAACTGCCGGACCCAGTGTTCGATACACCGATCGACCGTATCAGCGCTTACTTGTTCGTTCCCGACCGGCAGGGAGAGGAACGCCTGCCGGCCATCGTGGCTATTCATCAGGACGGCCCACAGGCTCACCTAGGCAAGGAGGAACCGGCGGGGCTGGCCGGAGCCGATGACATGCACTACGCTCTGGAGTTGTTTCAGCGAGGCTACGTAGTGATCTGTCCCGATCGGTACTACCATGCGGGCCGGCGTCGTATCGTGGGCGCTGATACCGCCGGAACGGATTGGGACAGAGAAGACGGTATGATCTCGCACTGGACTGGACAACTACTGATGCGCGGTCGCACTCCCACCGGTAAGGAAGCTTATGATCTAGTACGCACAACGGATGTGCTCGTAGACGTGGATGGGGTAGACACTTCGCGGATTGGGACAATTGGGCATTCTGCGGGGGGCTACGTTATGGTGTATTTCATGTTCGTAGACCCTCGCATCAAGGCTGGGGTCTCATCCTGTGGCTTTCATGAGGTAATGGGGTTTTACATGTCGCTCCCCGCCCGGTACTCCTGACCCGGGGCATGTGGGAATGGGGTAAACGCGGCAAGTGGCGCACCTTCAGCATCGAGCACCGGGAAGAAACCGAAGAAATGGCAACCTATGCAAGAACTGCCTATGCCGAACACGAGGTGCCAGACCATCTACGAACTATCATCTTTGAGGAGGGTAACGGACAGCACGCGTTCCCGCCGGGCGTGAAGGAGCAGGCGTACCAGTGGTTGGACAAGTATTTGAAGTAGTCTGCGTGGGAAATCTACCTGTACAACTGCTCGGTAGGGAGTTCTTTTTCCAGTCTACAAAAACAACCTTCATCTATAATTCCTGGTCTCCCACAATACCTCACCTAGGGGCGGGGCCGCAGGTGCAAAAAAACGCCCCCCGGACCCGCACCGCACCTGCGGCCCCGCCCCTAGTGCCATCAGTCCTCCGGCGCGTCGGGGAAGAAGTAACCATGCTCCATCAGGGGGATCAGCCCAAGCAGTCCCCCCCAGGAGTAGAAGCTGTCGCTGTTGCGTACGTCGTCGCCTACTCCTGTCTCGGCGTTGTAATTCTCGTGGACGCGGCGTTTTCCCTCCCACTCGTTCAGCAGCAACTGACGGGACTTATCCGCCAGCATGCGCTGCGCGTCCGGCAGGTCGTAATTGCGCAGGCCCAGGTACACCAGGAAATTCATGGGTGCCCAGATGCGCCCCCGCCAGTAGGAAATTGTCGGCGAAGGCCGAATCGTTGCGGGCAATGGAGGGCAGCATCCAGTCGCCGTAGAACTCCCGGGGGTTCATCAGGTGCTCGTCCACCATCCGCCTGGCCTGGTCGGGGGTGGCTACGCTGCCGAGTAGCGGATAAAAGTTAGTGGGAGCCAGGTGGGGAGAAGCAGCGCCGGTACGTAAGTCTCTGTCCCGGAAAATACCGGCTTCCTCGTCCCAGAGTTCCTGTAGTTTCGTGGCGTACCGTTCGGCGCGCTGCCGTAGTTCTTCCGCATCCTCATCCCGCCCAAGTACCTCGGCAATTTCGCGGAGGTAGCGGCAGTCGGCTACGTAAAGTCCCATCAGTCCGACGGAGGCCAGTTCCAGCAGCCCCTTCTCCGCGTCGAAGACGACCCCGTCGAAGAGGGGGGAGTTGTCCAGGCCGGATTCGTACTTCGCCGCCTGTTCGGTATTGCCGCCCATGCCGGCGGGGTGGGGATCGGACCCCCAGGAGAGAAAGCCCCCGTTGTTGCGGTGTTGGTCCCACCACCGGTTCCAGGTGAGCAGCTTGTCGTAAACGGCCTCCAGGAACCAGGTCTCCCCGTAGCGGTCGTAGATCAATTTACAGGCCATGCTACCGACCGGCGGTTGCGAACGGTCGAAGGACTTCAGTCCGTGGGTAGCCTCCAGGTTCGGTACGAACCCCTCTTCGGTCAGGGCATTGGTGATGGCGATCGCGTTGGCGTACGCGAGCGGCTTGAAGTCGACGGAGGCCATCAGGGCCGCGAAGTAGGTGTCCCAGTCGAAGATGATGTACCCACCCCAGGCTTCGTTCCAGATGCGACTGACCGAGGCGATGCCCCGCCCGTTCGTGGCGTCGTAGATCAGATTCCAGGCCATGACCGACTGCATGGCCTCGTAGGCGTCGGCCAGCTCGCCGTACCGCTCGAGCGATTCGAGGTAGGCCAGTCTGCCCCCTTCAATGATGTCGGCCACCTCCGCGGTCGTCTTCGCGCTTCCGGTGTACACGGCTACCTCCCGGTCGGACGGGAAGGAGAAGTAGGGCGAGGAAAGGGGTAGGGCAACGTCCTGCTCCTCCACCGTAGTGGCTATGCGGTAGGTAGAGTCTGAGAGGTGGGCCGTGATGGTCCCGTCACTTTTGCTTACCGAACCGGGAAGGTTCCACAGGATACCCGTCTCTACGGCCAGGAGGTGCGGCAGGTCGGGCGATTCCAGGGGGCGGTAAAGGAGGTAAAAATCCTTGCCGTCGGTGGCGGTTTCGACCGTGGCGCGTTGTCCCTCCCATTCGATCTCCAGTTGAGTGTAACTGCCGTCGTAGGCGTGCCGGCCGGGGGAGATATGCTCCGGAAAGTTGAACTTCGGACTCGACACGTAGCTATCCCGCAACCAGTACGGACCCTGCCGCTGCTTACGGAACAGCAGCTGGATGTTGAGCCCCTCGGGCATCTTGACGTGCGACAGTACGCTGGGGTTGTTCCAGGTATTCCAGCCGCGGAGGAGCAGTTCCTGGTTAGCGGCGGCCGGGGGCAGGGTATCCGCCGTGTCTGCTTGAGCGTAAACACCACTCGCTAAGGGAAGCAGCAAGGCGAGAAACAACAGTCTGATCACGGGGCGGTCGATTTATGCTTGGGGAGCTCCCAAGATAGGCTAACCGGCCGTCGATCCTGCGGGACTGCGGGACCAGTCGGTAAACGCCACCACACCACCCGCAGCCACCGTAAACAGGACATTGAACAACTGGACCTTACCGTCTTCCCGGAACGGAGGTAAAAAGGTCTGCAGCGTAAACTGACCGATGTTATACGGGTCGATCTTACCGTGCAGCCAGAAGGGAATAAGCGGCCTCACGGCAGCGGGATGCTCCGTAAGACCGACGTAGGTCAGCAGGACCACCCCCTCGGCAGCATACACCTTACGCACCTTCCGGGAAAACCCGAACAGGGAGGGCAGTACGAGCAGACTGGTCGCCAGGGCATAGTCCAGCACGCCGTGGGCCTTCGGGGAGAGCAGGGTATTTCGCAACGTCGGCGGGTTTTGGGTGGGTACTTCACAACGACCGGTTCGTTGCGGAGGTTCGGTGGTGGGCCGGGGCCGCGGGTGCGGGGTCTTTTAGTGAAGTGAGCTCTGATTCATTATGATATTGTTGAACGATACCGATGTACTGTTTCAGAGACAACCGGTTTTGTGACTGATTCGCGCCTAGTCGTTTGTCTTCTGACGGGGGAGACGATGACACTTGAAACACTTAGGGTAATAGTGTTTCAACGCAGGAGGGTAGGGTCCTTAATGCAACACTATGTGTGCGAAGTGATTCGAATATTTCCTAGATCGGCCGGTCTTGCAGGTCCGATCGTCAGCGTTTTGGCACTTGCGGGTGAAGCTTGTGAAACACTTTTACCAATAGTGTTGCAATAAATGTTAACCCAGCGCAACTACTGAAAAAGCGTCTAATAGTTGCGCCCCGCCAACTCTAAATTTAAAAGTTGTAACGCGACAGTCCTTGCTGGTATAAAGGAGTATCCCGAATCCTCGGGCAAGGCTTAAATGCTAACCGTTATGCCAAGGTGTATAGAATGGGGCCAGGAACGTCACCGGGAATGCACGCAGACCCGCGACGAAGGATATGACCAGTGCACGGAGACCCGCGACGAGGGATATGACCGGTGTACGGAGACCCGTGACGAAGGATACCGTGACTGCTGCGACTGGTGGCCCTGCTCCTGGGCCTGTAAGGCCTGGACGTGGATATCAAAAATCGTTTGCGTAGCCTGGACATGGGTTTCAAATATAGTTTGCGTAGTCTGGACGTGGGTTTCGAATATCGTTTGCGTAGCCTGGACGTGGATTACAACGGCCGTTTGCGTAGCCTGGGATATCATTACCACTATCGTTAACGCAGTACTGGTTACCTTGGAATCTTTGTTGGGATGGTTATTGTCTGGTCTGGCTTTCATAATTGAATTGCTCCAGATGATTCCGGTGCTAGGTACCCTAATCCGCTGGATCATTAATGGGATCACGCTGGTTGTGAACGTATTGATTGCTTTGCCTGATGCTTTGTTAGGTTGGCTTGGCATTCGACCAGAAAAAAAGTTGCGGGTGTGTACAGTCATTTTGAGTGACGAGAAAGGCAGTCCCGTGGCAACCCGTGCTCAAGTAGTTCCGATGCTGCAATTAGCGGCGGATATGTACAAGCGCGACGCCAATGTGCGACTCATCACTTCCCAAGCATTCCAGTACGATAGTGGCTTTACCGCCGCAGAGACCGTCGACGAAAGTTGGATCACTATCGACGCCAACACCAGTGATAATGACACGCTAGAGGCAGAATGCAATGCCGGGGGGGAGTGGCTACTGGGCGGCACCAAATTCCAGTTTAAGAGCAGTACCCTCTGTTTTTTTGGTAACTGGCGGAACGTGCTCGGTTATGGCGCCCCCATCAATTGCTTCGTCATTCGCGACATCCCCGGTAATGCAGTTGGCTGCTCCCTTTTTATCACGGACTATATAACCGTTGATCAGGCCGCCGTAGCCACTAGTCCACGCACTATTGGTCATGAGATCGGCCATTCCTGTATGCTTTGGCACGTTTGCGTTGATGACGATATAACGAATCTAATGGGTACACAGGGAGCCTGCGACCCAACCTCCACTACTGCTAGTGATCGTGCCAACCCCACCATGCACGACTGGCAGGTCATACTTGTGCGCGCTTCCAAACACGTCTCTTACTTCTAAATCTATGCCGTTATGAGTCGCTATACGCTTATCCGTCATCCTTCCCAGCTTAAGAGTCTCACGAACCTTCCCTTCACGAGACGACCTACCCGTGGGCACCTACGACTTGACGAAAGCTTCGACGCTAAGCACCGACAAAGCCTGGAAAAAGAGCTCAACCGGTACTACTATGCGTGCGGTTGCGAACAGGGGGCTAAGGGGCTACTTATCGGACTGCTAGTCAGCCTGGTCAACAGTGGTTGGTTGTATCTCGAGCATGACTGGTCGCGAGAGGATGCTGCCTGGCTGGCATTAGGCATCACTGTGGCGGGGGCAATTATCGGCAAGGTCATTGGTCTGGTAGAGGCACACGGTCGTCTACGAGCTACAGTGCGAAGGGTTAGCGGTAGTTGGCGGGGAAATTGGCCAGAGGAGGAATTTATCGCATGTGGATAGTACGGATGCCTCCGAAGAGTAGGATGCTAAAGTAGGGCGCAATCAGAAGGATCCGAGCTATAGTAGCTCGAATAGTTGGCTTTACCTACGACGCTGAGGTGGTCCCGTCTATCTAGGGGCAATACCCGTTGTGAAAGTGGCATTATCTGAGCGTGTTAAAGTACTCATTCTCTACCTGTTGCTTATCCATAATGCTGAGTATCTCATCGCGTTGTTTTTCCTATGTGATAGCTCCGCCATGGTCAGTTCCCTCCTGGATGGCATCTATGGTAATTTTCTTTTTACAGCTTGCGGAATTGATGCGTCGTTGAGGTAAGTGAGTGGAACTTTACCAGCGACACGATTTCGAGGTACACGATGGTAAGTAGTCAGACAAATTTATACTAACATTTGATCTATACTGAAGTTGATGTCGAACAGCCCTTCCCCGTAACCGTCCAATATAGCCTCGATCCGCTGGTGCAGTTCAGCCTCACTGTTGAAGTCCTGTGGTCGTAGCCACTCGTGCTTCATCTTGCGCCACAGGGTTTCGATGATGTTGAGATGAGGACAGTAGGGGGGCAGAAAAAACAGCTCCAGCCCCCGCGTTTTCCACTCCCCGATCTTTGCGCTTACGGCCGCCGAGGTGTGCCAGGGGGCATTGTCGATGACCACTACGGTGGGTTGCTGGAGCGTAGCGGCAAAGTCCTCCATCCATTCGATCACCTGAGCGCTATCGACGCGACCCCGGGTGGTGTAGCTGGTCAGGTCGCCCCGGTAGTTGAGTAGGCCGAATACATTGATCTTACCGGCTTTACTGCTGCTGATGCCATGCTGCTCGCCCACCCGGATCCAGCCGTAGGGGACATTGGGCTCCAGGCAAAACGCACTTTCATCAGCAAAACGTAAGTCGATCTGCTGTAACACGGCCAGGGCAAACAAAGCCTTGAGCGCGTCCCTAGCCTGCGCAATTACTTCGGCCGCCGCCGGCGGCCGCTTGGCCGTACTACGGCGGAAGCGTTTCCACCGCCAGCCGTTTTTTTTAGGATGCGCTGCAGCGTCTTTTTGGACATGGGTTTACCCGTAAGGGTCTCAATCTCAGCCAGGGCCTGATCAATCTTCTGGGGATAGCGCTCGACCAACTCCTCGATCTTATCGACCAGGGGCTGGTTATCGTGGCGCACGATGGGGGGCCTACCCTGTCCCTTGACCGTGTGTAGCGCTGCAATACCGCCCGCCTCGTAGCGGTTAAGCCAGTGGGCTACCGTCTGGCGGCTTACCCCCTCCAGGGCGGCAATCTCGGTGGCGTTGTAGCCCTGACCGCTGAGCAGAATCATGTTGCAGCGGGAGCGGAAGGGGTGGCGTTTACCGGTTTTCCAACCCTGCAGTAAGGCAGCGTGCTCTTCCGCGCTTAGGGTGATGTGGCGTACATTCATGCCGCAAAGTAAGAAAGTTAAACTAAATCTGTCTGACTACTTATGCATGAAAATGATTTACAGTTGCTAGGTTACACTTTCTGTAGAAATGTAACCTAGAACTTCAAGAAACGAAATACGATAGATTTTTACTAGGCTTTTTATAAGAAAACACATACTGAGTCTAGCCGTATCAGAAGATAGCTAACCTTTCCTCCTAGAAAGTTAATTGCTATTTAATTAAAATACTTCTTCACCGTTAGGAACATCATTGTCTAACCTCAAGTCCATTTACCTATTTTTTGGCTACGAGGACCTATTATATGCAGCCATTCGAAAAGAAATTTACACAGTGTTGAGTATCGTTAATACTACTCACCACAATTTACCCCCGCCATCCAATCCAGTGCTGCTGGCCAGAGCTCCGGCAGCGGCCGGTCGGGATGTGTCGCGTACCAGTCCAGCACAAAGTCATTGAAGGCACCAAACTGGGGGAAGCCGCGTTCGTCTACCATGAACCCGGCCTCCCGGGTATTGCGCTCGGTGAACACTGCTTCACTAAAGGTATCTCGTAGGTAGAGGCTGAAGACTGCCCAAGTCAGGTACTCATTGAAGGTCTGGTAACTGTTTGGGTAGCCCTGGGCACCCGTGTTCCAGTAGGCTAGTGGCAATAAAGCGGTACTTACTGCCGTAACGGTGTCCGATACCGGATTGACATAGTTGTGGTCGATCTCGGTAAATACTACTCTAGCCGTAGCTGCTACGTCATCCGAAGGGGCATTGACGAACATGACCGTCTCGGAAAAGTCGTCTTGGGTAAAGCGTTGCGTAGCGTGGTAACCTCCAATGAGCGGTGAGAAATAGATGACGTAGCTGTCGTAACGGGCGGGGAAGCGATTCTCAAGCCAGTCCCACATCCCGTGCACATCAACCTCCTGTTGGTACTGCGTCTCCAGTAGGTTGTAAAGCGGCAGGTGATTTTCGTAGAAGGCCGCGAACTGAGACGTCCGGGCGAAGTCGGCAAAGTCTTCGAGTAAGGGCTCCTGGTCATTGTCACTCTCGAAGCTTAGTACACGGTACGGCCCGGGGTTCGCGATTTTGCCGTCCTCCGTTAGCCGATACATACAACTGTTCATCCGCATATTGTTGTAGTGACCGTAAGCACCGTCAATACCTAGGCTGTCGTTGACCGCGTTCAGAGTGACGATTAGTTGGTGGTCGCGGAACTGCCCAAAATGGTTCATTACCTCGGTGTAGTAGTCGCTGTCTTTTGCGCTTAAGTTATCGTCGGCCTCACCAAGTTTCGTCAGTGCGAAAGCGATCAGGTAAAGTTCCTCTACAGGGGGAATCTCTGCCCGGAACTGCCCACGGTTGGCCCGCTTGTACTCTTCCGAATAGGCTACCGGACTCGGTCGCCCGATCAGGTAGTTGGTCACCGTATCTCCCCCGGCGGTCAGGAACAAGATCGCCTGCCGGCTACCGGGCGAAAAGGTAGTCGTCAGCGAATCGACTGCGCTCACCACCTTAAAGGTATCGATCTTACCGATGTATGGAAAGTACGTAAGCATCCGGGCAACCCCATATTGTAGACCTAACCTTACGGCTTGAACTTTGCGACGAGCAAAACCGACTAGATGCGCCGCCGTAAATCACCTGAACAAATTAAGCACCTGCTGTCCCAGCAAAGGAGCAGTGGAGCGTCCATCGCTGAGTTCTGCCGGTCCCACGGTATCAATACCGGTACTTTTTACGCTTGGCGGGCAAAGTACGCTGCCAGCAAGAAGTCGGTGTTGGCATCGGGGGGCTTTACTCGCTTAGTCACTCCGTCGTCCTTGGTGGCGGCAGCGCCGCCGCCGCAGGAGGTTACCTCCTGCGCCACCACAACGGTATACCTGCCCGGCGGTGCTCGCCTGGAGCTGACGAACTGGCCACTAGCGGACCTCCTCCGGCTTAGCCGCGAACTCTGCCCCGGCGCCGATGCTTAGCTTCTCGAGCCGTCAGCGCTACTTTTTGTACCGCGGCGTAACCGACATGCGTAAGGGCTTCAACGGATTCCGTAGCGGTCTAGTACGCGAGCACATCGACCACGAACTCTTGAGCGGCGATGTGTCCATTTTCCTAAACCGCCGTCGCGACCGCATCAAATTGCTGGTGTGGGACCGCACGGGCTTTGTGGTCTGGTACAAGGTACTGGAACGGGGCACCTTCGAGCTACCGGCCGCCGCAGAGAGTGACCGCCTGGAGATGAGCTGGACCGACATCCAACTGCTGCTGGAGGGTATCGAAATTAAATCCGTCAAACGGCGCAAAAGATATAGCAAAGCGGCCTGATGTACGGGGCGGTTTTCGTATTTTTGTCGCATATGGAAGCCACCGTTTCCCGGGCAGAATATGAGGCGGCAATACGTCAAAAACAGGGGCAGATCGATGCCCTACGTCACGAGCTGGCCGAGCTTAAGCGGCTGATCTTCGCCGCCAAGTCCGAGCGCTTCGTACCGGCGGCCCCGGTGGCTGAGCAGATGGCCCTGTGGGACCAAGAACTGCCCCACGACGATGCTGCTTGTGGCGGCCAGCCGGCTACAGAAAAGATCAGCTACCAACGACGCAGGAGGAGCAAGGCTAAGCAGTCTCACCCGGGGCGTACACTGCTACCCGAACATTTCCCGGTACGCCAGATACGCGTCGAGCCCCCCGGGCAGAATACTAGCGACCTGATCGAGATCGGCCAGGACATCACCCGTAAGGTCGACTACACCCCGGGTAAGCTAGAGGTGATTGAGTACGTGCGGCCCCGCTACGTGCACCCCGCAGCCAAAGTGAGTCAGCACGAGGAAGAAGAGTACGCGCAAGGAAGCGCCGTGATCCAGGCTCCGGCTCCGGACCAGGTACTACCCAAAGCCATCGCCGGGGCGGGGCTACTCACCCAGCTCGCCATCGCTAAGTTCATCGACCACCTGCCGCTGTACCGTCAGCGCGCGATGTTCCGGCGGGACTACGACTGGAACATCCCCTCCTCCACTCTGGGCGACTGGTTCGCCGCAACCTGCGCGCTGCTCGAACCCCTCTACGCGGCGCTCGAAAAACAGGTGCTCGACACCGACTATCTGCAGGGCGACGAGTCACGCATCACGGTCCTAGAGCGGGGCGCGGAGCCGACCAAGAATAATAGCCACCGCTACCCGCCCAAGTTCAGGAAGGTACACCTAGGTTATATGTGGGTGTTCCGAAATCCGGTCGCTGGCGGGGTGCTCTTTGCCTACCGTCCGGGACGGGGAGCAAACATTTTACACGAGACGCTAGACTCCTTCGGGGGCATCTTACAGAGCGACGGCTACTCCGCCTACACCAGCTTCATGAAAAAGCACCCCGCAGTAGCACTCGTCAGCTGTCTGGCCCATATCCGACGTAAGTTCTTCGACGCTCGCTCTAATCACCCAGAGCTAGCCGAGCTGGCCCTGCGTGCTATCCAGTATCTCTACCGCATCGAGGATATCTGCTGTCGCTACGGGCTGGACCCCGAGCGCCGCCGGTGGCTACGCCAGCGCTCCGCCCGTCCGGCTTATACGGCCCTGCTGGAGTGGGTGAACGAGCAGCGGCGAACTAGCTTGAGTAAAGGGGGCATCGGTAAGGCGCTCAGCTACGCCCACAACCATCTGCCCCGGCTTGGGGCTTACCTGGACGACGGACGCATCGAGATCGATAACAACCTGATCGAGAACAAGATCCGCCCCCTGGCCCTGGGCCGCAAGAACTATCTCTTCGCCGGCTCGCGGGATGGAGCCCGGCGGGCGGCTATGCTGTATTCTTTCTTCGGTAGTTGCCGCGAGGCGGGCGTCAATGAGCGCGAGTGGCTGCAGGATGTCTTGCTGCGTATCGGTCAGCACCCCATCAACCGCATCGAGGAGTTGCTACCGGGGCGGTGGAAGGCTAAAGTTTAGACTAGCAACACGGGGTTGCTCGGATGCTTACCAGCTTTCGCACCTTCCGGAATACCCGAACAGGGAGGGCAGTACGAGCAGACTGATCGGCAGGGCATAGGTATGAGGCGGGGCCACGGGTGCGGGGATTTTGGTGAGAGGACCCCTTGCCGGGTTGCGAGCGGTTGGTGTAAACTAGGAAACCTACTCCATAAACTGGAGTAGGCTTCTCAATTAAAGTACCGTCGGTACCCGTTCGTGGCTACACCTCGATGGAGAGGTTAGCGCAGAACTCCCCGGCCCAGGTGCCTAGCTTGTAGGCGGAGTAGAGGACTAGGGTGGCTACGGCGGCGTAGCTGGCGGTGTTGGCTACCGTTAGGTGTGAGGAGATAGATTGATCAAACATGCGGATGTGGTTTAAAGATGAATGAAAGAATCTCAGTTGTGGTGTATTCTACAGACACAACGAGGTTATTATATATGATTTGCGGATACTTCGATATTTTGTTATTTCCAATCCACGTTGAATATTTTTTATCTAGATCAGATTGAAAAACAGCAGGATTGTATTCTTCAGCGTATTCTTGCGAGAAAACTAATTCTAATGCTGGTAACTTGGCAGAGTTAGATTCTAATTTTAACTGTTTACGGTTGAAGTCACTTACAGAAACCGATCCTCTAGAGTTTTCAACAATAAAATACATTTGAATATCCTCAAGGACTTTATTGTTTTTCCAAAAGGCTAGTAGGTCCATCGCAACTTTCTTGCAGTGAGGGCACGACAAGCTAAACACAAATATGACATGATCGCTTTTAATCTTATCGAGCGGCAAGTTAGTGACTTTTCTACAATCCTGCAAGAGTCCTACAAAAGTAGTGCGCTTCAATGCGATGCGTTTGAATCTTGGCATTTCACTTTTCGCTTTAAGGTAGTTGATCACGACTGATTTGTGTCTTAGCCACAGAGGTAGAACCACTAGCGGTATAAAAAAACCCAATGAATTCTCGTGTATAGTTAAGTTGAACCCTGAGCCTCCGAAAGCCAGTATTACAACCAAAATTTGGGCAAATATTATCTTCAGGCAGAGCGTACACCATTGCTTAATGATAAACTTTTGAATATACAGTGAATAAGGAATAATAGCGCATGAACACAAAGCTAGAGGTTTCCACGCTCCATTTAATGTTGGCGATACAAAACAAAGGCATAAAATACTAGCAAAGTAGATAATGCCTAAATCTACCATCGTCAGATTGTGCTTTTCGCTTATAATTGCATATTTTGACTGTAATACGTCTTGGCAAGAGGAGATGATGTCACTTCCGCACTTCAAACTAAGATATGCCGAATCAACAGTTGCGTATAAGGCAGTGAATGCATAATAGATTCCAACTAAACCAGCAAATACCAGAAGAGGGAATGCGAGTAAATTATAAAAGTATATACTAAAAAACAAGTATGTCATAATTAGTATGACTTCTCTTAGGTATCTAAAATTTCTGCCAATCTTAAGATTATTTGTTGCGTTGATTTTCGGCAATATAAACACTCCAGTCCATTCAAAGTCGAAATCATCAATGCTAGTAGAAACTTTGTTTCCATTACCGTTCGTATAGATTACTTGGGTTTTACTGATTGATTCTATATATACTAAGCCAGAGCCGATCAGTTGTACAAAAAGGTTTGACGTGCTCGGTAAGCTTTCGACATGATCACATTGTCCTACAGAAGTCTCAATTTGAAATTGCCTAAGCGTCTTTGTAACTGCGGATAAACTAGGGAAGCTAGGATCACTTAACAACTTTTCAATCAACTCAAATTTTTTCTGAAAGCTGTTTGCTTCCATCCACCTGGATATAGGATTAACAAGTGGGGGTGCTTGGGTAGTTACTTGACTCATGATCCGTTATTCGAAGAACTATCATCGCCGTTAAGCGAAAGTGGAGATGTTTGGAAACGCAGCGGAGGTATTGATAGAGGCGACCTTTATTTTGGACTCAATCTTAGTACCTTGTATGTTGACCTTCATGTCGCTGTCAACTATAATTTCGTTATTCGCCAATTCTGGTGATGCAAACGACAATAACTTAGACAATCTATAATAATCAATATAGCAAGTATGCTCAAGGCCTTTAACTTCTTGGACGATCAGGCTACCTCTAAGGGCAGCGGTCATTCCCCGACCAGACAGATTGAATTTGTGCTGATTGTTGTGAGTTTCTTTTCGAATAGAGATGTTGCCAATTTGCTCTTGAATGGTCTTTAATTGAGCCAACTCTACAGACTGATCAACTTTGGTCCAAGCTAGGTTTGATTCATCAAGCCGATAACATGCGTTAGTTCGTCTACAATAAATTACATCTGCAGCATTGTTGGTCAGAAAATAAGCATAGTCTGTGTTATATATCTCTGTAAAAGTAAACTGGTTTTCTTTAACGGAAATATGCTTATCAATTTGGATTATCATAACGTAGAGTTCAATGGTGAAAGCGAGTGGGCGACGGCCCACTCGCTGTTATAAATTATACCTCGATTCCAATATTATAGGCGTACTCACCAGCTACTTCGCCGGCTTTATGACCTGCAGCTGTAACAGCGGCGAGCGCTGCGGCGAAGAGCCTTCCGATCCATGGGCCACCCCCTTGGACTGAATGTAGATCAGATTTTGATATTGCTGTCATTGTTGGAATACTAGTTTTCATACGAATTAATATTTAACGGTTAAAAAATTTTACTCTTTGGTTGCTGCTGCGAGTGCAATAGTTCCAGCTGCTCCTACGACAAACGATACCACAAAGATCGCTCCAACGCATAAGCCTCCGCACACAAATCCACCATTGATAGATGCGATTTCCGATTTGTCAAGATAAGTAATACTCATAATTTGTTATATTTATGTGTTATTAAACAGTTTTTACTGCTCGTTTTGCATCTCGCGATTCTTGTTAACAAATCCCATGCCAAACCCAATTCCAGCACCCAGGCCTAGGGTTACTACGGCAGCGATACAAAGGCCGCCACATACGAATCCGCCGTCAATGGAGCGCTGCTCTTCAATAGTTAAAACAGTTACTTGATGTGTACCCCATTCTTCGACAGATTATGACAGAGTTTTAGGTCCGGTGGGATAATGTTGGTGAGGTAGCCCAGGGCTCAGCGAGGAGTGATCTCGGGCGTAGTTATAGTAGTCGAAGAATACCCGCAGTCCTTGTTTGAGCGCAAGGCCATCGACAAATTCATGCAGGTAAATGTACTCGTACTTGACCGTTCGCCAGAGGCGTTCGATGAAGGCATTGTCAGTAGCCCGTCCGCGGCCGTCCATACTGAGCCGAGTAGCTTCATCAGCTTGACCCAGCACGGCCTGCGTAAAAGCCTCCGAGGTATACTGAGCGCCCTGGTCAGTGTTAACAATCTCGGGACAGCCCCAGCGGTCGACGGTGCGTCGGTAGACTTGGCTACACCACTCGGCGGTCATCGTATTGGACAGCGACCAGTCCAGCACGAAGCGAGAATACACATCGATCCAGGCCGTCAAGTAGAGGTACCCCCGCTTCATTGGAATGTAGGAGATGTCCGTCTGCCAGACCTGGTTGGGCCGCTCCATGGATAGCCCACGTAGCAAGTAGGGGTACACCTTATGTCCAGGCGCGGGACGGGAAGTATGTGGCCCTGGGAGCACCGACTGTAGTCCTAACACCTTGTAGTACAGGCGGTTGATGCGTTTGAGGTTGACTTCCAACTGGTGTTCTCGCCGGAGCCACCGCAGCATTCGTCGCGGACCTTTGTCGGGGTAGTCCAGGTAGTGTTCGTCCATCAGCCGCAGCAGTCGCAGATTTAGCTCGCTTTCTGCTGCCGGGTGGTAGTAGTGCCGAGACCGAGATACACCCAGAAGATGGCTCTGGCGCACTACGCTGAGATGCGCCCCGCTATCCAGGGCGGCTACTCTTTGTGAATGGGGCATCAGGAGAGCGTTTTTTTTAGAAACTCGTTCTCCACCTGTAGCTTACCGATGATGCGCAGTAGCTCATCACGCTGTTTATCTTCCAGGCCGAGGCTCGAAGCTGCCCCGCGATTACCCTTGCGTTTGGACCCAAAAAGCTCGTCGGATTCATGCGTCAGTACCCGCTTCCAGGTCTTGATCTGTGAAGCGTGCAGTTGATGTTTTCGCGACAGCTCGGCCATGGTCAGTTCTTCCCGGATGGCCTCCAGGGCAACTTTCTTCTTGAAGCTGGCCGAATGTGTTCTTCGTTTAGACATACAAGCAAGTTAGTGGACCTTACTTACCTGTTCGAATTTTGGGGTACACTACAACTTTAGAATATAGCATAAGTTAATAATTTAAAAGTGATGAAATAAAAGTGATTAAAAATCCGCCAGACTGAACGTCCCAGTCAGCGATTGGTCAAGCGTAGGCCGCTGGCCACCCGGCACATCCCAGATCGGGAAGCCACAGGTGATCAAGCGCCCGGGGGCATAAGCCTGGCCGCCGGAGACGGCCTGTAGTTCGTTGATACTCATAGGTATATAAATTTAAGGGGTGAGTTATTCTTCGTTTGACTTGCGAATGGCGCGCGCCCTGCGTTCCATGCGCTCGAGGTATTCTTCCAGGCTGAGATCCTCGTTCCAGTCCAGGGGAAGGTGGGGGAGGGCGTCGTCCTCGAAGTGGTTGGTGTAGATGTCGTAGTTATTCATGGTTGGCATAGCAGTATTCCGAGTGAGTAGGTGATGCTGCAAAGGTGGGGCGGCAGACTCTACTATTTGTGGAGTGGTGTTAAATTTTAAATTTTGTTGCGATTAAGTTGGGGCGGCTGGCGTTCCAGTGCTTCCCGTCTTGTAGTTGCAAAGGTGAGAAGCCGTACTCTACTATTTGTGGAGTGGTGTTAAATTTTGCGTCTGGGAGTGGTTTTGTCTACTTCTATGTAGCGAGACTGTAAGCTGCTATACATGGCCCGTTCTCCCTCTCCTTTGGACCGGGCCGGGGAGAGGAAAAACTAGGGCTATGTATAGTAGTATGGACAAACCTTAGACCGGCTAAATGTCATCAATCTCATCAATTGCCGCCCGTAACGGTATCATAGCCTCTTCGTACAGTTCCCGGCGCCGACGTGGACTAGTATTCGGTGGAAAAATGATCCGGACACCGTCTCCAATCTTTGGCCTCGGTCGGCGACTGTCATTAATGCTGCAGAAGCGGAAGCGGTAGTTTTCTTCAATGAGGGCGTAAATACACTTCTCTTTCATGGTGTAGTAGTATGTGTTGTTTGATAAATGAAGAATTAAGCGGCATGAGTTGCTGTGTCGATAGATCGGATAGTAGCTCCGACTGAGGTATCGGAATCGTTCCGTCGCGTGCCCGGGTTAGTGGATACAAAGCCCAGTTGCAGTTCCACCGGCTCGTAGTACACGTAGCTCTGGCGGTGGAAGCAGAAGTGCACAGGAGCACCCAGCGCTTTCATCTCCGCGATCAAACGGTACAGTAGGCTGGTGGAAAGCCCCATCTTCTCGGCGAAGACTTCCGGTGTGCCGGTGCGTTTGAATTTGATGAACTGATGCATGCGCCGGAGGCGATCTAAGTGTTTGTTGACTGACATGTGTCTCAGATTAGAATGGTGAAGTGTTAGTTGTTGTGTTGTTGAATTATTGAGTTGTTGCGTCTCTGCGTCTCTGCGTCTCTGCGTCTCTGCGTCTCTGCGTCTCCCGTTCCCCCATCCATAAGTATTGCACCTGCGGCCCCGCCCGGATTTTACGCAGCTAAGCGACGGACTACCCGGGTGGGGAATTGCTTATTCCATAGCTCCCGGTAGGCCCCCTCCTGGGTGAGAAGTTGCTCGTGCGTACCCTCCTGGATCAGCTTACCCGCGGAGAGTACGGCGATCTTATCGGCGTCCATAATGGTGCTGAGGCGGTGGGCGATGACGATGATGGTCTTGCCGGCCGCACGGAGTTTGTGCATAGTGTCCTGGACGAATTGCTCGCTGGCCGAGTCCAGGGCGGAGGTAGCCTCGTCGAGGATCAGAATCTCGGGATCGCGGTACAGGGCCCGGGCAATGGCGATGCGCTGCTTTTGCCCGCCACTGAGATTAGTGCCGTGCTCGCCGACGTAGGTGGCAAAGCCATTGGGAAGCGACTCGATGAAGGAAAGCAGGCCGAGTTCCTTGCAGATCGCCAGGATGCGCTGCATATCCGGCGCATAGTCGCCCACGGCAATATTCTCGATGAGGTTGCCGGCAAAGAGCGTGAGCTCCTGGGGGACTACCCCGATGCGCGCCCGCAGACTCTGATTGCTGACGTAGGTCAGGTCCGCATCCCCTACCACGACCTTACCGGAAGTGACGGGGTAAAGCTTCTGGAGTAGGGCCGCAAGCGTAGATTTACCGGAGCCGCTTTCTCCCACCAGACCGGTAATCTGCCCCGCCGGGATAGTAAGGTTGAAGCCCTGAAATACATCCTGCCGCGAACCGTAGCTAAACTGGATGTCACGGAAGCGAATGTCACCCACCATTTCCGCCTTCAAGTCCATGAGCTCGGTGGGCTCTTCCTCGCTCTCCAGGTCGATGATCTCGAAGAGGCGATCGGCGGCAATGAGGGCGTTCTGAACGGTCTTGTTCATGCCGATCAGTCCCTTGGCCGGACCGGTGAAGTAGCCGATCAGCGCATAAAAGCCCAGCAGCTCACCCGGCGAGATCACCCCGTCGATGACGTAGTAGCTGCCCACCCAGAGTAGAATGATCGTGAACAGCCGACTCACCAGCTCGGAGGCATTGCCGGAGAATATGGAGTTCATCCCGGAGCGGTAGGTGGTCTGTAGTAGCTTGACGAAGCGCGTCTCGGTCTTCAGGTTAGCGTGCTCCTCCAGGCCGAGCTGCTTGATGGTACGTACGGCACTGACACTCTCGACTAGCTGCGACTCGAGTTCCGCCGCCCGCTCCATCAGCTCGCGCTCCCGGCTGCGGTTGAGCCGGTTGGTGATCCAGTAGATGGCTACGTAGCAGGGCACCACCGTCAGCAGCACCAGCGCCAGCTTCCAGTAGTAGGTAAACATCAGTCCGAAGCTGAACACGACGATGAAGACGTTGACCAGCAGGTTGATCGCCACATCATTAATAAACGCCCGAATCTTCACCGCATCCCCGATGCGCGAGATGATCTCCCCCGTCCGCATACTATCGAAGAAGCGCTGCGGCAGCCGCAGCAGGTGCTTGTAGTAGCCCAGGATGAGCCGCGCGTCGATGAGCTGCCCCGACTTCATCACCATCACCGATTTCATGGCCCCGATGAAGATTGCCACCCCGAGGAGGGCTACCATGGTGATGCTCAGTAGGTTGAGTAGCCGTGTGTTGCGGTTGAGGAGGACGAAGTCGGTTATCTTCTGTAGGTAAATCGAGGTGCTCAGGCCCAGGATGGTGTACACCACGGCCCCGAACAGCGCCTGCACCAGCGTACTCCGGTGCGGCTGCAGCAGGGCCCGGAAGCGCGCAAAAGTGCTCACCCGCCGGTTGCCGGTCTCGAAGTCCTCGGCCGGGGCGATGAGCAGTAGTACGCCCGTCCACTCCTCCCGCCACTGCGCCCAGCTGCGCTTTTCCATGCGGCCGGTGCCGGGGTCCATGACCTGTACGTAGTTGTCGGTCACCTTGTAGACGACCACGAAGTGGTGCAGCCGCTTGTTCACAACGACGTGGGCCACGGCCGGGAATTCCGCCTCGGTCTTCAAAGCCTCCTCCTCGGCCCGTACCCCCTTACAGCTGAAGCCCAGCTTCTCGGCCGCCTGGATCATGCCCAGCAGATTGGTGCCCCGCTGATCGGTACTCGCCAGCTGGCGAATGCGCGCGATGGGCAGTCCCAGCCGGTAGTGCGCCGCGATCGAGGCCAGGCAGGCCGCGCCGCAGTCGGTGATGTCGTGTTGTTTGATCTTCTTGTTCATAGCGTGCTAGTGGTAGGTGGGGTTAAACCAGTCGTCGAGCTTGTCGTGCAGCAGCTGAAAGACCGAGCGGCGGGTGAGGGTGAAGTGGGCCGTCAGCGTCATCCCCTTGCGCAGGGTGCCGACGTAGCCGTTCTTGAGGCGCAGGGCCTCGTCGTGTAGGGTACAGGTGACCAGGAAGGCGGCCTGCCCGTCGACCTCGGTGACGTCCTTGCCGATCTCGGTCAGGGTGGCCGCGGCCAGTCCCCACTGGTTGTAGTTGAAGGCGTCGAGCTGCAGGCGCACCGGCAGTCCCTCGCGCAGTAGCCCGATGTCGCTCGGACTCACGTAGGCCTCCACCCGCAGTTCTCCGTCGGGGCTGATGTGGGTCAGGGTTTGTCCGGCACTGGCGAAGGCCCCGGCCTGCAGTCCCCCCGTCTGGGTGAGCTGTCCGTCTACCGGCGCGGTCACTACGTACTGCCGGGCCTGTTCGTCGAGCTGGTCCAGCCGCCGCTGCAGGTCGGCCCGTTCGCGGCGGGTGCGCTGTAGGTCCTGCGTCCAGGCGTGGGACTGCTGTCCACCGAGTTGTCGCAGTTGATTTTGTAGCAGGGTCACTTCGTAGGCAGCCTGTTCGAGGTCCATGCGGGCGGTAGCGCCGGTCTGTATGAGTTCGGTCTGCCGGTCCAGTTCCCGCTCGGCGTGCTGCAATTTCAGGGTCAGCTCATCGGTTCGCCGCCGGTAGTCCCGGTAATCTTTCTGGTACACCGCACTCCGCAAATCAGGGGGCGGGGCCGCAGGATGCAAAGCGGTAAGCGCACGCAGGTCCCGTACTAAAACGCTCCGTTCGGTAAGTTGCTCCTGCAGGTGCGTGGACTCTGCGGTTAGCTCGGCAGTACTCACGACCAGCAGGGTATCGCCGGCACTTACGGTAGCATTCTCCCGCAGCTCGGCGCGCACGATACGGCCACTCACGGGCGTAGTCACGGGCGTCAGCTTCATCGCCGGCCGCAGAATGCCCCGGCTCTGGCTATTGACCTCGACCTCGATGAAGGGCAGGGCGGCGGCGGCTACGAGCAGTCCGAGCACTACGGTCAGGTAGATCGTGCGGCCCGTACGGTGGTGCCTGGCGTGTAGGCCCTCGACGCCGTTGACTAGGGGGAAGGGGAAGAGTTGTGTTTTCAATGTGTTGCGTTGTTGAGTTATTGCGTTGTTGCGTGTCTGTTGGGATAGGTGTGGTAGGTGTGGGGGTGTGGTAGGTATGATAGGTGTTGAAGGTGATATAGACTAGAACCTCGAAGCGTCCGAAGGCGCTGCGCGCCAACGGACCTTTGAGCGTCCGGTCGAGTAGCCAGCTAAGCATCCGGTCAAGCCGCCACCCGCAAAGCCCGCACCCCGACCGCCGTACTAATCCCCACAGAAAGCGTAGTAAACTCCCCATCCCCCAGCGCAGGATATTCCCCCGGCACGATCCGGTACACCGCAGCCGGCAACTCCAGTCCCCGCACCACCCAGCTCGGCAGTCGGTAGCTGCACGGCACCCGGAACCGGTCGGCGGGAAAGTGCTGTCGGCGTACGGCCTCCGTAATTGCAGTAGCATCAAAGTGAAGCAGCAGGCGGCCCGTAGGGCGGTCCAGCCGCAGGTAAGCCGGAAGCACTACGGCGCAACTTTGCCGCGGTAGGTAGTCCGGTGGCTGCATCCTACAGATCCCCACCGAGCTACAGTCGCCCGAGCGCGGCGAGCCCAGTTGCACCGAAAGGCGCAGGCCCCGGCGGCAGGCGGCGTGGTAATCAGAAAAAATAGCGTGTAACTGGTGCATACTGACAGTGTGATAATGGTGAACGGGGGAGTTTTCCCGCTTTGATGATCACAAAGGTCAGGTGGTCATTTCAGTAAAAAAAGGACAGTTGTGCAGCCGATTTGGGAGTAAAATGGACCCTGTTTTGAAGGTAAAAATAGCTAAATCATTGATTATCAATGATTAACGCAAATTTTTTTTGCGGGCTTTTTTGAGGAATTTCTGATTTTTTGGTGTTAACTGGGTGACAGCGACGTCGGAGGGTTCACCACGGAGGTATATGTTTTCTCCTATAGCACCGCTAGGTGCTGGCCTCTGTTTACCTCACTTGCCGTCCTGTAACGACAGCTCTGTGGAACCTCCGTGAATCCCTCTGCGCAGGCCGTAGGCCAATCTGTGGTGAACTACCCCACCCGCGGTGGTGAACTACCCCACCCGCAAAGCCAACCCCACAAACTCCCCCACCGACACCTGCTCCGGCCGCCGCCGAAATATCTCCTCCCCCAGCACCTCCGCCGAGAAGATCGACTTCAAACTATTGCGCAGCATCTTGCGCCGCTGCCCGAAGGCCGACTTCACCACGTGCTTGAAGGTGCTGTAGTGCTCATCAGCGATCAGAGGTTCGGGGCGGCGCACCAGCCGGATCACCGCGCTCTGCACCTTTGGGGGCGGCTGGAAGTTGCCCCGGCCTACGTTGAAGCACAGTGAGGGCTCATACCGCAGCTGCACCAGCACCCCGATCACCCCGTATACCTTGCTGCCGTGGCCGCTGATGACCCGGTCTGCCACCTCCTTCTGGAACATCCCTACCATCTCCGGGATCAGCCGGTAGTTATCGAGTAGCTTGATGAGGATCTGGCTGGAAATGTTGTAGGGGAAGTTGCCGACCAGTCCGAAGGGCTTGCCCCCGAATACTTCCGTCAAATCCCGCCGTAGGAAATCCCCCTCCAGGATATCGTCGCTCAGCTGCGGGTAGTGCTGGTGGAGGTAGGCGACCATATCCCGATCGGCCTCGGCTACCTTCAGGTGAAAGTCCGCCCGGCGGTCGAGCAGGTGCTTGGTGAGCATGCCCTGTCCGGGGCCTACCTCCAGTACGTCCTTATATAAGGTAGTCAGCTCCAGCGCCTCGGCGATCTGGCGGGCGTAGTGCTCGTTGGTGAGGAAGTGCTGGCCGTAGGATTTTTTGGCGCGGGTTGACAAGGGGTTAAGGGGTCAGGGGGTTAAGGAGTTAAGGGGTTAAGGACGTGCAAGGTAGGTTAGCGTCCCGATAGCTATCGGGAGTGGCAGCATTGTACTGCACCCGAACACCATGCCCGCCTGCCCCGGTTACTCCAACGACCGCCTTAACTCCTTAACCCCTTGACCCCTTAACTCCTTGACCCCCTTGACCTACTTCATCCCCGCCGATGCCCACGAAGGCTGCACCTACGTCCCCCGGCAGCAGCGGCTGTACTTCTCGACGACCAAGAAGATGGACCCGCCGCGGGTAGCGATCCGGTATCTCGATTTCAGTGCCTACCAATTGAATAAGGACAACCGCTGGGCCGACCGGATCGGCTCCGAAATCGAGAGCCTCCAGGCCGAAGAATGGCTCCACGATGCCCGTATGGCTAATAGCATGTGCCTGAGCCCCGACGGTAACGCGCTGCTAGTGTGCGAACAAGGAGACATGGACCGCCCCGCCCAACTGACACGGCTGGACCTGACCACGCAGGAGCGTACCGTGCTGTTCGATGGCTACGAAGGCAAACCGTTGAATAGTCCTAATAAAGTAATTGTGAGTAAACAGGGGCATATAGTGATCAGCGACCCCGATTACGGCTTCCGGCAGGGATTTCGGCCGCCGCCGGAGCTGGAGCCGAGCCTGTACGTGTTACCGAAGGATGGCACGCCCTACGCCTTCGACTGCGGACTGGAGATGCCCCATGGCCTCGCCCTCAGCCCCGACGAGCGCACCCTCTACGTCACGGACACCAGCAATGACGGCGCCCACGACGATGGCGTGAAGCTCAAGCGCCGCAAGGCCGTGTACGCCTACGACTTCAACCCCGCCACGGCCAAGATCACCAACAATCCCCGCTACTGCTTCCCGGTCGATAAGGGGGTACCCGATGGCAGCCTGACCGACGGCGATACCCTCCTCGTGGGTGGTGGCGATGGTATCTATGTCGCCGACCTGATCGGCAATCTGCGGGGCAAAATCAAACTAGATCGCACCGCCGTCAACCTGGCCATCGTGTCAGAGCACCTGTTCGTGACGGCCGATGAGGGGGTGTACCTAATTTTAAATTGGCGCGAGCAGGTCAGCTGAGCTGCCGCAGCGCAAACCAGGCCAGTAGCGAGGCCCCCGTCCGCAGACAACCCTCATCCACGTCAAAGGTATCCGTGTGCACCGGACTCCCCGCATGCCCCGGCCCCCCCACGCCCAGCCGGTAAAAGCAGGCCGGTAGCTGGTGACTGTAAAAGGCAAAGTCCTCCCCGGTCATCCGAATCGGCAGGTCGACCACCCGGTCGTCACCGAGTAGTGTACAGGCCTCGGACTGGGCCCAGCGCGTCAGGGCCTCGTCGTTTTTCAGAAAGGGATAGCCGTGGCGCACCTCAAGTTCCGCCGTACCCCCCAGAGCTGCGGCAATTCCTTCAGCCGTTCGGCGTAAGCGTCGGTGCAGCTCCTTACGCCACGCTTCGTCGAGGGTCCGCAGCGTCCCCTGCAGGTGTACGGCATTCGGAATGATGTTCGTGGCGCCTCCCTCGCTTTCGATCCGACCGAAGGTCAGCACCACCGGTAGGGTAGGGTCGGTCTCGCGGCTCACCAGTTGCTGTAGGGCGGTGATGAGTTGGGCGGTGATGGTGATGGGGTCCACGGCCTGGTGGGGCATGGCCCCGTGGCCGCCCCGTCCGCGCACGGTTAGGAAAAGCTCGTCCGTGCTAGCCATATAGATCCCCGGTCGAAAGCCCACCGTACCGGCCGGCAGGGGAGGGTGCACGTGCTGGCCGAAGATGGCCTGAGGCACCGGGTTTTCCAGCGCCCCGTCACGCAGCATCAGGGTTGCCCCGCCGGGCAGTTTTTCCTCTCCGGGCTGGAAGAGCAGGCGGACCGTACCGCTCAGGCGATCTTTTAGCGGGACTAGAATACGCGCCGCCCCGATTAGCGCCGCCGTATGCACGTCGTGCCCGCAGGCATGCATCACCCCCGGGGCCTGCGAGCGGTAAGGCACCCCGTTTTTCTCCTCGATGGGCAGGGCATCCAGATCGGCACGTAGGGCTACGGTCGGACCGCTCCTCCCCCGAATCTCCGCAACCAGCCCGGTACCCGCCACCTCCCGGTAGGGAATGCTCAACTCATCCAGCCGTTCCCGCACGTACTGTACGGTAGCGTGCTCTTCGAAACTCAGTTCCGGGTGGGCGTGCAGGTGGCGCCGGTCCGTCACGGTAGCTGCCGCCGTTTTTTCACTCAGGGCGCGTACGCGGGTGCAAAGCTCAGTCATAAACCGCAAGGTAGGGCGTCGAGCTACTGTAGGCTGATGGACTCGATTCGGCTACCGGGCACGAGCCTATTCACCACCTCCTGTCCCTCCACCACCTCGCCGAAGATGGTGTACTTACCATCGAGGTGGGGAGTAGGGCGGTGGGTGATAAAAAACTGTACGCCCTCCGTATCCCGTCCGGCGCTGGCCATACCGACGAGTCCGGCCCGGTCCCAGTGCAGGTACGGCGTCTCGGTGGGTAGCACGAAGTCTTCGCTACCGAAGCCGTCCCCCCGCGGCCCCCCGCCCTGCGCCACAAAGTTGGGCACCACGCGGTGGAAGTACTTGTCGTCGTAGTAGCCCTCCCGTACCAGGCGCAGAAAGCTGCTCACGGTGGCCGGCGCCACCGTAGGCCAGAGGCGTAAGGTGATGGTGCTCTCGGCGGTGGTCAGCACCACGAGCCGCTCGCCGTACTCCTGTAGAAGGCTCCAGTCAGCCGGGCGTACTCGCTGCGGGGGAACCGTCGGAAGTTGGCGCTCCTGACCGAGCAGGGCGTTACGGGCGTGCAGTACCTCGGTGTAGGTTTCGAGCTGGCGGGGCAGTTCCAAGCGGTCCAGTGCAGCATCCAGCCAGGCCAGGTCGGGGTAGATCGCGCGGTAGGTATCCGGCTGGGCGCTCAGCGCCAGGGCGGCGTGGTAGGCCGGGCCTTCCTCCCGCCCCTCGATCAGCTCCCGGTAGTAGCCGGCTAGCTCGGCGCGTACCCGCTGCCGACTACTGCGGAAAAAGGCATCGAAGTCCTCCCGCTCCCCGATTGCCTGCAGGCTCTCCGCCGCGGCCGTCCGCACCACCGGATGCTGAGCCGCCCGGTAGTAGGTGTGTAGCTCCCGGTACATCCAGGGGAATTCCGCCAGCGCGAGCAAGAGATTGGCGCGCTCGTACACATCGGTCGTTGTAGCGTAACGCTCCCGCAGCGTACCGGTGATGCGGCTACGGTAGTCAGCCAGGAAGGGGGAGAGGTGGCGATTGGCGGCCCCGTACAGTGGTATGGCTACGGGAGCCGGCAGGTCCTCGGCGAGCTGAAAGTAGAGGGGGGCATCGGCGGGGATGCCGTGTGCTACAAGGTAATCTGCGGCGGTACGGGCGACCAACGGGTGAGGATCGCGTAGAGCCTCGATGACGGACTCCCGTACCGAAGCGTATTCAAAACCCGCTAACGCCTGTAGAATCTCCACCCGCTCGCGCCAGTCGGGGAGGGCATCCATGCGGCGTAGTAGGGCCACCCGGGAGGGCGCCCGCTCACTGCGGCCGAGGCTGCGGATGACCCCCATGGCAATGAGTGGATCGGCCGTTGTGCGCAGGAGATCCCGTAACCTACGCTCCTGGCTACTATCGGGGCGAAAGTCGATGCGCTGCAGGTACTGTGCGGCGGGATACCGCACCTCACTGGGAACCGCTGCATTGAGTACCAGGTCAACTACGGCGGCATCGGTAGCCGGGAAGTGCAGGCCGCGCAGGGCGGCGTAGAGCATACCGTACACTCGGCCAGTGAGGAGCACGGTATCCCGGGCGGTGTAGGTGGTGATGCCGGCTAGAAGATTAGCCGCTTTAGCATCGCCTAACTTCCCGACCGCTTCGAGGATCGCCGCATCGGCGGCCGGGTAGCTTCCCGATTGATCGAAGGCGGCCATGAGTTCGTCAGTGACCTGGTCCCGCCCGCCTTGCCCCAGGGCGTAGGCGGCCTGCGTACGCACCACCTCACTCGGATCGTAAAGTAGCGTAGCCAGGGAGTCGGCCACCGCGTCACTTAGTGCGGGGAAGCTCCCGAAGGCGCGGGCGGCTAAGTACCGGTAGCGCTGGTTGGCGTGGTGTAGGTAGGGGAGTAGCTCCTCGCCCCGGCGGATATTCTGTAGGTCGAGGATACGCTGGGTGGTACTATCGCTGAGTTCTATCGTGACACTCTGGCTGATCGCCGGCTCTCCGGGTGGGATACAGGCAGTGACCAAGGCCAGGAAAACAAGGAATACCACGCTGCGCAGGAGCATGGGGTAAAGATAAGCGGCTACCTTTGCGGCTCCAACCGTACGACCCACGATGATCCAGCGTATCCAATCCGTCTTCCTGGCCCTGGCCGCCCTGTGCACCTTCGGCCTTTTCGGCACCGACGTGGCCGAAACCCCCGCCGCCGTAGCCGGTAGCCCCGTCTTCGCCGATGCCCACTTTACACTGTTCGACAGCCCCATCCTCATCGGAGGCGTGGCCGCCGTCGGTGCTCTTACCCTGGCCGCCATTTTCCTGTACACCAACCGGCGGCTGCAGAAGATTTTCTGTAACGTAGCCATCTTGATCACGGTGGCCTACGCTGCCTACGGCGTCCTGCTCTGGTCCACGGACCGGGCCGCCGACCAGGCCGAGCCCGAGTTTGGACTCGCACTTCCCTTACTCACCATTGTCTTTGCCGCCCTCGCCGCCCGTTATATTAACAAAGACGAGAAACTAGTACGTAGCGCGGATCGCCTCCGGTAGCTTACCTTAATCCTGTACACATTTACCTGCCGGCGGTCCCTGGGCCCGCCCGGCTCATCCATGCACACTATGTTACAGGAATTCAAAGCATTCATTCTTAAGGGCAACGTCCTGGAGCTAGCCACCGCCGTAATCATCGCCGCGGCCTTTGGCGCCATTGTCACCTCACTCACCAACGACGTGCTCATGCCACCCATCGGGCAGCTCCTCGGCGGGGTTGATTTCTCGGAGCTCGCCATTCCCCTCACTGACGACACCATCGGCCCCAACGGCGAGGTGGTCGAGGGTGCCGCCATCCGCTACGGTCGCTTCATTCAGACGATCATCGACTTTCTCATCATCGCCTTCGCGGTCTTCCTCATTATCCGCAGCTACAACCGCATGACTGCTAAGCCCAAGGTAGTAGCAGCCCCCGCTGGCCCCACGGAGATAGAGCTACTGAGGGAAATTCGGGATTCACTGGCTCGGCGGCCACTCCCCTAATTCTGCAATTTAATCTCATCATCCTTCCCGTCGAAGAACTTGAAGGTCGTGATGGGAAAATCATTATCCGACTGGATGTCGAGCCAGCGGTAGTGCTTCATGTACCACTTCATCTGGGCGCTGGGGAGGCCCCGCTTTAGGAAGGCGGAGATGTAGGGGTGGACCTTGAGCCTGAGCTTGGCCTTGGGGCGGGCCTCCATGATGAAATTGAGGTCGCGCTCGATCTCGTCGGTCAGCAGGATGGTAGCGTTGATCTTGCCGGTCCCGTTACAGGTTGGGCACTTTTCGGCGGTGGTGATCTTGACCTCGGGACGGACGCGCTGACGGGTGATCTGCATCAGGCCGAACTTGCTCAGCGGCAGCACGGTGTGCTGAGCCCGGTCGCTCTTCATGGCATTGCGCATCGTCTGGGCCAGCTGCTTGCGGTGCTCGGCGTCGCGCATGTCGATGAAGTCGATGACAATGATGCCCCCGATGTCGCGCAGGCGCATCTGGCGGGCGATCTCCTCGGCGGCCTCGAGGTTAATCTTCAGTACGGCCTCGGCCTGGTTCTGGCTGGGCATCTTGTTGCCGCTGTTGACGTCGATGGTGTGCATCGCCTCCGTATGTTCGATGACGATGTAGGCGCCGCTGGGCATCGTAGCGGTCTTGCCGAAGCTGGATTTGATTTGTTTGGTCACGCCGTGGGTATCGAAGATCGGTTTGCTACTCTTGTGAAACTGCACCAGATTCGGCCGGTCCTTGGCGATGTCCTGCAGGTACTCCTTGATGGTCTCGTAGAGGTCCTTGTCGTCGACTACCACCTTGGTGAAGTCGGGGGTGAGCAGGTCGCGCAGCAGGCCGGTAGTCTTATCGACCTCGCTCAGCAGCTTGGCCGGAGGCGTAGCCCCCTTAGCAGTTTCCACGATGGTCTTCCACTTGTCCATCAGGGCGGTGATCTCCTCAAGCAACTCCCCGACCCCCTTGCCCTCGGCAGCCGTGCGTACGATGACGCCAAAGTTTGCCGGGCGAATGCTCTCCACCAGTAGCTGGAGACGCTTGCGCTCCTCGCTGGTGCTGATCTTTTTGCTGACGGCGACCGTCTCACTGAAGGGGGTGATGACCAGGTAGCGACCCGGGATGGTGATCTCGCAGCTCAGGCGGGGACCCTTCGTACTGATGGGTTCCTTGAGCACCTGGGTCAGGACGACCTGCTTTTTGGACAGAACCTCGTCGATCTTGCCGGTTTTGACGATTTCGGGCTCGTAGTCAACCTGGTCGAGCGTGAAGTTGGGCAACTTACCCTTGATGGCCTTATCGGAATAGGCCTGCAGGGTACGCACCTTCGGACCGAGGTCGGTATAGTGCAGAAAGGCGTCCTTCTTGTGGCCGATATCGACGAAGGCAGCGTTGAGGGGTGCGGTGACCCGTTTGACCCGGCCGAGGAAGACATCTCCCACGGTAAATTGGTCCGTTGAGCGCTGGCGGTGAATTTCCACCAGCTTTCCGTCTTCGAGTAGGGCGACTTCTACTTCCTTGCCCGTACTGGAGACGATCATTTCTTTTTCCACTGTACAACAGGGTTAGTTGGATACACCGGATTCCCCGGCCGGACATAAGGCGGACGGAGGAGGAGTAACGGGTATCCGGTACACAGGGGCACATCCCCAAATCGGACTGCGGCTACGACCAAAAGGCCGGCGCGATCGGGCTACCTGGTGGCGAGAAAGTCAACGTCTAGTCGGCTGGGGTTGTCCGCCGCACGAACTCCCTTATGGGGCCGGCAGGTGGCGGAAAGTCTCTTGGCGGATCCAGCAGGGTACCCAGGGGGTGATGGCTGGATCACGGAAAGCGGCCGTAAAAGTACGGAGCGGTCGCGGGATGAAAAGATCGGCTTCAGTAAGCCGGAGCGACACGGTAATCTCGTGGTGAATAGCGCAAAGGGCGGCGGCGGTGGGGGGAGCGGAGCCGGCAGCGGTCGCGGCCGAGACCCGTCCACACTTGGATGAGGTCTCGGCCACACGGAGATGCTGCTAGTTACCTAGCGGTTCTTTTTCTTGTGACGGTTCTTGCGCAGGCGCTTCTTCCGCTTGTGGGTAGCAATCTTATGACGCTTCCGCTTTTTTCCACACGGCATAGTAGGTAGTTTAAAGTATAGTAATACGGTGATAATACATTATCGTACGGGATTAAAACGCCCCGTCGTCTGGATAGTTGTGGCTACACGCAACCGCTGCGGCAGCCTTCCGGGCGGCGAAGGTACATAACTCCGGCGGTATGTTTACTGCAGCAGTTCCGAACACTTGCGCGCGTAGATATCCGCCTCGCCGGCGCGACCGAGATTTTCGTACACCTTGGCCAGGGGGCACACCACGTCCGGGTTTCCGGGTTGCAAGGCATCCGCCTGCAGAAGACGCTCGGCGGCCCGGTCCAGCTGATTGGTCTTGATGGCCAATTGGGCCAGCGTGACGTAGACCTGCGGCTCGTCCGGATAGTCCTGCTCCAGCTCCCGCAGCATCAGGATGCCCTTCATGGGGTTGTCTGGGGGAGGGTTATCGGTATAGGTGACGGCTAGATTAATGCGGTACTCGGGCTCGCTCGGATTAAGACTGATCGCGGCCTGGTAAGCCTGTTCGGCCTGGTCGGCGCAGAATTGTCGGGTCTTGTCGTCGATGCCCTCCTCACGCAGGCACAGGCTGAAGGTGGTGCCGGTGATGCCCCAGGCGGACTCCGTGTTCTCGATTTCCGCGATCTGGGCGGCGTAGGCACCGGATATGGCTGGCTGACCGGCCTTGTACCACTCGCCGGCTAGCTGCTGCAGCAGATCGACTCGCGCACTATCTTCTTCCTGCGAGGCCAAGCGGTCCTCTAGGGTAGCCAGCGTGGCCTGCTGCGCGGGGGTGAGCTTGGTGTGGGCCTGGCGGATGAGGGACTGTATCCCGGTTGCCGCACTGGGCCCCCGATTGAAGTCCTCGTCTAGTTCGGGAGGGCGCACGGGGCAGCCCCAGTAGGTGATGGCTATGAGCAGTAGCGTCACACCGGCGGCGATCCACTGGGGGGTACGCATCAGTCGAGCTCGCTTTCGTCCTCGTCGGGCAGGCTGGACACCTTATCTTTCACCTGCTCCACGAATATTTTGGCCGGTTTAAAGGCCGGAATGTAGTGCTCGGGAATTTCGATCGCCTTATTCTTCTGGATGTGGCGACCGATCTTTTTGGCCCGTTTCTTCACCACGAAGGAGCCGAAGCCCCGGATGTAGACGTTCTCGCCCTCGGCCAGGCTCCCCTTCACCTCCTTGAAGAAGCTCTCTAGCGCCACCAGTACGTCCACCTTAGCAATGCCCGTCTTGTCGGCGATATTAGTGACTACGTCAGCTTTTCTCATTGTCCATTTTTTCGGTCCGTGTACGGGTTCTCAAAAGCGGGGCAAATATCTGCTTTTTTGTGGGATTTTGCCCTACCCGCTGCACTATTTCTTTTAAAACCAGCGAGTTATCACAAAGCTGACCTTCTCCAGTACTAGCGCACCGCTACCTGTGTCGTACTGCGTAAATCCCTACCTTCGCCCTCCCCAAACGCCCCCCACATGCTCCTTTCCATGACCGGCTACGGCCGGGCCACCCGCAGCGAGGGCGCCAAAACGTACACCGTAGAGCTGCGCGGCCTCAATAGCAAACAGACCGACCTGCGCCTGCGTAGCAACCAAAACCTCCAGCAGCACGAGCTTGAGCTCCGCACGCTAGTGCTCGACACGGTGGGGCGCGGGAAGCTGGAGATGAACCTCGAGATCACCGACGCCGGCAGCTCTGGAAAGCTCCGGGTCGACCTGCCCCTGCTCGCCGAGCTCAGCACCAACATCTACTTCAACCTTAAGACCTCGCTGCCCGATAGCACGATGGACGGCCTGGTCCCCGCCCTCCTCCGCGCCCCCGGTATCATCGAGGCCAGTAGCGGTGAGCTGGAGGAGCAGGACTGGCAGCAGGTACAGGCCGTTACCCGGGACTGCCTCGCCCGTTTCCAGGACTACCGCCAGCAGGAGGGCGCGGTGCTCGGCGAGGATCTGCGCACCAGCGTCCGCGCCATCACGGAGCTGCTGGGCCGGGTGGGGGACTACGACGAGCAGCGCATCACGGCCGTGCGCGACCGCATGGCACGCCACCTGAGCGACTACCTCGGCCGGGCCAACGTAGATAAGAACCGCTACGAGCAGGAGGTGCTGTTCTACCTCGAAAAGATGGACATCAACGAGGAGCAGGTACGCCTGCAGCAAAATTGCGACTATTTCCTCCAAGTACTTGATAACGAGGACGAAATAAAGGGCCGTAAGCTCACCTTCATCAGCCAGGAAATGGGCCGCGAGATCAATACGCTGGGCGCTAAAGCCTACTCCGCCGACCTCCAGAAAGTAGTTGTCAATATGAAGGAGCAGCTCGAGATGATCAAAGAACAGCTGGCCAATGTCGCCTGAGGCGCTCCCCCACGGAAAACTGCTCATTTTCACCGCACCCTCCGGGGCCGGCAAGACCACCATCGTACGCCACCTGCTGGACCGCTTTCCGCAGCTGGCCTTTTCGGTATCGGCTACCACGCGCCCGCCGCGGCCCGGGGAGATTGACGGGCGCGACTACCATTTTCTGACCCCGGAGGAGTTCGCCCGCCGGGTGGCCGCCGGGGAGTTCGTGGAGTACGAGGAGGTGTACCCGGGGCGCTTCTACGGCACGCTCCACAGCGAGGTGCACCGCATCTGGGCGGCGGGCAAGTGCGTCGTTTTCGATATCGAGGTGAAGGGGGCCACTACCATTAAGCGGCACTACCCCCAGGATAGCCTCGCCGTCTTCGTCGCCCCCCCCGACGAGGAAACGCTCTTCCAGCGCCTGCGCGATCGCAGCACCGAGGACGCCGAGAGCCTGCGGGTGCGCATCGCGCGGGCCGGCGAGGAGCTCGCCTACCGCGAGCGCTTCGACCGGGTACTGATCAACGACGATCTACCTAGGGCCCTACGGGAGGCGGAGGGACTCGCCGACAGTTTCTTGCGTTAAAGCTTACGCCCACCAACCACACGCCCACGGGTATCGCCCTCGCGCAGTCGCTTCAGCGGAATGAGCAGGCTCGCAAAAGCATCCGCACTCGATACCTGCCACTGCTGCCCGGCGTAACTTACCGTACCAAAGTTGCGGGTCCAGTCACTAGCCAGCAGGGTATACCGGTCTCCATTCTTAGGGTTCGGACCGAACACCAGGTATTTATCCACATCGTCCTCGAAGCTCACGGCCACCCGCTGCGTCTTCGGCTGAAAGGTGAATACTCCGGGCGTGTTGCGCTTAAAGACAATCTGTTCCACCTCCCGACCATTAATCACCTTCACCGCCCCCCGGGTGATTTGCGTACGGTCGTTCCGTAGTTCGCGCTGTAGCACGACGTCCTCGCTGAGGTAAAACTGAATGCGGCGCAGCTCGTCTTCCCCCCAGCCCTGATCCTCGTACAGCCGCTGGGTGAAGGGGCTCAGCCGCGGCCCGCAGGCACTCAGGGCAAGAACACAAAACAGCAGGGCGGGAAGCAGTCGGTACATCAGCTGGAGCATATGGTACACCACAAAGAAGGGACGGGCGGGGCCGCCGGTGCAACCCAGCGGGGTGTTTAAGCGATATTTAACGTCGCTGCCGGAAAAAATTGGTCACCAACGCCGCACACTCGTCGTGCAGTACGCCGAACTCCAGGACGGTCCGGGGGTGCAGCAGCTCGCGGCCGAAGCGCATGAAGCCGCGCTTATCGTCGCTGGCTCCGTAGACGATCCGGCTAGTCTGGGCCCAGGCCAGTGCACCGGCACACATCGGGCAGGGCTCCAGGGTCACGTACAGGGTGCAGTCGCGTAGGTACTTATCGCCCAGGTGGTTGGCTGCGGCGGTCAGGGCAATGATCTCGGCGTGCGCCGTGACGTCACTGAGCCGTTCGGTCTCGTTGTAGCCGCGGGCGATGATACGCTCACCGGCGACCACTACGGCACCTACGGGAATTTCTCCGGCAGCGGCGGCCAGCTCGGCCTGCTTCAGGGCCTGGCGCATAAAGTAGGTATCGTCGTAGACCCTAAGCATCGAGCACGGTTTCGACGAGGTAGTGGTTGCGGTCGGGGTTGGAGCGGGCCACGAGCTCGGCCAGGAAGCCGGTCACGAACAGGAGGGTACCCATGATCATCGTCGTCAGGCTGATGAAGAACCAGGGGTTATCGGTGACCAGCGTTTTGGGCATGTGGTTAGCCAGGGCGTAGACCTTAGCACTGCCGATGTATACGGCCGTGACCAGTCCGATCACGAACATGAGCGTACCCAGGGTACCGAAGAGGTGCATGGGCCGTTTACCGAATTTGCCCACGAACATCAGACTGAGCAGGTCCAGAAACCCAGTGACGAGCCGGGATAGACCGAATTTAGAGTAGCCGTACTTACGCGCCCGGTGCTCGACCACCTTCTCGCCGATTTTGCGAAAGCCCGCCCACTTAGCCAGTAGCGGCATGTGGCGGTGCATGTCGCCGTAGACCTCGATACTCTTGATGACGTTGCGGCGGTAACTCTTTAGTCCGCAGTTGAAGTCGTGGAGCTCGATGCCGCTGACCTTGCGGGTCACGAAGTTGAAGAACTTGGAGGGCAGCGTCTTGCCGAGCGGGTCCTTGCGGTTTTTCTTCCAGCCGGAGACTACGTCGAAGCCCTCGTCCTTGATCATGCGGTAGAGGGCGGGGATCTCGTCCGGACTGTCCTGTAGGTCGGCGTCCATGGTGATGATCACCTCGCCGCTGGCGTACTGAAAGCCTACATTCAGCGCGGAACTCTTACCGTAGTTGCGCTGGAACTTGATGCCCTTGAGGCAGTCGTTCTGGGCTACGAGCCGCTGTACCACCGCCCAACTGTCATCGGTGCTGCCGTCATCGACCAGCCAGACCTCGTAGCTGAAGTTGTTGGTCCGCATCACGCGGTCGATCCAGGCGGTGAGCTCCAGTAGCGATTCTTCCTCGTTGAACAGGGGGACGACTACGCTGATGTCCATAGCCGGCCGTGGTTAATGGTGGCGAGGATACGGCCGGGAAGCTCGCGGCCGAGTAGGGGGCTATTGCTCGTTTTTCCCCTTAGGTCGGCGCGGGTAAAGCGGCTACTGCCCTCCGTAGTGAAGAGGGTAAGCTGGGCGGAAGCTCCCGCTACTACGGATACGGTAGGCAGTCCGAGCAGGCGACGGGGCCCGGCGGTGAGGGCCGTGATAATTGCATCGCGCATTCTTTCGGACGCACCGGCCAGGGGCAGCAATTGCCGCAGCGCGGTTTCCAAGCCGAGGGCCCCGAAGGCCGCGTAACTAAATTCCAAATCTTTCTCCTCGCCGTGGCGCGCGCGGTGGTGACTGACGATGGCGTCGATGCGGCCCTCGCTTAGCGCCTCCCGCAGCGCCTCCCGGTCTTGCTCGCTGCGTAGGGGGGGTAGTATTTTGAAATTGGGGTCGAAGCCAAGCAGTTCTTCGTCGGTAAAGGTGAGGTGGTGGGCGCTGACGGTGCAGCCTACGAGTCCGGTGGCGCCAGAACGATAAGCGTCAACCAGGGCTAGACCTTCCGTAGAAGAAATCAGGTGGACAATAAGGCGACCCTCCGTATAGCGTAAGATGGCAAGATCCCGCTCCAGGGGGATGGTCTCGCACATTGTCGGTATTCCCGGTAGCCCGAGTTGCACGCTTATCCCGCCCTCGTGCATCTGCCCCTCCTCGGCCAGCTCACCGTCGTAGGGGGTGTCGATCACCGTAGCCCCGAAGCCCTTGCCGTACTCGAGGGCGCGCTTAAGTAGGCTTCCGCTGACGGCGTGGCTGCTGCCGTCGGTAAAGGCCACGGCACCGGCGGCTCCGAGCTCCATCATCTCGGTCAGGTCCTGACCGGCCGTGTCGTGGCTGAGGGCGGCAATGGGAAGGAGGTCCACCGGCCCCGTGCCGCTGTGGCTGGCCAGGTAGGTCATGTCGGCCACGGATTGCCGCACGGGTACGGTGTTGGGAAGTACGGCTACCGCTACGTAGCCTCCCGCGCGGGCCGAAGCGGTGAGGCTGGCGACATCCTCGCGCTCCTCGTGGCCGGGATCGCCCAGGTAGGCACCGATGTCCACGAAGCCAGGGCTAAGGCAGGCACCGGGATGGTCGAATACCTGCTCCCCGGAGGTTGCATCCAGCGACCCCGCCAGTGCCTGGATAATGCCTTGCTCGACCCGTACGTCCAGTGTTTTGCCGTGGTGGGGACTGGCGGGATCGACGATGGTAACGGCGCGGAGCAACATGGCCGGCAAAGGTAGCGTACGCTCGATTAAACCCGCCAGAAGCGGAGCACCAGCGCCTCGACCAGAAGGAACACCAGGGTGGCCCAGATGAAGTATTGCCACAGCGGGCGGCCCTCATTCCGTGCCCGGATCTCGCTGAGCAGACTAGCCTGACTGGCTGCGTCCAGGACGGTGACGTTGGGTAGGTCGGCCAGTTCAGCGGCGGAGGTGTACTGGAGGTCGGATTCCCGCCGGTCGTAGTTGAAGGCGAAGGACTCGACCACCTCCTCGTCGATGAGCAGGTCGTAGACGCCGGCCTCGGGGACCTGTCCGCTCAGGCCCAGCACGACGCGGTTGCCGACCGTGCGCTGCTGGGGGATGAACTCCCCGCCCGGGCCGCGCAGCTTATACACCAGTTCGGCATTCGCCTGCCGGCGGCTGGTCTGTACGACCTCGTCGCGGCCGATGGTGTAGGCCAGGGGGCGGCGCTGTCCGCTGCTAATACCCATCTTATAGAGCATGGGGATAAATATCTCGGCGTTGGTGACCAGGTTGCTGTACTGGGAGGGTAGGGGAGCGCCGCTGAGGTAAAGGTTGCCCTCGCCGGTGGTGACCTTTACCACGGCCGCCCCGCCGTCGCGGTAGGTAAGTAGGGTCTCCTGGCGGCCGCCGCGGGAGAGGGGGAAGTTGCCCTGGGTGACGGGCAGGTTGAGTGCGCGGCGGCTCTGCTCGAAGATATCCCGGAAGACGAACTCCTCCTCATTGATGCCGCTGACCTCGCGCAGCTGCTCCTGGAAGGGCTGCAACGTGGGGGCGGGGAAGCCACCGAGAAAGCTCTGGTAGCTAGTCAGGTCGGCCTCGGCCGGCGGGAAGACCAGGAGGTTGCCGCCCTCGCGTACGTACTGCCGTAGTTGCTCGGCCAGGCCCGAGGGTACGCTGGGTAATTCCGTGAGGATGACCAGCTGCTGCTCGGAGAGCGTGCCGTAGTCGATGTTCTGTACGGAGGTGAAGGTGGGGGTGAATACGCTCAGCGTCAGGGCGGCGGCCAGGCTGCGGTCGGGGGTGCCGTCGGCGTCGATGTTGAGCACGCGCACCCGGTCCGTGGTACGAAAGGTGAGGTGATAGGTGTCGTCGAACTTTACCGGGAAGTCCGTAATGCTAAGTGTAGCCTGTCCGTTGCCCCCCTGCTGGATAGGCAGGTACACGCTATCGATCACAAAGTCGTTGGCGGGCAGGCGCAGCGTACCCTCGGGTTTATTCTGCCCCTCGTAGCCCAGGGTGAGACGCACGTTGTCGAGGGGCTCGTCGCCGTAGTTGCGCACGCGGACCAGCAGCAGATTGCTCTGTCCGAGCTGGGGCACCGGGGCGTCGAACCAGACCGAATCGATGGCTACGTTGCGACTGCGCAGGGCCTCCAGGGGCACCAGATTGACCGCTACCGAGGTATCGGTGACATCAAGGTCAGTGACGTTGCGCTGAAAGTCTGAAACCAGGTAAGCCAGGGCGTAGTCCGCATCCCCGTCGGCCAGCGCCGCCCGCTGCCGGTCCAGGATCTGACTCAGTGGTCGGCTTTCCGGACCCACCCGGATTGATTCAATTTCCTCCAGCGCCGCCTCCTGCCCAATTAGGCGCTGGCTACGTCCGCTGGCCACATTGGTGATGATCTGAAAGCGGTCCTCCGGTCCGTAGGCGCTGACGATATCGCGGGCTCGGTCGCGCCCCAGTTGCAGCAGCGGCGCCCGGTCGCTCTCGGCGGCCATGCTGAAGCTGTTGTCCACATATACACTCACTGCCTTACGCCCACTGCGCACCCCCTCCTCGACCGGGATGAAGGGCTGGGCAAAGGCCAGTACTAGGGCGGCAACCGCCAGGCAGCGCAGCAGCAGCACCAGTAGGTTCCGCAGTCGGCTGCGCATGCTACGCTCCTCCTTCACCTCCCGCAGGAAGCGCACATTGCTGAAGTACACCTTGCGAAAGCGCCGGAAGTAGAACAGGTGGATGATCACCGGGATGGCCAGGGCGGCTAGGGCGTAGAGGAAGGTGGGGGCTAGGAATGACATAGGTAGACGCTACGCTGTTAGTCGGCCTTCGGCCGGTTAGACGCTTCGCGGTAGACCGCTTCGCGGGTAGAGGAGGTCGCTATTCGAGCTTAGCTAGACCATCTCCTCCGGCCGTACCCAGGCGTCGAACTCCTCGCCCGTCAGGTACCCTAGCTCAACCGCGGCGGCCCGTAGCGTAGTATCCTCCGCGTAGGCTTTCTTGGCAATGGTGGCGGCCTTGTCGTAGCCGATCTTGGTGTTGAGGGCGGTGACAAGCATGAGGCTGTTGTTGAGCAGCTCGGTGATGCGGGCGCGGTTGGGCTGGATGCCGCGGGCGCAGTGTTCCTCGAAGCTGCGGCAGGCATCGCCGATGAGGCGGGCGCTGATGAGGAAATTGTAGATCATCATCGGTTTGAAGACGTTGAGCTCGAAGTGGCCCGTCATGCCGCCGATGTTGATGGCCACGTCGTTGCCCAGCACCTGCGCCATGGCCATAGTGAGGGCCTCGCTCTGGGTAGGGTTGACCTTGCCGGGCATGATGCTGCTGCCGGGCTCGTTGGCCGGGATGGTGAGCTCGCCGATGCCGGAGCGTGGACCGCTGGAGAGCATGCGCACGTCGTTGCCAATCTTGGTGAGGCTGACGGCCAGGGTCTTGAGCGCGCCGTGGGCCTCGACGATGGCGTCGTGCGCGGCCAGGGCCTCGAACTTGTTTTCGGCGGTGCGGAAGGGCCGGCCGGTCAGGCGGGCAATCTCTTCGGCTACCTTCACGTCATAACCCTCGGGCGCGTTGAGGCCGGTGCCCACGGCGGTGCCGCCCAGGGCGAGCTCGGCCAGGTGGTCGAGGGTATTGCGCAGGGCACGCAGTCCGTGGTCGAGCTGGCTGACGTAGCCGCTGAACTCCTGGCCCAGGGTAAGGGGCGTGGCGTCCATGAAGTGGGTGCGGCCGATCTTGACTACATCGGTCAGCTCCTCTGACTTGGCGCGTAGGGTATCGCGGAGCTGTTCAACGCCGGGGATGGTATTGCTCACCAGGGCCTCGTAGGCCGCGATGTGCATCGCGGTGGGGAAGGTATCGTTACTTGACTGGCTCTTATTGACGTCGTCGTTGGGGTGCAGGGTGCTGTTACCTTCTTCCAGCTTCCCGCCCCGGAGCACGTGTCCGCGGTTGGCGATGACCTCATTGACGTTCATGTTGGACTGGGTGCCGGAGCCGGTCTGCCAGACCACCAGCGGGAATTCATCATCTAGCTCACCGGCTAAAACTTCATCAGCCACTCTGCCGATCAGTTCGGCTTTTTCTAGGTCAAGTACGCCCAGCCCGGCGTTGGTGTTAGCAGCGGCCTTTTTCAGGATGGCGAAGGCGCGGATGATCTCCTGGGGCATACGCTGGCCCCCGATGTCGAAGTTCGTGAAGCTGCGCTGGGTCTGGGCACCCCAGTAGCGGTCGGCCGGTACGGCGATGGTGCCGATGCTGTCTTTTTCCTGGCGGGTCGTCATGTGATCGTGATTTGGGGCCGTGAAGGTAGCAGATATTCGGGGCGTAGCCGGGCCCCGAGTCCGGGCGTATCGGGCACGGTCACCGCGCCGCCCGCTCCGTAGGTAATGCCGCCCTCCACGGGGTCCTCCTCCTGCATCAGCGGAGTATCGAAGTCGCAGTAAGCTACCCGTGCGGCACTCAGCGCGAAGTGGGCCGCTGCCGTGAAGCCCAGCCGGCTTTCCAGAAAACCACCCACTTGTAGGGGGACTTCTGTGGTCTGAGCGATCTGCTGGGCCCCGTAAAGCCCCCCGGACTTACTCAGTTTGATGTTGATGCGGTCCACCGCCCCGATGGCCAGCAGGCGGCGGGCGTCGGCGGCGTTCCAGCAGCTCTCGTCGGCCATCAGTGGGATGGGGCTTAGGCGGCGCAGCTCCGGTAGCAGATTCCAGTCGTAGCGGTCGATGGGCGCCTCGCAGTGCTGGATGTTGTAGCCGGCCATGCCCCGGAGCGCGTCTACCGCCTCCTCAAAGCTCCAGCCCTGATTGGCATCGATGCGCAGCGGTATGCTGGGACCGACCGCGGTGGAGATGGCGGCGATGCGGGCGATATCCTCCTGCGCGCCCCGCCCCAGCTTCACCTTGATGACCGGAAAACCGTTCGACTGAATGTCCCGCGCCGCGGCGACCATCTCCTCTACCGTACCCAGGCTCACGGTGTAGTCCGTATATAAGGTTCGGGCTTGGGCACCCCCCAGGTAGCGGTACAGCGGCAGGCCGGCGGCCTGGGCGGCCAGGTCGTGCAGGGCCATGTCGAAGGCTGATTTCAGGGCGTAGTTGCCGTGGAGCATGCGGTTGAGGTGGGCGCTGTACGCAGGTGCAGACTCGGTGGAACGGCCGATCAACGAGGGGGCAAGCCAGCGGGCATTTGCCAGGGCACCCTCGAGGGTTTCTCCGTGGATGGTGGGGAAGGGACTGGCCTCCCCCCAGCCCTCACGCCCGTCGCCCGTACGCAGGCGCACGAAGAGGTTTTCGGCGTGGGTGAGGGGGCCGAGCGAGATCACAAAGGGCCGGTGCAGTCGGATACGAAGGGGAAAAAACGTAATCTCCTGAATGGGCATACGGCCGGTACTTGGGGCGAATGTAAGGTCTCCCTGCGGGGTGTACCCTATATTTGCGCCCATGGCTGTCTTGAACGAGAACTACCGCAACATCATCGTCATCGGTGCCTCTGCCGGCGGACTGGAGGCCATTCTCGCCGTACTGGAGCGTGTGCCCGAAGACCTCGGGGCATCCATCTTCATCGTCCAGCACATTCCCGCCTACACCCGCAGCAACATCGACCGGGTCATCCAGCACCACACCAAACTCCGCGTACTCGCACCGGTGGACGGGGCCCCCATCGAGGTCAACACGGTGTACATTGCCCGCGCGGATCGTCACCTGATGGTGGAGCCCGGTCGGGTGGTGGTATCGAAGGGGCCCCGGGAAAATCGCTTCCGGCCGGCCGTCGATGCACTCTTTCGCTCGGCGGCGCACGCCTACCGCGAGCGGGTCATCGGGGTGGTACTGAGTGGTGCGCTCAACGACGGTAGCTCGGGCTCCTGGACCATCAAGCGCTTCGGGGGTAAGGTGATCGTACAGGACCCGGAGGAAGCCGTGTTCGGTGATATGCCGCGGGAGACTATGCAGTACACCGAGGTAGACCACGTACTGCCCGCCGCCAAAATCGGTGGTGTACTCGCTAAGCTTAGTGGGCAGGCCATTCACCCGCAGCGCAACCGCGATGTGGCTAGTGCTGAATTACTGGAACTCGAGATTGCCCTGGCAAAGGGCGAAAACGGACTTGGAATGGGCATATTAACTATGGGTAAGCCGTCTTCTCTGACCTGCCCCGAATGTCACGGAGCACTGGCTAAGTTTGAGGAAGGACGTCTCATTCGCTTTCGTTGCCATACGGGACATGCACACACCGCAGAAAGCCTCCTGGCCGGGGTCAGGGATAATGTGGAGAAGAGTATGTGGGAGGTGATGCGGGGTATGGAGGAAAGTAAGATACTACTCGACACGCTGGCCGATCAGCTGGAGCAAAGCGAGGAATACGAGCTTGCGGGGGTATACCGGGAGCGTGCCGGAGAATTGGTCGAGCAATCTAAAAAGATTCAGCAAGCCATCGAGTATACAGATCGATCTACCATGAAGCAGCAGATCTTTCCCCAGTTGTAGTTTATTATTATAAATAAGCCTTCATATTTAATAAATAAACTTATTAAATTGCACGAATCTTTTCATTTGCCGCAGATCGTTTGGAAAAGCGCCACGTAACCTACTCACTATTAAGTAAATATAATATTGGCACGGAATTTGTGATAGCCCGGCTACACACATCTTGTTTCATGTCCAACTCACGTGACGGCGCTGCTGCCTTTGAAGATAACACGAATCGCTACATCGACCGGCTCAATCAACAGTCGCTGGAAGTAGTCTCCCTGATTCCCACCTTACCCCTCCCCCTAGAACTGCGTACCGAACTGGCCCAGACCTGGCGCATCACCCGGCAAAAGCTCGCTTACTTCCGCCGTGAGTTGGACCGTTCGGACGGGGAGCTACTGGATGAACTCCGTATTCTGCACGCTGCGCTACTGCCCCGCGTTATGCAGTATCAGGTCCGGCTGGGCGAGATGATGATCGCCGACAATTGTACGGACGACAGCTACCTAAAGCGCTGGAATGCGATCTGGCAAAATTTTGGCATGGAGTGTTGACGCGGAACATTCCCCGTCCGCCCCAGGCCTACGAGTTGATATCCCTTTTTCCGGAGCCTATCTTCCCTGGTGAAGTGGGCTCTTTTTTTACATTTGCCGTATGTCCGTCAGAGTGATCGGTATCGGTGCCTCCGCCGGGGGGCTACAGGCACTGGAGTCATTTTTTTCCGAAATTCCCCTGGGCCTTGGTGTCGCTTTCGTCGTGGTGCAGCACCTCTCGGTCAATCACGCCAGCTCCATGGACAGCATCCTGCAGCGGGCTACGAATCTGACGGTGTCGATGCTTGATAAGGATACCATCCCCCAGGCAGACCATGTTTACATTAAGTCGCCGGAGTACGAGGTGAACCTCAACCACCTTCTCCACCTCACGCCCCGCAAACTGCCCCAGCAGGGGCTCTACCTGCCCATCGACGCGTTTTTCTTCAGCCTTGCCGCCAGTCAGCAGGAGGCTTCCGTAGCCATCGTGCTCTCCGGCATGGGCACCGACGGTAGTCGGGGGCTCAAGGAGATCAAGGCACACGGTGGGTTGGTCATGGTGCAGGACCCCAGTACGGCTCAGTTCGATGGTATGCCTACGGCGGCCCTGCGCCAGAATATCGCCGACGTGATCCTTCCGCCGGGTCAGCTCGCCAGCCGCCTGGCCATGATCCTGCGCCACGACGGGGTCACCGGTCAGGCACCCCTGACCGACGACATCGAGCAGGGCGACTTATTCCAGTCCCTACTGCGGCGCATACACGCCATCTCCCGAATAAACTTCGGCCACTACCGCACGGCTACCATACGCCGTCGGATCGAGAAACGTATGCTCATCACCCAGCATGAATCGCTGCAGCGGTATATGCAGTATGCTCTGCGCAACGACCCGGAGCTTCAGATCCTGCGGCAAAGCTTTCTCATCGGAGTCACTCGCTTCTTTCGCGATGCCGAGGCATTCGATCAGCTGCGCGACCTTATCATCCCCGAGCTATTTAAACAATTACCCGAGCATCAGGATCTGCGAATCTGGGTGCCGTCCTGTTCCACGGGTGAGGAGGTTTACAGCATCGCGATGCTGGTGGAAGATTACCTGGAGCAGCAGCAACTGCGCCGCAACTACAAGATTTTCGGCTCGGATGTTGATCGCCGCTCCATCGTCGTGGCCACCCACGGGCAGTACGATGCATCCATTCAGGCAGACGTGCCGGCCGATTATCTGCACAAATACTTTACCCCTACCTCCCAGGGGTACCGGGTGCGCTCCGATCTCCAGGAGCATCTACTCTTTGCGGTCCAGAACCTACTGGAGGATCCACCCTTCATCCGCATCGACCTAATCTCCTGCCGCAACTTCCTCATCTACATCGACGGCGAGGCCCAGCAGCAGGTGCTATCCAATTTTCATTTCGGGCTTAACCCGGCGGGCTACCTCCTGCTCGGCCCCAGTGAGCATCTCGGAAGCCTCCAGTCGGCGTTTGCTCCGGTAGACCGGCGCTGGAAACTGTATAAAAAACGCGACGACCTGGGGGGAATAGCCCCTAACCGGCGGGTTAGCGTGCCGCCGTATCCTACGCTACGTACCTCCGCTCCCGGAAGCGTGCAGGCGGTGACTCCCTATTCCGACGAGTACGATTCTATTCCCCCTACTACTAATTCTGCACGGCCCCTCCTTTCCGGCTCTACCATGGACGAATACGCGCGCTTCCTTTCCGAACGGTATGCCCCCAGTACCCTTTTTGTCAATCGGCAGTACGATATCATCTACCTCAGCGGCGAATTTACGGGTATCCTTAGTCTACCACGCTTTAATGCTCAACTCTCGCTACGTACCGTACTGAATGAGGAGGTACAAAGTCTGGTCACCGCCGGAGTGGACCGGGTGCTGAGCAGTCAGCGGGCTGGACTCTTTGAACGGATCAACGTAGCCGCGCAGGGACTGCCACCACGCTACCTCAAGGTACGATTCGGGGTATTTGAAAGCGCATCGTCCAGCGAGCCACTTGCCATGCTGGAGTTCTTACCTGTAGAAACAGTACCGGAACACTCGCAGCAGCCGGAGGAGGAGGAGGAAGCCGAGGTATACAGCGTTGACCGTCGCCTGATGCAAAAGGTCACCGAGCTGGAGAGCGAGCTGCAGCGCTCCGAACGCCGCGCCCAAAAGCTGTACAACGAGCTGGAAGCGACCAACGAGGAGTTGCAATCCAGTAACCGCGAACTGCTGGCCTCCAACGAGGAGATGCAGAGTACAAACGAAGAGCTTCAGTCGGTGAATGAGGAACTCTACACCGTAAACAACGAGTTTCAGCGTAAAAACGATGAGCTCAACGCCATCAATAACGACATCAACAACCTGCTCAAAAGCACCCAGATTAGCACGATCTTCGTCGATAAGCAGCTCAACATCCGGCGTTTTACCCCCGGTATCGGACAACAGTTCGATTTTACCGTCAGCGACCTCGGACGGCCACTAACGGTCTTTGCCAATCCCTTCCGGGATGTCGATATCGAGGCAACCAGCCGGGAGGTTCTTCGCACCACCAAGCGCTACGATCAGGAGGTACAGGACGGTAATGGCGACTACTACCTACTGCGCATGCTGCCGTACCTGACGGAGACCGACCAGGTGGAGGGCGTGGTGATCACCTTTGTCGATATCAATGATCTGGTACGCACCCGGCAGCGGCTCACAGATATGGCGCGCAAGTACGAGGCCATCTTCCACACCACCCAGGAGGTGATTGCCATTGTGCGCAACAACAGCCGTATCGAGGACGTGAACCGCCCACTAGCAGATTATACTACCCAGCAACTCGTCGGTATGTACTTTACCGATCTCATCGACGACGCTCAGGGCAAGGTGCAGTTCACCGAGGCGCTCCGCCAGTCCTTCGATCAGCACCGGTTGGAGCGCCTCACCCTCACCCTACGGCCCCAGGAAGAGGAGATGACGAAAGTCGAGATGGAGTTTATTCCCATCGCGGTGAAGTCCGATGCGGAGCCGGCCAGCGATACCGTGGAGCAGGCCATGATCATCATCCGAGACATCACCAGCCTGGAGAACGAGCGCCTTATCTTTCTCAACCAGCGCAGTGGACTGGCCTATCAGGCACCCCACTATGTGAATCGCAAGATTGGCGATATGCTTACCCCCGCCGGTCTGCAACGCTACCGAATGGCCGTTGAACGGTTGCAAGCTGGAGAGTCTTCGGTGACAGTTACCTACCCGGTTGAAGAGCTTGCGGAGGAAACCGTACCACTCACCGTAGTGTACCGGCCCATTTTTTCCAGGGACCGTATCGTCCTGATCAGCTTCGAGATCGAACAGGCCGACTAGCTGCCCCGGCGGTCGATCCCGAGCTTTCGCATCTTACTGAAAAGGGTCTGTGGGTTCAGGGCCAGTAGCTCTGCCGCACCACCCTGTCCGCTTACTTTACCCTCCGTCAACGCCAGCACCCGTTGGATGTGCTGGCGCTGCATCTCCTTAAAGGTTAGCACATCTGCGACCGCATCGGCTTCTTCCTCCCCCCCCCGCTGCCGGGGTGTTGCCTGGGACGAAGCGACCCGTTCGAGCTCCAGTTCCAGATAGGGTCCGTCACTAACGATGAGTGCGCGCTGGATCATATTTTCTAACTCGCGGATGTTGCCCGGAAAGGCCTGCCGCCGGAGCATTTTCATATCCTCATCCCGGACTTCGCGCGGGGAGGTGCCCGGTACGGTATACTTATTGATGAAGTGACGGACCAGGGGGGCGATGTCTTCGGACCGCTCGCGTAGGGGGAGGCTATGAATCGGAAACACGTTGAGGCGGAAGTAGAGATCGGAGCGAAACTTACCCTCCGCTACCAGTTGGCGTAGATCGCGGTTCGTAGCCGCCACGATGCGTGCGTCGGTATGCACGGTGCTACGGGCTCCCAGCGGCGTGAACTCTCCATCCTGTAGGACCCTGAGCAGTCGCGTCTGTAGCTGCATGGGCATCTCCCCAATCTCATCCAGAAAAAGGGTGCCCTCGTCGGCCAGTTCGAAGCGGCCCAGGTGGTCGGTCCGCGCACCGGTAAAGGCCCCCTTCCGGTAGCCGAAGAGTTCGCTCTCGATGAGCTCGGCGGGCAGGGCTCCACAGTTCAGAATGACCATCGGCCGCGAGGCCCGCCGGCTCTGTTCGTGAATGGCCCGGGCAATGAGTTCCTTGCCCGTCCCGGTTTCTCCGGTTATGAGGACCGTGGAATCCGTAGGGGCTACCTGCCCGATCTGCTGCAGTACGCGCTTATACTTCTCGCTCCTGGTGATGATGGTGTAGCTGTCCCGCTGCCGGTCATACTGCTCGCTCACCAGTACGCTGCGGCGCCGGAGTTGGGTCATCAACTTGGCGTTCTCAATCTCTAGGGCCTGCTGGGCCCGGAGGGCGTTGCGGCGATCGGTGATTTCGGTGACCGTGAGGAGTACGTCGCCCGGCACCGCGGCGTGGCGCAGTGGGGTCATTGTGATTTCTACCGGGATGAGGGTGCCATCCTTGCGCTGCAACGAGGTCTCGTACACCATCACGCCGCGTGAGGTAGCCTGTTTGATGTAGCGAATCAGGGTACTACGGTCTGTCTCGGCGTCGATGCGGTGCATGTCGGCAGACGGCTCACTACCATCCACGCCCAGGTCGGCCCGGATCGTAGCGTTAAGGAAAGCCACCTGACCGTTCAGGTTGACGGTCAGCGCCGGAAAGGGTAGACCATCCAGAAACGCTTCGATGAGGTTTCCGTTTCCACCGCGGTGCTCGAGGCCATCCTCGCCGCCGCCGCGACCCTGACGGCTCAGTACGCCGTAGAGGGCGGGCTCCTGCTGCCATTCGATGCGCGAGGCGTAGAGTACGATGGGCTGGCGGTTGGCATTGAGGCGGCCGACGGGCAGTACCAGCCGGCGCGGGCCCGGTTGGTCGCGAAAACTCTGGATGAATCCCTGTAGCTCGGTCCTGTTGTGAAAGATACCCAGGCCGAAGAGCGAGCGATCCATCTTGACTAGATCGGGCTGACCGGTCACCTTCAGCAGGGAGGTGTTTGCTGCCGTGATGGTACCGTCGTGCAGGGCGATAAAGGCGGGTAGGGGAACGGTCTCGACTAGCTGTTCTACTAAAGTGCCCAGCGCTGGCATAGATAGATTTCTGCGGGGTTGGGGTCAGAATTACCCGAAATTAAGAAATTTGCCGGTACGTCAGGGCGTCAAACGGTCCGGCTCCAGATTTTTGAGGTACCGGGGCACCGTAAAGCGCTGTCCGTACCGTTCGCGTAGCTCCCCGCACCGGGCCACGAAAGCCTCCTTGCCGTAGCTGTACAGGTAGCGCATCACGCCACCGGTGTAGCCCGGAAATCCCCAACCGTACACGCTGGCCAGGTTGGCCGCCTCGATGTGCTCGATCACCTCCTCCTGCAGGCACCAGCCCGCCTCGATGACCTGCGCGAAGAGAAACCGGTCCTTCATCCGCTCCCGGTCGTAGTCGTCTTTAGTCACCGGGAAGTGCTCGGTGAGCCCCGCCCACAGGCGGGCCGTACCGTCGGGTGCGTAATCGTAGAAGCCCATGCGTTTGCTCTTACCGGTGCGCTCCACCTCATCGCGCAGTAGCGTCAGGGCGGGCACGGCCGGGTGCTGCTTGTAGCGCTGCCCGTAGTGCTCGGCGGCCTGCTGCTCGTAGCGGAGCACCAGCTTGAGCCCGAGCTCATCGGCCATGGCCAGCGGACCGGTCTTCATGCCCGCCTGCCGGCCCATGTTTTCGATCAGGGCGGCGGAGTAGCCCTCCCGGAGCATGGTGATCCCCTCCAGAATGTAGGTATTCTGCACCCGGGCGGCAAAGAAGCCCCAGCTGTCCTTGACCACGATGGGCAGTTTGCGGATGGAGGTCGCGAAATCGAAGGCGCGGGCTACGGTTTCCTGACTCGTGGCTGCCCCGGCGACTACTTCCACGACGGCGGTTTTTTCGGCCGGACTGAAGAAGTGCAGGCCGACGTAGTTGGCCGGACGAATGCTCTCCTTCCCGAGCTCGGTGATGGGGATGGATAGGGTATTGGTGGCAAATACGGAGTACTCGTCGAGCCGCTCCTCGGCCTCGCGGGTCACCTTGGTTTTCACCGATTTATTTTCGAAGACGGCCTCCACGACAATGTCGCAGTCCCGAAACAGGTCGCTCTGGTTGGTGGCGGTCACCCGGTCCAGTAGTTGTTCCCGCTCCTCGGGCTGAAAGGTTCCCCGCTCGATGTACTCGCTGATTTTGGCACTAACGTACTCCTTGCCCCGGTCGGCGATGGGCTGCGATACGTCCTTGAGCACCACCTGCAGCCCGTTGCGCAGGCACAGAAATGCGATGCCGGAGCCCATCATGCCCGCCCCGATGATCCCCACCTTCCGCGCCCGGAACTTGCCGAAACCCTTGGGGCGGCCCACGCCGCCCCGCACGGCCTGCTTATCGAACCAGTAGGTGGAGATCATATTCTTGGTCACCGGGTCGGTGGCTACCTTGGCGTAGTAGCGACTGTCGAGGCGGTACGCGGTGGCAAAGTCGAGCTTACTACCCTCGGCCAGTAGGTCGATGATGGCGCGCTTGGCCGGGTACAGGTCGTTGGTGTGGGCACTGAGTCGGGCGGTCAGCAGCCGGATGCGGTGCCCGAGATTCGGATCGGCGGCGGTGCCCCCGGGAATACTGCCGTTGGGATCGTCCCAGGGCCGGGCCACGTCGTGGTGTTTCAGTAGCCAGGCTTTGGCCCGCGCCAACATCTCCTCGCGGTTTTCGGCTAGCTCGTCGATCAATCCCACCTTAAGGGCCTCCTGCGGACTGTAGCGGCGCCCCTCCAGCAGTAGCGGATAGGCCCGTTCGATACCGAGCAGCCACATGAGCCGGATAATGGCCCCGCCACTCGGAATGAGCCCGATCTTCACCTCCGGGTGGCCCAGTCGGAGCTTGGAGTCGGCTACGGCAATCCGGTAGTGGCAGGCCAGGGTGAGCTCGAAGCCGGTGCCCAGGGCATCCCCGTTGATGGCCGCCGCTACGGGCACACCGGGTACCTCCAGGTCGCGCAGGAATTGCTTGAGCTGCTGGGCGGCCTCGAAGGCCTTGGCCGGATCCTGTAGCTGGTAGAGGTAGTCCAGGTCACCGGATTCCAGGAAGTCCTGCTTGGCCGAGGTAATGATGACCCCGTTGAGCTTACCGGCCGCCTTTTCCTGCTTGAGGTGCTCGATGACCGGGGCGAAGGCGGCCACGATCTGGTGGTTGAGGAGGTTGCCGGCCCGGCCCGTCATGTCCAGGATGAGGGTCGCGATGTGGTCGGTATCCTTGCGGTAGTGGATCATAGTCGTTCGATGATGGTGCTGACGGCCAGGCCCGCCCCGGCGTCGATGGTCAGGCTACCGATGGTCAGGTCGCGGCGTTCCAGCTCGTCCAGGATCTGGCAGAGCATCATACCCCCCACCGCCCCGAGGGGCTCGCCCAGGGCGATGCTGCCCCCGAGTACATTGAACCGCTCCTCGTCAATGTCCAGTCGCTGCTGAAAGCGAATGCTCGGTGCGGCGAAGGACTCGTTGAACTCCCAGAGGTCTACATCGCCTCGGGTCAGTCCTGCCTGCTTAAGCACCAGGTCGCTGGCGTTGACCCCGCCGGTGAGGAGGGTGGCGTCTACGGCCGACATCGCCACGGCGCGAATACGGGCGCGGGGTTTGAGGCCGAGCCGGTCACCGGCCGCCCGGTTACCGAGTAGGCAGAGGGCACAGCCGTCGGCGGCCGGACTGGTATTGCCCGCAGAGTGGCGGTGGTCGATGTGGTCGACCAACGGAAAGCGATGGAGGGCCATCTCGTCAAAACCCGCCAGCCCCATCTCCGCAAAGCGGGGGGGCAGCATGGCCAGCTCCTCGGCGTCCAGGCTGGCATCCGGAATCGCGTCGTGCTCCAGCAGCACCAGCCCGTTCTGATCCGTTACGGTCTCGAGGCTGGGGGCGAAGTAGCCGGCCTCCCGGGCGGCTACGGCTTTGGCGTGGCTACGCAGGGCGTAGGCATCAAGGTCCTCCCGCCGCAGCCCGTGGGTGCTGGCCACCAGGTCCGCGGCTACCCCCTGAGGAATGTAGTGGCTGTTGATGACTGTGGCCGGATCGTTCATCATCGGCCCGCTGTTGAGGTAGGTGGGCACGCGCGACATGACCTCGATGCCGCCGGCAATGATGGTCTCGCCGTAGCCTGCCGTGATGCGTGCGGCGGCCAGGTTGATGGCCTCCAGTCCGCTGGTATTGAAGCGGTTGATCTGTAGTCCGCCGCGGGCACGGCCCCAGCCGGCGTAGAGTAGGGCGGCCCGGGCGATGTTGTAGCCCTGGTCGCCGGCCGGGGTATTGCAGCCGATGACCAGGTCGTCGATCTCGGTGGGTAGGTCGTCGCGGCCGCTGCGGCGCTGGAAGGCGGCCAGGCACTGGGCCAGCAGCTCGATGGGTTTGACCTCGTAGAGGTCGGCAGGCTGGGCGGCGCGGCCCCGGGGCGAGCGCAGCGCATCGTAGATAAAGGCTTCGGTGGGCAAGGCGGGGCGGGGGGTTGGTGGCGCGAGGCGCAATATAGCCACCTCTGGCGCTACCCCGGTGGTCTACGGGCTTGCTTTTGTCGATTACCTTTGCACCTGCGGCCCCGCCCCCTTACTTTAGGTGAAAATTAACCGATCATGCCCAGGACTAAACTGACCGGCTTCAGCCGCCTACTGATTTTTCTACTCATCGCCCTGCCGATCGTGTACGCCGGTGCCGCCTACTACAACGGCGAGGACCCGGTGGCCAACGTGAAGGGCTGGCTGGGTATGGATGAAACAGATACGCGTGTTGATTACGAGAGCGTGCAGGAGGGACTGCGCGAGGAGAACGACCGCCTACGCCAGGAGCTTGCCCGCTGCCAGGCCGGTACTACCGGCAGCTAGATGAAGCGCGACTGGCTCACCCGCCTGAAGTACGGCACCCACGAATTTTTCTATACCCTGATGACCTTTCCGCGGGCCTGGCGCTTTATGCGCAACCACCGGCTGTGGCGGGGGCTGAGGCAGTACGGCTGGGTGGCCCGGGGACTGGTGATCGTGGGCATTATTGTCGGCCTGACGATGATCAGTGAGGTAGTGGACTGGTGGGACGAGCACTCCAATGCCCCGCTCTCGGCCATGGCCATCGGCTCCGACAGTCTGCTCTGGCAGTGGCTGCAGGAGGGCTACGAGAGCCTTTCCGACGGGGTGCTCAACTGGGTGGTGCTGGTGCTGCTGGAGGTGGTCATTTACCACTTTATGCGCCAGACGCTGAAGGTGGTGCTGGATAAGGATGTGGAGGCCGCACATACCTTCAAGCCCTTCTTTCAGGCGCAGAAGCGGATGATCAAGGTGTCACTGGTGGCGGTTACGATCCAGGAAGTGCTGGTCGATCTAGGTGACGAACTACTACCGGGCCTGATCAACTGGTGGTTCGCCCTGGCCGTACAGTCGGCCGTGCTGGGCTTTGCCATCGCCGACAACTACAGCGAGCAATTCGAACTGGGTATCCGGCAGAGCCTGCGCTACTTTTACCGCAACTACATCGGCATCTGCCTGGGACTGGGCCTGCCCCTTTTTCTTATGCTCAAGGTGCCCGTGGTGGGTACGGTGCTGGGTCCGCTGGTGACCTCGGTGGCCGCCGCCATCGTACTGCGTGAGAAGAGTGACCTGCACATCGTGGGCTACCGGCGCAGCGCCAGGGAGCAGCGCCGCTACGATAAGCGGGAGGCCAAACGCCAGCGCAAGGCAGTCCGTAAGGCGGCCCGCCGTGCCCGTAAACAAACCGTATAGATGCAACGACTTGCCGCCTGGAGCGTCCACCTCTTCACCGCTAGCGGACTGCTGGCCGGCTTCATGGGCCTACTGGCGGTCACGGCGGGCCACTACCGGGAGGCGATGGCCTGGATGCTCGTCACCCTGGTCATCGACGGCATCGACGGCACCTTCGCCCGCCTGGCCCGGGTGCAGGAGGTGCTGCCCCACGTGAGCGGTAAGCTGATCGACTACGTCATCGACTTTTTCACCTACGCCATCCTGCCGGCCTATTTCTTCTACATGGCTACGGCGGAGCTGGGCGACCTTCCCCGCCTGCTGTGTGCCTTCGCTATGCTGCTTTCTGCGGCCATTTACTACGGGCTTGAGGGGATGGTCAGTGCCGACGGGCGGCACTTCGTGGGCTTTCCGGTACTGTGGAACATGGTGGTGTACGTGCTCGTCTTCGTGCTACCGGAGCTGCCGGGCTGGGCCACGGTGGCCGTAGTGTTGACCTTTGCGGTGATGCATTTTCTGCCCATTCTGTTCCCCTATCCGAGCCGGGGGGGGCGCTGGTGGGTGCTTACCCTGGTGGCCACGGTGGGCTTCCTTCTGGCGGCGGTCGTGAACGTTTATATTTACCCCGTGCCGAGTCTGTTCTGGCGCGGCGTTTGTCTTCTCACCACTGTTTACTACGCTATTCTGGCAACGGTCGATACACTACAGGCGGGCGGCGGCGCGCGGGTGCGGCACTAATCGAACGGGGGCATGTACCTTGGCGGCATGTGGCGCTACTGGTCGAACATATTTTTACTACTGGTTCCTTTTTCCGGACTTTTCGCGCAGGATCGGGAGTTCTTCATCAATGGTACGGCCACCCAACTCAACGATAGTTGCTTCCAGCTTACCCCCGACCTAGATACGTTCGAGGTAGGAAGTATCTGGTATCCCGACAAGGTCGACCTACGCAACAGTTTCGACCTGGTCATGGAGATGAATTTTGGCTGCAAAGACGAGTTCGGGGCAGACGGTATCGTATTCGGCCTACAACCCGTAAGTGCCAGCGTGGGGCGCGGCGGGGAGGGGCTAGGTATCGGTGGCGTACGGCCGGCCCTGGGCGTAGAGTTCGATACCTACTACAACAACAATCGCCTCGATCCGCTCTTCGATCATATCGCCATCATGGCCAACGGTGCGGTGACCCACAGTGGTCCCGACAACCTGGCCGGACCGGTACGTGCACGGGCGGGCTCGGACAATATTGAAATATGCGCATCCTTGCCCCTGCGCGTGACCTGGGATGCGTCGACCCGCAACCTCAAGGTATACTTCGATTGCGAATTGCGGCTGGACTACACGGCCGACATCGTCAACACCATTTTTGGGGGTGACCCTTTCGTGTATTATGGCTTTGCCGCTGCCACCGGGGGCTTGGGCAACGTGCAGTCCGTCTGCTTCACCTTCAACTCCTTCCAAAAGCAGCTCGAAGACGTGACCGTCTGCCCCGGTGGCAAGGCGCTCCTCGACGTCAGTGGTGGGGCTAGCTACGAATGGAGCCCGGCGGCTGGCCTGAACAGTACCACCGCTCCTAGCGTAGAGGCAAGCCCAGACTCGACCACCACCTATACGGTAAAGATCTTCGATGCCTGCGGCCTGCCCCGCCTCGATACCGTCCGGGTAGCCGTTGCGGGCGACAGCGCCTTCGTGCAGCTCGGCCCCGACACCACCCTCTGCCCCGGCGAATCGCTCGACCTTGACGTAAGCGTACCGACGGCCACCTACACCTGGAGCGACAGTACACTACGGGGGCCGGTAGTTACCCTAACCGATCCCGGCATTTACTCCGTGACGGCTACCCGTACCGACATCATCTGCACAGCAGCCGACCGCATTGTAGTCGAAGCCTATGCGCTGCCGGATTTCGACATCGGTCCGGCCGATACCTCCCTTTGTACGGGCGATACGCTGCTCATCGATGGGGTGTACCCCCACGCTCAGGCCTTCGTCGAGGGCCAGCCCTTCGATACGCTGGAGATCCGTACGCCCGATTACTACACCTTTACCCTGGAACACCCCTGCATTACGCAGGTCGATGCTATCGAGGTGAGCCTGAGCAGCTGCCGCGAGTACTACCTGCCCACGGCCTTTTCGCCGAATGGTGATGGCACCAACGACCGGTTTTTTCCGCTCGACGGCGGTGATATCCTGCTGGTGCGGCGCTTCACCATTTTCGACCGCTGGGGGGCGGTGGTATTCGATGGCACCGACCTGACCAGCAACACCCCGGAATTGGGCTGGGACGGCAGGGTAGGGGAGCGCGACGCGCCGATCGGTACCTACGTGTGGACCATGGAGGCCGACTTCCGCAGCGGGCAGCGATCGGTGGAGCGGGGCGCGGTGCAGCTCGTGCGCTAAGCAACAATTCGGGTGGGCGGGGCGTCCTTCTACCACGCGAAAATTACCCCCGCCTTTGCTCCGTCAGCTGCTCGCCGCAACGCTTTTTCTGCTCGTTCTCCTTGCCCAGTCTCTCACCCTGCAACACTGCGCTACGCCCACGCCGCCCCGGGGCGGGGACCGGGACACGATCGGGCCGGTGCTCGTCGCGGACGAGTCGACGCCCAATTTCCAGACCGACTTTCGCCCCGAGGTCATTCGCCTGACCTTCGATGAGTGGGTGGAGCTGGACCCCCAGCAGCAAATATTCGTCTCGCCGCCCCTGCCCCTCACGGGCGACAACCGGCCGGTGCTACAGCGCCGCAGTCTGGTCATCCCCCTTCACGGATTAGAGCTACTGGACAGCGTGACCTACGTATTCAATGTCGGTGCTGCGGTGAAGGATCTTAACGAGGGCAACCCCACCGAAAACCTCCGCTTTGTGTTCGCCACCGGCCCGGTACTCGATACCGCCACGGTGAGCGGCCGGGTGGTGGACGCCTACACGGGCGAGGGGGTAGAGGGGGCCGATCTAACCCTCTACGCCAACCTGGCCGATAGCGCGGTATTCACTCAGAACCCCACCTACTTCGCCCGGACCGAGGAGGAGGGCCGCTTCGTGGTCAGCAACGTCAAACCGGGGCGCTACCGGGTGATTGCCCTGCAGCGTAACCCCGGGGCGACCGATTACTTTGCCGATTACGGCGGAGTGTTCCCGCCCACGGCAGCCGGCTTTCTGGATAGCCTCATCACGGTGGCCGACGATAATAATGCCATCGGATCGGTACCGCTATCCACCGTACCCATCGAGCCCCGAATTACGGGCTTTGCCACCGAAGGCTACGGTCTGGTTGCTATTAGAGTCAACCAGCCGGCCGAGAACGTCGATGTGACTACGGGCCGGGAGTACCTGCGCAACGATTTTGGCGATACCATCCGACTCTACTACCGGGAGGTGGCCCCGGATACGATCCTGATCGGCCGCGATACGAGCTATACCGATACGCTATACCTGAGTGGGACCGATGCGGGTAGCACGCCCACCAGTCCGCTGCGGGTAGTACAGCAATCGCGTGGTACGGTCAATCCCGGCGAGGGGCTACGTCTGGTTTTTAACCGTCCCCTGGCCGCCGTCGATACCGTACGGATCCGACTTTACCGCGATACCCTTCCTGAACCCGTGGCCTACCGGTACGCCATTGATAGTCTCTTTCCGGCCGAGCTGCGCCTGAGTGCCGGGTGGCAAGATGCTGCGCCGTATCGCCTCGAACTCCTGCCCGGCGCGGTCACCGACTGGTACGGTACCGCCAACCGGGATACGTTACTCGGCACGGCGAACGTCGATGCGGTAGAGAACTACGGCACCCTCACCATCGAGTTGCGTAACCTGAACGGTGCGGCGAGGTACATTCTACGCCTGCTCAACGCGGAGGGCCAGGTCATCGTGGGTACACGCCGCTCCATCCGGGATCGATTTGCGTACACGGCCCTTTATACCAGTCTGACTCCGGGCACCTACCGAATGGAACTGATCTACGACAGCAACAACAACGGCCGCTTTGACCTCGGCGACCTGCGCTTCGGTCGCCAGCCGGAGCTGGTGCAACGCTTCGAGATCGAGCCCCTGCGCGCCAACTGGGAGGTAGAGAAAGTGGTGGACCTGGCAAACAAGTAGGGGGGCGGCCCGTTGCCACACCACATTAACCACACACCACCATGAGCGTAAAAGAAAAGTACCGTAGCGTCCTGGAAATGGGCGAAAAGATGAACCCCCGCGACGGCTACGTCGAAGAAGCCGACGGCGTACTGCGCATGGGCAGCACCGTCGATACCCAGTACCAGAAGGACCAGCTCTGGGATGAGATCAAGCGCGTCGGCGGCGAAAATCCCCGCGATGTCGAGGTTGATATTAAGGTAGCTAATAAAAGCTACTACGCTAAGCATACGGTACAGAAGGGGGAAAGTCTCTCCAAAATCGCTAAGGAGTACCTCGGTGATGCCATGGCCTACAAGAAAATCTTTGCGGCCAACTCCGATACGCTGGACGATCCGAACAAGATCTTTCCGGGGCAGGAGTTGACGATTCCTTTTCCTGACGGCCGCTCCGCCTAGTACAATGCTGCCTCCGGCAGCGGTAGAAAAAGGCAGCCTCCGGCTGCGCTGGGGTAGTACGCTCGACTTAGCGCAGCCAGAGGCTGCATTGTGCTGGCGCTGCCGGAGGCAGCATCGTACTGCCAAACTACCGTAGATTCTCCGCCTCGGAGTTAGGCGTATCGTCAAACTCCACCCGCACCGGTATATCCCGCTCGCTACCGTACAGCTTGATCTCCGTGATGTCGGCCGGTAGGCTGTAACCCGTCTTATCGATCTGGTTTTTGATATCGCGGATCACCTCGCCGCGCACCTTGAGGGCACCGGCGCGAAAGTCGGTGGTGTCGACCCAGAAGTAGACGCGTAGGTTGACCGTACTGGCCGCTAACTCATCTTCGGCCACGAAACTGACGTGATCCGCATCGCGGATAATCAGGTGGTGTTCATCGAGAATTTGCTGGATGGCCTCCTTCGCCCCCTGGATATCGTCCTCGTAGGCAATCCCTACATTGAAATCGTAACGGATAAAGCCGTCGGCCGTGTAATTCTGCACGGGCTGAGTAAGTACGTCCGAATTAGGAATATAGACGTCCTTACCATCGAAGGTCTTAATATGCGTATAGCGAAACTGTAGGCTCTTGACCTTGCCGAAGTGGTCCACGACACGAATGGTATCGTTTACGTTGAAGGGCCGGTTAAAGGCCAGGATAATGCCGGAGATGAAGTTTTCCCCAATGTCCTTGAAGGCGAAGCCCAGGATGACCGCACTGGCGCCGATGGCACTAAATAGGGCGGTGGCTATTCCGCTGAGTCCGGCCGCGCGTAGTGCCAGCAGTGCCGCCCCGATGGCTACCAGCAAGCGCAGCGTCGTGACCAGGAAGCGCCCCATCAGCGGATCCTCCATGCGCGATAGGATCCGACTACCGAAGAACTTCGCGATCTGCCGCGCGGCGAACAGCCCCACGATGAAGATGATCAGCGCGATGAGGATACCGGGGATGGCCTCCAGAAAGGAGTTCCACGCGTCAATGAATACCGTGCCTAGGTCCCGTACTTGGTCGTCCATAGTGCGTATAACTTTATTTGTTCCGGGCAGGTTTGTCCTACCGAAGCTCGCGTACCAGTAGGAGGGTATCGACCGCCAGGGCCGCCATGAGGTACTCGCGCATTCGCCGCTCCTCGTCCGGGGCGATACTTGCCAGATTATCGGTCACTACCACCAGCGGCAGCTCCCCGGTATAGGGCGGATCGTCATCCGGTCCGAAGCGCTCCGTACTCTGCGCACGCGCCAGGCGTACCTGCTGCACCCGGGGAAAGGCCCACATCAGCTGCCGCGAAAAATTGATGAAACGGGTACTGTCCATTCGGTAGGTCTTAAGCTCCGCGCTTAGCTGTTGCTGTTCGCGCTGGTTGAAGACCTCTACCTGTTCCAGGTTGCGCAGCCGGGCGTTGATGTCGTCGAGCGTAGCCAGCTCCCCCTTGATACTCGCAATTTCGGAGGGGCTGTAGCTGGTATCGATGACCACCCGTGCCCCCGTCACGTTGTACGGCGGCTCCTGTAGGATTTTGCTGTACACGGCCAGGCTATCGGGGGGCAACTGTCGATTCGTGACCGGAAAGATGAGCAGCGGCTCGGCCGTATTCCGCCGGTCGAAGATGGAGGAGCTTGCAGCGGCGGGAAAGTACTTGGCCGTAAACTCCTCTACGGCGTTGGCATTTCGCTGCCGCTCCAGCACATCGGTGAGGATGTAGTAGCCCGGTAGGATCATCAGTACGCTGATCACGCCGATGATGAGCTGACTGCGGCGCGTCTCCTGTACGTTCATGTACTTACGGAACGGAAAGCGCAGCAGCCGGATGATCAGATAGGCCGTCGCGGCAATAAAGAAGCTATTGAGAAAGAACAGGTAGAACGACCGCCAGAAGACGGTGAAGTCACCCCCCGTTCGCAGGCCCACCGTCAGTCCGTAGCCGGCCACGCACAGGGGAGGCATCAGGGCGGTGGCGATAGCTACCCCCGGAATGGCATTGGTCTTATCAGCCCGGGTCACCGAGATGATACCTGCGAGCCCCCCGAATACGGCGATGAGTCCATCGAGTACGGTAGGCTCGGTGCGCGCCCGCATCTCGGGGGTGAAGATGTCAAGGGGAGTAAATAAAAAATACACGGAGCTGGTCACTAGCGCGATAGCGATGGAAACACCGAAGTTGATCAAGGCCTCCCAGAGCAGGTCCCGGTCGTTGGTACCCACGCCCAGACCGATGCCCAGGATGGGGTTCATGAGGGGAGAGATGAGCATGGCCCCGATAATCACCGCGCCGGAGTTGAGGTTCAGGCCCAGGCTGGCGATCATGATGGAGCACACCAGCATCCAGGCGTTGCTCCCCCGCATGAGTTTACCGCTCGTGATCGTGGCCATGGCCCCCTCCCGGTCGCTGCCGTCGCGCAGGTCCATAAACTCCCGGAACCACAGTTTGATCCCGCCCTGCCCCGGGGTAATCTCGTCCGATCCGTCGGTCCGCTGCTGCTTTTCCATCTATACGAGGATACCGTCGATCATCTCCAGCCGGCGGTCGCTCATGCGGGCCAGCTCCTCGTTGTGGGTCACGATGATGAAGCTCTGTTCAAAATCCGCCCGTAGGCGAAACAATAGGTCGTGTAGCTCCTGACTGCTGCCGGAGTCCAGGTTACCGCTCGGCTCGTCGGCGAATACGATGGCCGGCTCGTTGATCAGCGCCCGGGCTACGGCCACTCGTTGCTGCTCGCCCCCGCTCATCTGTGCGGGCTTATGGTGAGCCCGATCGGCCAGGCCCAAGTAGTCCAGCAGTTCCCACCCCTTACGCCGGGTGGCCTGGGCCTCGCGCTTACCGATATAGGCCGGGATGCATACATTTTCCAGTGCGGTAAATTCGGGCAACAGGTGGTGAAACTGAAAGACAAAACCGATGCGCTGGTTGCGAAAACTAGCGAGCTCCCGACTGTGGAGGCGGAATACATCTTCCCCCCCGATTTCCAATTTCCCGGTGTCGGGGCGGTCCAGGGTGCCCAGAATGTGTAGCAGCGTACTCTTGCCCGCGCCACTCTTACCCACGATGCTGACAATCTCAGCGGCCTGCACCGAGAGGTCCACGCCCCGCAGTACGTCCAGCGCCCCGTAGCTCTTGCGAATGTTGGCCGCCTCTAGCATAACTAGTTGAAGATGATGGTTCGGTTACCGAAGGGCAGGATTAGATGGCGTAGTTGCAGGTACACCGCCCGGGCCAGTACCCGCTTTTCCACGTCCCGGCCAATACGCTTGAGGTCCTCCACGTCGTGGTGGTGGCTCACGGGTTCCACGGCCTGCGCGATGATGGGCCCCTCGTCCAGGTCGGCCGTTTCGCGGGGGATCAAGAAACCCTCCAGGTCCCACTCGATCCGCATAAAGAAGCGCTCCGCCGACCGGTCCACGTGCTGGTCCAGATTGAGGATGTTGCCCCGATTCTTGTGTACGAACTCCGTCACCTGTGCCACTAGTCCGGGCTGATCGGGACAGTGGATGAGTAAGATGGCGTGGTCGGACAAGGAGGTGGGACTTCGGTACGGGGCCGCAAGATAGCAAAACACGAAAGCCCCCGACCGGTCAGGGCGGAGGCTTTCACTAAACCTGAGGGTCACCGGGTGAAGCCTAGGCGTTGTCGTAGGTACGGTGCAGTTGCTTCATTTCGGCTATGGTACGTTCCAATTGCTGCATCTGCCGGGTTACGGTCTGACGGGCATCGGCCGACAGCGTAGTATCTTTCAGTACTTCCTTGTAGGTTTCCACACCGCTCTCGTCGCCCCGGATGCACTCCGCAATCACGGCTGCCTCATCCTGGGTAGAGAGGGCACTCTTGATGTCGATCCACGCACGGTGTAGTGCGGCACCAGTGCTTCCCCCCTTGTCGACCTTACCGCCCATCTGGGTAATGAATGGCTTGATCTCGTGACCCCAGTCGTACCGCTGCTGGCTCAGCTCGCGGAACTTGGTGGCCAGCGATACGCTGTCTACCTCCTCGGCGGCCTCTTTGTAGCCGTTTTCCCCATCGTACAGGGTGGTAATGAGTTTGTTAAGTCCTTTGGTCTGTTCGTTGCTAACGTTATCCATTACGTGAAGTATTTGGTGCGGAGAGTGCGTCCCCTGCGGGTGTGAAATAAGTGTGTTGGCGGAGGGGAATATCCTCCGCGCTTGCTTTTTCGTAACAGACGTTTTGAGGCAGACGTTCGGTCGGGTGGGGATTAGTACAATGCTGCCTCCGGCAGCGGTAGCAAAAGGCAGCCTCCGGCTGCGCTGGAATAGTACGCTCGACCATTTAGCGCAGCCAGAGGCTGCATCTTGCTACCGCTGCCGGAGGCAGCATTTTACTTGACGCGGATCGTGCTTTCGCCCCGCTGCGTCATATCCTTCTCCAGCATGCGGGTTTCCAGCCATTTACGGTTTTCGGCAATTTCCCCATTGAGGTAGCGCTCGATCAGCAGACTGGCAATGGGGGCGGCCACCGTACCGCCGAAGCCGCCGTTCTCCACGTAGACCATGATGGCGATCTTAGGGTCGTCGGCCGGGGCGAAGGCCACGAAGCTGGAGTGGTCGCCGTGGGAGTTCTGGATGGTACCGGTCTTGCCGCAGACCTCAATGCCCGGAATGGCGGCTACGCGGGCCGTACCCTGGGTGACGGTCTTGCGCATGCCCCGCACTACGGTTTCGAAGTACTCGCGGTTGATGTCGATGTCGTGGCGCTCGGGCACGACGGCGCGCAGCTGTCCGTCGTTGCCCTCCTGGACCTGCTTAACCAGGTGGGGGGTGTACCAGTGCCCACGGTTGGCTATGGCGGCGGCAAAGTTGGCCGTCTGTAGGGCCGTGAGCTCGTATTCGCCCTGTCCGATGGCCAGCGAGCGCATCCAGATGGCGCGCCAGTACTGCTCGTTTTTGAAGCGCCGGTTGTAGTACTCGGAGGTAGGTACGTGACCGGCAATCTCGCCCGGAAAGTCGATGCCGAGCTTGCTACCCAGCCCAAATTGGTAGAGGTAGTGGTTGAACTCATCCAGCCCCTGGGTGGGGGAGAGACTTCCGTAACGGTTGATGTTCTCAAGCCAGGCGGTGACGAAATAGGCATTGCAGCTCTGGGCGATGGCGTCCTCTACATTGCTACAGTAGGCATGATTATGGCAGCCCAGCAACACCCGGCCCCCACTGGTGAAGCCCCCCGCACAGCCGATGCCCCGGTCCGGTGCCAGGGTGCCGGTCTGCATGGCGATCAGTGCCACCAGCGTCTTGAAGGGAGAGCCCGGCGGGTACTTTCCGTTGATTGCCCGGTTGAGTAGGGGCTGTAACGTATCGCGCTGGAGCTGCACGAACTCCCGCCCCCGGTCGCGCCCGATGCGTAGGGAGCGCGGATTGTAAGTCGGTGCCGAGATCATCGTAAGCACCTCCCCGGTGGAGGGCTCTAGGGCCACGATGCTGCCGATCTTGTTGGCCATCAACTGCTCACCGTACTCCTGCAGCCTCAGGTCGATGGTCGTGATCAGGTCCGTACCCACCGTTGCATCTACGTCAAGCGCCCCATTTAGTACCTCGCCCGCCTCGCGGCCTAGCCGGTCGCGGTACACCAGTCGGCGCCCCTTTTCCCCGCGTAGTGCCGCCTCGTACTGGTATTCCAGTCCGGAGATACCGTGGTAGTCGCCGCCGGCGTAGCGACCGCCCCCCCGGTCGATCGTGCGCTGACTCACCTCCCCCAAGTAGCCCAGCAGGTGAGCCGCTACGGTGTGGGGGTAGTTGCGCGAGGAGCGTAGCGTAGCGGTGAATCCCGGAAACTGAAAAAGATTTTCCTGAAAGGTAGCGTAGACCGCCGGGGAGACGTTGGCCAGGAAGGAAAAGGGCTTGGAGGGACTGTACTTCCCCCCCCACTTTTTTGGGATGGCCTCCTCGAAATAGTCGCGGTTGATACCCAGCAATTGACAAAAGCGGGTGGTGTCGAAGGTTTCGGCCGAACGCTTAAAGGTATTATACGTCAGCTCGATCTGGTAGATCGGCTCATTGATGGTGAGCAGTTTGCCGTTGCGGTCGGTCATGAGGCCGCGGGCGGGGTACTGGTCGATCTGGCTATTGCCCACGCCATCGGCCCGCGTGCGCCAGGTATCGCTGATCACTTGTAACTGAAAGGCTTTTCCCAATAGTAGCAGCGTGACCAAGGCGATCACCGCGCGGATACTTATAGCCCGAATGTCGACGGATTCTTTCACGAGAGTGGTGAGCCTTAGGCTTTGGGAGAAAAGAGTAGCACCAAGATAGCTGTAGTCAGTAGACTTGCCGGCAGGGATAGCGCCGTTTTTAGTACAATTTCCCCCAAGAAAAAGATGGAAAAGGTCTGGAGTAAAAAGAAAGCCAGCAGGTGAAGCAGCAACAGGAAGCTCAGGTACTGACTCATCCAACCCGCTCCGAGATCGGCGGCCGTAGGGGTGGCCTTGATGTTATAGCCGTCGCGCGGGCGTAGCGCCCTAAGCACCAGCGGCCTGGCGTAGGCGATAAAGGTGAGGGCCCCGGCGTGTAATCCCAGCGTTTCACTAAACAAATCAACGGCTAGTCCCAGCAAAAAGGCGAGCAAAATGACCAGTGGCCGCGGGGCGCGTAGTGGCAGCAGGGCCACGAAGAGGGGGTACACGAACACGAAGAGGTACTCCCGACCGCCCCAGCCCCAGGCGATTTGATTGAACAAAAAAACCTGCGCCGCCAGGAGCAGCACGAAGCGCAGGGCGATGCGGAATGCCACCCCCGCACTCACCGCACCGTATTGAGTCGCTCGAGCTCCTCCTTGAACAGATCGCGTACGATGTAGCCGTTAGTCGCCTGTAGGGGATCGTTGAGAAGTACGACCGTGAGGTCCTGGCTCCCGGTGCCGGGAAGCGGCGTACTGGACTCCACCGTACCGATGGGTAGCCCCGTCGGAAACACATTGGAGTACCCGGTAGTATAGATGGTATCGTTCGGTGCTACGGGAACGTAATCGGGCATATCGGTGATGGTGACCCGGCGGGGATCGCGACCGTCCCACCTAAGGGTGCCAAAGGAGTTATTGTCGAGCCCGGCGCTGATCCGGGTGTCAAGGTGCAGGATGCTGATCACCCGGGCGTGGCGCGGCGTGACCTCGCTGACTACCCCCAGCAGCCCACCGTCGGCCAACACCCCCTGTCCACGCTCTACCTGTAGGTTGCTGCCGCGGTCGATGATGAGGGTGTTGTAGGGTCCGTAGGGTGATTTGTTGACCACGCGGCTTGCCAGGTAGGTGAAGCGTTGCTGGTAGACGGAGTCACGCACCGGGAGGGTATCGACTGTCGTATGGTAGCCACTACCGGGAATGCGGGCAAGCAGTGCCGCATTTTCCCGACGGAGGATCTCGTTCTCGCGCGCAACGTTCAGGAAGGCGAGCTTTTTGTTGAGCTGCTGGGTGAGGTAGCTGCCGTAGACGGATTTAGTCTCCGCCCAGATAGCGCGCTGCGCGTCGTTGTGGTGCACGATGAGGTACACGCTGGCCAGCTCGAGCAGCAGGAAGGTGAACAGGCCACCACTATTGAGGATGATCCGTAGCAGCCGCCCCATTTAGCTTACGCTACTTGCCGGCACCAGAATAGCCTTATACCGGATGGTGTCCTGAAGGGCCTTACTCGTACCCCGCACCACGGCCAGCAGGGGCTCCTCGGCCACGTGCACCGGCAGCTGTGTCTTACGGCTCAGTCGTTTGTCTAGGCCACGCAATAACGCCCCACCTCCGGTGAGGTACAGGCCGGTGGAATAGATGTCGCTAGCCAACTCCGGGGGAATGGTCTCCAGGGCGCGGATCACTGCGTCCTCGATCTGTCCGACGGCCTCGTCCAGCGCCCCGGCGATTTCCTGGTAGGTCACCGTGATCTGCCGCGGGATGCCGTTCAGGAGGTCTCGGCCGTTGATGGCAAAATCGGCCGGCGGGTCGTCCAGTTCCGGTAGGGCACTACCGACGTGGATCTTGATCTGCTCGGCGGTGCGCTCACCAATGAGGATATTGTGGGTCTTGCGCATGTAGTTGAGGATGTTCTGCGTCATCTCGTCGCCGGCAATGCGGATGCTCTGGTCACTGACGATCCCCGATAGGGCGATGACGGCGATCTCGGTCGTACCTCCCCCGATGTCGATGATCATATTGCCCACGGGCTCCTCCACGTCGAGGCCGATACCGAGGGCGGCGGCCATGGGTTCGTAGATCAGGTAGGTCTCCTTGGCGTCGACCCGGGCGGCGCTCTCGAATACAGCACGCTTTTCTACCTCGGTGATGCCGGAGGGGATGCAGATTACCATTTTAAGGTGGGAGAAGAAGGCTCTACGCGGACCGATCATCTCGATGAGCCCCTTGATCATCTGCTCGGCGGCGCGGAAGTCGGCGATCACCCCGTCCTTGAGGGGGCGTACGGTGATGATATTCTCGTGGGTCTTCTCGTGCATCTGCATGGCGCGGCGACCGACGGCGATGGTCTCCTCGCTCTTGCGGTTCACGGCTACGATGCTGGGCTCGTCGATGACGATCTCTCCGTTCTGTATGATGAGTGTGTTGGCCGTCCCCAGATCGACGGCAAGCTCCTGCTTAAAAAAGTTTAAAAATCGCATTCCCCTAGTTTATGGACCTTTTGAGGGTCTCCGTGGCGTTCAAAGCGCAAAGGTCGTAAATAACCGGGGCACCGGCCTAACAATATTTTACCGGCCTCGTCCGCCGAGGGTTGCGCAGCTTCTCTCGTCGGCCGAGGCCAACAACCTACTTTGCACCTGCGGCCCCGCCCCCCTACTTACCTTTGCCGCTATGACCTCCGCCGAAATCCGCCGCGCCTTCCTAGACTTCTTCCGCGAAAAGCAGCACAAGGTCGTCCCCTCCGCCCCAATCGTGAATAAGGACGACCCCAGCCTGCTATTCACCAATGCGGGGATGAACCAATTTAAGGAGTACTTCCTGGGCGATAAGGTGCCGGCCAACCGCCGCGTAGCCGATACCCAAAAGTGCATGCGGGTGAGCGGTAAGCATAACGACCTGGACGACGTGGGCCGCGACGGCACCCACCACACCATGTTCGAAATGCTGGGCAACTGGAGCTTCGGCGATTACTTCAAGGACGAAGCCATCGCCTGGAGCTGGGAGCTGCTAACCGACCGGCTCGGTATAGCAAAAGACCAGCTCTACGCCACGGTGTTCGAGGGGGCGGAAGAGGAAGGTATTCCCGTCGACGACGAGGCGCGTAACTTCTGGCTGCGCTACCTACCCGAAGACCGCGTACTGTACGGCAGTAAAAAGGATAACTTCTGGGAGATGGGCGAGACTGGTCCCTGCGGTCCGTGTACCGAAATCCACGTCGACCTGCGGCCGGAGCAAGAGCGTACCAAAACCCCCGGCCGCGAGCTCGTCAACGTAGACGGCAGCGGGGTAGTGGAAATCTGGAACAACGTCTTCATCCAGTACAACCGCAAGGCTGACGGTAGCCTGGTCAATCTACCCGAGCGCCACGTGGATACGGGTATGGGCTTCGAGCGACTGTGCATGGTGCTCCAGGGCAAAACCGCTACCTACGACACCGATATCTTCACCCCCACCATCGCCGAGATCGAGCGCCTCACCGGACTGACCTACGGCGCCAGCTACGCCCCCGACGCGAAGGCCGACATGGCCATGCGCGTAGTGGCCGATCACCTGCGGGCGGTCGCCTTCACCATTGCCGACGGTCAGCTACCGGGCAGCAGTGGGGCGGGCTACGTCGTAAGGCGTATTCTGCGGCGGGCGGTGCGCTACGCCTACTCCTTTCTGGACCGTAAGGAGCCCTTCATTTATCAACTGCTCCCCGTGCTGGTGCGCGAGATGGGCGAGGCCTTTCCGGAGCTGGCCCGGCAGCAGGAGCAGATCGCGCGCATCGTGCAGAGCGAGGAGCGGTCATTTCTACAGACGCTGGAAAACGGACTGGCCCGCTTCGCCTCCCTCTACGTCGAGGGGGGTATGATTGATGGGCGGGATGCCTTCGAGCTCTACGACACCTTCGGCTTTCCCATTGACCTGACGCGCCTACTGGCCGAGGAGCGCGGACTGCGGGTAGACGAACAGGGCTTTCAGCGTGCGCTCCAGGAGCAAAAAGACCGCAGCCGCCAAGACGCCGCCAAGGAAGTAGGCGACTGGGTGGTCCTCAGTCCGGAGCCCTCCGTATTCATCGGCTACGACGTGCTCTCCGATGCCGGGGCCCAGGTCACCAAATACCGGACAGTAAAGGTCAAAAACGAACCCCAGTACCAGCTCGTGCTCGACCGCACCCCCTTCTACGGCGAGAGCGGCGGGCAGGCCGGTGACATTGGTATCATCCGCATCGGCGAGGAGCGACTAGAGGTACTCGACACCGTCAAGGAGAACGACCTTACCGTACACATCGTCAATAAGTTACCCAGCGATCCCCAGGCGGAGGTGTATAGTGAGGTCGATGGTATGGATCGGGAGAAAATCAGCGCCCACCACACCGGAGCTCACCTCCTTCACGCCGCCCTGCACGAGGTGCTCGGCGAGCATGCCGTGCAGAAGGGACAGGATGTCCGCTCCGGCAAGCTACGCTTCGACTTCAGCCACTTCGAGCGCCCCACCGACGAGGAGCTCGAGCGCATCGAGCTACTCGTGAATCGCAAGATCCGCGAGAACATCCCCCTGCTGGAGCAGCGCGACGTACCCATCGCGGAGGCCCGCAACTCCGGGGCCATGATGCTCTTCGGCGAAAAGTACGGCGATACGGTGCGCATTATCACCTTCGATCAGGACTTCAGCAGCGAGCTCTGCGGGGGCACCCACGTACCGCGCACGGGCGACCTGGGCTTCTTCAAGATCACCAGCGAGAGTGCCCTGGCCGCCGGCATCCGTCGTATCGAGGCCGTGGCCGGACTGCGCGCCGAGTGGTACGTCCGCGGCCGCCTCGCCCTACTTACTAGCATGCGCGAGGAGCTCAAGAATAGCAGCGACCCGGTAGGGGCCATCACCTCGCTGCAGGAGGAGAACCGCAGCCTCAAAAAGTCCCTCGAAAAGCTTCAGGCCAGTCAAGCCAACAACCTCAAGGGAGAGCTTGAGGCCGCCTTCGAAGACATCGGCGACGTCAAATTTCTCGCCCAGCAGGTTAACCTCACCGATGCCGCCGCCATCAAGAACCTCGCCTTCCAGCTCACCGGTGAGAACGAGCGGGCCGTGGTGCTCCTAGCTAGCGAAAACGACGGAAAAGCTCTCCTTACCCTGGCCATCAGTAAGGGCCTGGCCGGCACGTCTCAGGGGGCGCTACACGCCGGTGCAATGATCAAGGAGCTGGCCAAGCACATCCGTGGGGGTGGGGGAGGCCAGCCGTTCTTCGCTACGGCTGGTGGTAAGGAGCCCGGGGGGATCGCGGCGGCACTACAGCGGGCGCGGGAGTTGGTAGCAGGCCGAGAGTGAGGACAAGGAACGTCCCGCCGTCCCCCATCCCCCGTCCCAATTCCCTACCTTGCGTTGAAATTACCACTCATGACCTTCCAGGAACTTAAGGCCGGCATCGAAAAGGCCGCCGAAACCGCCCCCAAGCAGGGTAAGTCCATAAAACTACAGCTCGACGAGGGGCCCATCTACATCGATATGACCGAGGACCAGGCCAGGGTAAGCGAGGAAGACAAGGAAGCCGATACGGTGATCACCACCACGGTCGATGTGCTGGACCAACTGCGCACCGGTCAGCTCAACCCCATGATGGCCATGATGAGCGGCAAGGTCAAGATCAAGGGGGATATGGGACTGGCCATGAAGCTGCAGGGACTACTCAGCTAGCCCTCACTTAGGGTGCGGAACGACAATATGCCTCCTTGCCGACGCGTAGGGCGAAGCAATCCGGAGGATAATGCGTTACTTTTGGTACCGGCGGCACCCTGCCGTACACGACCAATCGAACGGCACATGCGTCTACGCTTTCTCCTCAGTTTTTTAGCTCTTTTTCCCCTGGTACTCAGCGCCACCCACAATCGGGCGGGAGAGATCATCGTACGGGCTGCCGGTTGCGACAATGCCTCGGACCAACTGACGGTCTGCGCCACGATCATCACCTACACCGAGACGGCACAGACGGATGTGGATCGCGATAGCCTAGAATTGTTTTGGGGTGACGGCAGCAGTGAATTCATCGGACGCACGCAGATTACCCCCACCAGTACGGCAGGCATCCAGCGGAATGAGTATACGTTCTGCCACCGCTACAGCTCGGCCGGACGCTACGTGCTGAGCTTTCAGGATGTGAACCGGGTGCGGGGGGTCAGAAATATTCCGGGCTCCGTTAATATTCCCTTTAGCGTTACTACATCTTTCTCTCTGGTAAATCCCATACTCAACGGCTGCAACTCTTCACCTGAGCTCAGCCAAAGCCCCATCGACAATGCTTGCATTGGCTCAGTATGGACACACAACCCCGGTGCTTTTGACATTGACGGTGACAGTCTGGCATTTGAGTTCACCCAAGCAAGCTTCGCGCCCGGGAATCCTATTCCTAACTATGTACTACCGAACCAAGTACCAGGATCTTCTGGAGATCTTACCATAGACCCGCGTACCGGGCAGATCACCTGGGACTCTCCCTCCCTACCCGGAGAATATAACCTCGCTTTTCTAGTCAAGTCCTTCCGTAATGGCCAACCCCTCGATACCCTGGTGCGTGACATGCAGGTGTTCGTGGATGATTGCTCCAACGAGCCTCCCGTCATCGAGCTGGCCCGTGAGGAGATCTGCGTCGTCGCCGGTGAGCTCGTCGAGTTCGACGTGATCGCCACCGCTCCGTTGGGCGATACCGAGCAGCAGGTTAGCCTCACCGCCACGGGGCGGCCCTTCGATCTGGAGAACAATCCGGCCACCTTCCTGCCCAACGAGACGGGCTTTCAGGCCGACCCTGTCCGCCGCACCTTCCGCTGGCAAACCAGCTGCAGCGACGTGCGCGATCAGGAATACTTCCTGGTCTTTCGGGCATTGGATAACGGACCGCCGCGGCCCTCCGGCTTGGCTACCCTGCGCTCGGTGAGTATCAAAGTTGTGGCTCCACCACCTACGGACCTACAGACCACGGTAGAAGAAGATCTCGTTACCCTGACCTGGGAGAACCCCTACGCGTGTCAGGAAAGCACCCAGCCCGATTTTGTCGGCTTTACGGTATGGCGGCGTGAGGGAAGCAATAATTTTGCTCCCGACACCTGCGAGACGGGCCTGGCCGGCCGGGGCTACACCCAGCTCACCAATACGGAGATCAGTGACGTGGATGACAACGGCCGCTACGTGTTCGAGGATATGGACGTGATCCGGGGGCGTACGTACTGCTACCGGGTGGTCGCCGTGCTCTCCCTGCGGGCGGCTAGTACCAACCTTCGCTTTCAGAATTTCGAGTCCATCCCCTCGGAGGAGATCTGCGTGCAACTCGACCGCGACATCCCACTCCTGACCAAGGTCGATGTGGTGGAAACCTCCTCTACCCAGGGCGTAGTCGATGTGTGCTGGCTGCTGCCGAGTGCCAACAGTCTAGACACCGTTGCGAATAGCGGACCCTACCGGTACGTACTCAGTCGAGCAACCGGCCAGACGACCGATCCGGCAGCCTTTAGCTCCATCGCTACGTTTGAGACTCCATTCTTCGGTGGAGACGTCGATACCTGCTACACCGATTCCAATCTGGACACGGAGGGCAGTGCCTACTCCTACCGGATTGAGCTCTTCGTCGGTGGGGGTACCGAAGCGGTAGGCCCCGCGCAGCCCGCTAGCACCGTACGGCTCAGTGGCGACCCTACCGACCGGGCCAACGCGCTGAGCTGGACCGAGACCGTGCCGTGGGCCAACCTGGAGTACGAGGTCTACCGCCGCGACCCGGGCGCAACTGACTTCAACCAGCTCGCCACGGTTACCGAGATGAGCTACCGCGATACCGGATTGGTCAATGAGCAGGAATACTGCTACTACATTCGGTCCGTCGGGTCGTACAACATCGACGATATTCCCTCGCCGCTGCTCAATCGGAGCCAGCAGCTGTGTCTTACCCCGGAGGACGACGTTGCACCCTGCGCCCCCGCCCTTGCCGTGGAGAGCGCTTGTGAGAGGCAGGTAGACTGTTCCGATATTGATAACTTGTTCAATAGGCTTACGTGGGAAGCTCCACGCGAGGTGTGTGGTGATGATGATGTGGCTGGATATAGGATATACTTTACTTTAGATAGCATTGGTGATCCTATACTAGTCAAGACTATTGATGATCCGGATGAAGTAACCTTCAACCATGCTCCACCTGATGGTATCGTGGGGTGCTATACGGTTACCGCCTTTGATATAGATGGTAATGAAAGCGAGACCAGCAACCGAGTTTGTGTGGAGAACTGCCCGATCTATGAGCTGCCGAATGTATTCACACCAAACGGTGACGGTAGGAACGATAGGTTGGAACCCATTGCACAATGCTTTGTCGAACAGGTGAGTCTAAAGATTTTTAACCGCTGGGGCCAGTTGGTCTTCGAGACCGAAAATCCGGGTATCGACTGGGACGGCACCAACCTGAACGGGGAGGCGCTGCCCTCCGGCACCTACTATTACATCGGTCAGATCTTCGAGCGACGCTTTACCGGCATCGCCCAGAGTGAGAGTCCGGTGAGTGGCTACGTGGAGCTGATCACGAACCGATAAATTCTTCGTATAGCCGCCCACGCATCTCCGGTTTGAGCAGTAGTCCGTACAGCAGGGCGGTGAAGAAGGTGAACATGGCGTACACGAGCGCGGGCTTCAGGGCCTGCTCGCTGCCGAGGAAGGTGCCCGCGATGACGAAGGCTAGGCTGGTATTCTGAATACCAACCTCTACGCCGAGGGTGAGCTGACTGTCTTTTCCCAAGCGAAACAGGAGCCCCCCAAGCCGGCCGAGTGAAAGCGCTAGGACGTTGATCAGCAGTGCTACCGGTAGGATGTGCTTGACCTCCGTCAGCGTAAGGGCACTTCCGCCCTCGTGGACGGGAGCGAAGAGTTTCAGAATAAAGACGAGGGCCAGTAGTGCTAGGGCACCCCGGCGTGCATAGGGCTGGATGTGTTTGGCTGCCCGGGGGAGTAGGTAGCGGACTAGCATACCTAGTAGTACGGGCAATACGACGATCAGGCAGATACGGAGTGCCGTGGCGAGTAGGGGAAGCTGCGCCGTGGTGTCCACCGGGGCGTAGCGAGCGAGCGCGAGGTTCACGATGAAGGGCACGGTGAACATGCACAATAGAGAGTTGCAGACTGTCAGGCTCACGGCAAGCGCGGTATTTGCCCGCAATAGATAGGAGATGAAGTTACTCGATAGTCCACCCGGGCAGGCGGCCAGGACCAGGAAACCGAGGGCAAAAAAGGGCTCGATCTTCACCGCCCCTACTACGACGAAGACTAAACTGGGCAGAGCAACAAGTTGGAGTAAAAGCCCAATCAGGAGGGTCCTAGGGTGTAAAAGAAGGTGACGAAAGTCTTTTGACTTAAGGCTAAGCCCGATCGAGAACATGATCAGGGCCAGCACGGCCGTGATGAGCAGATCGAGCATTGCCAGGACAAGATTTTTAGGATTGGGAATTTACTGCTAAATTTGTGGTAATCTGAAAGACATTAATAGGGTTTTAGGTGTTTATAACTGGACCGGTTACGTACACGTGACCGGTCTTTTTGTGGGCGAAAGACTATTCGCCTGGCGGTGGGCGTTACCTTTGCATCGGGTTTGTGCCCGGCCTTGTATTGCCTAAACGAAAGCTTCTAAACCGCCTTCTCCGCCGACCTATGAAATTAGTCTATACCCTCCTCCTGCTTGTGCTTGGTGCCCTGGGCCTACGGGCGCAGGACATCCACTTCTCCCAGTTCTACATGTCCCCCCTCAACCTTAACCCGGCCATGACGGGGGTGATGAACTGTAACAGCCGCATCGCCATCAACTACCGTAGCCAGTGGGCCTCGGTACTGGGGGAGAATGCCTTTCAGACCTACAGCGTCAGCTACGATCAGCGCATCGCCGTGGGCCGTAATGACTTTTTCGGCATCGGCGGTACCTTCTGGGGCGACCGCGCCGGCGAGGCCAATTTTGCCACCACGACCGGTAAGGTGTCCGCTAGCTACTCCAAAAAGATCGGCGGTAGCCGCAAGTTCGGCAACTACCTTGTGGCCGGTGCCGAGGTGGGAGCGGCCCAGCGTAGCCTCGATTTCCTGGCCCTGCGCTGGGGGTCCCAGCACGATGGGGACGGAGGCTTCGACCCCAATGCGCCCAGCAACGAAAATAGCCTGGACCGCGATCAGTTTCTGTTCGCCGACCTGGCCGGTGGGCTCCTCTGGTTTATGGTCTTCGACGAAAATAACAGCCTCTACGTAGGGGGAGCCTTCCACCACCTGAACCGGGCGAACCAGAGCTTCTCTAATACCGGAGAAGATTTACTCTACAGCCGCTACACGGGCCACGCCGGGGGAGAATTCATGCTTACGGACCGCTTCGGACTCGTACCGGGCGTGATCGTGATGAGTCAGGGACCGAGCTTCCAGGTCAATACCGGGACGAACGTCAAATTTCTCCTCGATAGCGGCCGTAACTCCGCCAGCCAGTCCTTCCAGGTCGGTCTGTGGGGCCGCATCAGTAACCGCCTCGACAGCAGCGTCCTTACCGATGCGCTGATCGTGAGCACCCGCTTCGACTACGAAAACTTTGCCCTCGGCTTCAGCTACGACCTCAATACCAGTGACCTGAAGGTCGCTACCGACGGCAACGGCGGTTTCGAGCTCAGTCTGCAGTATAAGATCTGCGGCAACCAGCGGCGGGGCGTGTACTGTCCACAGTTCTAAGCCCATGGCCGCCCCGCCCCGTAAGCGCTCAACCGAAGAAAGCCGTGCCTGGACCAGGTACATGGGTATCGGTGCGCAGTTGATCGGCATGATCGGCATCTGTGTGGGGATCGGTCTCTACGCCGATAGCCAGTTGGGGACCAACCCCTGGATCACCATTGTGATGAGCTTGGTGGGGGTCATCGGGGGCTTATACGTTAGTGTGAAGGACCTGCTGTAAGACGGAGGCGAGGTCAAAGTTCGAGCGGCCTCCGGCCCGAACTGGCGTGGTGAGGAATCTGCTCGCTCCGCGTGTAACGCCTCGACCTAGGTACGTGGACCGGTTGAAACAGTTAAATCACCGCCAGCTCCGCTACCAACAAATACCCCTGCCGCCCATCCTCCAGCGTAACCTTGACGTAGTCGCCAACGCGGTCGGTGATAAGAAGCCGCTGACCGGAGGCAAGCTCCGCTTCCACGGAGGCGGCCTCCGTCGGACTTACCCGTAGGGCAGCAGTGGGGGCGATGAGTATCGCCTCGTCCGTACGGTGCAGAAAGTCGTAGCGCGTCCGGGCCATTAGGTAAAATAGGACGGCTAAACCCAGTAGGAACACCGAGCCGGGCAGCAGTACGAAGCGCCGCTTTTCGGCCATCTGCCGCCGCCAGAGGTACCAGTACAGCCCGGCCGCTACCGCCAGCCACCAGCAAATAAGAGCCAGCACGTAGGCCATGGTGCTACCGATTACAGCGCCGACGGTACGCCACCACCGCACTAAAAAAAACTCCGGCAGGGGGGGAGCGGTAATACCGGCCTCCTCCCGCACGTAGCGCAGGTTGTTGCGTAGTGTGACGTGATTGGGTCGCAGTCGCAATCCCCGTTCGAAAGCCAGGATCGCCTCGCCGGTAGCGCCCTCGGTGAAGTAGGCATTTCCCTGGGCGAGGTAGCCATCAGCGGTTTGGAAGGAATCTAGCGTCGGGGTCTGACCCCGCAGTACGGTGGCAGCCAGTACTAAGCAGAGCCATAGGAGCTGTCGCGGCATGCGGCAAAAGTAGTCACTCGTCACCGGGCAGCTGCGCCTCACGGGGAGTAAAATCAGGAGGGCGCGGCTCGAAGATCGGAGCACGCGTCCCGAACAAATCATTCAGATCCCGGGGTTGCCGCTCCGGCTCCCAGCGGAATCCATCCAGGCGTAGGGCGTCGTGGTTGATCGCATCCATGGGATCGAGCCGACCGGAGGGCGCACTCAAAAACTTGATGCGGTTAACCCCGCCATCGGCGAAGTAGAGTACCATCTTACTGCAGGCGGTTTTGTTGACGCCGATGTAGCCGCCGGTCTCGTCCTGGGCGTAGTAAATAGCCTCGGCGTTACCGGCCACCTCCGTACGCTGGAGCTGACTGCTGTCGAAGTAGGCTACAATCTCCTTGCCCTTGACCTGATTGAAAAAGATGAGGTCAGGAGAGGTGACGACTAGGGCGTTGCGGCGGAGTACGACGCGGTCCGGGGAGCGATTCCTTAGGTAGAGATCGATGGTATCGGCCGTAAGCTGACTGGTATCCTGCCACAGGATGGGATCGCGGTAGAGGGTAAGGACGCTGTCGACCGTGTTGAAGGCCAGGGAATCGGCCACGGCCTGTAGGTCCGATTTAAAGATGCGCACGTCCGTGTAGGCGGCCAGTTCGCGGACCGTATCTCCCTTGGCGTCCACCGCATCGGTTTGAAACGATAGTAGTGTATCGGCTGCCAGGTACATCGTATCCTGGTCGAGTAGGGTAGTGAGCAGTGCCCGGCCCCGCCGCCCGCCGTAGGCCTTGATGTAGCCGGTGGTCTGGCTGAAGTCCGCCCGCTCGGATTCAATGGTCAACTTGGCACTGGTGTCCCGCCAGACGATGTTGCCACTGGCCCGGCCCAGTCCGGTGGCCTCGTCGGAGGCCATGCGGTCGGCCACCAGGATCATGGGCGGATTAGATACCCGCGGCCGCCCGCCGGCTACCGTGTAGCTGGCCGTAGCGGCGTTGTAGTCAATGCTATCGCCCGTCACTACCTGGAGCGAATCCACTACACGGGCGTTGCCCTCGAGCTGGTAGCGGTCGCGACTGCGGAAGTAATTGATGCGGTCAGCCGTAGCCCGCTGAAACTGCCCCTCCGCCACGTAGGCGCTCCCCTCCAGTACGTAAAGTTCCTCGGCACCGAAGTAACGGATGGAGTCGGCCGCAGCCAGTCGGTCGCCGCTGCGGTACTGGGCATTGTCGCGAAAGACAGCCTCATCCAGCGCCACGTCGTAGTACCCTCCCTCGCAGTAGATGTTATGGGTATCGCTGCGGATCACCGTGGGCCCCAGAAAGTACACCCGCTCGTTGGCCAGGTCGTAGCGCAGCGTATCGGCGCGCATCTCGAAGCGGTCATCGACCACCACGACGCTATCGCGGAAGTAGACGTTGCGGGTATCGGCATAGTAGTAGCCGTGGGTGCTGCTAAGCTCGGTACCCCCGTTGGTTACCCGACCGCCAGTGTGGTAGGTGGCCAGCTTGGTGGCCAGGTTATAATCAAGCTGCTCGGTGTATAGCTCCGTACCACCGCGCTTAAGTACCACCTGCTCCCGCAGTTTGGCGAGCAGCGTTTCGGCATTGTAGTCGAGGTAGTTGGAAAAGGCGGCGATGCTATCGCCCTGCTGAATGACGACATTGTCGTAGGCATAGAGCTGCACCTCACTGACCAGTTCGGCGCTATCGCAGTACATGAATACGCTATCCTGACTCAGTTCCACCTCTCCGATAAGGCGCTGCCGGTTGCCCTTATCGAGCATGCGTAGCTCGTTAGCGTGGTCGATGCTCACCACCTCCTTAGCCGCGGGGGGTGCCGGACGTTGTGCCACCGCGAGCCCGTAGACTAAACTAAGGATCAAGAGGAGAAAAGGCTTGCGCATAGGGGCGGAGAAACGACGAAGGTAGCGGTACCCTTACCAAACGCCCGCACCGGCGGCCCCGCCCCCCGGACAAGCTGGTTTAACGGGACCTTAAAGGTCTAGCCGCATGCCGTCGTAGCCGACGTACACGCCCGCGGGCAGGGTAGACTGAAATTCCGCATGGGGACCGAGCCGGTGGCTCAGATGGAAGAGTATGGTCTTTCGCGGTTGTAATAACGTCACGTAATCCATTGTTTCCGAGACGGATAGATGGCTGTGGGTGCCGTAATGGTTTAGGCTGGAGATCACTAAGGTGTCTAGATGTTGGAGTGCAGCGATGGTCTGCTCGGGCAGGGTCTTTACGTCGGTGAGGTAGGCCAGATCGTTTACCCGGAACCCCAGGATCGGTAGCCGGCCGTGGTCTACGCGCAGCAGCTCAAGGTCCAGTCCGGCAAAGTCCAGGTGATCGCCGAAGGTCCGCTCCCGCACATCGAGCCGCGGCACCCCGGGGTAATTGGTAAAGGTGTAGGCGAAACGCTCCCGAAGCTCCCCGGCCACCCGGGGCAGGCAGTACACGGGCATGTCCACGCCCTGCATGAAGCAGTAAGGCCGTACGTCGTCGATGCCCGCCGTGTGGTCGTTGTGCTCGTGGGTGAGTAGGATACCATCGAGGCGGTCGACTTCCGCGCGCAGCATCTGGGAGCGGAAGTCGGGGCCGGCGTCGATGGCCAGTCTGGCCTCCCCGGCGTAGAGCACCGCACTGGTCCGGTACCGCCGGTCACGGGGGTCCGTGGAACTACAGGCCGCGCAGTGGCAGCCGATCACCGGTACCCCCTGGGAGGTCGCCGTGCCGGTCAGGCGCAGGTGGGCCACTACCGCTGCTGTTCCCAGGCCCAGGCCGTTCGCATGATGTCATCGACGTCGTAGCGCGGTTCCCAGCCCAGCTCGCGGGTGGCCTTGCTGCGATCGGCGTAGACGGCCACTACGTCGCCGGGGCGGCGCGCGCCGATCTCGTAATTGAGGGGTTGCTCGGCGACGCGTTCGAAGGCCCTGATGACCTCCAGTACGGTGAGCCCCTCGCCGATGCCAAGGTTGAACAGGGCGGGGTTTTCGGTCGCCCGATCGCTCATCAGGTACTCCAGGGCCAGGGTGTGGGCGTGGGCCAGGTCGGCTACGTGGATGTAATCGCGTACGCAGCTGCCGTCGCGTGTTGCGTAGTCGGTGCCGAAAACGGTCATCGTGTCCCGCTTGCCGGCCCCTACCTCGGTGATGACCGGTACGAGATTGCTGGCGGGCGTGGCAGCGTCCTCGCCGATTTTACCACTGGGGTGGGCCCCGGCGGGATTGAAGTAGCGTAGCAGGATGGCGGAGAAGTCGGGGTGGGCCGCACAGTAGTCGTAGAGGATATCCTCGCCCATCTGCTTGGTGCGTGCGTAGGGACTTTCGGCCTCCTTGCGGGGGGTAGCTTCGGTGACCGGCAGCTCGTCGGCGTTGCCGTACACCGAGCAGCTGGAGGAAAAGACTAGCCGGCCGCTGCCCTGCCGCTTCAGTCCGGCGATGACGTTAAGGAGGCTATTCAGGTTGTTGCGGTAGTAGGCGAGGGGCTTGGTCACGCTTTCACCTACGGACTTAAAGGCCGCAAAGTGAATGGCCCCGTCGAACTTATTGGATTCAAATAACTTAGCCGCAGCCGCTGCATCGGATAGATCCACCGTGTGGTTCGCGACGCGCACGCCGGTGATTTCCTCGATGCCATCGAGCACGCCAGCCTTGCTGTTGTGGTAGTTGTCGACGCTGACGACCTCAAAGTCGTTCTCGAGCAGGTCCACTACGGTGTGGCTACCGATGTAGCCGGTGCCGCCGGTCACCAAAATTTTTCCTTTACTCATGGGTGTCGTGTTAGTCGTGGGTTAATGAGATATCGGCGGGGTCAATTTCGATGCCCATGCGGGCCATCAGCGCCGTGGCGTTGAAGCTCTGACTTACTCCGGGGTGCAGCTTGTAGTCAAACACTAATTCGCCCGCACGAGTCTGTACTTCCATCGCGTAGTTTTCCACCCGGGCCCCAGGCTCCTCGGCTAGGGCGGCTAACTCCAGGTCGTGGGTGGCAATGATACCGGCCCCCCGCTCGCGGATCAACTGGCGGATCAGGGCGCGGGCACCCGTATGGCGGTCGCGGCTATTGGTGCCCTTGAGGATTTCGTCGAGCAGGAAATACACCTCCTGCCCGGGGTCCTTCACGGCATCGATGATGGCCTTCAGGCGTTTGAGCTCGGCAAAAAAGCTTGAGGTATTCTCACTCAGGTCGTCCTGCGTACGCATGGAGGTCCACACCTGTAGGGCGGCGGCGCGCAGGTGCAACGCGCAGACCGGACCCCCGGCCCGGGCCAGTACCAGATTGATGCCTACGGTGCGCAGCCACGTCGACTTGCCGGCCATGTTACTTCCGGTGACGAGGTGGATGTGCCCATCGGTCGACATCGAGATATCATTGTTCACGCGACCCCGTGGCGATAGCAGGGGATGAGCCAGTCCCCGCCCTTCGAGCACCCGCTCCCCGGTCGGCTCGGGCTCCGTCCAGCCGGGATGGTTGAAGCGCAGCGTGGCCCAGGAAATGCGGGCATCGGTATCGGCGAGCTCCTCCAGCCAGCGGGCTAGCTGGTCACGGTGATCCAGGCGCCAGCGGTCCAGCCGGGTCAGCCACTGGAGGCTCCACAGCCCGGTGATCTCGAGCAGAAATACGAAGGGGTTACTGCGTACGTCGAGCTGCTGAATGGCGTACGCCAGCCGTCCGATGGCTACCGAAGCCCGTAGGCTGCTGCCGGGTCGCGCCTCCATATGCTCGAACAACTGCCGGTAACCGGCCAGGATTGTGCCGGCCCGGGCCGTGTAGCTATGCTCGAGCGCAGCCGCCTCCCCGTAGCGACGTAGTAGTACGAAGGCCGGCACGAAGGCCAGCAGCCCCAGCTGCCAGGGTTGCTGGGTAAGGCACCACCAGAGTCCCAGCAGGGTAAGTACCGGGGCGAGCCACCGCATCAGACGGGCGAAGCGACCGGTGACCACGGCGGGGCGCTCTACCCACTCCAGTAGCCGGTGAGCGTAGCCGAGCTCGTCCCTCAGCTCACTACCTAGGGTCCTGAATCCAGTGCACCAGTCCGGGTCTGCCGCCAGTTTCCGCCCGGCGGCGCGTCGGCGCTCCGCCTCCGGGAGTGTGGCGGGGTAGAGAAGCTCCTGGGCCAGTCGCTCCCCCCCGATGGCCGTGACGGTGCGGTTGAGGTACTGGTATAGGGAATGCGGGCCGAGAATGTCCAGGTCCACGGCGTAGGGGTGATCCGTGGGCTGGTAGGCGTATCCGTCACCGAACTGGGAAAACTGGTGGTCGAGGGCCCGGAGTTCCGCCCCGGCCAGGCCGTGCCGCACCCGTGCTCGTTGCGCCTCCCGGCCAATGCTAAGGTGCCAACGCACCCCAAACCCCAGGAGGGGCAGACCGATCAGCAGGAGCCCAATGCCCAGCCAAGGGGCCGCATCGAAGGCGAGAATCAGGAGGGCTACGAACCCGGCGAAGGCGATCAGCCGCGCTACGGCCAGCCGGTCGTACCGCTGCTGGAGCCGGGTGGCGCGCGCCGCTGCCGCGCCGGCAAGTTGGGTATAGTAGGTAAGTGGGTCCGCCACGCCGACAAAGATGCGAAGAAGCCCGTAAAGCGGGTGAGGTTGTACATTCGACACTTCCGTAGTTGTGAGTCCTTTCACATGTCACCCATTCCACTCCTTCAGGTTGCCACCCCCTTTAGTACCGGTACCGGCGTATACCTGGCACAGTACGCCCTGGTGGTGACTAACGAGCACGTCGTGCGCAGCAATAGCACGGTGGTCATCGAGGGAGCCGATCTGACCGAGCAACTGGCCGAGGTCGTCTACCTCGATGCCGCTTATGACCTAGCCTTCCTGCGGCCCCGTAGCTTTCCGGAAGTGCCGCCGCTACCCTTTAGCCAGGAGGCCGCCGGGGTGGGTGATCCGGTGCGGACCGTCGGGCAGTACCTGGGGGAGCCGGTCCGGCACGTCGAGGGACGGCTGACCGCGGTCGGGGTGGAGCTAAATGGCACTGCATACCTACGGCATACGGCGCGGGAGGGGGAGACGCTCATCGGCGGAGTGCTGCTCGATGCGCAGGGCCAGCTCCGGGGTATCAACATGATGAACGCCCGGGAGCACCCTGGAGAGACGCTAGCCCTGCCGGCTGCGACAGTCAGCGAGGTATTGGACACCTTCGGCCGGGGAGAGGGCCGGCCGGCGGCGCGCTGTTTTTACTGCCGGGAGGTGACCTTCGAGCTAGCGGCCAATCCGAAGGGCTTTTGTCCGAGTTGCGGTAAGCCCCTGGTGCTGCCCTCCCTGGTGGAGGAGGTGCTGCCGACCGGAGTGGAGGCTACCATCGAGGCCATCATTCGGGCGGCGGGTCACGACCCGCGCCTCGCCCGTCGGGGCCCCAACCTCTGGCGTATCCGCCAGGGCAGTGCTACGATACAGGTGACCTACCACGAGGATAGTGGCCTAGTCACCGGCGATGCTTACCTGTGCCAGCTGCCCGAGATGCCTCCTGCAGAGGTGTTTGCCTACCTACTGCGGGAGAACGACCGGCTGCAGCAGCTTACGTTTTCGACCTACGGACGCGATATCATTCTGTCGCTACTGATCTACGACCGGTACCTAAGTCTGGAAACCGCCCTGCCGCGCTTTGAAGCGTTGTTCGCCCAGGCGGATGCCTACGACGACGTGCTCGTCAATACGTACGGAGCCGGGTGGCGGTAGGTTACTGGAAGAACTGATCGTAGTTGCCGGTCTCGCCCCGCCCCTGGGGCTTGGCTTCCGGACGGGGGATATCCTCCAGATCGAGCCGCTCCTCGGTCGTAGGGCGCTTGTCGTCGAGGTCAAACTCGATGTGCCCCTCGCTCAGCAGTAGTTCGCTTTTCTTCTCCCACTCCTCCAGCATGCGCAGGCCCTCGTCGGCAAATACCCCATTTTGCAGATCGACGCTGGCCAGGAAGTCGCTGCTGAGTTCCATCATCCGCTCCATTTCACCCACCTTGGTGGCGACGTCCTCGGCGATGGCCTCCATGGCCTGATCGAAGAGGGCACGCTGGTCGGGGTCCCCGTTGATCACGCTCATGGCCGACTTCATGGCCCCGTGGCTCGCCCGGATGGCCTTGCGCTCCTGGATGCGAAGGTCTACCTGATCGCGGGTGTCTTCGAGCAGTACCTCGCTGTTCTGGTGCATCCGGTTGAGCACGCGGTTGAGCACCTCCATTTTTGTGAGCAGCACCTGGTACTTCTGGTTGCTCTCGCGCAGGCGGGCGGCGCGGCGGCTGCTCAGGATCATCTGCTGGTTCTTGCCCTTCTCCTTGGCTAGGGCGGCCAGCTTGAGTTGCTTTTTGACCTCCTTTTCGTTGGTCTCCATTAGGGTAGTAAGGTGGCGCATCTGCCCGCGGATCTTACCGATCTGTTTGCGCATCTCCTGTAGATTGCCCTCCAGCTCCTCGACGTAGGATTTGAGGATGCCGATGGGGTCGATGTTGACGAACAGGCCGGTGAGCTTGCGCATGCCGGACTTGTACATGTAGCTCAGCAGGGTACGGGTGCGGGGATCGACGATGGCAAAGAGTACCGTGAGCAGGGCCACGGCGGCGACTACCAGTCCGAGGGTGGTAGACAGGAAGGGAATGATGATGCCGGCGAAGGTGGTAAATACGAAGCCCAGACCGGCCAGAATGGCCAGCAAAAAGATAAGTCCCGTAACTCCCTCGGGGCGTTGCCAGAATGACTTTTTGGGGGAGGCCGGTGGCGTCATGGGGAAACGGTGGGGTTAGGCGAGCACGCGCCGGATGTCGGCTACGTCTTCGTTGATGGTGTTGGTGATGACCTGGAGCGCCTCCTCGAAGCCGCGCTGGTTTTCCTCGGCTTTGGTGCGGGCGGCGGTGATCTGGGCGTCGGCCGATTCAATCTGCTCGGTGGCGGCCCGGATCTGCTCCCGTAGTTGCTCGATCTTAGTTTCCCAGTTGGCGATTTTCTTTTTGAGCTCGCCGGTCTGCTTGGCCTTCCCCTCGACGTTGTCCACCAGGTGCTTTTCGAGGCTGCGCATGAACTGGGCCTTTTCGTCCTGTAGTACCTCGGCGTAGTAATTGGCCGTTTTGATGAGTTTTTCCTTGGTCAGACCTACGGAGGAGCCGGTAATGAAGGCTGAGTTGATGGCCGTATCCTGGTCCATACCGATTTCGGTGAGCCGCCCCACGCTTTGTTTCCACTCCAGGTAGTCGAAGCCGTCGAGGTTTTTCTTTTCGAGGGCCTTCATGAGGGCGGTGGCGAAGCGGTTGTTGGTGCCGGACATCTAGGGAGTTTTGAAGGAGACAAAGGTAAGGGGTACGCGGTTGGGGGCGCCGGCGGCTAGTCGAGCTCGCGATCGACCGCCTCGACTACCTCGGCGGTCTGCTGGCCGGGAAACCAAGCGTCCAGTTTGGCGCGTGCCTGAGTCCTGACGTCCTTATTGATGTAGGCCGCCACGATGGCCAGTCCGGTGCCGAGTACGGCCAGGTCGTCGGTGTAACCCAGTACGGGGGTAAGGTCGGGCAGTGCATCCAGGGGGGCGATCAGGTACCCCAGGGCACCCAGGATGGTCCGCTTGGCCCAGCCGGGGGTTTCTTTGCGGCGGTAGGCGTAGTAGAGCAGCAGGGCGGTGTAGACCGTGCGCGTGCCGGCGGACCTGGCGGTTTTGGCGATGCGGGATAGGAGGGGGTACACGGTAGGGGGTAGCTAATTAACTTGGAGGTCAAAACGCACGAAAAGCCCGTCTGGTTAAGTTTGCTGACCGTCGGACGCTTCGAAGCCTCCGATGGTTTTCCCAGAGCTTTGCACCTGCGGCCCCGCCCTACTGGCCGTGATTGATGTTATACTACGATGAATACAGAAACGCTGACGGGACCGGTAGGCCTGCTGGGGGAGGTGGAAGCCCACGTGGAGGATCTAATCCGTAGTGGGATGGACGCGCGCTACGTATACCACAACTTCCAGCATACCTGCGCCGTGGTGGAGGCGGCCGGGGAGATCGCGGCGCAGTATGACCTGGAGGAGTCCGACCTGCTCGCAATCCGCATAGCCGCCTGGTTTCACGATACGGGCTATACCGAGGGTTGGGAAGCTCACGAGACGCGTAGCGCCGACCACGCCGAGGCATACTTACGCGACTATGGTATCGATGACGAGGCGCTGATCGAAAAAGTGCGCGGTGCGATCATGGCCACGCGCATACCCCAGCAGCCGCAGACCTTCGTAGGAGAAATTGTGGCCGATGCCGACCTCAGTCACCTGGGGGAGGCAAGCTACTGGGACCGCTGCGGCCGGGTGCGCCAGGAGTTCGCCCTGACGCGCGACCTCGTGATGTCGGACCAGGAGTGGATCGACTTTGAGCTGGCGTTCATGCTTGATCACGAATACCATACGGAGGCGGCCCGCGAGCTTTACGGTAAGCTGAAGGAGAAACACGTCAAGGAGCTCTACCGGCGTAAGAAATCGCTGTATCCCGACCCTACACCAACCAACCTGGCCGAACTCGAGCGGGAGAAGAAGCAGAAAAAGACCTTCAAAAAGAAGCGCGACAAGACAAAAGAGCCCTTCAAACCCGGGCGCGGCGTAGAGACCATGTACCGGGCCACCTACAGCTCGCAGGTCAACTTGAGCAGTATGGCCGATAGTAAGGCCAATATCATGCTGTCGGTCAACGCGATCATCCTGAGTATCTCGGCGGCGAATCTGTTTCCGAAGCTCGATACTAACCCCCACCTCACGCTGCCGACCATTATTCTGATGGCAGTGTGTCTGAGCTCGCTCTTCTTCGCCATCCAGGCCACCCGCCCCAAGATCACGGAGGGCAAGAGCAGCCTAGATGATATCAAAGCCAAACGCAGCAACCTGTTGTTCTTCGGTAATTTTTACAGGATGCCGCTGGAGGACTATGAGTACGGCATGAGTGAAATGCTGAAGGATGAAGACTTTTTGTACAGCACCATGTCGCGTGACCTGTACTACCTCGGGGTGGTGCTAGCCAAGAAGTATGCCTACCTACGTATTTGCTACAGCGTGTTCCTCTACGGTTTAATCGTGGCCGTGTTGGGTTTTGTAGCTGCGGCCGTGTACTACAATATGCAGGCAGACGGCACGGCGGTGGTAGGTAGCTCGCTGTTCGGTTTTTAGGGGCGCACGTCCACCTCGATGCGTTTATCCTGGTTGGCCAACTGCCAGGCGTTGTAGAAGACCAACTGACCGATGCGGACCATCTTATCGAAGTTGATTTTATCGACCGTGTCCGTATCCCGGTGGTAGTCGGCGTGGCTGCCGTTGAAGAAGAAGATACTGGGAATGCCGTTGCGGGCAAAGTTGTAGTGATCGGAGCGGTAGTAGTAGCGGTTCGGGTCGGACTCCAGATTATAGGTGTAGTCCAGTTCCAGCTGCGTGAAGTCGCGGTTGACCGTTTCGTTGATCTGGTGCAGCTCGGTGCTGAGCCGGTCACTGCCAATGACGTAGATGTAGTTGGGGTCGGCGGCGTGCTTCTCATCCACCCGGCCGACCATATCAACATTGATATCGGCAATGGTCTGGTCCAGGGGGAAGACCGGGTGGCTGGCGTAGTACTCCGACCCCAGTAGGCCCTTTTCTTCCCCGCTGACCCAGAGGAAGAGTACGCTACGCCGGGGCCCGAGTCCCTCCTGCTTGGCCATCACGAAGGCCTCGGCGATCTCGAGTACGGTGCTGGTGCCCGAGCCGTTGTCGTCGGCTCCGTTGAAGACGGCCTCGCCCCGCTTCCCGAGGTGGTCGTAGTGGGCACTGACCACCAGCACCTCGTTTTTGAGTACGGAGTCCGTGCCTTCGAGGTAACCGAGGACGTTCTCTCCGATGAGTTCCGACACGAGCTTTTCCTGAATCAGCCGCAGCTCGGTAGTTACCGTGACGGGGCGCAGGCGGCCGGACTTCTCGATGCGGCGGCGGGCCCTGACTACCTTTTTGTATTCCTTTCCGAGCAATGTGCGGGCCAGTTCGGGCGTGATGTACACGGAGTTGGCGGTACGGCGCTCAGCCTCCGTCTGCTCCACCATTCGTAACCGGCCGTCAAGGACCTCCTGGCGTACGTCCTGCACGTTTTTGCGGAAGGCGGGGTCGATGACGAACACGGTTTCCACTCCGTGCTCGCGGGCAAGCTCCAACTTGCGGCCGTCGTCGAGGCTCCAGTCGCTGGGATCCTTCGTGCCGGTCAGCAGGAAGTTGCCATTACGGTTGCGGGGCTCCCCGGCGAAGATGAGGATGTGCTTACCCGCCACGTCGTGACCGGCGTAGTCGCTGTACCCATCGGCGTCGATACCGTACCCCAGAAAGGTGAGGTCGTTGATGTCCACCGGTCCGCGACTATTGTTTTTGCCGGGGGAGGCATAGTAATCCCATAGGTGGCGCAGTTCCTCACCGTCTAGGCGCAGCGAGATCGTATCCCAGGCCTGGCGGCTAAAGCGGATGCGCTGGAAGTAGCTGCTGTCGGGGCCGATCGCGGGAAAGCCCAGCGCCTCGATTTGGGAGCGTAGGTAGTCGGCCGCCCGCTTTTGTCCGGGCTGACCGGTCTCGCGGCCCTCCATGGTATCGGAGGCCAGGATGGTCAGATGACGGCGCAGGTCGGCTGCGGTGATGGTAGCCGCCAACGTTTGGGCCTGGGTGTCCGTAGTGGGAAGGGCCGCCCGCTGGGCACCGAGCACCGCGGGGGTGCAAACCAGGAGTCCGGCTACGGCCAGACAGGTACAAAGATTTAGCATAGGGCTATTTGTCCGTCAACCGAAAGCGCGTTCCGACGCGGAGCATGGTGTTATGAATTCGGTCCTGCAGGGGCCCCTTGCCGCCATCGTCTTCGCGCAGGGTAAAGAGCCGCGACACGGTGGGGGAGAAGTACAGGCTCCAGCGGTTATCGAGTAGGCGCTCTATGCGAATGTTACCGCTGAGGTAAAGGCTGGTATTGTCGAGGAGCGACCCGCCCTGTAGGTACCCCGTGGGGGGATCGACAAAGTCGTTGAAGCCCTTCTGGAGCCCACTCGACTTCGTGAGCTTACCGGCCAGGAAAAGTTCCTGCCGGTAAAGGTCGGCTTGTTTGCGCAGGTCGTCGTAAGTGAAATCCGCGGCTAACCTAAATTCGGAGGCGAGTACGACATTGGCCGAGAGTCCCACGCCCACGGAAACCTGCCAGTCGTCGGTGCGCCGGATCACCCGCTCGTAGTTGAGCGGGATGGACACGGTATTGTAAAGCAGGCGGCCGAAGCGTACGCGGTCGGGGTCCTCCTGACGTCTCCGCCTACGGTCTTCTAGTACCAGGATCTCTGCCGGAACGTAGGACCGGTTGCCGTAGATCAGACCGACCTGGATGCCGTTTTTCCCCTTCGTGATGTCGACCAGCGTGCCTAGGCTCCAGTCGCGGGAGAGGAGCGTGCCGGCCTCGATCCCTAATCCGGGATTGGCCAGGGTTTTGACCTGATTTAAATCGAGGGGCGAGACAAACACATTTAAGTAGTACCGGATGGGCTCCCCCGCATCGGGCAGGGGCAGTGCGAGAGCGGGCTTGACCCCGGTCGACCAGTGCTTAACTGAAAAGGCGGTCCGGTCCACCGGACCGGTGAGGTTGGGCGACGTAGTAGTGCGCTTAGGTAGGGCGGCGGCAGCAAGGCGGGGCGCTGCGGACTCAGGTAATCGAGTAGGAATTACCACACTCAGGGGGGCAACCGCCGTGCGGCTCCTTAAAGCATGCCTAGCATCCGCCGCGGTGGAACGAGTCGGGGGGGCGGTGATGGATAGGGGTAGCGCAGGCGGCGTGGCCGCTAGGAGATCGACTTGGGTGCTCAGGTCAGGCTTATTCTGGGCGAGTTGCTGCTCCGACCGCGGGGCGGTGGGGGTACCGAACTGTACGTACAGCAGCAGCATGCTGAGGAGAAAGGCCACCTCGGCCACCTTCATGCAACCTACCATCTCGCGGCGCTTTCCGATGGTGTCCAGGCGGGCGGCCAGTAGCGCCCAGCCCGATACCCGGGCGGGTGCCGAACGTTCCAGGCCGGCGGAAACTAATTGATCTACTTCGGAGGTAGTGCTGAGTTCGGCCGCAGTCAGCTTTTGTTCAAATGCCGCCCAGCTGCCAGCGGGAAGTACGGGGGCCAGGGCGGTTAACTTCTCCGCTACTACCTCATCCGCCGTACCGGCAGGCTGCGGCGGGGCGGCGGCGGCATCCAGCTGCTGCTGTAATTCAGCCCAGCCCCGTGCGGGGGGTGGCGGCAGGTCGGCGAGGCGCCGGCGGATCAGGTCATCTAATGAGTGCGGTGTCATATACTAGCGCCCGGGGGCGGTCAGCGTCTTCTGCAGCTTGGCGCGTGCTTTGACGAGATTTGAGCGTGAGGTGGAATCAGTAATGTTAAGCTGTTCGGCGATCTCCTTATGGCTATATCCCTCGATCACGTAGAGGTTAAAAATGGTCCGGTAGGTCGGCGGCAACTGCTGCACGGCGGCCAGGATTTCCTGGGCCGAACACTGCGAGATCACGTCCGGCACATCGGAGCTCAACTGGTAGGCCCGCTCGATGTCCTCGGTACGCCGCCGTACCGACCGCCGGTAGTGATCGATGGCCGTATTGACCGTGATGCGCCGCATCCAGGCCAGCAGCGCGGTGCCGGTCTCGTAGCGACCGATCTTACCAAAGATTTTGATGAAGCTCTCGTGCAGCAGATCCATCGCTTCGTCCTCGCTCCCCGTATAGCGCTGGCAGATAGCCATCAGGGGACTGTAGTGGGTCTCGTACAGCACACGCTGCGCCTCGCGGTCTCCCCGACGGAGGGCGGCCACGAACTGTTCCTCATCGTGCTCCAGACAGATCGAATAGTCCATAAGATAAGATCGGGTAACACCTCCCACGGACCGGATGCGGCTCGGCCGCTACCGTATCCTCAGGAGATAATACCGTAAGGTAAACGGTACCATAGCAAGATACGCTGCCAAAATGCACAAATTAATGCTAGCCGACAAGCCGCACGGACAGGGCAGTATCTTGGCACCCACTCTCCGGTCCACTATGCGCTATCTACTTACCCTACCGCTCCTACTTTTTGCCCTGTCCCTTACCGCCCAGCTCGACTGGGTAGCCCACCATCCGGGCACCATCACCTACACCCTCGATCTGGAAAATGTGCAACAGCACGAGCTGCGGGTCACCATCGACTTTCCGGCCGTTCCCCCGGGGGTGTTTTACGTCAAAATGCCGCAGTCTAGCCCCGGCCGTTACGCCCAGCACAACTTTGCGCGCAACGTGTATGATGTCGAGGTTTCGGGCGGGGGCGCAGGTGCCGCGCACGTGGATCGGGTAGATCCCACCAGCTGGGCCGTCACGGGCCACTCCGGACGGGTTACCTTCTCCTATACGCTATTCGCCAACGGGGGGGACGGCACCTACTCCGGCGTTGACGACCGCAAGCTCCACCTCAATATGCCGGCCTCCTTTCCCTACGGCGAACAGCTCAGTGACCGACCGATCCTGCTACAGCTCCGGGAAGGACAGCGCCCCGGCTGGGAGGTAGCTACCCAGTTGGTCGATCTCGGAGGTCGACGCTTTGCCGCCCCGAATTACTACTACTTCTACGATTCTCCGACCATGGTGGGCACCATCATGCGCGACGAATTCACGGTCACCAGCGGGCAGCGGGTAGATACCATCGCGGTAGCCATGGTCCACGACGGCAGCCGGGAGGACTTCGACGCCTACGTGGTGATGGTCGATAGCGTCGTACACGCGCAGCAACGCATTTACGGGGAGCTCCCGGCCTATGACTATGGCCGGTATACCTTCCTGTGTGCCTATAATCTCTACATCGGCGGTGACGGCATGGAGCACCGCAACTCCACGGTCTGCTCCGCCCCGGTGGACCTGGCCGGCAACGAGCAGGCCCTGATCGGTACGGTCAGTCACGAGTTTTTCCACTGCTGGAACGTGGAGCGGATCCGGCCCGCCAGTCTGGAACCCTTCTCCTTTGACCACGTCAATATGAGTGGCGAGCTGTGGTTCGCCGAAGGGTTCACGAGCTACTACGACGATCTGGCCCTGCTACGCGCGGGCCTGCTGGAGCCGGCCGACTACGCACAACGCCTGGCCGGTCAGCTCAATTACGTCGTGCTCGCCCCCGGCCGCCAGCACCGCTCGCCCATCGCCATGAGCCAGCAGGCACCCTTCGTCGATGCCGCCACCGCCAACGACCCGGACAACTACGCCAATACCTTCGTAAGCTACTACCCCTACGGGGCGACTCTGGGGCTGGCCCTCGATCTGGAACTGCGTCAGCGCGGGCACACCCTCGACGAAATGATGCGCCTCATGTGGCAGCGCTACGGCAGACCGGAGATCCCCTACCACATCCGCGACATCCAGCTCGCGCTTGCGGATGTGGTACAGGATTCCGCCTGGGCGCAGCAGTGGTTCGCCGATCACATTTACGGCAGTGCGCTGCCGGACTTTACCGAGCTGTTGCAACCCTACGGAGTTTCCATCGCGCAGCGCGAACCGGACAGCGTCGGCTTTTACGGTCTGCGGCTACGCGATACCGATGAGGGACTGGAGGTGGGCGGTCCGGTGGTAGAAAATAGCCCGCTTTACGCTGCCGGACTCGATCAGGGTAGCCTGATCACTTCTCTGGACGGGCATCAGGTAAGTAGTCAGGCCGATTGGAGCGAGTTGGTGCGTGGTTTGCGGCTCGGACAGGAGTACGAGATCGGCTTCCGGCAGCTGGGCCGTGAGAAGACGGGGCGCTTTACGGCGGGCAGTGATCCGAGTTTTACCGGCTCGCTTATTGAGGATGCCGATGCCGAGCAGCTAGGGCGACGGGCCGGCTGGCTGGGGCAGTAGCGACAGCTAGCGGCTCACGTCCTTATTCTTCACGTGCTCCTCCAACCACTGATCCTGCTCCCAGAGCATGTGCAGGATGCTTTCCTTGGCGCGGTAGCCGTGACTTTCCTTGGGTAGCATCACCAGGCGCACCGTGGCCCCCAGCCCTTTGAGCGCATTAAAGTAGCGTTCGCTCTGGAGCGGATAGGTGCCGGAGTTATTATCCGCCTCGCCGTGGATGAGCAGCAGCGGGGTTTTCATCTTATCGGCGTGCATAAAGGGTGACATGGTATTGTACACCTCGGGGGCCTCCCAGTAGCTGCGCTGCTCGCTCTGAAAGCCAAAGGGGGTGAGGGTGCGGTTGTAGGCTCCGCTGCGGGCAATGCCGGCGGCAAAGAGATTGCTGTGCGATAGCAGATTAGCCACCATAAAGGCGCCGTAGCTATGCCCTCCTACGGCCACCCGCTCACGGTCCACGTATCCCATCGCGTCTACGGCATCGATGGCCGCCCGGGCGTTACCGACCAACTGGTCGCGGAAGGAATCGTTGGGCTCCTCGTCCCCCTCCCCGATGATGGGGAAGGCCGCATCGTCCAGCACCACGTACCCCCGCGCCGCCCAGAATAAGGGGGAGCCGTAGCTGGGGTAGGTAAACTGGTTGGGGTTAGACGTAGTCTGTGCCGCACTGGCTTTGTCCTTAAACTCCCGGGGATAGGCCCAGAGGATCATCGGCATCTTTTCCTTCGCCACGGTGTCATAACCAACTGGCAGATACAACGTGCCCGAAAGTTCCAATCCATCGGCCCGCTCGTAGGTGATCACCTCCTTGTGGACGTCCTGCAGACTCCGAAAGGGGTTGTCGAAATCAGTCAGTTGCTGCGTCTGTTCGCCGGCCAGATCACGGAAGTAGTAGTTCGGGTAGTCGATGGCCGACTCCTCCCGCACCAGCAGTCGCTGCGTACTGGGGTCGTAGTCCAGTAGCTCCTCCAGCCGGTTCGTGTAGCTTGACCGGTAGAGTTCCTCCGTCTCCTGGCTGGCCAGGTCGATGGCGTGCAGGAAGGGGAATTGCCCCTCCGCGGTGAAGCCCTCGCCGATCAGGAAGGCCGTACCGTCCTCCAGTGCGAGTACCTCACTACCAAGTGCATTGCGCGTTGTTACGAAGCTGCCCGGATCACTGTAGCTATCCTGGTAGTTGCGGTCGAAGAGCACCCGCGCCGAATCCTGCCCGCTGGGATCGAAGGTGTAGACCTTCAGGTTGCGGGTGTCGAACCAGCGGTCGTAGGCCACGGCCGTCCGGTCGTCCCCCCACTGCAGCCCCGCATACCGGTTGCGCAGCCTGATGAGCGAGGCGCCTTCACCGGCGAACGGAGCTTCGAGCTGGTATACCTCATCCCGGTAGTCAGCCTCCCGCTCCGGATCGCCACCGTCCAGGGCCTGCACGTACACCAGCGTAGCCGGCCGGTCATCGCGCCACTGGATACTCCGCCGCTCCGTGGTTGTGGCCATAAATCCCTGCGGCAGCACCTCGATCAGGGGCAGCTCGGCTACCGTCTGTACGCTATCTCCCGCTGCCGTATAGATCGTGGTGGTGGAGGGGAAGCGGTCATAGGGTACGAGGTAGGAGAAGGGCCGTTCCAGCGTTGTGACCATGACGTAGGATCCGTCCGGACTGTAGCTGATGGCATCGTACATGGCAGCCGGCAAAAACTCCTCCGCATCCCCCTGCAGCGGCACCCGGTAGAGCACCGAGCGGGCCAGCTGCTCGAAATTGTGCTCATCGTTGGGGTTAGTGAGCAGGTCCTGGTAGGTGCGGTTCTGCGCCTTCTCACCCGTTGCCACCGAGATCGTAGGACCAGTAGGTACGGCAGAGGCCGCATCGATCAACTCCTGCCGATCCTCCGGAAGCATTTTGACGAGTATAGACTGCCCGTCTTCGGCCCAGTTCAGTACGTCGTCGAGGTTTGCGTTCACCCGCGCCTCGGTGAGCCGGCGGGCACTCCCCTGGCCGAGGTCGGCCACCCAGACTTCCACCCCCTCCGGAGTCGTGTTGGTCAGGGCGATCATCCGCTGATCGGGCGACCAGGTAAAGTTGGCTAGGCGCGGCGCTGCGGGCAGGCCGTTTAGGGAGCGCTCGGCACCCATTGCGCTACTTAGCGGACGCACCTTCACGTCATTGTAGTACGTCTGCCGGCTACCGATATTGGTCTTCGGGTCGATCCGTAGTCCGCCCAGTCGCAGCTCGGTCTCCGATAGTTCGGCGATTGATTTGAAGGCATCGCGATACAGCAGCACCATGTATTTCCGCTCGTGATCCATCAGCACGGTGGGTGCCAGCGGCACGTCTACCAGCTCGAGAATTTCCTGCGGGGGCAGTTGGTAGTCCAGCTTTTCCTGGGCGCGGACGCAGGTGCAAGCAAGGAGGAGAAGGCAGAGTAAGTAAAGGCGCATAGTCTTGACGGCTTAGTACGCCAAGATAGGACTTTCGGCCGATGGTCTAGACGGCGGCACCTGCTACCGGGGCGGTGGCGTCCTCCGCATCCCGCAGCCGTTCGTAGTGGGCGCGGTGTTTACTGGCATCGGCCAGGATGCTGAGCCCGCTGTTGAATACCGTCAGGGCGATGGTCCCCTTGATCACCCAGCGCAGGACCGGGGCACCGGACTGCTTGCTGACGGCTGCCTCGCTGATGAGGCTGGCTCCCAGACCGGTCAGTACCAGGGCGAGGGGAGCCTTAGTGATCCAGCTGCGGTACTGCTGGTTTCGATCGTAGGCGTTTGTCATAGTGGATTGAGGTGTTAGATTTCTACAATATCTGGCATATGGCCCTTCTCCTCGTAGGCGGTTACGAGCGCCTCGATCTCGTCGGCTGATAGATAGTATCTACGCAGCCGCTTCTTGTAGTGTTCGGGCAGGGTAGCGTGGTCCATCAAATAATGTTTGGTGGCGATCACCTCGGCCCCAAAGCCGTGATCCACCGCGATCGAATCGGCCCGCCGTTCGGCCTGGCGCATGTAGCGTGACCAGAGGGCGTAGCCAAGCCCAAAGGCGATCATGCCACGCCAGGGACGGTGGAGGTAATCCACGATATGGCCGAGCTCGTGGGCAAACCAGCCCACCACGACTTCCCGGGGAAGCTCCCTGACGCGCACGTGCTCGGTCACCTCGAGGTGACTGCTAAAGTCCACGCGGTAGTGCCGGGTACGCCGCCGCCAGAACTGCCAGTTAAGCACGGGTTGGGCCCGCATGGTACTGTAGCGAGTGGGCAGTTTACGCAGGTAGATGGGGTGGGGGAGTAGCTCGGGATAGGCGGCTAGCGTATCGGCAAACCACTCCTTGAGGTGGACGCTCTGTACGTTCTGGTATACGATGGTGTGGCGGGGCGGTGGCATACCCGTTCAACCCGGCCGGGGCGGCGAAGTTGGAGCATGCAAACTTTTCCGGTACCGAACATCTATTTCTGCCTCCGGGTTAGGGAAATAGAAAGCAGGCGACAGCAACCGACTGGTGTCAAGTGACTTTCACATCATCCAAACCAAATACCTTCACCATGTTACGCTACGCTCTTATCTTCTTTGTCATTGCCATTGTGGCCGGTATTCTCGGTTTTGGCGGATTCGCCGGTGCAGCTGCGGGCATTGCCCAGATCCTGTTTTACATCTTCTTGGTACTACTCGTGATCAGCCTGATCTCGCGCCTCTTTAACCGGGCCTAGTACTCAAGTATCGCATACCAAAGGCCGCGTTCGGGATCGCCCGTTCGCGGCCTTTTCACATCTACAATCTCCCCCCCATGACCCGTATCCTCTCTATACTGGCTTTTCTAATCTTCTCGGCCACTGCGCTACTGGCCCAGCCGGAGGACGAGAGCCCCTACAGCTCCTCCACCGTTGATCGACCCGCCGGCGACTGGTTTGCTACGAATGGCTTCGTCATCATCTGCGCGGTGATCTTTTTCGGCCTTATGGTATTTCTGTTTCTACGCGGCCGCAAGCGCGCTTAGGACTGTTGTAACCTGCCCTTCCCCCCTTTCTGCTCAAATTTTACCTCTATTCCCACCATGTTCACCCGTACCGACTTCGATATCCTCGCCGCTCAGACCAACGATTACTCCGTCAGCATCTTCATTCCTACCTACCGCGTAGGCAATCAGCAGGAGGACCACATCCGCTTTAAGAACGCGCTCAAAACAGCCCACCAAAAGTTGATGGAGCGCTATGAGCTGAGCGACCACGGTGCGGATGAGTTCCTTGGCGCCGCTACCGAGCTGCTGGATGACACTAAATTTTGGACCGACCTGAGTGATGGTCTGGCCGTATTCATCGGACCCGATCGCATGGACTACTACGCCTGCCCCATCGACTTCGAACCCATGATCTACGTGGCCCCCGAATTTTACCTCCGCCCCCTCGTACCCATGCTCGGGGAGGACAACAAGTTTCACTTCCTGGCCCTCAGCCGGGGTGCGATTAAGTTTTATACCGGTACCGCAGCTAGCATCGCGGAGGTAGACCTTAGTGGACTTACCCCCGTCAACATAGATGACGCACTCATGCAGGATACCCCGGACAACGATCTTAGTCGGGCCGGCGGTGCGGAGGGACAGCGGGGTAGTAACAACCCCGTATTCTTCAACCGGGGGGGTAAAACGGGTGACGAAGTAGAAGAACTAAAGGTGTACTTCGACCGGGTGGATGCCGGTATCAGCGACTACCTCTGCGACGACAAGGCCCCCCTGGTACTCGGTGGGGTAGAACAACTGATCCCGATCTACCAGGAGGCCAACTCCTACAACCACCTCTATACCGACAATCACGTAGCGGGTAATCTGGAGCTCGACGGCCCGGCCGAAATTCACGAGAAAGCCTGGGCAGTGATCGGTACGCATTTTGACGAGCAGCGTCAACGCGACCGGCAGCTGTACGGAGATAATGCCGCCCGCAACGAGGCCGGTAGCGACATCGAGTCCATCGTACCCGCCGCAATCAATGGTCGGATAGCTGCTCTCTGGTTGAATAAGGACCAGTACGTTTACGGCGAGTACCACGCGGAAAATAACGGCGTCGAGATCATGACCGATGAGGACAAGAATGCCACCGAACTACTGAATCTGGCGGCCGTGCGTGCGCTCCAGTCCGGAGCCCGCGTGTATAATCTGCCAGCTACCGAGCTTCCCGTAAACGGGTCGGCGGCCTGCGCCATCTACCGCTATGCCGTAGCTGCCGAAACCACCAATCTTTAAACTCTACCTACCCATACCATGCGAAAATTATCAATTTACAGTTTCCTGTTCTTACTCTTAATCGCTCTGACCGCCTGCGGTGAGAACAATATTGATGAGAGTAAGCAGGGCGTTGACAGCGAAAACCTCTCCGAGCACAACGACTCTGACCCCAATAATGATGGTAAGGTCACCTTTGAGGAGCAGTCCGCCCAGGGTGTTTCTACCACCAATACCACGAACTACGCCCAGCGGGCTGATTCGATCCGGACTATTCGGGATACGCTCGTCAAGCCCACTTACACGGACAATGAGTACGAGGCGGCCTATTCCACTTCTACCACCAATCCCGCTAACCAGGTGGAGGGGGGCATTACACCGGGGGACGAGCAGAAGCGCAACCAGTAGTACGATGCTGCCTCCGGCAGCGCCGTTCCACGCAGTCTGCTGACTGCGCTGACACCTAGTTGAAGCAGAAGGAGCCACTTGCGGTAGCAAGTGGCTCCTTCTGCTTTGCGCCGCGACTGCAGGTCGCGTGGCACCCCGCGGGCTTAGACCGCGTTGCATGGAGCCATCCATCGGACTCGAACCGACGACCTATTCATTACGAATGAATTGCTCTACCAACTGAGCTAGGATGGCTGATGGTCCGCAAAGATATATCTTTGCGCTCGATTATGACCAAGCAAACTGCAGAAATTGCCCGCCGGCGCACCTTCGGCATCGTAGCCCACCCGGACGCCGGCAAAACGACGCTGACCGAGAAACTGCTCCTCTTCGGCGGCGCCATTCAGGAGGCCGGCGCAGTGAAGAGCAATAAGATCAAAAAAAGCACGACCTCCGACTTCATGGAAATCGAGCGCCAGCGCGGTATCTCGGTGGCTACCTCCGTGATGGCGTTCGATTACGGGGATAAGAAAATCAACATCCTCGACACCCCCGGCCACAAGGATTTTGCCGAAGATACCTACCGCACCCTCACTGCCGTAGATAGCGTCATCGTGGTCATCGACGTGGCTAAGGGCGTCGAGGAGCAGACTGAGAAGCTCGTCGAGGTCTGCCGCATGCGCAAGACCCCCGTCATCGTGTTCATCAACAAGCTGGACCGGCCGGGTAAGGAATCCTTCGATCTACTCGATGAGGTCGAGCAGAAGCTGTTGCTTAAGGTAGTCCCGCTGAGCTGGCCCATCGGCATGGGTGACCGTTTCCAGGGAGTGTACAACCTGTTTGAGGAGCGGATCGTGCTCTTTCGTCCCGACAACAAGCAGGGCCGCCCGGAGGAGACCATCGAGTTCGATGACCTCCAGGATCCGGAGCTGGATAAGCTTATCGGGCAGGATGCTGCCGCTGAGCTGCGGGAGGAGGTAGAGATGATCCGCGGGGTATATCCGAAATTTAACCGCGACACCTACCTGCGCGGCGATGTGAGCCCGGTATTTTTTGGCTCCGCGGTCAATAACTTCGGGGTCAAGGAGCTACTCGATTGCTTCGTGCGCATCGCCCCCCCACCGATGCCCCGGCCTACGGAGGAGCGGCAGGTCCGCCCGGACGAGGACCAATTCGCCGGTTTCGTCTTCAAGATCCACGCGAATATGGATCCGCGGCACCGTGACCGCATCGCCTTCCTGCGCATCTGCTCCGGTACCTTCGAACGCAACACGAACTACCTGCACGTCCGCCAGGGCCGTAAGCTCAAGTTCGCCAATCCCACCAGCTTTATGGCTGACCGCAAGGAGGTCATCGACTCGGCCTACGCCGGCGACGTCGTAGGACTCTATGACAGCGGTAACTTCAAGATCGGCGACACCCTTACCGAGGGGGAGGAACTCCACTTCAAGGGCATTCCCAGCTTTAGCCCCGAACAGTTTCGCCGCGTGATGAACGGCGATCCCCTCAAATCGAAGCAGCTCGCTAAGGGGATCGACCAGCTCATGGACGAGGGCGTAGCCCAACTCTTCACCCGCGAGGTCGACAACGCCCAGATCATCGGTACGGTAGGTGCCCTACAGTTCGATGTGATCCAGTACCGACTGGAACATGAGTACGGCGCCACGGTCCTCTACGAACCCATCAATCTCTTTAAGGCCCTGTGGGTCACCTGCGAGGACGAGAACGCGCTACAGGCCTTCCGCGAACGGCGGCGGCAACAAATTGCCACCGATAAGGAGGGGCGGCTGGTTTACCTAGCTGACAGCGCCTGGACACTACAGATGGCCCGGGATAACCACCCAGAGATTGTATTCCACTCCACTTCGGAGTTGTAACCGCTCGCACAATATCAACCCTTTAGATGCTGTTAAAGGACTAAAGGCCCCTACAATTGCTTGCCTGTCGGGCAACTAAGTGTATCTTCGTATTGTATTTAGTCAATGGCGCGTGACTACCGCCGCGCTATTTTTCTGTATTCGGGCTTTTCCCACACTTCTTTCCAGCCAGCAGACACGAGACTTTAGCACATTATTAGGTCCGCCTTTTGGGCCGTCTTTGCCTCACACTACGCTTTCTACCTATGCTAAAGCAATCGTTCTTTCTTCTTCTCTCCGTGATCGCCGCGCTCTTCATGAGTAGTGCCGAGTTCGATATCTCCCGTTACCTAGGCGATAAATTCTCCACCTCATCGGCCTTTTACGTACCCATCAACCTAGAGAAAGCCGCCGCCGAGCGTGCGAAGAAGACCGCTGAGCCCGCCACAGCAGCACCCAGTTTTCGCTTGCGGGATCACCAGGACAAGGACCTAGAAGCCCAGCTCAAAGCCGCTATTCTCGCCAACCCCACCTGGGCCCAGCTTTACCGCAGCAAGCGCCTCAGTGTCGGGCTGGTCGATATGGCCGATGCGCGCAGTCCCCGCTTCGCCACCCTCAACGGCAAGCACATGATGTATGCAGCCAGCCTACCGAAAATCGCCGTGCTGGCCGCCGCACACGACGCCATCGAGCGCGGCGAACTGCAAGAAACCGCCACGATTAAACAGGACATGCGGCTTATGATCGCCAAGTCCAACAACGCCGCCACCACCCGCATGATCGACCGGGTAGGCTTCGAGCACATCGAGCGCACCATGCGTGACCCCCGCCACCAACTCTACGACACCGCCAACGGGGGCGGCCTCTGGGTGGGTAAGCGCTATGCCGCCGGCGGACGTCGCTACCCCGACCCCATGAAGGGCATTAGCCACGCGGCCACCACCGAGCAGATCTGCCGCTACTTTTACCTGCTGGCCAACGGGCAGTTGGTGAGTCAGAAGAGTAGCCTGAAGATGATGAGCTACCTGGTCGATCCGGAGCTCCACCATAAATTCGTCAACACCCTCGACCGGGTAGCTCCCCGGGCCAAGGTATACCGCAAGTCCGGTTCCTGGAGCGTCTACCACGCCGACTGCGCCATGGTACAGGGCCCAAACCGGAACTACATCATGACCGCCCTGGTGGAAGACCCCGACGGCGAACAAATCATCCGTGACCTGGGTGAGGTGATGGACAATCTTGCCCATCACGCCAGACCAATCCAGCCCTAATCGGCCTTGACGGTCGGCCTACATTCCGCACAGTAGCCGGAAATCGTTGCGTTTAAACTCACCGGACGATACCCCTGGGGTAAGGGGATCTCGAGGGGCTGAGGCAGACACTCTAGGCGCTGGCAGGCCGTACAGTGAAAATGGGGGTGGTTATCGACGTGGCCCTGCGCATCGCAGTCTTCACAACTAGCAAAGTACTGGCGTCCATCCTCGGCCACGATGCGGTGGACCAGGCCCTCCGCTTCGAAGCGATTAAGGATACGGTAGATGGTGGACCGATCGACAGGCTCGGTGAGTTCGCCCTCGATCATCTCGTGGCTCAACGCACACCCCGCCGATCTAAGCAGTTGTAACACGGCAGCTTTGGAAGTGGTATTTCGACCCGGCATTGTCAAAATTAATGCGACAGAGTCGCAACAAAAGACGATTCAGTGACTTCAGGGAAAGAGAATACCCCAACCAAAAGTTTCGCCACTATGCCTAAATTCGCTATACTCCTCCTGCTGCTTGTAGTTGTCCTCTACGCATCCTGTGGCAATGACGACGGTCCTGTAATCGAAAACGAAGAAGAGGTAATCACCGACCTGGTGTACACGCTGGTACCTACCGGCGGGGGACAGGCGGTTACTATGGCTTTCCGCGACCCGGACGGCGACGGTGGCCAGGCTCCGACGCTGACCGTGTCCGATTCGCTACAGACCGACCAGACCTACAGCGGTACCATCGTACTCACTAATGCCTCGGACCCCACCGACGTGGAGGACATCACGGCGGAGATCCGCACCGAGGCGCTGGATCACCAGTTTTTCTACATCCCGAGTAGTGGCCTCACCGTGACTCCCGCCTACGCCGATTCTGACGCTCAGAGTAACCCGATCGGGTTATTGACTACCTTGCGGACCGCGGATGCGTCTTCCGGTGAACTACGTATCGTGCTGCGGCACAAGGCCGATAAACGTGCGAGCGGGGTGACCATCACCGATCCCGCCGGTGCCGGTGGAGAGACTGATATCGAGGTGACCTTCCCGGTGTCGGTACGGTAACTAAGTACACCCTTTATGCAGCGGCTGTTGGTTTGCTCCTTTATGCTGATCCTTAGCACCTGCGTCCGCGCCCAAGCCTGTACGGGACGTATCGTCGGCACCGTGATTGATGAGCACGAGAACGAAAAACTCGCCTTCGCCACCATCTATATGTTGGAGGGGGGTAGGGGGGCGGAAGCGGACTATAACGGCTACTTCGAGTTGGAGAACGTCTGCGCCGGGCCCGTGTCCCTAAGGTTCAGTCACATTGGCTGTGACCCCAAGGAATTGACGTTTGACTTTACCTCCGATACGACCGTGACCGTGTACCTGCACCACCACGATAACTACACGGAGACCGTAACGGTGACCTCCAGTGGCGCGAACGTCGACTACGAAAAAGCCCTCGACCGCCAGTCGGATCGCCAGATCAGCGAGGTGCTCGAGGGCATCACCGGCGTGAGTAGCCTGCGTACGGGCACCGCAGCGGCCAAGCCGGTCTTCGATGGGCTCTACGGTAACCGTCTCAGCATACAGAACAACGGCATCGCTCAGGCCGGGCAGCAGTGGGGCAACGATCATGCCCCGGAAATCGATCCCTGGGTGGCAGCCTACGTGCGGGTGGTCGAGGGGGTAGACGCACTGCGGTACGGCGGAAGCACCCTCGGCCCTACCGTACTGATCGAGCCGGCTACCCTAACCCCGCGCACCGCGTCGGGGGGGACGGTCGCCTACGGGCTGCGCTCTAACGGCCTGGCGCATACCCTCAATGCCCGGCTTACCGACTCGGCCTTTGTGGCTTACCGCCTGAGTGGTAGTCTGAAACTGGCGGGTGACCAGCGCGCCCCCGACTACTACCTGACTAATACGGGTCGGCGCGAGGGAAATATGGCCGTACAATTGGCTAAGTTCATCAATCCCGAGCTGACGGCCAGTCTATACTACAGTTTATACAGCGCCAACGTCGGCGTGTTGCGCGGGTCGCACATTGGTAACTTGACCGACCTGGAGGAGGCCATCGGGCGACAAGAACCCTACTTTACCTCCCCCGACTTCAGCTATTCGATTGCCTCGCCGCGGCAGACGGTCATCCACCACCTACTCAAGGGAGAACTAGACTACCGTCCGGATGATTCACAGCGCTATACCCTGCGCTACGGAGGGCAGATCGACGACCGCAGGGAGTACGACGTGCGGCGCGGGGATGATAACCGGGCGGCGCTGAAGTTACTGCAGACCACCCAATTCGTCGAGGGGGTGTACCGCAGGGAGCTGGCAAAGGGATCCGCCGTTGAAACAGGAGCCCAGTACGAACACGTCGACAACGTTAACCAACCGGGCACTGGCGTATTGCCGCTGATTCCCGACTATACCGGTCGACGCGCATCCGCGTTTGCCACCTACCACTACGAGCCGGGCAGACTGCGGTACCATTTCGGGCTGCGCTACGACCGGCAGTACTTCCGAGCTCTGACCATCAGCCGTGACCTGCCCCGACGGCTGCTCGACTACCAGCACACCTTCAACGCAGTGGGCGGGGCCGCGGGTGCAAGCCTAAAGGTGAGTAGCCGACTCTCCTCGGAACTGGAATTTGCTTACCGGCAGCGCCCGCCCCAGATCAATGAGCTCTACAGCCAGGGGCTTCACCAGGGAGTGAGCGGCATCGAGGAGGGAGATTCCAGCCTGACTACCGAGCGGTCGACGAAGGTGAGCCTCGGCCTACACTACGGAAGCAGCAACGGAGATCTGACCCTCACCGGTAGCGTCTTTGCCCAGCGGGTGGCCAATTTTATCAACTTGGAGCCCCAGCCCGAACTGCGCCTGACCATTCGGGGGGCCTTCCCCCTGTTCAAGTACCGCGGCATAGATGGTACGCTTTACGGAGCAAAGTTCAGCGCACTCGCCCAGCTCGGTAAGCTCGAAATCGACAGCAGGCTTGCTCTCCTTTACGGACAAAACCGGACGGACGACGTTGCACTCGTCTACATCCCACCGACCAATTGGCGCACCCGCCTGGGGTATACCTTACCCTCCGCCTTGCAGCTTTCCCTCACCTCACTTGTGACCGCCCGGCAGGGACGTATTACCGCGGAGCAGGATTTTCTGCCGCCGCCCCCCGGTTATGCACTCTTCGACGTGGGGCTGAGCCGCGACTTTCAGCTAGGCAGCCGATCGCTAAGCCTGTTGCTGGAGGCCGAGAACGTGCTCAACACCAGCTACCGCGACTACCTCGACCGGCAGCGCTACTACGCCGATGCGCCGGGTAGAAGCCTCAACATTCGCATCAGCTACGCTTGGTGAGTTGGAAAATTAGCAGTACTTTTGCAGACTGAAAAAATACCTCGATGGCACACCATAAGTCAGCAAAGAAGCGGATCCGGCAGGATGAGCGTAAGCGCCTCCACAATCGCTACTATAAGAAATCTACCCGATCGGCGATCCGTAAGCTCCGTGACCTCGAGGACCGTTCCGAGGCCGAAAAGCAGTTGCCGAAGCTCTTTAGCATGATCGACCGCCTGGCCAAGCGTAACCTCTGGCACGCCAACAAGGCGGCTAACCTGAAGTCCGGCCTGGCCAACCACGTAAACTCACTCGGCTAGTCTTAAGTCGTTAAGAAATTAAAAAAGCCCCGTCATGAATGTGACGGGGCTTTTTTGCTTACCGGCGGCGGCGGTTGCGACTGCTACGGTTGTTATTGCTACTGCGGCTGCTGCTGCTGCTGCTGCGGTTATTATTACTGCCGCCACTCTTCTTTTTCTTCTTCTTGCGGCGCAGGCCGCTGTCCTGCGACGGCTGATTGCTACTGGGCTCGCCGATCTTAGCGTTGGGGGGAAGCACCAGGACCTTATCGCTGAGTTCGTACAGGTCCTTGCGGATCATCTCCTCGTTATAGAACTTGCCGTCGCGCCAGTCACTAAGGGCTACCTTCATGTAGTAGGCGGCCGTATAGGTGAGCAGGTCGCGCTCGGGGCCGTCCTCCATTTTCTTACCCTCGTCGATCAGCGCCAGTACGTTTTTGCCGTAGTGTAGCATGCGGCTACTGGTATCGGGGTAGGGCAGGGGCTCGGGGTGCACGCCCTCGGGGTCGGGAGCCGCGTCGATGCCCTCGGGCACCTTCACGTTGAGCGCGCCACCGGCGATGCGAAAGGCATGCTTCCAGAGACGTTCCTCGTAGTTTTCCTGCTGCTTGACACTGGGCTGCATCTGCAGCATAAGGGTGATGACGCGTTCGACGTAAGCCTGCCGCTCGTCATCGTCGGCCACCTCGTTGGCTTTCTGCAGTAGCTCCTGCACGTTGCGGCCGTACTCACTGTAGATGAGTTCGGCGCTGCTGGTGTTGTAATCGATATCCCATTCCATGGGGAAATTATTTTATATGTGATGCTACTCGGTGGACGAGTGAAGCTACGCAACGCTCGGCCGACGAGCAGCCTATTCCACGGTCACCGACTTCGCCAGGTTGCGGGGCTGGTCGACGTTACGACCGAGCTCCACGGCGATGTGGTAGCTGAGGAGTTGTAGGGGGATCACGGAGAGGAGCGGGGAGAGCTGCTCTTCGGTATCCGGGATGTGAATGACGTGGTTGGCGATCTCGCTGATGGCGGTCTCCCCCTCGTTGACGATGGCAATGACCAGTCCCTTACGGGCCAGTACCTCCTGTACGTTGCTCACGATCTTTTCGTAGGCCGAGCGGTTGGTGGCCGTGACGATGACCGGCATGGTCTTGTCGATGAGCGCGATGGGGCCGTGCTTCATCTCGGCGGCGGGATAGCCCTCGGCGTGGATGTAGCTAATTTCTTTGAGCTTGAGGGCACCCTCCAGGGCTACGGGGAAGTTGTAGCCGCGGCCCAGGTAGAGGGCGTTGTGGTGGTGCTTGATCTCCTTGGCGATGTAGCGGATGTGGTCATTGGCTTTGAGACACTCCGTGACCTTGTCGGGAATGGTTTCGAGCTCGGTGACCAACTTCTGAAAGGTCGTATTGCTGATCGTGCTCAGCTTCTGCGCCATGCTAAGAGCAAGCAGGGTAAGTACGGTGACCTGACCGGTGAAGGCCTTGGTGCTGGCGACCCCGATCTCGGGGCCGGCGTGGATGTAACTGCCGGCGTCGGTGAGGCGGGCGATGCTACTGCCCACGGCGTTGACAATACCGTAGATCATGGCTCCCTTGCTCTTGGCGAGCTCCAGAGCGGCTAGGGTATCGGCCGTCTCGCCGCTCTGGCTCAGGGCGATGACAATGTCGCGCTCGTTCAGGATGGGGTTGCGGTAGCGGAACTCACTGGCGTACTCGACCTCGACGGGGATACGGGCCAGGTCCTCGATGAGGTACTCACCGATCAGGCCGGAGTGGTAGCTGGTGCCGCAGGCTACGATGATGATGCGGTTGGCGCGCACGAAGCGGTTGGCGTACTCTTCCAGACCGCGGAGGGTGACGCGGTTTTCCTTGCTGCTGATGCGACCCCGCATGGCGTCGAAGATCGTGATGGGCTGCTCGTAAATCTCCTTAAGCATGAAGTGATCGTAGCCGTTCTTCTCCAGGGCCTCGATCTGCATGTCGAGCGTCTGAATGAAGGGGGGCTGCGTCTCGTTTGCGGTATTTTTGATCTTTAGCCCGTCCTCTAGCGTGATGGTAGCGATCTGGTTATCGTCCAGGTAAACGACCCGACGGGTGCTGTCCAAAAAGGGAGAGGCATCGGAGCCGATGAAGTATTCTCCCTCGCCGATCCCAACTACCAGTGGGCTGGCCTTACGTGCGCCCACGAGTACTCCGGGGTTGCGGCTGTCAACCACGGCAATGGCATAAGCTCCCTCCACGCGCGCGAGGGCCAGGCGAACGGCTTCTTCGAGGGGGAGGTCACCCTCATCCTGGATCTCCTCGATGAGGTGTACCAGCACCTCGGTGTCGGTCTCACTCTCGAACACGTGACCCTCCGCCATAAGGGCGTTTTTGAGCACGGCGTAGTTTTCGATGATGCCGTTGTGCACCAGGGCTAGGCGACGGTTGCCGCCAGTGTGGGGGTGAGCATTGATGTCGTTGGGCTCGCCGTGCGTGGCCCAGCGCGTATGGCCGATGCCTACGGTACCGGAGGTGTCGTTCTTTTGAATCTCTTTACGTAGGGCGGCCACCTTACCCTTCTTCTTCCAGATGGAGAGTGAGTCATTGAGCACGGCAATACCGGCACTATCGTAGCCGCGGTACTCCAGCCGTTCAAGACCTTTAATGATGAGGGCATCCGCCTGGCGGTGACCGATGTATCCGACGATTCCACACATAAAGTCGTAGGTGTTAGGATTACAAAAAATCGCGCGGTCCGCTTCATGAGAGGAAAAAACGGTGAACCACGTGAATACTTGGGACAAGTTCCGAAAACAAACGGGGTGGGCACCGATTAGTTGCCCGGCCTAGTCGATGTTCGTGAACGTGACCCGGATGCTTGCGGGGCGGGTGGGGGCTTGGGGGCCGTTAAGGAGGGCGCGTGCGGCCCGCACCTCATTGCTCAAAATCGGTGTAACCCGCAGGTATATCCGTGGGGGTACTTCTCCATCCACCATCCGTTGTAGGTGTACGGTGAAGGCTGGAGAATAAAACCGGATACCGTTTTCTTCCTCAAGTGGACCACCGATGAGCAGGTTTACCGTCTCAGCGCTAGCCGGCGACCGGGCCAGCGCGAGCCGGTCAGTAATGGGACTTAAGGTGCCGGTACCCGTCCGGTAGAACAACTCAACGCGAGTAGGTAGAGGATATTCCTCGTAGCTCACGCCGGCTACCTGGGCTACCGGTATCGTTAATTCAGCTTGGTTGATGACCCGGCCCGCCAAACTATCCAAACCAGTCAGCGTAAACTCAGTGACAAGGCTTCCCTCCCCGGCGATGGCCACCAAATCCTGCGCGGTATCGCGCGTAAGGAGGGATTCCACGAGCGATCCACCGTAGTCATAGCTATAATTGGGAATGATCTGGCGCAGATCGATACGGTAGCTGGCCTGGGTACCACTGGTGTCTTGGTAGTACACGTTAATCCCTCGGTAGATGCTTCCATTGGCTTGAGCGGAGGACAGTAGATAGACTAGACCGTCGGAGTCCCCGTTCGGTTCCACGAGCAGACCGGGAAAATTAAGGCGAAAGATGGAGTCGGTAGTGAAGGCTTCCGTGGTCAGGCCGTTGAAGCGGTTGACCAATTCATCCGAGAGTCGAATCCGTGCGTGCGCCAGGAGCTGCGGCGAGGTCGTCACCGCCGTATCGCGGACGAGGGTAGGGGCGGCCGTAGCACTAAAACTGGCTTGCCGGGCAAGGTTGCCGCCCCGCGTAGGCAGTACGGCATTGGAATAATAGTTAGCCATGCCACTGGCTGGCTCGGCTAGTTCCAGGACGCGGATCGGGAACTCACGACCCGGGCCGTAGAACGGCTTCAGGGTATCTATAGGCAGGATCAGAACTATGGAGTCAACCTCCACGTCAGGCTGACTTACGAACTGAGGGACGAGGGTTAAATTTGAAGGTGAGCTAGGGGGGCGTGAGGTCAGATACAAACTGTGCCGCGTGCGGCCAAAGGTCATATCCTCGAACTGACCGAAGGAGTACCCCACGGGGCTTGTAGCGACCGCTCCCTGTACGGTCAGGGTGCTATCATCACGGATCACCCGGGCGGTAAAGGGCAGGTCCGTCACCTTACCCACCTCGGCCCGGTCGTCGCCGAGTAGATCGGAGCCCACTGTGATGGGGTCCGTGCAACTGCCCAGCAAGAGTAGGAGGGCAGTGGCAAAGAGCACTTTAATCATATAGTATAGAGTACACCGGCGGCCGGCGGGGTTGGTTACTTCTCTACCTCGGCGCCCAGCAGCTCGCGGTAGAATTCAACGCTGGCCTTGGGAGCCTCCTCACCCTGTACGTCTAGCACGGGCAGGTCGGCGGCCGCTAGCGCAGCCTCAAGGGGCTCGCTGAAGGAGGCGTTGCCCCGGATCACCGCGTCGCTGTACTTGATGGCCCCACGGTGCAGGGCTGGTTTGCCGTTGTCAAGGTAGGGGGCCAGGTCGTCCTCGCTCAGCGCATTGATACTGGCCTTGATGGCGAAGTCGTCGCTGATGTGCTCCTCCGGCCCACTCTGGTACATGCTATACACAATCTTGCTGTTCTTGAACAGCGGCTCGTTCTTGTAGGCGGTGCGTAGGTAGAAGGGAATGAGACTGGTCATCCAACCGTGTACGTGAATGATGTCGGGCGGCCAGCCGAACTTACGCACGGTCTCAATCACGCCCTTGGAGAAGAATACGGCGCGATCGGCATTGTCCTCAAAGGGGGTACCGGACTTATCCACGTGGACGAACTTACGCTTGAAGAAGTCCTCGTTATCCAAGAAGTACACCTGCATGCGCACCCCCTTGTCGGGCAGGGAGGCCACCTTGATGATGAGCGGGTAGTCATCGTCATCGACGATGATGTTCATACCCGAGAGCCGGACCACCTCGTGTAGGCGGTGGCGCCGCTCGTTGATGGTACCGTAACGGGGCATGAGCACCCGTATTTCCATCTGGTTTTTCTGGAGGTAAGGGGCCAGGGCCCGTACCGTGGTAGCGATTTCCGTCAACTCCGTGTACGGATCCATCTCCTGGGTTACAATCAGCACCTTGGTCTTACTCATATTCTTGTATCGCTTTATTTGTTCCCCCTGCGGGCCGGCAAAGGTACGAAATATTGGCGACACCCCTATCTTCGCCGCCCTTTACCGCCTCCGCTTTGCTCACCCTGACTACCGCCGCCGAACTCGCCGCCGCCCTGGCGCCCGCCCGCGCCCGCGGCCTGATGATCGGCTTCGTCCCCACCATGGGAGCGCTACACCGCGGTCATGCCGCAGTCGTGGACCGGAGCGTAGCAGATAGCGATCTCACCGTTACTTCCATATTCGTCAATCCCACCCAGTTTAACGAAGCCGGTGACCTGGCGGCCTATCCCCGTACCCCGCAGTCCGATGCCCAATTGCTGGCCGAGCACGGCTGCGACTACCTTTATCTGCCGAGTACGGAAGACGTTTACCCCAACGGCACAAAATCAAGCCTGGCCGCTGACGTCGATCTCACGCAGCTCACCGCACATATGGAGGGCCTGCAGCGACCGGGTCACTTCGATGGGGTAGTGCAGGTAGTCAGTCGGCTGTTAGAAATCGTGAAGCCCACCACCCTCTACCTCGGTCAGAAGGATTACCAGCAGGTAGCCGTCGTTCGCCATATGGTCGAGCACATGCGGCTATCCGTACGGGTGGTGACCGTGGAGACCGTCCGCGAACCGGACGGACTCGCCCTCAGTAGCCGCAATCGACTGCTGAGTCCCGATGAGCGCCGCGCCGCCGGTCGCATCAACCGCCACCTAGCAGCCGTAGCGGCGGGGCTACGGGCGGGCTGGCCGGCGCGTGAACTAGAGCGGCTGGCAACGGCTAGCATAGCTGCGACTCCTCTCCTAGAGCCTGAGTACGTGACGGTCTTCGACGGCCATACCCTACAGCCCTACCAAGACGGACAGCCCGTGGAGGAGCTCGTCGTAGCCACCGCCGTGCGCGTCGGTCCCGTGCGCCTTATCGATAACCGCATCGCCTACCGGGCCAACCCTAGCGACCGGCCGGGCGTTTGAAGCCCGGTCCCCGACCTTTGCCTACCACCACACCGATTATGCTGATTCAACGCTTTAAGGGAAAAATTCACCGCGCTACCGTCACCGAGGCCAACCTCAACTACGTCGGCAGCATCACCATCGACGGCCTACTGCTCGACGCGGCCGGCATCCTGGAGGGAGAGAAGGTACAGATCGTCAATAATAACAACGGCGAGCGCATCGAGACCTACACCATCCGGGGAGAGGAAGGCTCGGGTATCATCTGTCTGAACGGGGCGGCGGCGCGCAGGTGCCAGGTCGGTGATGTGGTCATCATCATCGCCTACGGCTACATGACTGAGGAGGAGGCGCGTGAGTTCGAGCCCCGGGTGGCTTTTCCGGACGGGGAGAATCGGCTCTGATCCACCGGGCCCGCACCCGCGGCCCCGCCCTAAGGAAACTTTAACACTTGATCCCCTAAAACCCCACAACTACCACCCCTTAAGGGTCGTTTACCAACTGAACTACACATTACACCCCGGTTGATTCGTTCATCAAACCAACCGACATGAAATCCTTATTCTCATTTCTGCTGCTCCTGGCAGTTTCTCTGTTCTCCCTTGGCCTGCACGCCCAGGAGGAAGTTCCCACCGAAACCGATTCCATCGCACAGCCCCCCATGGAGGAGCAGGATGACGCCTACGCGTCGACCGAACGGACCATCGGACAAGCTGTAGGCCAGAATGCGCAGACGACCACCCTGGCCTCCGCCCTTGATGCGGCCGGGATGACTGCCGACCTTGACGCTGACGGCAGCTACATCCTGCTCGCCCCCACGGACGATGCCTTCGCCGCCCTTCCCGAGGGACTGGTGGATGCGCTGCTGCTGCCCGAAAACAGCGAGGCACTGACCACGCTGCTTTCCTACCACTTCATTGACAGCGCCGATACCGACGCCTCCGGTACCATGACCCGCGTACTGGAAGACGGTCAGGTCACGGTCGGTGAAAACCTACCAGCCTCGAACGGCGTAGTGTACCTAATCGATCAGGTGTTGATCCCGGAAGGATTCGACGTCGAGTCCCTGCTGGGCGAGTAAGTCTAGGACACCGTGACAAACATTTTAAGGTGAGTACGACGGCTCCGATCCTGCAAGATCGGGGCCGTTTTCCGTTGGTGCGGTATCTTCACCGGTCCAAAAAGCGGAATGATGAAGGTAGCGGTAGTAGGAGCCACGGGACTAGTGGGCGGCGTGATGTTCGAGGTGCTGCGGGAGCACGACTTTCCTATTACGGAGCTACTGCCGGTGGCCTCCGAGCGCTCGGTCGGTAAGCAAATCGAGTACCGGGGGCAGAGCTATACCGTAGTCGGTTTGCAGGATGCGGTAGATGCCCGCTGCGACGTGGCCATTTTTTCTGCCGGCGGATCGACCAGTCTGGAGTGGGCCCCCAAGTTTGCCGCCGTAGGCACCACGGTGATCGATAACAGCAGCGCCTGGCGGATGGACCGCGATAAGAAACTCATCGTACCGGAGGTCAATGCGGAGGCCCTCACCAAGGACGATCGTATCATCGCTAATCCAAACTGTAGCACCATTCAAATGGTGGTGGCCCTGGCCCCACTACACAGGGAATTTAAGATCAAGCGGCTGGTGATCTCTACCTACCAGTCCTTCACGGGAACCGGGGTGAAGGCCGTGCGGCAGTACGAGACCGAGAGGGACGGCGGTAAGAGCGATGAGCCGGCGTATCACTACCCGATCTTTGAAAACTGCATCCCGCACTGTGATGTGTTTCTGGATAACGACTACACCAAGGAGGAAATGAAACTGGTGCACGAGACGCGCAAAATCCTCGGTGACCAAAGCATCGCCATCACGGCTACGGCCGTCCGCGTACCGGTAGACGGGGGGCACAGCGAGAGCGTCAACGTCGAGTTCGAACGCCCCTTTACGATGGAGCGGGTACGCGAGTTGCTGGAGGCCGTACCGGGGCTAGTGCTCCAGGACGACCCGAAAAACAACGTCTACCCCATGCCCCTGCTGGCCAAGCACCGCGATGAGGTATTCGTGGGCCGGCTGCGGCGCGACGAGAGTATTGCTAATGGATTGAATATGTGGGTGGTGTCCGATAACCTGCGTAAGGGAGCGGCCACTAACGCGGTGCAGATCGCGGAGTACCTGCTCGAACATAAATTGATTGGGGAGGAGGTCGCCATTTAGGTGGCAACTTCGTTGGGGTTGGGCCGTTGTTTTTCTGTCGTGCTCGTCGGCCGCGGCTTACGCAGTTTGCCTCGTCCGCCGAGTACCTACCTTTGAACCCCTCGGCGGACGAGCGAAGCTCCGCAACGCTCGGCCGACGAGGACGAACTGACCATCGCTATGCGAAACCGAATTGCCGTCTGGGGGCGTGATGCCCAGGAAAAACGCGTGCTCATGACCCTTGAGCTGCAGGTTGCCGATAACATCGTACGCATCGAGACCTTCCCTGAGCGGGTGGTCAGCGATGAGGTGTACTCCGCCTTCATGGACAAGTGGCGCAAAAATCAGGAGGCCGAGCTACCCGAGCCCGACCGCGTCATCGCCCGCGAGCTCAGCGTTACGGAAGGCATTCTGCCCGATGACCTCAGGGCCGAGCAGACCGACATGATCCTGCGCGCCCAGACCGAGTGGCACTTTAACGTCCTGAGCGAAAAGCTGGCGCAGAACTACCGCAGCGAGCTGGCCGAAATCGAGGATCGCATCGAACGGGCCGGAGCCTACAGCAGCGACCTCTGGAACCAGGCCAAAAACTTCTGGCAAAAGGTGCAGAGCCAGTTGCAGGACAAAACGTTGATGCGGGAGCAGGGCAATGAGCTACGCAAGCGTTCGGATGCCGTATTCGCAAAGCTGAAGGAACTGCGCGAGGCGGTCAACGCTCAGTACGAGGAGGAATCCGCGAAGCAAAAGGCCAGGTTTGCTACCCTACTTGAGGATGTGGAGAAGCGCATCGTGGAGGGTACCCACCTGAATAAGGTGTTCCAAGAGCTGCGCGAGCTACAGCGTAAGTTCCACGGCATTAAGTTCACTAAATCCGACCGCGACGAGGTCTATCAGCGCATCGACGCGGCCTTTAAATCCGTCAAGGAGAAACGGGGTGGGGGTAAGGATAAGGGTGCCGCCGCCACGGCTGCGCTGGGTCGTAACGAGTCGCGCTACCAGGGCCTGCTTAAAGCCATGGAACGGATGCAGAAGAGTATTGGCCGCGACGAGGAGGACCTTAAGTTCGAGCGCCGCCGGATCGAGCGCACGGATGGACAGCTCGAAGCACAGATCCGCCAGGCAAAGATCGTCATGATCGAGAGCCGCGTAGCCAGCAAGAACGAGAAGCTGGCCGACATGGGAAAGACCAAGTCCATGCTGGAGGGCCGTATCGAAAAGGATAAAAAACGTGCCGAGAAGCAGGCCCGCAAGGCCGCCGAACGCGCCGCCAAGGAAGCGGCCCGGGCCAAGATCGCCGCTGAGATTGGCAGCCGTAACCTCAGCCCCGAGGAGGAGGCCAAGCTCACTGCCGCCGCCGCCAAGATCAAGGCCGGTAAGCGACAGGCTAAAGCGGACCGTAAGGAGGTACGTAAGGCCCCGCCGAGCGATACGGTGGCTACCATGGTCGCCTACAGTCGGGTGCTGGCGGGCGAGGTCGATCCGCCAAAGAAAGACAGGCCGGCTAAAAAGCAGCGCACCGCCGCCCCGTCGCTCATTGAGCAGGCTACCGCCGCCGTAGATAAGGCGGTCGATGCCGTAGGGCACGAGGTACAGGGCGTGGTCGATACCGTTAAGGCTACCGCGCAGGTCCTTACGGAGGAGGAGTAGGCCCTAAAATTCGAAGAGCGTGTTGACCGTTCCGGGAGGCGTAGCACCGATGTGGTGGTACGCCTTTTCCGTGGCCTGCCGTCCGCGGGGGGTACGCATCAGGTAGCCCTCCATGATGAGGAAGGGCTCGTGTACCTCCTCGATAGTGCCGGTTTCCTCACCCACCGCCGTAGCGATTGTGGAGACACCCACCGGGCCGCCCTTGAACTTATGCACGATGGCGTCAAGGATCTTGTTGTCCATCTCGTCGAGACCGCCCTCGTCTACATTCAGGGCGGCTAGTCCGTAATTGGCGATTTCCAGGTCAATGGTGCCGTTGCCCTTTACCTGGGCGAAATCACGGATGCGGCGCAGCAGCGCATTCGCAATACGGGGGGTGCCCCGGCTACGGCGGGCGATCTCCTGGGCTCCTGGTTCCGTAATTGGCACGCTCATGATCTCACACGAGCGCTTGATGATGTTGACCAGCGTCTGGACGTCGTAGTAATCCAGCAGGCAATTGATGCCGAAGCGTGCCCGCATGGGGGCGGTCAGCAGACCCATGCGCGTAGTGGCACCTACCAGGGTAAAACGGTTTAGATTGATCTGCACCGAGCGGGCATTCGGTCCGCTATCGATCATAATATCGATGCGGTAGTCCTCCATGGCGGAGTAGAGGTACTCTTCCACTACATTGTTGAGCCGGTGGATTTCGTCGATGAAGAGTACGTCGCCTTCATTGAGATTGGTGAGCAGTCCGGCCAGATCGCCCGGTTTTTCGAGCACCGGTCCGCTAGTCAGCTTCAGTTCCGCACCGAGCTCGTTGGCGATGATGTGGCTAAGGGTGGTCTTTCCCAGTCCGGGGGGGCCGTGTAGCAGCACATGGTCTAACGAATCGCCCCGTTGCACCGCCGCCTGGATGAACACTTTCAAGTTGGCCACGATCTTAGGCTGGCCGCTGAATTCCTTGAGGCTGTCCGGTCGTAAGGCGCGCTCCATGGCCCCATCATCGGGCGTCAGGTTAGCGGCGGAGGGATCGAGGTGCTTGTTCATCACCCGCGAAGATACGACACAATTTGTGGCAAATAGAAAAGGGCTTAGCAAACTCGGTCGCCACGCCCTTGCGTAAAATTTATCAGTGTAGGAAAGTGAGTTGGAGGGTGGCTACAATTAGCACAGTTCGTCCTCAAGCATGGGAAGTATGTGTTTTAATGGTTTACGAATGACGGCCACAAAAACTGTTGGGTGCTGGAAATGTAAAAACAAAGCAGGCGCAACATACAAACCACTATAGAAATACGCAAGTATCCTGTTATAAAAACAGTATATGAACCGCAGAGATCGCAGAGGGACGCAGAGCCGTCGCCCGGTATTTCTCGGCGGCCCTGCGCGTCCTCCGCGGTAAATCTTTTCAAAACCACGAAAGGCCAGCCTGCAAGCAGACTGACCTCTCCGTTGTGGTCGGGATGACTGGATTCGAACCAGCGGCCCCACGCCCCCCAGGCGTGTGCGCTACCGGGCTGCGCCACATCCCGCTTTTATCTTCCGTGGTCGATACTGGATTCGAACCAGTGACCTCTGCAATGTCAATGCAACGCTCTAAACCAACTGAGCTAATCGACCGTCTAGCTGACGTAAGCGGCTGCAAATATACAACCCTGGGGCAGAGTGCAAAAGTTCCGCTCGACTATTTCACCGCGACTTAGGCCTGGGCCGTGGGGGTAAAGGTGGTCGGCGGGAAGTTCGGTCCGTTGTTACTGCCGCCGTGCTGGGAGATGGGGCCGAACTGCCGCTCGTACTTCTGTACATTATCGGCCAGGGCGGCCAGCAGGCGCTTGGCGTGCTCGGGGGTGAGAATGACGCGGCTCTTCACCTTCGCCTTTGGGGCATTGGGTACGATGCGCACGAAGTCCACGACGAACTCGGAGCTGGAGTGGGTGATGATCGCCAGGTTGGAGTAGACGCCCTCGGCGATGTCCTCCGGCAGGTCGATGCTGAGCTGGTTCTGGGCGGGCTTATTCTTGTCGTCTGCCATCTTATTTTTTTGCTGTGGCCTTCTTTTTGGCCGGTGCTTTCTTTTTCGCGGGTGCCTTTTTCTTGGCCGTGCTTGGCTTACCCTTGCTCTTAGCCTTCTTCTCCTTAAACGCTCCCGGTACCTGTTCCTCTACAATCGCCTTCACCTCTTCCAGCGACAGCTCGGCCGCCTGCTCGCGGGTCATCTTCTTGCCGTCTACGGTGGGCAACTTGATCGATTTTTTCTTGAAGCGAATGAAGGGACCCCACCGCCCCTGCTCCACGTCGATCTTCTCGGCCCCAAAGCGCTGAATGTAGCGCAGCCGCTCCTTCTCCTCCTTAGCCTGGATTAGCTCGATCATCTCGTCCTTAGTCAGCCGCTCGGGATTGTAGCGCTTCGGGATATTTACGAACATGCCGTTCCACTTCAGGAAGGGGCCGAAGCGACCGGCTCCCTGGGTGACGGGGAGGTCTCTGTAGGACATGACCGGAGCATCGGCCTTTTTCTTCTCCGCCACCAGTTGCTTCGCATCCCTGAGGGTAGTGGAGTGTGGGTCCATATCCTTCGGCAGGCTGATGAAGGACTCCCCCCAGCGAATGTAGGGACCGAAGCGACCGATGCCCACGGCGGTTTCCTGTCCGTCGATCTCACCGAGTACCTTTGGAAGGTCGAACAGGGGTAGGGCAGTCTCCAGGTCGATCTCCTCCATGCTCATGCCGGACGGCAGATTGGCGTACCGTGGCTTTTCGTCGGGCACGAGCTCGTCGGGCGCACCGAGCTGGATGACGGGGCCATTACGACTCAGGCGCACCAGGATCGTCTTGCCGGTGGCCGGATCATTTCCCAGGATCCGCTCTCCGGTCACCCGGTCGGCACTTTCGGTCGTCGCCTCCACGGTCTCGTGGAAGGGGTAGTAGAAGTCCTCCAGCATCTGCGTCCAGGTCACCTTCCCGTCGGCTACCTCATCGAATTTATCCTCGATATCGGCGGTAAACTGGTAAGTCATTACGTCCTCGAAGTGCTCGTCGAGAAAGTCGCTCACCGCCATGCCGATATCAGTTGCAAAGAGTCGGTTCTTTATCGTGCCGGTGATTTCGGTTTTTTCTTCGGAGGTGATGCTACCGTCCTTTAGCGTCATCACTGAGTAGGCGCGCTCCTCGCCGTCGCGGTTCTCGCGGGTGACGTAGCCCCGTTTCGGGTCCATAATTTTCGATACGGTAGGGGCGTAGGTGGAGGGCCGGCCGATGCCGAGTTCTTCCAGTTTTTTTACCAGCGAGGCCTCCGTGTACCGTACGGGCGGACGGGTAAACCGTTGGGTAGCCGTCATCTCACTCAGCGGCAGGATCTGCCCCTTCTGTAGCGGCGGCAGGATGCCCTCGGTGGTCTCGTCCTCCTCGTCATCGTCGTTCGACTCGATGTAGAGTTTTAGGAATCCATCGAACTTAAGTACCTCCCCCTGCGCCCGTAGCTGCTCGCCCGGGGCGGTGTCGATAGCGATATTGACCGTTGTCTTTTCTAGCTCGGCATCCGCCATCTGACTGGCCACGGTGCGCTTCCAGATCAGTTCGTACAGTCGCTGCTCATCGCGATCCCCCTGGTTTATCGTGTGGCGATCCACGTAGCTCGGCCGGATGGCCTCGTGCGCCTCCTGGGCGTCCTTTTTCTTACTCTTGAAGCGGCGCACCCTGCTGTATCGCTTCCCGTACTCCTTGGTGACCTCGGCCTCGATGGACTGGAGGGCGGTCTCGGACAGACTGATGCTATCGGTCCGCATGTAGGTGATCAGACCGGCCTCATATAGCCGCTGGGCGGTACGCATCGTGCGCTCCACGTTCATGTAAAGCTTACGGCTCGCTTCCTGCTGTAGGGTAGAGGTGGTGAAGGGTGGGGCGGGCTTTCGCTTTGTCGGTTTGACCTCGATGTCGCTGATGCTGAACTCCGCGCCAATACATTTTTTTAGGAAGGCCTCGGCGTCCCCCTGAGTAGCAAAACGCCCGGGGCTCTCGGCCTTCAGGTCTACCTCCTTTCCTTGCTCGTTACGTACGCTGAAGATCGCATTGACTCGGAAGAAGGGTTGGGGCTCGAAGTTCATGATCTCCCGCTCGCGCTCCACCACCAGCTTGACGGTCACGGACTGTACGCGTCCGGCGCTCAGGCCGAACTTCACCTTTTTCCAGAGCACGCCACTGAGCTCGTAGCCTACGAGCCGGTCCAGCACCCGCCGCGCCTGCTGGGCGTTGACCAGGTTCACATCTACCGTCCGTGGATTATTAATCGCCGCCTTGATGGCCGGTGGGGTGATCTCCCGGAACACGATCCGCTTGGTGGAGTCGACGGGCAGCTTCAGTACCTCGCAGAGGTGCCAACTGATGGCCTCGCCCTCGCGGTCTTCGTCCGTCGCGAGCCACACCGTATCCACCTTGCCGACGGCCGCCTTCAATTCCTTGACCACCTTCCGCTTTTCGGGCGATACGACGTAGCGGGTAGCGAAGTCGCGCTCCACGTCCACGGCACCGTCCCCCTTATCGAGGTCACGGATGTGCCCGAAGGACGATTTCACGGTATAATCCTTACCTAGTATCTTCTCAATCGTCTTCGCCTTGGCGGGCGACTCTACGATCAGCAAATTTTTTGACATATACTGTTTCCTTGCTCTAGGTGTACGGTTTTACGCCGCAATTAGTTGTTCTGCCTGTTGCCTAAGGCTCTTTTTCGTTCCCGCGTCGGTCAACTCCTCGCCGGTCAGCAGCACATCTACACGCGAGAGGGGCAGGCGGTTCGGCAGTACCCAGGCCCCCATGTGCGCAAAGACGTCCGCCAGGTGATCGATGCCCCGTAGGTTACCGGCCCGTCCCGTGCTCACTCCGATCAGCGCCACGTGCTTCCCCCCGAAGTTACCGTCGTAGTCGATCACCGAGATCCCGTCGATGAAGAGCTTCAGCACCCCCGGGTAGCTGCCATTGTACTCGGGCACGAAAACCGCCAGTTTATCGGCCGCCAGGATATACCGCTGCTGCCACTTCACGAGCTGCGCATCATTGCCCAGGGGGTCGTACATCTTACCGGCGAAGTAGCCGTGGTGCAGCTCGGCCATGTTCAGTAGCTCCACCTCCTGACCGAGTTCCTCCAGCAGCCGGGCGTAGTGACGAGCGAACAGCAGCGTGCGGCTATCGGAGCGGTTCGTTCCGCTGATGACGGTGATCATGGGGTGGGGGCGTTGGGCGGGGGCGAACTTACGGCGGGAATTGGGGGCGCGGGCGCGGGTGCGGGGTTAGTCGTGGCGGAACTTCCTAACCCACAGTACCGTGCTCAACAATCCTAGGCCGATGCCCAGCAGTAGCGGTGTAGATATCCTAATAGCCGTACTACTACCCCTACTGTTGGCTCCGATGATCACACCATAGGTAAAGTCACTTTCCAGTATTCCAACGGCAACTAGTACTATACTAGTAACAAGTATACTGATCAGTCTTGGAAATCTGCATTTTCGCATAGTATGAATGTACACAGAAAAAATAAAACGCCCCGCTTCCTGATAGATGCGGGGCGTCCGACTGTGAGTGCTAGCTCCAGTTTTGGGTACTACGAGTTACAAGCACTATTCCGTTCTAATGCAGTATTGGTGTCAATATTGTTTTGGGGGTAGGGCCATACGTCATCGCAAGATTCGTATAGCGCTCCAAAAGTACTTTCTGCCCGGCCGGTACGGCGCATGTCCCATAGGCGGAAACCTCCTTCCATTGCAAGCTCTACGTACCGTTCCTGTAGAACCGCATCGAGGAAATTACCTTCATCCAAATCGGTACGGGGTTCTAGACCGGCACGTACTCTGACCTGGTTCAAATAGCGCTCTGCCTCGTCGAAATCACCATTACGGCCAGCAACTTCCGCCAAAATGAGTACTTGCTCAGCAGCACGAAAGAAGTAGATAGGGTCAGATTGGGAACCGGCTGCTGCAGTAAAATCATCGTACTTAATACCAAACGGAACAGCTGCAGAACTAGTATCGATAGATAGTGCAAACCGTTCGTCTCCTTCCTCATACGAAGAAATCAACTTCGCGCTCGGGGCAATTGAATACCGACTAGCTCCAATACCACTCGCTCCAAAGAAAAACGCGTTGCTCTGTCCGTCTGTAGAGCTAAACTCTAAGTAAAACAACTCATCTTCGAGGTAAGCATAGTCGGTTAGATCAAAACTGTCTGCCGTCAAATCAAGAGCTATCTGAGCAAAGTTTCCGGCATCACTAAACCGGTCCTGCATCAAAGCTACCCGGGCCAGTAAAGCGTTTGCAGCCGCTGGGTTCATGCCCAGCGATGCTGCGGATAGATTGTCAGCTGCAAACGTGGCGTCTTCAATAATCAGGCTATAAACTTCCTCAGCGCTCGACGCAGGCACGTTGAGTTCTTCGCCTACACCTACCGTAGGGGTAGTGACGATAGGAACACCCCCCCAGCCGGTGACGAGATGGAAGTAGGCAATGGCACGTCCAAATCGGGCTTCTGCTAGGTAGTTGTTCCGCAATTCATCGGATAGTGATGGGTCATCTACCTCGGGCAGTACGGAAAGTAGGTTATTTGCTGTGTTGATGACATCGTAGTAGTCTGCCCATACAGCTTCCATCGTAGTGTTGGAGGGGAGTACGTTGTAGTTATCAAATTGAGCACGCGTAGGAAAGGTACCTGTCCAATCCGAATCATCGCTAAAATAGCAGTAGGAAGCGACGTAGCCGTCGAAGGTTAGCGTTTCGTCCTGTAATTCGTTGTATACACCAGTCCGCGCGGCACCGGCTGAAGTGGCATCGGTGACGGCTAAATCGAGTGGAACAGCATCAATAGGCTGGATATCATCTAGCGCATACGCGTCGCAAGCCGTCATGAACACACCAATCAGTGCCAGGCTCACAAAAATATATACATGTTGCTTAAGCATAATTTGCAGTTGTAGAGTAGTTAATTTAGAATCCTACATTAAGACCAACCTGAACGCTACGCGACTGTGGCAAGGTTAGAAAGTCTGTCCCAAGCGCGACGTTACTGTCTCCGAAGGTGTTCACCTCAGGATCAAACCAACTGTAGTCAGTCCACGTGATCAGATTAGTCCCTGATACAAAAAGTCGTAAACTGCTGATACCCACGTTTTGAAGTAAATTCTCTTCAAAGTTATACCCCAGGGATGCAGTCTTCAAACGTACGAACGAAGCATCTTCTACGTAGCGATCAGAGTCTTGACGATTGTTGTCGGCAGACTGTCCACCGGTAATGCGAGGGAAGTCATCACCATCGCCTTCTTCTCTCCAGGCACCTTCGTAGGCACGTACCGTAGGTGCAAACACGGAGTTTAGGCCTTCCGCGAAGGCTAGGTTGTTGTTATACACATCGTTGCCAAGACTGAACTGTAAAAAGAACTGGAACTCCAATCCCTTGTAAGACAGTTTGTTGTCTACACCGCCTGTAAAGTCAGGCAGTGCTGAACCGATGAAGGTCCGATCGTCGTCATTGATGATGCCATCGTTGTTTTGGTCTACAAAACGGAAGTCACCCGGCTGTGCTCCAACGATGAAGTCACGGTCATCATTACGAGCGTTATCCGCATCAATCTCAGCCTGGTTCTGGTAAATGCCGTCGGTTTCCAGACCGAAGAAAGAACCAACCGGCTCACCTACTGCAAGACGTGTAGCAAATCCAAAGTCCTGAGGTTGGTCATTGAACAGCTCAGTCACCTCGTTCTTATTATAGGCTCCGGTTAGGGTAGTAGTCCAGTTGAAGTCTGGCTCTTGCACATTAACAAATGTGAGCGTCGCCTCAACACCGGTGTTACGCATGCTACCTACGTTTGCTACTACCGTACCAAATCCGGAAGTAGTAGGAATCGGCCGGTTAAGGATCAGATCATCGGTATTCTTGATATAAAAGTCAAACGTAGCCCCGATACGCGAATCAAGCAGTGCCAGGTCTAGACCTGCGTTGAATTGAGTGGTAGTCTCCCACTTTAAATCGGGGTTGCCCAACTGAGACTGAGAAATACCAGGGGTAGTTAAATAAGAGGCACCTCCGGCAAACAGCGGCCGTGTGGCAAAATCACCGATGTTGTTGTTGCCCGTTTGGCCGATACTTGCCCTGATTTTAACTTGATCGAACTGTCCGACTTTTCCATCGTTGGCGAAGTTGTAACCTGCCGCGATGCCGGGGAAATAGCCCCATTTGTCGTTCACGAACCGACTAGACCCATCAGCCCGTAGCGAAGCGGTGATGTACAGCCCCGCATTATTCATATTGAAGCTCGCGATATAAGACTGGAGCGTACTTCCTAATCTATCGCCAACAACAGTGGCTGGAGTAGCTGCAGCATCGGCACTGGGGAAATTATCGCTGGGGAGGTCATCGGTTTGAAAATAGTTCCGACGAACATCGTCCCGCTGAAAAATTGCGCCAATAGTAGATGAGATTGAGGTACCCCCAAAGCTACCATTGTAGCTTGCCAGGTACTCATTGATTAAACGCGTACGGACATTGCTGCTTTCCACAATCTGGCCTTGAGCCGTCGACTGCAAGGAGCGTGGTTCGAATATGTTCTCGCGATAGTTGACATTGTCTACACCCAACTTTGCTTTTAGCGAGAAGCTTTCGGTCAGAAAGTAGGTGATACCAGCATTTCCGATAATACGGTTGGTCAACGCGCGGTTTTCGTAGACTTCGGTTGCCGCTACTGGATTTTCAAGACCGAACGCTGAACCATAGCTACCATCTTCATTCCTGATCGGGACCACTGGAGGGAGCAAGATCGCTGACGATAGCGCTCCGTAGATATTGTTATCGCCTTGTAGTCGTTTGTTGTTGGAGTTTGTATACCCCAAGTTGAAGTTAATCGCTAGCTTATCCGAAGCAGTATGATCTAAGTTTAACCGACCAGAGTACCGCTTGAACCGAGTACCATTTAGGGCACCCTGGAGGTCATCGTAACCTAGGCTGCCGTAGAACTTAGTCTTTTGGTCACCACCGCTGACACTAAGCTGATTGGTGGTAATTGGATTGCGATCAAATATTAGCTCCTGCCAATTGCTGCTCACAGTCGTGTCTAATCCAAGAGCAGTATTTGCATCGGCTCCATAACGTTCTTTAACGTATTCATTGTACTGTATGCCATCAACGACATCAACCTCTTTGATAAGTTCGTTAAAGCCATAGGTAGTACTAAAGTTGATGTTTGTTCTGCCTGCCTTACCGCTCTTGGTGGTAATCAACACAACGCCATTAGCCGCACGGCTTCCGTAGATAGCCGTGGTGGAAGCATCCTTTAGGACCTCAATCGACTCAATGTCGGCAGGGTTGATGTCGGCGAGCGCGTTGGTTCCCTGACCTCCGACTCCTTGCTGTGAGAAATCACCCGCGATGACAGGTACACCATCAACTACAAAAAGTGGTTCGTTGGAAGCGTTTACTGAGGTCACACCACGGACACGGATATTGTATCCAGCACCTGGTGCACCGTTACTTTGCTGCACCACGACGCCAGCGGCTTGACGCAGACCGGACTGTACGGTGGCCCCTGCCTCACGATTTACGTCCTCACCACTAACGGATGAGACCGCACCTACAATGTCTTTACGCCGAACTGGGGAGTACCCAACGACAACTACCTCGTCAAGACCGATCGCATCATCAGAGAGCGTAATTTCGTAATCATCATCAGGGTCAGTTAATTCTACAGTCTGAGTTTCGAACCCAGTATAACTAATAATGAGGCGGTCCCCCCCCTCTGGTACTGTAAGGGTGAAAACCCCGTCGATATCAGTTACCGTTCCGGTAGTGGTCCCTTCCACAAGCACGGAAGCACCAATAAGTGGGGTACCATCATCGTCGATGATTTTTCCAGTAATGGCCTGCGCCTGAATAACTGCAAAGCAGCCAGACAATAAGACCACAAGTAAAAGTTTAATTCGATCCATAATTCAAGATGGTTAGCGGGTAACTAAAATGACTCATGCTTAACCCCCCCTCCAAAAGCACATAGAGCCCTACCAGAGGTGGTAGAGCAAAAGTTGCTACGCCAATGCAGCAAGATCGGAGCGCAAAGGAGTGGTGTGGTAAATGAGACAGGTTGATCAAGGCTGCCGGCCTGGGGAGTGCCGGACGCCACAAAGCTAGTACATTCTTAACGTTTTCAAAACACCAAACGCTGCCCTGTGCGAAATTTCGCTAGCTTTCGTCCATGAATTTCTGAGTATTCAGAATTATATTTTGTGTGCGCCCGCCACCGCTTCACGCTAGCCGTGGTCTGCCTCAGTCCGGTCCGAGAAGAGCGGTATAAACTTCCGCTCCAGCGGCCAAACTCCCTAAGCTAGGTGTTCACTAATCCGAACCGGGAATGAGTCTATTTGGTCAGCGGCCGACACTCAGCCAGGCCGAAAACTCCGTCAGTGACAGCGCACACAGACACCCCCCCACCGTCAGCCCCCCCTTGCGCGCCGCCAGCACCCCGTAGCGAATGTCGTCGATGCCCCCCGTAGCGTGGGCGTCCGGATCGATTGCCACCAGTACCCCCCGCTCCCGGGCGTAGGGGACCCAGGTCCAGTCAAGGTCGAGGCGGTAGGGATTGGCGTTGAGCTCGATGGCCACGCCGTGCTCGGCGCAGGCGTCGATGATGCGCCGGTGGTCTATGGGGTAGCCCTCCCGACTCAGCAGCAGCCGCCCGGTAGGGTGCCCCAGAATCGTGGTGTGGGGATTGGCGATGGCCGCAAGCAGGCGTTCCGTAGCCCGCTCCTCCGTCATATTGAGGTTGCTGTGTACCGAGACGATCACGAGGTCGAAGCCCGCCAGTAGTTTGTCGTCGTAGTCCAGACTGCCATCCCCCAGGATGTCGCATTCGATACTTTTAAACACCCGGAAGGGGGCCAGTTCCTGGTTCAACGCATCGATTTCCGCCCACTGCGCGCGCACCCGTTCCTCATCCAGCCCGTTGGCATAAAAGGCGGCCCGGGAGTGATCGCTCATCACCAGGTACTCATACCCTCGTTCTACGCACGCCTCGGCCATCTCGCGCACCGAGTGAATGCCGTCACTGTAGGTAGAATGCGTATGCACTACCCCGCGGATGTCGCCCTCCTCGATCAGTTCGGGGAGGTCATGGGCGATGGCGCGGTCCAAATAGTGCTCGTCCTCGCGCAGTTCCGGGGGTATGGCTTGCACCTGCGCACGCGCCCAGAGGTCTTGCTCGGAGGAAAGATTTTGAAAGTCCTGGTCGGGAAAGCGCGCCACGAAGGACCGCAGGAACTCGGGGCTGCCGGTGTGCCTAAACTGCTTACTGCCAAAGTTTTGCGTGCTACAGTGGTGGAGGATCACCGGGAAATCATCTACTTCTCCCGTGGTGCGCTCGGCGGACTGCTCTGTGATGGTAAAGCCGGCAATGCTGGGCGCCCCGATAGCTATCGGGGCGGGTGCAAGCGTTGTGAGGAGAGGCAAGTCCACCAGGGTAGGGCAGCGGCGGCGGTAGGCTCCGGTGGGCGCAAAGCGATGATCCGGAAATGCAGTCCCGAGCTGTACGAGCAGGGCATCACAGACCCGCTCCAACGTGCGGTAGTGGTAGCGTCCCCGACTGCGCTGTAGGAACTCCAGTTTTTGCCGGAGGCTTTCCTGGGTTTTTAGTCCGAAGCCCTTGAGCTCCACCAGGCGGTTCTCGTTGATGGCGTAGAGGAGCTGGCCGACGGTGGTGACCCCGAGCCCGTCCCATACGGCCTTCACCTTCTTTGGTCCGAAGCCGCTGATGTGTAACATCTCGCGGATACCTTCCGGAGTCTGGGCACGCCACTTTTCGAGGGTTTCCATCTTACCGGTAGTGGCTAGCTCGTGGATCTTGCCGGCGATGGCCTTGCCGACACCCTCCAGTTTTTGTAGCTCGGCTTCCGACATGTCGGCCAGGTCGCGCTCGTCCTTGCGCAGCTTGTTGTAGGCGTTGGTGTAGCTGCGGATTTTGAAGGGGTTGTCACCGTGAAGCTCCATGAGCTTGGCGAGCTCGCGGAAGTGGCGGGCGATCTCGGGGTTGGTCATGGCACGAAGGTATGCTGTCGTCGGCCGAATTGTCCGTAGGGCTTCGTCCGCCGACTTACTCAGGTTAGAAGTCGGCTGACGAACTTTTACTTGCGCTAAGGCGCAAGCATAAGAATTACGCTACGCGTGAGAGAAGTTCGGCAGACGACCGGCCACTACGTCAGCATGCTCTTCACCGTAGAGCAAGCCGTAGGGTACGCCCACAGCAGCCGCTGCAGTACACTCACCTTCGTCTCGTCCTTGATCGCCAGGTAAAACAGATTGATCAGCTCCGGTACGCCGGGACCCAGAAGGTGTGCACCGATTAGCACATCCTTGTCCTCGTCCACGAAAAGCTTGTAGGCAAAGACGGGACTGTTGAGGTGGCGTGCATGATACCAGTCGGAGGCGTCTTTATAGTATACCTTGATGCTGCGCTGAGCCTTTGCCTCTTCGTACTCCCTGGCCGTCATGCCAACGGAGGCCATGCCCGGCAGGCAGAAAGCTACGGTGGGGATGGGGTAGTAATCGGTCCGCTCGTTCTTACCACCAAAGAGGTTGTGGCTGACGATGGCTGCCTCGTAGGTACCTACGGGAGTAAGCGGCAGACCGCCGTCGCTACAGTCGCCGACGGCGTAGACGTGGGGTAGGGTAGTACGCAACTGGTGGTCGACCCTGATCTTCTTTTTGTCGGTGACCTCGATACCGACTTTGTCCAGCTGCAACTCTTCGGTGTTCGGCACCCGGCCGGCGCAGTGGAGCACCCGGTCGGTCGTTACCGTAGTAGTACTGCGGTCCTCTCCTTCGATATCCACCTCGAAGCGGTCACCCTGCTTGCGCACTGCAGTGGCTTTACTTTTGAGGTAGAACGTCATGCCGCGTTCCTCGTCCGATTTGCGGAGCAGGTTGGCCAGGTCGTGATCGAATTTTTCGAGTGGGACGGACTCCGTAACGATCATGGTCACCTTGCAGCCGAGCGCCGCGGCGACGTGGGCCGATTCGGTGCCGATATAGCCGCCCCCAATGATAACCATTTCGGCGGGCAGATCGTCCATATCCAGGAAGTCATCGCTGTGGTAAAGGTGCTCATTGCCTGGGATATCCAGGGGGGCGGGCTTCATACCGGTAGCCAGTACGATGTGCTTTCCCCTCACCCGGGTATTGCCGAACTGCATGGTGTGGGGATCCACGAAGCTGGCGTAATCGCTATAGACCTCGATACCGTGATCTTCCATCTTTTCGCGCGCCTTTTGGGGGATGGGCTCGGTGAAGGTGCGCTTCCAGGCTATGAGGTCCGGCCAGCTGAAGCCGGGGGCGGAGGTGAACCCCTTACCGCGTAGGCGCTCGACCTGGTACATGGCCTCGGCCGCGGCGTGGAGCACGAGTTTGGGGTCGCAGCCGCGCAGGGGACAGGTGCCGCCGTAGGCGCGGCCTTCGGTCATGGCTACTGTCTTGCCCGCTTCGGTGGCTTGGGTAGCGACTAATTGACCGGTCGCGCCGGCCCCGACGACCAGCAGGTCGAATTCTTTTTCTGACATACGTTACATGATGGACTCCCCGGCTACAAGCGCCGCGCATCACAAATTGTTGTTACTGGGCCAGTACCTGCTGCTGAATGCCCTCTACGATGATATCGCCGTGGTCGCGGGTGTTCTCGATAAAAAGTTTGCTGGTTTGTCGACCGGCACAGGCCACGCCGGCCATATACACGTTCGGTAGGGTAGTCTCCAGGGTGTTCGGGTTGAAGATGGGCTTGCAGGCATCGCCTTCCTCTACGGGTAAGCCCAAGCGTTCGAAAAGGGCAAAGTTGGGCTGGTAGCCGGTCATGGCCAGCACGAAATCGTTCTTCAGCTCTACGGGTCCGGCCGGTGTGCCGAGCAGTACCGTGTCTTCACGGATCTCCTCCGTCGTCGTATTGAAGTAAGCCGTAATGCTGCCCTCCTCAATGCGGTTTTCGATGTCGGGCTTGATCCAGTACTTGACGCGCTCGTTGATACCGGGGCCGCGTACGGCCATGGTGACCCGGGCCCCCTTGCGCCAGCATTCCAGGGCGGCGTCGCAGGCGGAGTTGGCCGCTCCGATCACCAGCACGTCCTGCCCGATGTAGGCGTAAGGATCATCATAATAGTGGCGCACCTTGGGCAGGTCCTCGCCGGGGATGTTCATTTTCCGGGGGGTATCGTAAAAGCCCGTCGCTACCACCACGCTGCGGGTGGGGTAGGTCGCCTTTGCGGTTTCCACGGCATAACCATCTGTAATCGGATGCATCTCCTTGACCTTTTCGTACAGATGGATATCCAGATCGAAGTGCTGGATCAGGCGCCGGTAGTACTCTAGCGCCTCCGTACGCGTGGGCTTATCAAGGTGGCTGATAAATGGGGTATTCTGAATCTCCAGCTTCATGGAAGTGCTAAAAAAAGTCATGTTGACCGGAAAGTTGAATAAGCTGTTGGCGATCACGCCCTTTTCCAGGATGAGGTAGCTCAGGCCCGCCCGCTTAGCGCTGATGGCAACGTTGATGCCCGAGGGGCCGCCGCCGATGATGATCACGTCGTACATACCCCTAGTAACAATGCGACCAACGGTAGGTTGGCGCCGGGGGCCATGACTCTACACCGACTTCGTATGTTTGCCCCCGCCTAGCCCCCGCCCCTATGCAGCCGTCAACCGTGCGCATTCTTACCGACCTTCGTAACCGCTTCGTGGCGGAGTTGACGGCCGGTACGGTTCACGAGCGAAAACCCCGTGGTCTGTACGAGCCCGTCGAGTACATCCTGTCCATGGGAGGCAAACGCGTACGCCCGCTACTGGCCCTGCTGGCCGCCCGTATTTGCGGCGATGATGAAGGACTGCGTGCCGGTATGCCCGTGGCCCTGGCCGTGGAGACCTTCCACAACTTTACGCTACTCCATGACGATATCATGGACGATAGTCCGCTACGGCGTGGACAGCCCACCGTACACGAGCGCTGGGACGTCAACACCGCCATCCTGAGTGGTGATCTGATGCTGATCCAGGCCTACGGTCATTTGTGCCGGGTGCCGGCTACGGAACGGGTAGCCGAGCTGCTGTGCCGGTTCAACCGCGTGGCCACGGGTGTCTGCGAGGGGCAGCAATTCGACGTTGACTTCGAACTACGCGACGATGTGACTATTGACGACTACTTGCACATGATCGAGCTCAAAACCGCCGTGCTACTGGGCGGTGCCCTCGAGCTGGGTGCGCTGGCGGCGGGCGGTAGTGCCGAGGATGTCGATCACCTCTACGCCTTCGGCCGCCTCACCGGTCTGGCCTTCCAGCTCCATGACGACCTCCTCGATACGTTCGGCGACGGCCAGCAGACCGGCAAGCTCACCGGCAACGATATTATTCGCAACAAGAAGACCTTTTTGTACCTCAAGACCCTGGAGGGACTGGGGGCCGAGGAGCGAAGAGAACTGCTGCACTGGTTTAGCCAATCGCCCGAAGACCCCGCCGACAAGGTCGCTCGGGTCACGCAGTTGATGCAGCGGAGCAACGTTCCCCAACTCGTAGGTGACCTCCGCGACAAGTTTCAGGCCGAGGCCTACGCTCACCTCGATCAGGTAGATGGAGATGCTTCTTACAAAAATATCCTACGGGACCTGACCGAAGATCTTCTTCAGCGCAGCAACTAGTCGCTAGCGCACCAGTAGCTTACGCACGGCAAAATTGCCATCGGCCCCGGTGAGCCTAAGCAGGTGTAGCCCGGTAGCGAGGTCGTCCGCTACGGAGATATACTGGTCGCTATTAACCCGCCCCCGCTGCACCATTCGGCCATTTAAGTCAATGATTGAGTAGATGTAAGCTGTGCCGGTCGGCAGTCCGGTCAGGCGCAGGGCTCCCCCGGCTAGTACCGGATTAGGGCTCACCAAAAGACCCGGAATGCGGACCGGCCCGCCGACGGAGGTGGGGGTTACCGGCGTAGCCACCGCATACTGATCGAAAAAGCCCAGCGTAGCCTGTACCGCCGGTATAAGGCAGGCACCGTGTAGTCTAGGCCCGCCGCTCATGGTCTCTACCGTGGTGCTCCCCAGGTCGGTCATCACGCTATCGGCCAGGAGGGCGTTTTCAAAGGGCACCTGCTCGTCGCGCGTACAGTAGTAGAGCAGGGTGGGGGCCTCGGGGGCGAAGCGGTAGGTATCGTTGCGGCGCAGGGCCTGGATGATCTGGCTACTCGTGTCGTTGTCCTCCAGTTGCTGGCGGATGGAATCCTGGAAGATGTCGCGAATCAGCTCATCCCGCTCCATAAGCCGATCGTCTAGGGCGCGGTTAAAGGAATCCAGATCGGTGATCTGGCTACTAAAGTCCTGGATCAGATCCAGGTAGGCGGGCTGAAACACCTCACCTAGGTCGTCGTAGAGGTCATACACGGTATCGTAGCTAATGTAGGTATACACGATGTAGCCCGGCAGGGTGGCCGTGGTATCGGCCAGGCTGGCCCGGCGCATCACGTCACTGATGCTGTAGGGACCGGACAGGTGAGCCCCGGCCGTCACGACCAGCGAATCGCTACCGGGGTTCTCCTGAATGTCCTGGTGCAGCGCCTGAGCGGCGTGGCCCCCCTGACTGTAGCCGGTGATGAACAGCTGATCATTGTAGGCAATGTCCTGCCCGTCCATCCATTCTTTTGCCGCTAGGATCAAATCCCGTCCGGCACTGGCCTCGCTGGCGGCATGTACGTAGGGGTGGAAACCTTCACTGTCCCCAAGACCGATGTAGTCGGGGGCCACTACGATGTAGCCGTTGGTGGCCAGGGCGGCGGTCAGGATCCGTTCGCTGGTCAGTAACTGCGCCGCGCTTACCGGTCGGCTTGGTACCGCTTCCCGGTTACTCACAGTGCCGTGCATGTAGACTCCGATAGGGTACCGCAGGTCTCGGTTAGTGGGTAACGTGATCAGCCCACTGGCAGTATCAGGGCGCCCTTGGGCATCCACCGTAGCGTATACCATCTTATAGTTTACCACGTCGTAAGTGGCGCCGGGCACGACAAAGCCCAGTGTGCCGGCGGTCTGCGTATCCTGCTCCGTAACGGAAACAACACGCTGGGCGCACACGCAGGTGCACACCAAAAGGAAAAAGAGGAGGGTAGATAGGTGCCGCATGGGGGTAGTTTATTTACCTCCTTAAAGCACGGAAAGGGCAAAAGCGTTCGGCCGTCTAGGATACCAATCGTGAATTGCCTACCTTTGCGGCCCCAATTTTGCTTTACCTGATCGGTGCCCCACGGGGCGCCGTTTACCAAAGGCTCTCAACTATGCCAGTTTACCTCCCCCAGGAGAAGATGGACGAAATCTTCACCGAATACGGCGGCTCCGCTCAAAACACGGGCAGCACCGAAGGGCAGATCGCCCTGTTCACCTTCCGCATCAAGTCGCTCAGCGATCACCTGCGCGAGCACCCCAAGGATCACAGCAGCCGTAAGGCCCTCCTCAGTCTAGTAGGTAGCCGTGGCAAAATGCTCAACTACCTTAAGCGCAAGGACCTAGAGGGCTACCGCACCCTAATCGCCAAGCTTGGCATCCGTAAGTAAGCCAAGCCACCGCAAAGATTCTAGCCCGGCCGCTTGCATAAGTTCGGCGGCCGGGCTTACCTTTGCGACGCCTTAAAAGGGCACCCCCAGAGCCCCTAGCTCAGCTGGCTAGAGCACCTCACTTTTAATGAGGGGGTCCAGGGTTCGAGCCCCTGGGGGCTCACGTTTTAGGTCCCATTCGCCACCGTGCGGGTGGGACCTTCACATTTGATTTACTTTGCGGCTGTGATCTTCATCAGCCGCCGCCTCGCCCCTGCCAGCCCCCTACGCCAGTGGGCCGCCAGTCGGGGAGAAACTATTCACGCTCAGTCGCTGCTCACCTTTGCCGCCGTCCCCTTCGATCCACCTACGGATGCCCACTGGTGGTTCTTCTATAGTCCCCGAGCCGTGCAATTTGCTGGAACCGTACCCAGCGACGTGCGCACGGCCGCCATCGGTAGTAGCACGGCCGAGAAGCTCTACGCCACCATCCAGCGGGTTGACCTCTGCGGCAACGGCAACCCCGAGCAGGTTGCCGAGGACTTCCTTGCCGTGGCCCACGGTGATCGCGTTTTTTTCCCCCGCGCTCGCCAGTCGCGCCTCAGCATTCAGACTGCCCTGATTAACCGCATCGAGGTGCTTGACGCGGTGTGCTACGATAACCGGCCCGTGCCCCCCGCCGCACCCATCCTAGCCAATACTTACATTTTCACCAGTCCGCTCAATGTAGCGGCCTACCTCGATCACCATCCACTCCCGGAGGGTGCCCGGGTACTGGCGATGGGCCCGAGTACGGGGGGGGAGCTGGCGCGGCGGGGGGTGGGGAGTGTGTGGCCTGCGGTGGCTGGGGAGGTGGGGCTGGTGGGGTTGCTTGATTAGGCGTCCGACGCTTTAAAGCGTCGGACGCCTGTATGGCACACCGCGCGGAATACCAAGTAATTTCTCAGTTAATTTAAAATTACACACGCCGGTGTCCCGTAGTCCACTGTAATCGAGGGCCGATGAAAACTCCCATTCTGTTGCTGTTGGTACCAGCCTTGCCTTGACCGGATTGTCGTGTATGTAGTGGAAACATACACGTAAATAGGGTATAAAGAGCGTAAACGGTTGCTCCTCCTCGAACTCACTAGCGTCCGGGTAGAAGTCAGTGTAGCCCGGCTTAGCCTTTGTATTGGATTTGAACAAAGACCCTCTTCGGCCGTAACGCTTATTGATTGCCAGCGTGTAACTACTAAGGAGGGTTTTGATCGCATTACTGAGGTTCTGCTGGTATGCTACACCTGCTGCACTCTCTTCTAATCTAAGGTAGCGTTTACTACGACTGGGAGCGCAGCCGGTTACCGTCGGTTTTAAGAGGAAGTGAAAGTGATCCGGCATCAAGCAATAGCAAAAAATATTCGCATACGGCAGGAGGTGGCGCTTGATCTTGCGGGTGAAGTATCGGTAGTTCTCTTCGCAGCGAAAGAGTGGCTCGTAATTGTTACTTTGGTTGTAGACATGGTAGATGACGTTGTAATTGTACATGGCCGCAAAGGACCGCCGCGTCACTCCACTATTCGTGGAGTGGGGTTAAATCTTTAAAAGACCCGGACTAACTCGGCGGACGAACTTCTCACTTCGCTCTGGGCGAAGTGAAAAGGATTCGGCAGACGAGTTAAACCGAGGCCGACGAGGCTCGCGCAACCATCGCCACCCCCACCCGTTTCCCCTGTATGATCGGCTGGAAATTCTCAAACTACATCCCCGGGCAAGACGACGAGACCCCCTTCGAAAAGCTCCTCAAGCTCTTCCAGGAGCTGCTTACCCACACCTCCGGCAACGTCGGCGAGGCCCTCCAGTGGCTCACCAACCTCGACCGGCAGTACGAGCTTACCGACGACCAGTACGGCATCGGTGATTTCATCCAGGAGCTTATCGATAAGAACTACATCGAGCCCGGTGACGGACCCGGTAGCCCCGGCTACGTGCCCACCGCCAAGATGGAAGGCGAGCTGCGCCAGAAAGCGCTGAAGGATATTTTCGGTGACATCAAAAAGACCAAGCGGGGCAATCACTCCGCCCGCTACACCGGCCGGGGGGATGAGACCACCAGCGAGCGCCGCCCCTTCGAATTTGGCGACGCACTGGATAAGATGGCCGTCAGCGAATCGTTACGCAACGCCCAGATCAACAATGGCATCGACGAGTTCCGCCTCACCACGGACGACCTGGAGGTCTACGAGACCCACTACCAGGCGCAGATGTCGACCGTGCTCATGATTGACATCAGCCACTCCATGATCCTCTACGGCGAGGACCGCATCACACCCGCCAAGAAGGTGGCCATGGCGCTAAGCGAGTACATCACCACCCGCTTCCCCAAGGATACGCTCGACATCATCGTGTTCGGCAACGACGCCTGGCCCGTGGAGATTAAGGACCTACCTTATCTACAGGTCGGCCCCTACCACACCAATACTGTCGCCGGACTGGAGCTTGCCATGGACATCCTACGCCGCCGCCGCAATCCCAACAAGCAAATCTTCATGATCACCGACGGCAAGCCCACCTGCATCAAGCGCGGCAAGCGCTACATCAAAAACAGCATGGGCCTGGACCGCACCATCGTCAACCGCACCCTTAACCTCGCCGCCCGCCTGCGTAAGATCAGCATCCCCGTTACCACCTTCATGATCGCGCGCGATCCCTACCTCGTACAATTTGTCCAGAGCTTCACCGAGACCAACGGCGGTAAGGCCTACTACAGCGGCTTACAGGGCCTCGGCGATTTCGTCTTCCGCGACTACAAGAACAACAAGAAAAAGTGAGGCAGGCACTCCTATTCGTGCTAGCAGTGCTGCTTTCGGGCTCCGTCCGGGCCCAACTAACTACGGGCGGGGGCGCCGGTGCAACCGCTCTCGAACTGCAGCCTAGTCTATCCTTCGACCCACTTAGCACCCGTGGCCCCGCCCCACTCAGTACTGGCAGGAGCGAACCGCAGATCCAGCCGTTTGATTTTGCGCAGGCTAAGCCCCACCTTGCCTTTTTCTGCCGTCTGGAGCTGGACATTGAGCAGGCCACCCGGTTCCCGGTACGCTTCCGGCTCGGGGAAGTACGGACGTGGCAGCAGGAGCTCACGAAGCGTGAGTAGATACGCAATTTGCGAACAATAATGGCAACAAGGCGTTTACGTAGATAAAGCAATTTTATGTCGACCAACCCCAGCCCCCTGTTTGTAGAAGAGAAGAAAGGACAGCACATTTATCATAATGTCTGGGGGGGTGACGATCTGCACATCGGTATTTACCGGCCGAAGAGCCTTAGCCTGTACGAAGCTAACCGGAAGACCACCGAACGCATGATCAAATTGCTGCCAAGGATCAAGCGCGCCTCGAAGGTGCTCGTGATCCAAAGTGGCTTCGGAGGAGCGGCCCGCTTTATCGCCGAGGAGTATAAGTGCAAGGTCTGGTGCTTAAACGATGACGAGAAGCAGAACGAATACAACGAGCGCAAGATCGAGGAGCTTGAACTGAGTAAGAAGGTTAAGGTCGCTAAGGGATTCGTGGAGTATATGCCCTACGAACCGGACTACTTTGACTTTGTGATCGGGCAGGATGCCTTTAGTCTTACCGGGAAAAAGCGGGAGACCTTCCGTGCCATCCACCGGGTCCTAAAGCCCGAGGGCCGGCTCATCATCAGTGCCCTCATGCGCAGCGAAACCTGCGAGAACGAGGAGTCCGAGAAGCTCATCAAGAAGCTGCCCCTCGAAGAGCTCATCACCGAGGAGCAGTATGGTAAAGATGCCAAGCGCGGATTTCTGCAGCAGATCTATAGTGTGGAGCTCAGCGATCAGCTCGTGCACCACTACACCAAGGTGCTCTATACACTGGAGGCCAATCGGGAAAAGCTCGTAGAGCAAAGTAGCGAGCGCTTCGTACAGGACCGCATCAAGACCTATAAGACCTTCATTCGCCTGGCGGAGGATGGTTGTCTGGACTGGGGGATCCTGATGTTTCAGAAGATGAATGGGTAGGGTCAAACGGTAGCAATAACTGCACCCCCTCGCCACCCTCGCGTTCGAGATTACTCACGCTGAGGCCTAATAGGCGAACTACGGGTACTTCATCAATATTCTCTTTCAGCAGCTGGTGCGCCACCTCCTTGAGATCGTCGAGTCTGCGCACCTCTCCGCTGAAACTGCGGCTGCGGGTATGGATGATGAATTCGGGGCTCTTCATCTTTAGGGTCACGGTGCGGCCGAAGTTGTCGCGCTCGGTGAGGTAGTCGTGGATCTTTTCGGCGAGCCAGTCGGTTTTTTCCTTCATCTCGGCCAGGGTGCTGATGTCCTCGCTGTAGGTGCGTTCGGCCCCAATGCTCTTGCGGTTGCGGTTGGGATTTACGGGGCGATCGTCCAGGGCTCGCACGATACGGTAGTAATGGCGGCCGACCTTACCAAATCGCTGGGCCATTTCCACTTCCGAGAGTGTCAGCAGATCGGCGCCCGTGCGGTAGCCCATTTTGTGCATACGTGCGGCGGTGACCTTGCCGATGCCGTGAAAATCTTCGACGGGCAGCGCCGCAAGAAAAGCCGGTGCTTCATCGGGCATGATGACCTTCATGCCGTTCGGCTTATTGATGTCACTAGCTACTTTGGCGAGAAATTTGTTGAAGCTTACGCCGGCCGAGGCCGTAAGTTGGGTGGCCTGGAAGATCTCCTGACGTATCGCCCTAGCGATGAGGGTGGCGGAGTCGGGACCGCGTTTGGTTTCCGTTACATCCAGGTAGGCCTCGTCCAGACTTAGGGGCTCGACCAGGTCGGTATAGGAGTAGAAGATGTCGCGAATCTGATCGGACACCGCCCGGTACTTATCGAAGCTTGACTTGACGAAAATAAGCTCCGGGCACAATCGCTTAGCGGTCACGCTTGGCATGGCGCTGCGTACTCCGAACACCCGCGCTTCGTAGCTTGCCGCCGCCACCACTCCTCTCATTTTGCTACCCCCGACGGCGATGGGCTTACCCCTCAGTTCGGGATGATCCCGCTGCTCTACGCTGGCGAAGAAGGCATCCATATCGATGTGAATGATCTTACGTAGGTCAGTAGGGGGCCGGCGGTTGGCTTTTCGCTTCCATTTCATGCATCAGCTCTTCGGTATCGGCCGTGAGATCGTCTAGTTCTGCTTGCTCGGTCGGGTCAAGGTCGTCCGTTTGATCAAGCCCATCCTGTAGCTCTCTGCGCCGCTGACTTAAATCTTCTAACTTCTGCAAGGTTTCAGAGTCCCGGGCTTCCGCCGCCACGTTCCTAAGATCTACGTAGAGGCTTTCCAGTCGGTTGAGGGCATCGTCATATTTGCCTTCCTTCATCTTGGTGCGCTCGGTTTTAAGCAGCTTCCAGGCCTCGCTACCTAACTCCCGTGCTTTTCCTACAATCTCCCGACTCTGCGCTTTCTCCTCCGGCGTGCCAAGGAAGTAGTTGTAAGCCAGTAGGCCAATTACGAGCAGGAGAGCAAGTTTAACTAGGGTGCGAATCATGGCAAGGTGGTTGGAAGGTAAAGATAGGGGAGTGGGTTGTTGGGTTTGTGAGTTGTAAGGTTGTAGAGTTGTTGAGTTGTTGAGTTTCGGGCGTGCTAGGCGTGCTAGGCGGGCGGGGTCGCAGGTGCAAGTACACGAGACGTCACATAGCAACACCCGACGAGCGAAGCGAGCATCCCCATAAACGCAACAACCCAACAACCCAACAACCCAACAACCCAACAACGCAGTAAACCCCTAGAGTATACGCAAAATAGTAAGACAACCACCATAACCCCCTGACAATCCCACAAAACACCCTCCAGCTTAACAAAATAATTACAAATTTTTGTTTTAAACTTGGTTTGTATTCCAACAAGGACTAACTTTGAGCTATCATCAGCAGGTTTTGAATGATGGATTTAACGATCAGAGTAAGTAAGAAGGGTACCCGGGTAGTCAAAGCCTCCGAGCTGCACCGTGAGCTGGGGCTAGCTGACCACCATTACCAGGCCAACGTGCGGGGCTGGATTAAGGACGTGTACCAGTTTGCCGACGGCATCCGCAAGCCCGTGGGGATGCAGGACTACGCTCGCTCGCCCCACACCAAGACCGACGTGGTGCACGAGTACTACTTCAATCTGGAGTTCGCCCGTTTAGTAGCCCTGTCCACTAAATCGAAGGTGAAGCAAGCCGTGGCTACGAAGCTGAGTAAAGAGGAAGCGGTGTTCCCCGAGAACGTCCAGCTCACCGCCGAGCAGACGCTGGAGCTCCTGGAGCAAACCAAGGCCATGACCCGCTTCAGCTGCCAGATCGCCGCCGAGGAGCGCCACCTGACCACCTACACCCGCCGCACCGGTTCTGCCGACTACTGGAACCGCTACCGCGTCACCAACGTCGTCAAGACCACCATGGAAGAGCTACGCGATTGCCTCACTGAACGCAACGTGCCCTTCAACCGCAGCCACCGCGTGCGCGAGTTACTCTACCGTTACGATGCGCTGGAATGCATCCGTGTGGGCATCGTCGATCACTACGCCGCCCAGGGCTACAGCATTGCTTACGCCACCCAGCTTGGTAAGCTCGCTCGTGAGCTTGCCGCCACCATGCAGCTAGAAGTTACGGATGATCGCCAGGGTGAGGGGCTCTTCACTGCCCCTGCGGATATTGACTTGGTGCGTCAGCTACAGCGCGTGGCCGCATAGCCACGTAGTGCCGCCTCATTGCGTAGCAGTGAGATACTCTGTGGTCCTCTTCGTTATTGCGCAGCAATAACCCTGCTTGACACCTACAGATACTTTGTGAAACCTCTGTGCAGTCCTTTGTGAAAATCTGTGGTGAACAACCCCACGTGCTGAACTTCACTCTTCCCACTCCTCCACAAACCGGAAGAACCAGTACACCAGCAGCGCACTCTCCCCCCGGTAGTCCACCTCCCGCAAACTCTCCCCGTAGTTTTCCATCACCTTATCCTCCTTTTCCAAAAACGGCCGCAACGTTTGCAACAACTTCGTGTACCGCAGAAAATCAGCCGCCACCGGTACGTCCTTCGCCCCCAGCTTCTGGCACACGACCTGTAACAGTTCGGTAGAGTAGGGGGCATAGCGCGCCGGGTATTGCCCCATCAGATAAAGGGACACCATATTGTAATCGTCATCGTGGTAGTGGGTAGGAATTCTGGCCTTCGGCTTCGCGTCCCGGTAGCGGTTGAAGAGCTCGTTGATGTAGAAGACGAAGCGTTGGATGCGGCCCTCCAGGTCGCGGTCCTCACTAAAGAGATCACGGAACGCATCGCGTACGAAATCCGGTTCCCATTCCATGATCGCTAGCATGCTCCGCTTGGGATCGTAGCCCCCGCGGCGGTAATGGCGGCGGTTGGTCTTGCTGTCTAGCGCGGCATCGTAGCTAGTGGCTAGGTCTTTAGTCTCGACGTTAAAGTGGGTTTGCCAGTTTTGCTGGGTCTCCCAGAGGGGGAGGAGTTCCCGGGCTTCTTCGGTCAGCATCCAGGGGGCGAAGGCGGCTACGGCGCGGCGGAGCTTGGGAACTTGCATGCGTGCGAAAGTACGATCTTTGGGGGGTGGCGGAAGCAGATATCCCAACCCTGTACCGGCGGTACCGCGACTTTGACCTGGTGGTAGATAGCCGGCAGGTAAGTCGCCCCGCCCACACGCTGTTCTTTGCCCTGGTGGGTGAACGGAGCGACGGGCACGATTATATCCCTGCTTTGTTGCAACTGGGCGTCCGCCACTTCGTGGTACGGAGCATGCCGGACGGCAACGTGCCGCAGCAGGCCAGTATCGTGCGTGTCACCGATCCCCTCGCAGTACTGCAGCAGCTCGCCACTCACCACCGGCGGCAGTTTCCTGACCTGCCCGTGGTGGCGATTACCGGTAGCAACGGTAAAACGATCGTCAAGGACTGGCTCGCACAGTTACTCAGCACTACCTATACGGTGTGCGCCACGCCGCGCTCCTATAATTCTCAGATCGGCGTGCCGCTGAGCGTGTGGCAGCTCAGACAGGAGCACCAGATAGCCGTATTCGAGGCCGGCATCAGTGAGGCGGGCGAGATGGAGCGACTGCGCCGTATCATTCAGCCTACCTATGGGGTACTAACGAATATCGGGACGGCCCACCTGGCGAACTTTCGCAGTGCCACCGAGCACCTGCGGGAAAAACTCCTGCTTTTTGCGGAGGTGGACTGGCTGATCCTGCCACAGGACGAAACGGTCGCGCGGGATGCCGTAAGGAACCTTTATCCCCACGTGCAGCTCACTGAGGTTTCCACCAGGGAATCCAAGTCCGATCTAATCGAAAGTATACAGCTCAGGGGAGCTTATCTCCACAACGCCCGGTTAGCCCTCAGGGCCGCCGCGGTACTCGGCGTACCTGCCGGAGTGCTCGCCGAACAAGTCGCGGACTTACACCCCCTGTCCAATCGCCTCGAACAACGTGAGGGCCGCGACGGCGGGCCCATCATCAACGACAGCTATAGCAACGACCTGAGTGCACTGGCCGCCGCCCTACAGTTCGCCGAGACGCAAAATCCGTTCCCCGACCTGACGCTCATCCTTGGCACGGTCCAGCCCCTGCCCCAATTGCCCGATCGGCTGCGGGCGCTGATCGGTGACCGGGTGTCGCGGCTCCTGCTTGTCGGTCCAGCCAATCAAAAGCTGCTGACCACCTTGCCCCATGCTGCCTATTTCCGCGATACGGATCAGTTGCTCAAAACGCTTTCTCAGCGCTCATTTACCCGCCAGACCGTCCTGATCAAGGGGGCAAGCTACGAACGCTTCGACCGCATCGCCGATGCCCTCAGCCGCCAGCTGCACCGCACCCAGCTACGGATCGACCTGACCGCCCTGCGCCATAATTTGCGGCTGTACCGCGGCCTACTTCCCCCGCACTGCAAGCTGCTGGTCATGGCAAAGGCCTCCGCCTACGGAAGTGGTGCACTGCCCGTAACCCAGCTGCTTCAGGAAGCCGGTGCGGACTACCTAGCCGTGGCCTATCCCGAAGAGGGACACGCACTGCGCCGCGGTGGCATTCATCTACCCATCATGGTGCTGAATGCCGCCCCGTACGCGCTGGCGGGTATGGTAGCGGACCGGCTAGAACCCGTCGTCCATTCGCCGAAGCAGTTCCGTTTGGCCGCGCAGCTGGGGTTGAGGATGCACCTGGAAATTGATACGGGTATGGGACGCTTGGGTTTTTCTCCCCAGGAATTTTCGCGCAATGTCGCGCTGCTGCGGTCTCCACTAGTAGCCTCCCTCTTCACGCATCTGGCCGCGAGTGAGGATACTGCCCACGACGCCTTTACCCACCAACAGATCGCCAGATTTGACGAAGCGTACCGTGCATACACAGCGGGCGGTCCCGATAGCTATCGGGAGCCGGTGCAACGCCACGTGCTGAACAGCAACGGCATTGCCCGTTTCCCGGAAGCGACTTACGAGATGGTCCGCCTGGGTATCGGCCTGTATGGAATCGGTGATGCTGGGTTGGCCCAACGGCTACAGCCCGCTCTTTCGTTGACGGCGACCGTAAGCTCCGTTACCGTACGACACGTGGGCGAATCGATTGGCTACGGTCGGCGTGGAGTGGTAGGTAAGGACAATTCACGCATCGCGGTCATCAGCATCGGCTACGCTGACGGCCTGCCGCGAGCTGCGGGGGAGGGGCGGTTCGCGGTGCGTATTCACGGCCGGCTGGCACCCACCATTGGTGCCGTCTGTATGGACATGTGCATGATCGATGTGACCGGTATCCCGGAGGTAAGGGTAGGGGACCCGGTCACGGTATTCGGGCCGGAGCACCCGGTGGAGCTGCTGGCGGAGGCGGTGGGTACGATACCTTATGAGATTCTGACGGGGATCGGGCCGCGGGTGCACCGGATCTATGAGGGGGAATAATTGAAAGGTCACGCAGCCTCCGGCCCGAGCCTGCGTGACGGGGAGTCTGTTTTCCTCGGGCCAGAGGCCACTCGACCTTTGAAATCGGTCGCGACGCTAAAGCCCCTACCTTGCACCATATGAAGATCGTCTTCTTAGACAAAGACGCCCACCCCTATCTGCGGGAAGCGCTACGGGCGGACGGCCACACCGTCGACTTGCACAGCACCTGCGACCGCGCCCGGATGCTGCGCCTGCTGCCGGAGTACGACGGGCTGATGATCCGCTCGCGCTTCGATGTGGACCGGGAACTACTTGATGCTGGTAACAAGCTAAAGTTTGTAGCCCGCTGGGGGGTGGGCACCGACCATATTGATCTGGACTACGCCCGCGAGCGGGGGATACGGGTGTTCAACAGTCCGGAGGGGAGTAAGCACACCGTGGCCGAGCATACGGTGGGGATGCTGCTGATGCTGCTCAACCACCTCGGGCGGGCCGACCGGCAGGTGCGTGCGGGAAAATGGGTGCGGCGCGAGAACACCGGTACGGAACTGCAGTACCTCACCGTGGGCATCATCGGCTACGGCAATATGGGACAGATGACGGCGCGGCGGCTGGCGGGCTTCGGCTGCCGGGTGATTACGCATGACCGCTTTCGGAAAAACTACGGCGATGACTATGCGGAGGAGGTAAGTCTAGAGCAGCTCCAACAGGAGGCGGATGTAGCCACCTTGCACATCTTCCTGGAGGGGAATCATAACTACGTGAACCGAAACTGGATCGCCGCATTCGCCAAGCCGTTCTACCTGATCAATACCGCCCGCGGACAGGTCGTAGACACCGCCGCACTAGTCGCCGGAATGAAAGATGGAAAAATCCTAGGGGCCGCCCTGGACGTTAACGAGTACGAGGAGCAAAGCTTCGTGGACCTGGCCCCCGACGAGCTGCCGGAACCCTACCAGTACCTGCGGCGCAGCGATCGCACGGTGCTCACCCCCCACATTGCCGGCTGGAGCGTGGAGGCCGAGGAGGGCCACGCCCGCACCCTGTACCGTAAAATTGCCGAAGCCTTTAACTGACCGATCATGCGTCTTACAATTTTAGTACTACTTGGCTTCCTTGCCGCTCCGCTACTATTGCGGGCCGGCGGTGGGATGTGGCTGCCGCTACTGCTCGAAAACCTCAACGAAGAGGAGATGCAAGCCATGGGCATGGAGCTTACGGCCGAGGATATCTACAGCATCAATGCCGGAAGTCTCAAAGACGCTATCGTGCACTTCGGGGGCTTCTGCACCGGGGAGGTGATCAGTGAGCGGGGTCTGGTACTGACCAATCACCACTGTGGGTTCGGAGCCATCCAGGACCATTCGACCCTGGAAAACAACTATTTGGAGGATGGCTTCTGGGCGATGAACGGGGGCCAAGAACTGACTAACCCCGGCCTATTCGTGACCTTCATCGAGCGCATGGAGGACGTTACGGATCAAGTGCTGGCGGGGGTGACGGATAGTTTGAGCGCCAAAGACCGGGCTCGGCTGGTGCAGACCAATACCGAACAACTGAAAGCGGACTACGCGCTACAACCCTTCGAGGAGCTGTTAGTCAAGCCCTTCTACGACGGGAACAAGTACTATGCCTTCGTGACCAAGACCTACCAAGATGTCCGTCTGGTGGGCGCACCGCCCTCCTCGGTGGGCAAGTTCGGTGCCGACACCGACAACTGGGAGTGGCCGCGGCATACGGGAGATTTTAGCCTGTTTCGCATCTATACCGCCCCCGATGGTAGTCCGGCGGACTACGACGAGGCCAACGTACCCATGGTGCCGAAGCGCCACCTGGAGGTGAGCACCGCCGGGGTGGTACCGGGTGATTTCTCGATGGTTTTCGGCTTCCCGGGTACGACCGATCAGTACCTACCGGCCTCGGCCATGCGGCAGCGCACGGAGGTGATCAATCCCATCCGGATCGGGATGCGCGATCGGAGCCTGGCGGTTCTCGACAGCGCCATGCGCGCCGATGCCCAGGTAAAGATCGACTACGCCTCCAAGCAGGCGCGGATCGCCAATGCCTGGAAGAAGTGGCGCGGCGAGAGCCAGGGCGTCGAGGCCGTAGGGGCGGTAGCAAAGCGGGAGGAAATGGAGCGGGAATTTACGCAACGTCTGGAGGCCAAACCATCTGCCAAGGACCGCTACGGCCAGCTACTTCCTGAACTCGACCGGCTCTACGCCGAGCGCGAGCGAGTCGAGAAGACCCGGGCCTACGTGGGCGAGATCAACTACAACGTCGATCTGTTCCGCATCGCCAACGTGCTCGATGCCCAGTTCAAGGTAGCGAACAACAACGGAATGGAAGCCTTCCGCGAACGGGTGCCCGGCATCATCGAGTACCTGGAAGGCTTCTACGCCGGCTACCGCCCCGACATCGACCGTGAGGTGGCCCGCGCTCAGCTTCGTACTTACTACGACGAGGTGCCCCGCGAGCAGCAGGACACTTATGTAATCGATCAGCTGGCCTTCGCCGGTAGCTACGACGCCCTGATCAACGACCTATTCGGTGGCAGCTACCTGACCCGGGGCAAGCGCCTTACCGAGCTACTGCGCGAAAACCCGGAAGACTTCATCGAGCGAGTAAGGGCCGACCGCGGCTTCCAGTACGCGCGCCAGCTCAATCGCTTTAACGAGCGCGAGGTGATCGACGTCTACAATGCCTACGCCGAACGGATCAACGAACTCCAGCGCAGCTACATGCAGGCCCTGCTGGATTTCTTCCCCGAGCGCAATTTATACCCTGATGCTAATAGCACCCTACGCGTGAGCTACGGCAAGTTCGAAGGCTTTACCGGACTGGAGGGCAACACCTACGACTACATGACCTACCTCGACGGCGTCATGGAAAAGTACGTACCTGGCGACTACGAGTTCGACGTACCGGAACGGCTGCGCGAGCTGTATGCTGCCAAGGACTACGGACCCTATGCTACCGAAGACGGCCGGCTACCGGTATGCATCCTCGGCTCCAACCACACCACCGGGGGTAACAGCGGCAGCCCAGCCCTCAATGGTAAGGGGCAACTGGTGGGCCTTAATTTTGATCGCACCTGGCAGAGCACGATGTCGGACGTCTACTACGATCCCAGCATCTGCCGCAACATCATGGTCGACATCCGCTACGTACTCTTCCTGATCGACAAACTCGGCGGTGCGCCCCACCTGGTGGAGGAGATGACGCTGGTCGACGCCAAGCGCTAGCGCATATCTAGGGTACCGATCGTGAAGCGGTAGGTGTATGGCCTATCCAGGGGCAGCAGGTGCTCCGGGTAGGGAGAGGCGTTCTGCGTCCAGCTGTCATCACCACCCACTCCGATCTGCCCGTAGTCGACGTGCAGGTACAGGGTATCGGAGGCCGATAGGTCCGCGCCGTGCATTGCCTCGGCGAGCTGGTCCTCCCGGTTCGGATTCAGGCTAAAGTCGAAGCGCCCGGTCAGGTGGATCGGTGTCACGCCCGGTCCGGAGAGGGTTAACTCGGTCACATCACTCCGGTTGCCACTCTCCACCGGGCGGATGTAGTCACTGTTCAGCGAATCGGTAGCCAGGGTATAGCTTCCCAGGCGGGCGGCGGTCTTGCGATCGGCGTAGCTCTCGAAGGGGCCGCGGCCGAACCAGCTTACCTCCCCGTAGGCTGGATTGATGGCGGTACGCAGTCCGTAGCGAAACAGGCCCGGCACCTCATCCACCCCCTCCGCACGCTGCAACGTCTGCTCCACGGCGAGCTCTCCGGCGGCGGTGATGCGTAGACGCACGGTTTCGGTAACCTTGCCGTCCAGGTAAGTGCGGGTCAGTGCGAGGGTGCCGGCCTGAAACGAACTTTCGGCCAGGGTAGGCGTGGCTGTACGCCAGTCGGCGTAGCGGCTCACTAGTCCGGCGGCGCGGTCGTTGTCGGTCGGTGCACGCCAGAAGTCGGGCTCCAGGGGGGCTGTCAGCAGCGGCCGTCCCGATAGCGTCACTTGCTGGATCACGCCGGTCGTTCGGTCGATGTCCACCTCGGTACCGGAGGCGGACAGCACCAGGGTCGTCGGTGTTTCCTGGTACTGCGTCCGTCGTCCCGCATCCGGGAACTTCGGAAGCTCCTCCGCGCCGGTCAGGGGGAGCTGGGTGAAGGCCACCTCGTGCCCCGCCGGGCGACCAATGATGGGGTCACGCTGTAGAAAGGCGATCTCCAGGGCGAGTACGTTTTGTGGTACATCACTGAGCAGATTGGGCAGTTCAGTACGTTCTCCGGGGCCCAGGGCGGGGGCGCGGGTGCGACTCACTTCGACGGTCCCCGTAGGCATCACGTGGCGGACCACCATATCGTACTGATCGGCGCTGGTGTGGCTCAGCCACGATTTAAGGTAGAGCCGATCTTCCTCCTGTACCACTTCCAGCGGCTGAAAGCTGTGCTTGACCTGGTAAAGGGCGGGCTGGGGCGTCTGGTTGGAAAAAACCAGTCCGTTGGCTAGGAAGTTGCCGGAGTGGATCTCTTCGCCGAAGTCGCCGCCGTAAGCTAGAAAGCGGGTACCGTCTTCGCGGGTCTTGTACAGGCCCTGATCCATCCAGTCCCAGATAAACCCTCCGACCATATTAGGGTAGCTGCGAAAAAGGTTGACGAAGGTGTCGAGGTGGCCGGTGGAGTTGCCCATCGAGTGAGCGTACTCACAGTACATCAGCGGCCAGTCGGGGTAGTCGGTAAGCAGCTCCCGCATCGTGTTGCGGTCGGTATACATGCGGCTACGGATGTCTACGTATCCGGCATCGGGTACTCGGGGGGTAACGAAATCTCGGCCTGCCGCCCCCTCATTGTGCAACCAGCGGCTGGGGTCGCGATCCTTGATCCAGGCGGCCATGGCGGCGTGGTTGGGACCGGTGCCGGATTCGTTGCCCAGACTCCACCCCACAATGCTGGGGCGGTTCTTGTCGCGTTCCACCATGCGGATGGCCCGGTCGAGCATGGGGGTGGCGAACATAGGCAGTCCGCTGAGCTGGCTGCCGGCCTTGTGGGTCTCGATGTTGGTCTCGTCCAGCACGTAGAGCCCCACGCTATCGGCCAGGGCGTAGAGGTAGGGATCGTTGGGGTAGTGGCTGGTGCGGATGGCATTGATGTTGAAGGCCTTCATCAGCCGGAGGTCTTCGTGCATCTCGGCGCGGGTCACGGCCTTGCCGTGGGTGGCGGAGTGGTCGTGGCGGTTGACGCCGTAGAGGATGACCTCTTTCCCATTGACCCGGAAGCCCTCCGCGCCCCAGCTGAGGTTGCGGAAGCCGATATTCTCCCCGATGCTATCCGTGGCGTTCCCCTCCGCGTCGAGGAGCGTCACGACCAGCCGGTACAGGTTGGGTGCTTCGGCCGTCCAGGGAAGGGCACTGGGTATGGTGAGGTCCGTGCCGTAAAATTGATGCTCCTGGTAGGGTCCGTGGTAGGCACCCGGTTGGTAGTACTGCACGATGGGTAGTAGGGGAAGGGTGTCGGGCCTAGCGAGCACAGCCCTGCCACTAGGGTCGTAGAGCTGTGCGGTGAGCAGCTTATCGACCAGCTCCGAGGGGTCGCGGTAGTGGAACTGCGGCTCGATCCGCAGTAGTCCGGTATCGAGGGATTCGGTCAGGGAGGGCTTAAGAAATAGATCGTACACGTAAGTAGCCGACGTGCTCTGCACGTATACCTCGCGGTGCAGGCCGGACATGCGCCAGTGGTCCTGGTCCTCCAGGTAGGAGCCGGCGTTGTAGCGGTACACCTCACAGTAGACCGCGTTGCCCGTGGAGCGGGCTACGTGGGTGATGTCGAACTCAGCCGGGGTGCGGCTGCCGGCCGAGTAGCCGATGTAGGTGCCGTTCACCCACACGTGGAAGGCCGAACTTACCCCACCAAAGTGCAGGACTTGCCGGTCAGTACTTACGTAATCGGGAAGGTCGAAATCGCGCTGGTACCGCCCCACCGGGTTGCGATCGTGCTCGCTGTTGCCGGCCTGGCTGGGCACGAAGGGCGGGACCACCGGGCGGAAGGGGTACTCGACGTTGGTGTAGATCGGCGCCCCGTAGCCCTGCATCTCCCAGTTGCCGGGTACTTCGACCTTAGCGGCAGTAGGATAACTGTCGGCCGCTATAGTGGCGGCGGGTGCGGTGTTTTTCCCGTGGGGGAGGTACTCAAAATTCCAGGTACCGTTTAGGCTAGTGCGTCCCGTAAGCGCGCCGCCGGTGCGGGCGGCCGTGCTATCTGCGTAGTGCTGCAGTGTAGCGTGCGCCGGCAATCGGTTCACGGCGAAGGTGAGGGGATTTTGCACGTACTGTTGCTGGGCAGCTAGAGCGGTGACCACACAGGTCAGAATGAGGATATTCAGCATACGCATCGGGGTAAGATACAGTGGCGAGAGCGCTGTACAATCCTGTACCACTCGTTCGGCTTCCACCCGCATCCTGCAAATTTGGCTACATTCGCCCCACAAGAAACATTATACAGCCGCTCCACCTACCAATGGAGTATCCATCTAACCAATCCCCAACCCAATGAGTAAAGTAACCGTCGTCGGCGCCGGAAACGTAGGAGCCACCGTAGCCAATGTACTAGCCCACCAAGACCTCGTGCGCGAGGTCGTTGTGCTGGATATCAAGGGCGACATGGCCCGCGGCAAGGCCCTCGACTCCTGGCAGCAGGCCAGTATCGACAACTACAGCACCCGCCTGACCGGCACGGAAAACTACGCCGATACCGCCGATAGCGACATCGTCGTCATCACCGCCGGCATTCCCCGCAAGCCCGGCATGAGCCGCGACGACCTGATCTCGACCAACGCCAAGATCGTGACCATGGTGACCAAGTCGATCATGGAGCACTCCAAGAACCCCATCATCATCGTCGTCTCCAACCCCCTCGACGTGATGACCCACGCGGCCTTCGTAGCCAGCGGCCTGCCCCGCAACCGCGTCTTCGGTATGGCCGGTATCCTCGACACCGCCCGCTACCGCGCCTTTCTGGCTACGGCCCTTGACGTCAGTCCCAAGGACATCCAGGCCATGCTCCTCGGCGGCCACGGCGATACCATGGTCCCGCTGCCCCGCTACACCACCGTCAGCGGTATCCCCGTCACCGAAATGATCGGCGAGGAGGAACTCACCGCCATCGTCGACCGCACCAAGGGTGGGGGAGGCGAGCTGGTCAAGCTCATGGGTACCTCGGCCTGGTACGCCCCCGGCGCCGCTGCCGCCCAGATGGTAGGCACCATCATCCGCGACGAAAACCGCATCTTCCCCTGCTGCGCCCAGCTCCAGGGCGAGTACGGCCTCTCCGATCTCTTCCTCGGCGTGCCCGTCAAGCTAGGTAAGGAGGGCATCGTCCAGGTCATCGAGCTCCAGCTCAACGAACAGGAGATGGACCTGCTGCGCACCAGCGCAGATCACGTCCGGGAGGTGATGGAGGTGTTTGAGGGGATGGATATCTGATTCAACCCTTAAGCTCCTAAAACGTATATTGGACCTACCGTTACCAAACCGTCCGTGCGTATGCCCGCCGTCAACCCCACCGTGCTCAATCCACAGGAAGCTGAAAAGCTGGAGCGTATTGCCTTCATCCTCAAGACGGTGGCCCACCCCCTGCGGCTCGGCATCGTGCACCTGCTGGAGCAACACCCGCGGCTGAGCGTGACGGCCATCACGGAGGCCCTAAAATCGGAGCAGTCGCTGGTCAGCCATCACCTGCAGACCATGAAACTAAAGGGTATATTAAGTGCTAAACGCGATGGACGGTCGGTGATGTACAGCCTCAAGGAGCGGGATGTGAGCCTTATTATCGAGTGCTTGGAAAACTGCCAGTGCAATATGTAATCGGGAGGGATTGGGCCAACACGGTGTTATGTGAATAATTAACACATACGGCTGAACAACTATCATCCGGAGGACATCGTGGAGGGAAATTCATGCCCCATGGAATTCTCCGGCACCTTCCTCCCCACTACCGCCTCGAGCGGTTTGCTGGCCTGCTTCACCTGGTACACTATGGTGGCGACCATGTTTTTCCTACTGGCCAGCACCGTATTTTCCTGGCTGACGCGCACCCACGTAGCCCCCGAGCACAACACGAATCGGGTACTGACCGCCTGCATCTCCGTGGTGGCCGGTGTATCGTATTTTCTCATTCAGGATTACTTCCGCACCTTTCTGCACGCGGCAAACGGCGTACCCACCTACACCGAAAACTATGCGGCTTTTCTTGCAATCGGACAACTGCGGTATATGGACTGGACCATCACCACGCCGCTGTTGCTAATTAAGATGTTCATGATGGTACACGCTACCGACCTGCGGGGTAGCCGCCTGCTGTACTGGGCCATCGTAGCGGATATCTTTATGATCGCCACGGGCTACATCGGTGACCAGCAGCTGGCTGTCGACGGTAGCATTTTGGTCGGTCCCCGGCTGATCTGGGGTGCTATATCGACCATTGGCTACCTGTTCATTGTCTACGCACTGTACCGCGTGTGGCAAGAGTACGCTCCGCTGGCCAAACCCATCGAGCGGCGCGCCTTTCGCCTCATGGCCGGTACGGTGGTGACCCTCTGGGGTGTGTATCCGATTGGCTATATTTTCATTGCGGTGACCTCCATCAATGCCGACTACCTGCAAATCGCTTACTCGGTAGCCGACGTGCTGAATAAGGTGGGTGTAGGAATCATCGTCTACCTGGCCGGCTCCAACATTCTCGAGGAGCGCATCGACGTGACCTCGCCGGAATATGCAATGAGCGTGGGGTAGTCCCGCTACCAGCTGCGCACCTGCGGCCCCGCCCACCCGGGTGCATGCTATATTTGCGCCCATGACGGAAAAGGTGCTCATTCTTGACTTCGGCAGCCAGTATACCCAGCTGATCGCCCGCCGTATTCGGGAACTGAACGTGTACTCCGAGATCGTGCCTTACAATAAGGTGCCGAACCTGGACGAAAGCTACCGCGCCGTTATCCTCAGCGGTAGCCCCTTCAGCGTGCGGGAAGAACGGGCGCTACGGCCGGACCTAGACAAGATCGTAGGTCAGCGACCCGTGCTCGGCATTTGTTACGGCGCACAGTACATTGCCGACTACTACGGCGGCACCGTAAGTCGCAGCCTGAAGCGTGAATACGGCAAGGCAAATCTGGGGCGCGTACGCGAGGTGCAAGGCTTGTTGCAGGGTATCGAGACCGGCTCCCAGGTGTGGATGTCACACGGCGATACCATCGAGCACCTGCCGGAGGGCTTCGAACTGCTGGCCAGCACGGCGGACGTGGAGGTGGCCGCTTTTGCCAGTACGGACGGAAGGTTCGAGCAGCCCGTATACTGCATCCAGTTCCACCCGGAGGTATACCATAGCCTGGACGGTAAGCGGCTGCTGCACAACTTCGTGATCGACATCGCGGGCTGCAAAGGGGACTGGACGCCAGCCCACTTCGTTGAGCAGACGGTAGAGGCACTGCGGGAGCAGATTGGGGAAGACGACCGCGTGCTGCTGGGCCTGAGTGGAGGAGTGGATAGCTCGGTGGCCGCCATGCTACTGCACCGGGCCATCGGAGATCGACTATTTTGCTTCTTTATCGACAACGGTCTATTGCGCAAGGGCGAGTTTGCCGAGGTGCAGCAGAGTTACCGGGGGATGGGGCTAAGCGTGACCGGGATCGATGCAAAACAGGAGTTTTACGATGCGCTGGCCGGCGAGTCCGATCCGGAGCTGAAGCGTAAGGCCATCGGCCGGGTGTTCATCGAGGTCTTCGAGCGGGAAGCTAAGCAGTTGACCGGCGTGAGGTACCTGGCGCAGGGTACGATCTACCCCGACGTGATCGAGAGCGTGAGCGTGCACGGCCCCTCGGTGACCATCAAGAGCCACCATAATGTGGGGGGGCTACCGGAAAAGATGGGCCTGAAGATCGTGGAGCCGCTGCGTAATCTCTTCAAGGACGAGGTGCGTAGGGTGGGTACTGAGCTGGGTATGCCGGCCCACTTGATCGGGCGTCACCCCTTCCCGGGGCCGGGACTGGCTATCCGGATTTTGGGGGATATTACCCCGGCCAAGGTGCGGTTGCTCCAGGAAGCGGACCGTATCTACATTGACAAACTCCGGGAGTATGGACTCTACGACCAGGTCTGGCAGGCCGGTACCATCCTACTTCCGGTGCAGTCGGTCGGCGTGATGGGCGACGAGCGCACCTACGAGCAGGCCGTGGCGCTACGGGCCGTAAGTAGTACCGATGGCATGACCGCCGAATGGAGTCACCTGCCCTACGAGTTTTTGGCCGCCGTATCGAGCTCGATCATTAACAATGTAAAAGGAATCAATCGCGTCGTTTATGACATCAGTACTAAGCCGCCGGCTACCATTGAGTGGGAATAACGGCCCCCTGGCCCTATTGCTGCTGGCCCTGCTGAGCAGCTCGAGCTGCGAGTTGTTCCGCCCCGTAGATTCTACCCGCCCGTCGACCACCGACCGGGCTAGCCGCGACAAGGAGGACCTCGATCCGGTGCAGAGCCGCCGGGTGTTCGACCCCGAAAGTGGGGAGTACGTTAACGTGAATGCACCCACCGTCCCGATGGATACCGTAGTGTGGACCGACGTGGTGACGGAGGCCGGCCCCATCACCGCGGATACCAGCTATGCCTACGTGGCACCTATACCCAGCGCACCGGGTCTGCCCCCGGTACGGCAGACCGGCACCGGCCGGGAAGGGTCGCGGCTGCTGACCGGCTATGGTGTAGACTTCGTGCTGCCTTTTCTAACCGACCGCAATGGTGGCGAATCGGAGCAGATCGACCCCAACAGCCTCTGGGCGTTGCATTTTTATAGCGGGGCCGAGATGGCAATGGATGAGCTTGATACTGATGGTACTAGCTTCGACGTACGGGTACAGGACTCCCGGGCCAGTGAGGCTAAGCTGGAGTCAGTGATTGCCTCGGAAGAGTTTCAGCGCTCACAACTTATCATCGGTCCCTACCTCAAGCAGCAGGTTAGTCAGGTAGCCGAGGCTGTGCGTGGTTTAGAAAAGGTGCTGATCTCGCCCTATAGTGCCGCCACTGGGGTCTCGGAATCGAATACAAACTACATCCAGGTGAACCCCACACTGGAGACCCACCTGCGCGCGCTGCTCGGCCACGCCTTCCGTACCCAGGGGGCCGACCGCATCGTGCTGGTAGCTCCGGCCGGGGAGCGCGACCGGCTGGCCTACTTTCAGGACGAGTACCGGCTGCTGAGTGGCGACGACCGGGTAGAACCTCTGGAGGAGCTCATCATCAGTGGCGAGATACCTGATCTGACGCAGTACCTAAGTGGACGGCGCACCGTGTTCATGGTCCCGGTGTACGAGGACGAGGCCTTTGTTTCAAACTTCCTGCGGCAGGCCTACCAGAACACCCTCAGTGAGGGCGGCGATAACGTAGCCATCTACGGGTTGCCGCAGTGGATGAGTTTCGAGCGCCTTAATGGTGACTTTATCCAGGGCACCAACGTGCACATCAGTAGCAGTGTATTTATCGACCCCCTGGATCCGGAAATCCGGGAGTTCCGGCGCAAGTTCTACGACCGATTTGCGACGCTGCCGCGGGATGAGGCCTACATCGGCTACGACGTTGCGCGCTACTTCATGCATATGGCTGCGCGCTATGGTACCCGCTTTCAGTTCGAGCTGGAACGCAATCCGGAGGATTTGCTCCACACCAGCTTCCGGTTCGCTCCGGTCATGGTGTTGCCGGCCACGGCCACTAGTCTGGAGGAGGCGGTAATCGACCGCTTCGAGAATAAGTTTGTCAATATTTTGCGGTACCGCGATTACGCTTATCAGCGGGTGAATTAAGGAGGGGTGCGGGTAGCCTTCAGCCCTATTTACCGGTACGCGCTGCCCCCGAAGCACCGCTTCCCGATGGACAAGTACACCCTGCTGCCGGAGCAGTTGCTGTACGAGGGCACCATCACCGAACGGCAGTTCTTCACTGCCGAACCACTTAGTGAGGCGGCCATCTTACGGACGCATACGCAGGAGTACTGGTCTAAATTACAGCACGGTACGCTGAGCCGCAAGGAAGAACGCGCTATTGGTTTTCCCATGCGACCGGAGCTGATTGCCCGGGGGCGGGTCATCGCTCAGGGTACACTGGACTGCGCGCGCTACGCCCGTAGGGATGGCGTCGCACTGAACGTAGCCGGTGGTACGCATCATTCCTTCGCCGGTCGGGGGGAGGGGTTTTGTGTCTTCAACGATATCGCAATCGCCGCTAACGAACTCTTGCACACCGGGGAGGTCGGTAAGGTGCTTATCGTCGATCTGGATGTACACCAGGGAAACGGAACAGCTAAGCTCTTCGCGGAGGAGCCACGGGTCTTTACCTTCAGTATGCACGGAGCGCGCAACTATCCTACCCGCAAGGAAAGATCGGATCTGGATATTGGACTACCTGACGGAACGGGGGACACAGTCTACCTGGATATTCTTTACCGGCACCTGCCGCAGTTGCTCGACGGAGTACAACCCGACCTGGTGTTCTACCTAAGCGGCGTAGATGTGCTGGAAACCGATAAATTGGGTCGGCTAGCCATGACGCTGCAGGGATGCAAAGAGCGCGATCGCTTCGTGCTCCAATCCTGTCTGGACCGCCAGCTGCCGGTGGCCATCGCGATGGGGGGCGGGTACAGCGAGCGGCTGGCTACGATCATTGAGGCGCACGCGAATACGTACCGGGTGGCGGCCAGTCTTTATGGGTAAGCTAACGTAGGTACAGCATCAGCGCGATCAACGCGGCCACGACGATCCCCACGGCCAGCAGCGGAAACTGACTGTTGCGGTACTTATCCACCAGTCGCTCCAAAGCCTCATTCCAGGTGAGGCGGGTGCCGATGGCCTCGCGGCAAAAGAAAAGATAGCGGTGCGTCATGTTGGCCGCGTTGCCGTGGCGGCGTAGGATTAGAAAGTCTTCGTCGAGGAAGGAGAGTTCGTACAGAAAGCTATCGCGCATGATGCTCTGGCCGATGATGAGACGCTTCCCACTTTCTTCCACCTCGTAGGCCTGGGCGGTGACTAGTCCGTCGGTGACCACGCGGATCTCGCCGCGCGCGTAGCCCTGGAAGGTATACATCTCCACGGCGGTGGCACCGGGGCGGTCGGTCATCTTGACCCAGTTGACGGTGTAGAGGTAGCTCTCTTCCCCCAGTAGGGTAGGCTCGCTGAATTTGGCAACGGCCGGCAGTACGCCATCGATCATATCCTCCAGCGTGGCGTACTCCGGTAGCTGTAGGTTAAAGGGCTCGGCGATTTTGTCGAGTAAGCGGTCTTCCATCCGCCGGGTAAATTACGCCTTTGTTTCGGGCTGGGAGGTCCACTGACTGCGCTTGCCGAAGTATTTCTTGGCGACCACGAGCAGGCCAAAGCTCTCCGCGCCATCCTTCTCGGTTACGGCGTGGTGGTGGCCGTGAGCGCGCAGAATGCCCCGGCTGTAGCTACTATCTAGCTGCTTGAACCAGGAAAAGCGGCGGTGGATGTACACATCGTGGATCAAAAAGTAGATGGCTCCGTAGATCGAAATGCCGATACCCACGAAGGTGAGCCAGAACCAGCCGGCGACGTTGAGTCCTATTATATAGGACGCGGCACTCGGAATAGCGAAAACTAGGAAGAACAGGTCGTTCTTCTCAAAGAAGCCGTCCTTGTCGTGGTGGGGGCGGTGGTGGTCCTCGTGCCACACCCAGAGGACGCCGTGCATCAGGTACTTATGGGCGGCCCAGGCGACGAACTCCATGCCGGCGACAGTAGCGAGGGTGATGACGGTGTAAAGGACGACTTGCATACTGTGGGTAGGAACGTTGAGGGTTATTGTTGGTTTACCGGCCCACCCCCGTCGGACGGTCCACCCCCGTCGGACGGCCCACCCCCGTCTGCGGTTACCACATTTTACCACCACCCATACCCCTCACTCCCAGCGCGACCTTCGCAAAGGAGGACTGGTTAGGTAAACGACAGGGACAGAATCCATACACAAAAAGCGTACTATCTTGCACATGACAGCAGATCGCAGGCACGATTATAGGGTTAAACACGTATCGGCTAGTTTCTCGATTAATGTGGGGAAAAAAAGTGTCAGAAAGTGGTAAGTTGTGGGACAAGGTGTTACCTTAGCGCTAGCGGTAGGTAAGCGTACCCACCCGTGATTGTTTTATGGCACTTCAGTATGACCTGCTCGGCGAATTCTATGTGGCACTCGATGCCAAGGGTCGATTTCGTCTACCCAGTGGACTACTGAAGGGGCTGGGGGACCGCGACACCCTGAAGTTTGTCGTCAACCGTGGTTTCGATCACTGTCTCACGCTCTACCCTAAACCGGTGTGGGATACGATCAAAATCGAGGTCGACGCGCTTAATAAGTTTAACCGGAAGAACCTGCAGTTTACGCGGCTCTTCTACCGCGGTGCCTCGGAGTTGGTTCCCGATTCGGCCGACCGCCTGCTGCTGCCCAAACAGCTGCTAGCCTGGGCCCGGGTCGATAAGAACCTCGTGCTCAACGCCCTGAACGATCGCATTGAAATTTGGGCGGAAACCGAATACGAAGCACTGCTAAATGGCGAGTTGGAAGACTACGCCGCCCTGGCAGAGGACGTACTCGGTGGTTCGAGCGCGGGAATAGGGGAGGACATCTAGATGGCCTACCACGTTCCCGTTCTGGCCGGCGAAAGCGTCGGTTTTCTGGACCTCCGCCCGGGAGGAGTTTACGTTGATGCTACTTTCGGGGGCGGTGGACACAGCCGTTTCATCCTCGAGCAGGCTGGGTCGCAGGATCTACGCTTGTTCGGATTTGACCAGGATGAGGCGGCCCGCGCCAACGCCCTGGAGGATAGCAGATTTACCTTCGTAGCCGCCAACTTCCGTCACCTAAGCAACTTCCTGCGCCTACACGGCGTAGCACGTATCGACGGCCTACTCGCTGACCTGGGCGTTTCCAGTCATCAGTTCGATGAGGCCGAGCGGGGCTTCAGCTACCGCTTCGATGCGCCGCTGGACATGCGCATGGGTACCGGAGGAGGCACCGACCGCACGGCCGCCGACGTAGTGAACCACTACAGTGCGGAGGACCTGCAGAAAGTGCTCGGCGAATACGGCGAAGTGCGCAACGCCCGCTCCCTGGCCCTCGCCATCGCGGAGGCCCGGGAGCAAGTACCCATCGCGACCATCCAGGACTTCCTGCAGCTGGTCAACCCCTGGGTCCGGGGCAGTCGCCCGCGCTACCTGGCGCAGGTGTTTCAGGCACTACGCATTGAGGTTAACGATGAGATCGGCGCTTTAACTGATTTATTGGCCCAGGCCACCGACTTACTGATACCAACACACGGCCGTCTCAGCGTGATCAGCTACCATTCACTGGAGGATCGCATCACGAAAAACTTCCTCAAAACCGGTAAGCCGGATGGAATCGTCACCAAGGACTTTTACGGAAATATTGACCGTCCGTACAAGCTCCTGACGAAGAAACCCGTCTTACCCTCCGCTGAAGAAATTCAGCACAACCCCCGTGCCCGTAGCGCTAAACTACGGGCCGGACTGCGACGCTAGCCGTCCGCCGGTCGTCAGCCGAATCCTTTCCGAGGTGCCTTCGGGCACCTCGGAAAGTTCGTCTGCCGACTTTTGGATTCAGCGTCGACGTATTAGTCTTAAATGGTGTGATCGAAAATGGCAGCAAAACGCAAGCGTGCCCCCACTATCTCCGTGCCCACGCTCATCCTGGAAAACCTCGGCTTTCTCTCTTTTTTAGGAGTGCTGGTGCTACTCTACATCGGTAACGCCCACTACGCCGAGTACAACGTGCGCCGGATCCAGGAGCTCGAATCCGACATCAAGGAAAAACGCTGGCTCTATATGTCACTGCAGAGTGATAATATGTATAACGGCCTGCGCTCCGAGGTCATGGACCAGGTGCGCCCCGACGGGCTGCGCCTGCACCGCGGTAAACCCAAAAAAATATACGCTCCGGCGGTAGCGAAGTAAACGATGGCGGTAAATTTTAAAGACGAGGTCCTCATCCGCATCTTCGCCATTCTGGCGGTGATCATCGTTCCCGTAGCCGGGTTGCTGGTGTACCGCACCATAGACATCGCCGTAGTGCGCCAGGCGGAGTTCCAGAAGCTGGGCCGCGAGCGCTTCCGGGTCGTGACGGTCCAGGCCGAGCGCGGCAACATCTACAGCGCTGGAGATAACCTCCTGGCTACCTCCGTTCCCTACTTCAGTCTGCACTTCGACCCCTACGTGGCCAGCCCCCGCGACTACTACGATAACATCGATAGTTTGGCCCTACTGCTGAGTCGCCACGTCGACCGCAACCACACCCCCGGGGCCTGGCGCGACAGTCTGCTATTGATGCGCGACAGCCTGAGCGCACCGGCTAACCACTACTTCAAGCTCGCCGAGAGCGTGAGCTACAGTGAGCTTTCGCGCATTCGCAAATTTCCGATTTTCAACCAGGGCCGGATGGGCGGCGGCCTCATCGTCGAAAAACGCGCCGCCCGCAAGCGCCCCTTCGGCTGGCTGGCTAGGCGTACCATCGGCTACAGTCGGCCCGGTGGGGCTAAGGTGGGCATCGAGGGGGCCTTCGATGAGTACCTGGCCGGCACGAGCGGCAAGCAGGAAATGTTCAACATGGGCAACGGCGTCTGGTTACCCACGGACAACCTCGCCATCGTGGAACCCACCTCGGGCGCTAACATCTACACCACCCTCGACGTCAACATACAGGACATCGCCGAGAACGCCCTGGAGCGGGGCGTGCGCCGGCACCGGGCCGAGTGGGGTACGGCTATCGTCATGGACGTAAAAACCGGCGCCATCCGTGCCATGGCCAACCTCGGGGCCGTCAACCAGAGCCGCGATAAGTTTGCCGAGCAGTACAACTACGCGATCTCTCGCTCCAACGAACCCGGTTCCACCTTCAAACTGGCCACGATGATGGCCCTGCTCGAGGATGGCTACGTTGATCTGGATAGCGAGGTGGATATCGAACGGGGGAAGAAAACCTTCTACGATCTCACCATGGAGGACTCCAACCCCCTGAGTAAGAATTGGCGGATAATTTCGGTGCGCGACGCCTTCGAGCAGTCCTCCAACGTGGGGATGGCTAAACTGGTCGATAGCCTCTACAAAGACAACGAGTTTAGTCAGCGGCTGCAAGATTTCCACCTCGACACCGAAAGCGGCATCGAGCTGGAGGGCGAGGGGGCGGCCTTCATCAATGATACCAGCCGCGTCGGCTTTTCGGGTATCTCCCGGGCCTGGATGGCCATCGGCTACGAGAGCCGCCTCACCCCCCTCCAGATGCTCACCTTCTACAATGCGGTCGCCAACGGTGGGCGCATGATGAAGCCCTACCTGGTCACTGACATCAAGCATAATGGCCGTACCGTGGAGGAGTACAAGCCTACGGTGATCGATAAGCACATTGCCAGCGCCGAGACCATTGAGCAGCTCCAGCGCCTTCTCGAGGGGGTGGTCGACCGCGGCACCGCCAAGCGCCTCAAAACCGATCAGTACCGCTTTGCCGCCAAGACCGGCACCAGCCAGCAAAACTACAGCCAGAAGAACCGTAAGCAAAAGTACCAGGCCAGCTTTGCCGGCTACTTTCCGGCCGAGAACCCTACCTACACGATCATCGTCGTCATCAAGGATCCCACCCAGGGCGCTTACTACGGCGGCGACGTGGCCGGTCCCATCTTCCGCGAGATTGCCGACAACATCTACAACAGCATGATCGAGGTGCACGAGCCCATCAACCAGGGCCCCCGCCCGGTGCTCTACGCCGGCGAGCTGCCGAGTCGGGACGCCGGCTACCTGCCCGAGCTGGTGGAGGTGCTCGATTACGTGAACGTTGCCGTCGATTCGCTGCCCGACTCCGAGCTGGCTACCGTCAACGGCGCGGAGGAACACGTCGAGCTCGCCGCGATTGCTCCAGCCGCCCAGCAGTTTCCCAACGTGCGCGGCATGCGCCTGCGCGATGCCGTGTACGTGCTCGAAAACGAGGGCTACGTGGTCCACCCCCGCGGCGTCGGTCGGGTCGTCAACATGCGGTGGCAGAGCGACGGCCGCGGCCAGCGCGGTAAGGACGTAGAACTTATCCTCCGCTAGAATCATGCAGCTCACTCACCTCATCCACGCGCTTCAGACCCTTTCCCCCGCGGGAGGGATGGAGGACCATGAGGTACGGGGTATTGCATTCGACAGCCGCCGGGTGGAGCCGGGTTTTGTGTTCGTAGCCATCCGCGGCACCCAGGTAGATGGGCACGCCTACATCCAGCGGGCGGTACACGCCGGTGCCATCGCCGTGGTGGGGGAGGCGAGTGGGCTGGCCGCGGTGCCCGCCGATGAGATCGAAGTTCCCCTCATCACCGTCGAAAACAGTGCCGTAGCCCTGGCACAACTAGCCGACATCTGGTATGAGTCACCCAGTAAGCAGCTAACCCTGGTGGGTGTCACCGGTACCAACGGAAAGACTACGGTCACCACGCTGCTACACGAGCTGTTTACCGGCCTGGGTTACCGCGCGGGCCTGCTCTCGACCGTAGAGGTGCGGCTGGGAGGGGAGGTACGTCCCGCTACCCATACTACCCCGGACGTCCTAGCTATTCAGGCTACGCTAGCCGAGATGCGCAATGCGCGGATCGACTATGTATTTATGGAGGTAAGTAGCCACGCGGTACACCAGCACCGCATCCACGGACTCACCTTTGCCGGGGGCGTGTTCACTAATCTGAGCCACGACCACCTGGACTACCACGGCACCTTTGCTGCCTACCTCGCCGCTAAAAAGGCCTTCTTCGATCAGCTACCCGCCGCCGCCTTCGCCCTGGTGAACGCAGACGATAAGCGCGGCGGGGTGATGGTACAGAATACTGCGGCCACCGTACACCGGTATAGCCTGCGTACGATGGTTGACTTCCACGCGCGGCTACTGGCCGACACTCCCCAGGGACTACAGCTTGACATCGCCGGCACGGAGGGCTTCTTTAAGTTGTTAGGTCGCTTCAACGCCTACAACTTGCTGGCTGCCTACGGTACGGCCGCCTTACTGGATCAGGATCCCCAGGAGGTACTCATCACGCTGAGTGGCCTACGGGGCGCTGAGGGCCGTTTGGAACACGTGCCCGATCCCAGCGGTCGCACCACGGCCCTGGTTGATTATGCCCACACGCCCGATGCCCTGCAGAATGTACTCCAGACCTTACGTAGCCTGCTGCCCGAGGGCCACCGCCTTGCCTGCGTAGTGGGTGCCGGTGGTGACCGCGACCGCAGCAAGCGCCCCGCGATGGCCCGCATCAGTGCCGAGCTGGCCGACCAGACTATCCTCACTTCCGACAATCCCCGTTCGGAGTCTCCGGAGGCTATTCTGGACGAGATGGAGACTGGCGTACCCGCTGCTCTCACCCCGAAGGTGCTACGCATCACCGATCGCCGCCAGGCTATTCGCACGGCCGTTCGACTAGGGTACGAAGTGCTGTTGGTAGCCGGTAAGGGCCACGAAACCTACCAGGAAGCCGCGGGAGTACGCACTCCCTTCGACGACCGCGAGGAATTAGCTCACGCCCTAAATGCCGCCGCCCGTGTTAATTGAGCTGTTCGACTGGCTGCGTGCGACCTTCGGCGACTTTCCCGGCGCGAACCTGTTGCGCTTCCTGAGTGTACGTACGGGAGTGGCGATCATCGTGTCGTTGGTGCTGAGCATCGTAACGGGGGGGCGGATCATCCGCTACCTGCGCCGCCAGCAGATCGGCGAGAGCGTACGGGATCTCGGTCTGGAAGGGCAGCTAGAGAAGAAGGGTACCCCCACCATGGGCGGACTGATTATCCTACTGGCCGTGCTCCTACCCAGTCTTCTCTTCGCTAAGCTCGACAACATCTACCTGATCACGATGCTGGTTGCCACCGTATGGATGGGTGCCATCGGCTTCATCGACGACTACCTCAAGATCAAGCACAAGAACAAGGATGGCCTGGCCGGAAAATTCAAGGTAGCCGGACAGATCGGGCTCGGGCTCCTCATCGCCTGCATCATGCTACTTAGTGAGCAGGTGGTGGTACGTATGAACGTCGCCCAGGCGGAAGCCGATGGCATCACCGAGGCACAGCGGGTGGGGGAGGTACGCATAGTAACCCTGGAAAGCGGTGCTACCGTAGCGCGGGCCGACTACCATACCACCCTGACCAACGTGCCCTTCCTAAAAAACAGCGTGCTGACCTACGCCAACGTACTGGGCATCGGCCGCCAGTTGGCCTGGATCATTTTCGTCCCGCTGATTGTCTTTATCGTCACCGCAGTCTCCAATGCAGCCAACCTTACGGACGGCCTCGACGGACTAGCTGCCGGCACCTCCGCCATCATCGCCGGCACCCTGGCGGTATTCGCCTACGTGGGCAGTAACGCGATCGCCGCTAACTATCTCGGCATCCTCTTTCTGCCGGGCACCGAGGAGCTGGTCATCTACAGCGGCTGCTTGGTGGGAGCCTGCCTGGGCTTTCTGTGGCACAATAGTTTTCCGGCCTCCGTCTTCATGGGGGATACCGGTTCACTCGCCCTCGGCGGAGTGATCGCTGCCCTGGCCATCTTGCTGCGTAAGGAACTGTTGATCCCCATTCTGTGCGGCATCTTCGTCATCGAAAACCTCTCGGTGATGGCCCAGGTGAGCTACTTCAAGTACACCAAACGCAAGTATGGGGAGGGGCGGCGTATCCTACGTATGTCCCCCCTGCACCACCACTACCAGAAGCTCGGTATGCCGGAGATCAAGATCGTGACCCGCTTCTGGATCGTGGGCATCCTTCTGGCCGTGGCCACCATCCTCACCCTTAAGATCCGCTAGGCATATGAACCACAGAGTCTCACAGATTAGGGCACAGAGTTGCACGAAGTGCTACTCCCTGCTACTATTACTTCGTGAGACGCTGTGCCCCACTTTGCGAAACGCTGTGGTTAACCCATGAAGCATAAACACCTAATAGTACTCGGAGCCGGAGAATCCGGAGCAAGTGCCGCCCGCCTGGGGCAGCGCGAGGGCTACACCGTGTTTGTCAGTGACGCCGGAGCGGGTAGTGCTACCTACCTTGAAGAGTTGCGGGGTGCGGGTATCGCGGTAGAAACCGCTGGGCACACCGAGGCCGAACTACTACGTGCCGACCTGGCCGTTAAGAGCCCGGGCATCCCCGACACCGCCCCGCCGGTGGTCAAGCTGCGTAAGGCAGGTATACCGGTCATCTCGGAGATCGAATTTGCCTTTCGCTTCGTCGATCCCGAGGCCACCATCGTGGGCATCACGGGTAGCAACGGTAAGACCACCACGACGCTGCTCACACACCACCTGCTGCAAATGGCGGGTGAAAAGGTGATCGCCGGGGGAAATTTGGGGGAAAGCTTCGCCCGCCTCCTGCTGGACCACGAGCCGCAGGACATTTACGTGCTGGAACTCAGCAGCTTTCAGCTCGACGGAATCGTACAGTTCCGGCCCGACATTGCCGTTATTCTTAATATTACCCCCGACCACCTGGATCGCTACGGCTACAGCATGGACGCTTACGCCGACAGCAAACTGCGCATCGCCCGCAATCAGCATCCGGAGGACCAGCTGCTGCTACTGGCCGATGCCACCACCATTGCACCCGCGCGCCGCCGCAATCCGGTGCGTGCGGCTGTTACCGAGCTTGACCCCGCGACGGGCATTACCGGAAGCATGATCAGCGTGGAGGGGCAAACCTTCGAGCTAGGAACGGGCCAACTGCGGGGACGGCACAATGCGATGAACGCCCTGTTTGCCGTGCGGATCGCCCTGGAACTTGGAGTGAGTCCCGAAGAAATACAGTTGGCCCTCGACAGCTTCCGCCCTGCGCCGCACCGTATGGAGGTCGTTCCGACCACGGATGGCCGTACCTGGATCAACGACAGCAAGGCCACGAACGTAGACAGTACCTACTTCGCCCTGGAAACCATGATGGGACCTACGGTTTGGATCGCTGGCGGCACCGATAAGGGTAATGAGTATGCTCCCCTACAGGAAGTGATGGGCGATAAGGTGCACACTCTCATCTGTTTAGGGCTCGATAACGAGAAACTGAGAGAAGATTTCGAGTGGCTGGAACGGGTGGTGGAGTGCCAGAGCGCAGAGGCTGCCGTCCGACTGGCCGATCAGTACGCTAAACCCGGAGATACCATCTTGCTGAGCCCGGCCTGTGCCAGTTTTGACCTATTTAAGAACTACGTGGACCGGGGCGACCAGTTCCGGGACTGCGTGCAACAACTCATCGGATGAACCTATCTACGCGCATAGCGACCGAGCTGCGGGGTGACCGCGTGCTGTGGGCCATCATCATCCTGCTCAGCCTGATCTCAATGGTGGCCGTGTACAGTGCGGTGGCGAACCTGGCCTACCGCAACGCTGGCGGGGCGGTGAATGGATACCTCATCAAGCACGGGATCATCCTGGGCTTCGGGCTAGTGGTGATCTACATCGGCCACCTGCTGGCCTACACGAAATACTCGCGCTGGGCTCCGACGCTACTCCTCTTGTCTATCGTACTGCTCCTGCTTACCCAGGTATTTGGTACCGATATTAATGGGGCCAGGCGGTGGCTTACGATTCCGTTCGTGAACCAGACCTTTCAGACCTCAGACTTCGCGAAGCTCTCGCTGATCCTCTTCGTTGCCCGGGCTATCGGCTCGAAGCAGGACGTGATTAAGGACTTCAAGGGGGCCTTCGTACCCATCATCCTACCGGTGCTGGCGGTGTGCTTGCTCATTGCGCTGGCCGACCTTTCTTCTGCCATCATGCTGTTTCTAATCTGCATCCTGATGATGATCGTGGGGCGGGTAGCGATGCAATACATCATTATGCTTATTCTACTGGGTATCAGTGTGTTCAGCGTTCTGGTGATGGTAGGCTCGAAGTACCCAAACCTGGTACCGCGCGCCGCCACCTGGGAAAAGCGCATTGAGACTTACTTCAACCCCGCCGCCGCCAAGGTCGATGACCGCCGACAGATCACGGGGGCCATGATCGCCATCGCCAACGGGGGGGTCATCGGGGTGGGCCCGGGTAATTCTACGCAGCGGCATACGCTCTACAGTGCCCAGTCCGACTTTATCTATAGCATCATCGTGGAGGAGTACGGGGCCGTAGGGGGTATCGCACTCATTGGGATCTATCTCCTACTCTTCGTGCGGGTGATCCGACTAGTCACGCGCAGTAGTAAGGCATTTGGGGCGATGGTGGCCTTTGGTCTGGGGCTCTCCATTCTGCTGCAGGCCTTCCTCAATATCGCCGTCAATCTCGACCTCCTGCCCGTCACCGGGCTTACGCTGCCGCTGGTCAGTATGGGGGGTACGAGCACCCTGTTCACCTGTATTTCGCTGGGCATCCTGATGTCCGTGTCGAAGTACATCGAAGCCGTGACCGCCGATGCAACCTAGACCGTTACGATTCATCATCAGCGGCGGCGGCACGGGCGGGCACATCTTCCCGGCCATCGCCATTGCCGACGAGCTTAAGCGCCAGCACCCGGACGCAGAATTCCTCTTCGTAGGGGCTAAGGGGCGTATGGAGATGGACAAGGTGCCGGCCGCCGGGTACCGCATCGAGGGGCTGTGGATCAGCGGCCTCAAACGTCAGCTCAGCCTCGACAACCTAAGCTTTCCGGTGAAAGTGCTCAGTAGCCTGTTCCGCTGCCGGACCATTCTGCGCGACTTCCGACCGGATGCTGTGGTTGGGACCGGGGGGTATGCGGGGGCACCGGTCCTGTACGCCGCCGCGCGCATGGACATTCCCACCCTCATCCAGGAGCCTAACGCATTTGCCGGACTGGCCAACAGGTGGCTGGGCAGTAAGGTGGACAGGATCTGCGTGGCCTTTCCCGGCATGGCCAAGTTTTTTCCGGCCGACAAACTCGTCATTACCGGCAATCCCGTGCGCGAGCAGCTCCTGGATCGGGTCAGGGAACTGGAGCAAAAATCCGGTGATGCGTCGCAGACCGTCTTGCTCACGGGTGGCTCCGGCGGCGCAAAATCACTCAACGAGGCCATGGCCGGCAGCACCAAGCTCATCCGGGCGCGGCCGCAGGTGCATTGGATCTGGCAGTGCGGCCGGTCCTATCTCACTACGTACGAGAGTTGTGCGACTGCCGCACTACCTAATGTACATCTCTCCGCCTTTCTCGATAAGATGGACGAAGCCTACGCCAGCGCTACTGTGGTGATCGGGCGGGCGGGGAGCACCACCATCGCCGAGATCGAGTACCTTGGTAAACCCGCGATTTTAGTGCCCAGTCCCTGGGTAGCCGAAGACCACCAAACGAAAAATGCCGAGGCACTTACGCAAAAAAATGCCGCGGTACTTGTGGCCGATAGCCGGGTAAATTCCGATCTTGTACCCACCGTATACACCTTGTTGGACAATCGGGAGCGGCGGGACGAACTAAGCCGCAACGCCCGGGCCTTGGCCCGTCCGGGTGCCGTAACCCGCATCGCCGAGGAGGTGCTAGCGCTTCTTCCTTCCCTCACTCCTAAAACGGATGCTTCCCATGCAGCTGTCTGACGTGGAACGGGTCTACTTTATCGGCATCGGCGGCATCGGTATGTCAGCCGTGGCACGCTACTTCCGTAGCCGGGGGGTGGCCGTGGCCGGTTACGATAAGATACGTACCCTACTGACCGAGACCCTAGAAGGAGAGGGGATGGACATTCATTATACCGCCCGTCCCGAGCTGGTCCCTGCTGCTGCCGCCGATTTACTCATTGTCTATACGCCCGCTATCCCCAACGACTTTCCTGAATTGGTGAAGGTCAGGTCGGGACAGTACACTGTCATGAAGCGCTCGCAGGTGCTGGGCCTGATTAGCGAGGCGATGCGCTGCGTCGGCATCGCCGGCACCCACGGCAAAACTACTACGACGACCATCACGGCGTATCTGATGGGGACCGCCGGGCTTGACCCTTCAGCTTTTTTGGGGGGCATCGCGCGGGACTTTGCGGGTAACTACGTACACGGGCAGAGCGACTGGGTCGTGGTGGAGGCCGATGAGTACGACCGGAGCTTTCTGACCCTGCATCCGGAGATCGCGGTAGTGCTTTCTACCGACCCCGACCATCTCGACATCTACGGCGACCACGACAACATGCTCGAAACGGGCTTCCGAGCCTTTGCGCGGCAGATCAAGCCCGGTGGGCAGCTCATCGTGCGCTACGATGTGGCCGAGCACTTTACTAGACTAGACGAGATACTAGTGACTACCTTCGGCATCGGGCGGGGAGATTTCTGTGCTCATAACATCCGGGTAGTACACGGAGCCTTTCAGTTCGATCTGCGGGAGCCCGACGGCCACCTGATCCAAAATCTACGCACGGCGCTGCCCGGACGACACAACATTGAAAACGCCGTGGCCGCCTGCGCCGTGACCCGCCTGGCCGGCGGGGGGGAAGAACACCTGCGCGAGGGCCTGGCCAACTTTCACGGCATTGCCCGCCGCTTTGAAACCGTGCTGCGTACCGATGAGCTAGTCATCATCGACGACTACGCTCACCACCCTACGGAGTTACGGGCAGCCATTGCGGCGGCCCGCGAGCTTTATCCGGATAAAACAATCCGCGGCGTGTTTCAACCCCATTTGTACAGTCGCACCCAGGATTTCGCTCCCGGATTTGCCCGCGCCCTCGATGCGCTCGACGAGGCGATCATTATTCCCATTTACCCCGCGCGGGAAGCGCCCATTCCCGGAGTCTCGAGTCAGCTCGTCTACGGGATGATGAAAAACGAGAAACGCCGGCTGCTCACCGACACCCAGATGCTGGAGGCAACGGCGGAACTTACCGATGGGGTGCTGCTGTTGCTCGGCGCGGGCGACATCGATGCACTGGTGCGCCGCGTAGTAGCCCAGCACCGCAAAACTACTGTATCCCATGGCAAGTAAAGCGACGGCCGCGCTGGGCCGACTACTCGCCAGCGTATTTATTGCTATTCGGCGCTACGGCTGGATCTTCGTCACCCTCTTCGTGGCCGTGCTGGCGATCTCGGCCATCACCGAGCGGGAGGCAACGCCCATCCGTGCTGTGCAGCCCGTAGTCCTCCCCCTTCCCGACAACGCGAACCTGGTCGAACCGGAGGAGTTGCTTGAACTACTACAGGCGAGTTTTACCAAATCCCTCGACCAACTCACGCTTTCCGATATCGACATCGAACGCGTGGAAGAAGTGCTCGAAGCCCAGCCCTTTGTGGGCGATGCCGAGGCCTACGTCGATGCCGATCTGGTTTTGCACATCACGGCCGAACAGCGCATCCCCCTCCTGCGTGTAATAGCCGACAACGGTCAGAACTACTACCTCGATCTCGACGGTGTCCGCCTACCCCTCAGCCCCAACTACACGGTACGCGTACCGGTGGTAACCGGCAAGGTGGTGCCCTGGTCGGACGACTACCCGGAGAAGCCAGACCACCAGCTCCAGCAGCTGATGGCGCTGGGCCACTACCTGCGCCGGGACGAGTTCCTCCGTGCCCTCGTCGAGCAGATCGACGTGAGCGCCACCGGAGAGCTCACTCTAGCCCCAAAGCTCGGCGACCAGGTCATCTACCTGGGCCGCTACGATGCCAAAGAAACCCCACTGCGCCTGGAGCGCCTGAAAATATTTTACCGCGAAGGACTTCCGTACGAGGGTTGGAGGAAGTACCGGAGCTTCGATCTACGCTACGCCGATCAGGTAGTAGCCAAAAAAGCTTAACCATAATTACGGGCAGCGGGGCGATGACCCCGCCCCGCTGCCATACACTCTTTTTCAAACCTTGGGATATAATGACTGATACCACACTACACACCATCGCCGCACTTGATATCGGCACCACCAAAGTCTGCGCCCTGGTCGGTCGCCGCGATAAACACGGACGCGTGGAGATCCTCGGTACCGGGAAGGTCGAATCGGAGGGCGTCATGCGCGGTGTCGTCTCCAATATCGAGAAGACCGTGCGCGCCATCACCGAAGCCCGCCGCCTGGCCGAGCAGACCAGCGGGCAAAGTTTTGAAACCGTCCACGTCGGCATCGCCGGCCAGCACATCAAAAGCCTGCAACACCGCGGCATGCTGATGCGCGACAACCCCCACTCCGAAATCGGTCAGCGCGACATCGACCGCCTCATCGGCGATATGCACAAACTCGTACTGCCCCCCGGGGATAAGATCTTGCACGTCATCCCTCAGGAGTACACCGTAGATAACGAGCAGGGAATCATCGACCCCATCGGTATGTCGGGCTCCCGCCTGGAGGCCAACTTCCACATTATCACGGGGCAGATCACGGCCAGCAACAACATCAACCGCTGCGTCGAGCGCGCCGGTATGCGGATGGCCAACGTCACCCTGGAACCGATCGCCAGCGCCGCCTCCGTGCTCTACGACGACGAAAAGCACGCCGGAGTAGCCCTAGTCGATGTCGGCGGGGGTACTACCGACATCACCATTTTTCAGGAGGGCATCATTCGGCATACCGCGGTCATCCCCTTCGGTGGACATGTCATCACCAAGGATATCAAGGCGGGTTGCACCGTCATGGAGGACCACGCCGAAAAACTCAAGGTCAACTACGGCAGCGCGCTGGCCAGCGAGGTGTATGAGAACCGAATGATCGTAATCCCCGGCCTCCGTGGTCGCGAGCCCAAGGAGATCAGCGAGAAAAACCTAAGCCTCATCATCCAGGCTCGCGCCGAGGAAATCCTCGACCACGTACTCTGGGAAATCCGTCGTTCCGGCTTCGATGGCAACCAGCTCATCGGAGGTATCGTCCTCACCGGGGGTGGCGCCCTGCTCAAGGACTTCGACAAGCTTACCATGCTGCACACCGGAATGAACTGCCGCGTCGGCTCGCCCGTCGAGCACCTGGCTCACGGATATACGGAGCGCCTGACCAGTCCCATCTACGCCACCGGCGTAGGACTACTCCTACAAGGCTTCGCCGACATCGACGCTGGTCGGGTCAAGATTGCCCCGCCCAAAAAAGAGGAACCCGCCACCGAGCTCGAACTCGAGGAGCAGATCAAGGAGGAGGCCAACGCGCCGAGCTGGTTTGACAACGTCTTCAAGCGCACCAAAGAGTGGTTCGAGGCCGAGCCCGACCGGGATTTTTAGCCCTCGGCGGCCGAATTCCCCTCCCTTTGCACCCGCGGCCCCGCCCAAGTGCAAACCATTTGCTGAAATGTCAGCGATATCAACTAAATTAGAGTACCTAACTCGGCAGACGAGCTTTTGCCAGCGCTCAGGGCGCTAACAAAAGAACTCGGCTGACGAGGACAACATATAACCATGATTATCGACTTTCCAACGGGAGAATCTCCCATTATCAAAGTGATCGGCGTAGGCGGCGGTGGCAGCAACGCGGTCAACCATATGTACGAACAAGGCATCGTCGGCGTCGATTTTGCCATCTGTAATACCGACCACCAGGCCATGGAGCTCAGCCCCGTGCCCACCAAGGTGCAGCTTGGGCCCCACCTAACGGAAGGCCGCGGAGCCGGCTCCAAGCCCAACGTCGGTAAACTCGCCTGCGAGGAAAGTATCGAGGAGATTCGTAAGTACCTCGACAACAACTGTCGCATGGTCTTCATCACCGCCGGAATGGGGGGTGGTACCGGTACCGGAGCGGCACCCATCATCGCCCGCACGGCACGCGAGATGAACATCCTCACCGTCGGTATCGTCACCCTGCCCTTCACCTTCGAGGGGCGCCGGCGGGCCACCAACGGCATGGAGGGGCTGCAGGAGCTGAAGGACAATGTCGATACGCTGATCGTGATCTCCAATGACAAACTCCGTCAGATCCACGGTAACCTGAATCTGAGCGACGCCTTTTCCAAGGCCGATAATATCCTGACCACGGCGGCCAAAGGCATCGCCGAGATCATCACCGTGGCGGGTTATGTGAACGTCGACTTCGAGGACGTCAATACCGTCATGCGCGACAGTGGTGTAGCCATCATGGGTACCGCCAGTGCTGAGGGAGAAGATCGCGCCCGCGTAGCCGTCGACCAGGCCCTCCACTCGCCGCTGCTGGAGGATAACGACATCCGCGGTGCCAACCACATCCTACTCAACATCACCAGCGGTACGCGCGAGGTGACCATGGATGAGATCTTCGAGATCACCGAATTCGTGCAGGAGGAGGCCGGTTACGGCACCGACCTGATCTGGGGTAACTGCTTTGATGAGGCGCTGGGCGACAAGATCAGCGTGACCGTCATCGCTACCGGCTTTGGTGATAAGAAGAAGGCTAATCGGAACGTCGCTCCCGAACGGCAGGTGGTTCACCTCGAAAAGAAACGCGAGGAGGCTCCCCGCCGCACTAAGCTCGAGGAAATTACCGGGGAGGAGGACCCCGTAGGCTACGGCAATAGCAAGACCACCACCTTTGAGTTTGAGGACATGGAGGAGGCCAAGGCCCGCCTGCAGGCCCGTCGCCGCGCTAGCGGTAGTTTCACCCAGAGCTTCATCCAGGAAGAGGAGGAGGCGCGCCGCGCCGCCGAACGCCGCGAGCTCGAACTGCGCGACCAGCAGCGTCGCGAGGCCCTACGCCAGCGCAGTGAACTGCCAAAGTTGAGCAATCCCAAGGTAGTCAACGAGCTAGAAAACCAGCCCGCCTACCTGCGCCGCAACATCCAGCTGGACAACAACGGATCGAGCGACCAGCAGGAAATGAGCCGTTGGACCATCAACGATGACGAGGAGCGGCCGCTACGGCGCAACAACTCCTTTTTGCACGACAACGTCGACTAGTAGTAGTACGGGGTCGAGGACTTAGTTATTTATATCACACCATTTTAGCTTTGGATGCGGGTAGTGGGGGGTCAATCCCGCTGCCCGCTTTTTATTGGCGCCAAGCCTTACCTTACCCATTTGCTGTCCGCCGTCCGCCACCACCTATGAAAAAGAAAGCAGTCACCATCTATGACATTGCCCAGCGACTCAACCTTAGCCCCTCCACCGTTTCTCGCGGCCTACGTGACGACGAGCGCATCAACTCCCGCACTAAGGAACTCATCGCCGCCACCGCCGCCGACCTCAACTACCAGCCCAACCGCGTAGCGGCCGGTCTGCGCGGTGGGTCCACTAAAACCATCGGTCTCATCGTCCCGCGGATCAACCGCGACTTCTTCGCCAACGCCATCAGTGGTATCGAGCAGGTAGCCCGCAGCCGCGGCTTTCAGCTCATCATCACCCAGAGTAGCGAGACCCTGGCCGCCGAGCGAGAAAACGTTGCCGCCCTGACCGCTGCCCGCGTCGACGGCATCCTAGCCAGCTGTACCCTGGAGACCGACCGGATGGACCACTTTGCCGAGCTCCAGCGGCGGCAGTTTCCGCTGGTGTTCTTCGACCGGGTGCCGGAGCACTTTGCCGCCCACCGCGTCATCATCGACGATGCGGAGATGTCCTACCAGGCCGTGCGCCACCTGCTCGATCAGGGGGCCCGCCGCATCGCCCACCTGGGCGGGCCGAATAGCGTCAGCATCTACGCCGGTCGCTACGCTGGCTACGTCCGCGCCCTGGAGGAGGTGGGCTTACCCCTACGGCACGAGTACATCGACCGCGACTGCCTGAACGAGCAGAGGGGGTACCCCGCCGCCGCTCGTCTCCTAGCCCTGCCCGAACCGCCCGATGCCATCTTCACGGCCTCCGATTGGACCGGACTTGGCATCACGCTCTACTGCAAGGAGCATGGAGTAGCGATTCCGGAAGATCTGGCCCTCGTAGCCTTTTCCAACGAGCCCTTTACGCGCATCATCGAGCCGGCCATTAGCAGCGTGGAGCAGTTTAGCGGGCGCATGGGCGCGGCAGCCGCCGAGCTGCTGTTCCGGCAGATCGACAACGCGGAACCGCTACCCACCGAACGAATCGTACAGGCCGGGGAGTTGCGGGTGCGTGCCTCCTCGCGCAGGAAATAACACCAAGCCCCCGTCAACGGCCGTTGACGGGGGCTTGGTGTCGGAGCAGAGGGAAAAAGCCCTTAAGCCACCGGGCTACCCACCGAGTGAAGACTGTACTCCAGAGTGATGTTAGCATTGAGGGCACGCGACACCGGGCAGTTTTCCTTGGCCTTCTGCACGATCTTGTCGAACTCGTCCTCCTGGATGTCCTTAACCCGGGCTTCCATTTTCAGGTGACTCTCCTTGATCGTTTGGTCCTGGAAGTCGATGGCGCAGTCGGTATCGAGCTCGTGCACGGTGTAACCGGCCTCGCCCAGGGCGTGGGTCACGGCCATGGTGAAGCAGCCGGCGTGGGCGGCGGCAATGAGCTCTTCGGGATTCGTGCCCTTTCCATCTTCAAAGCGGCTCTTGAAGGAGTAGCTGGTTTCTTCGAGCACGCCACTCTTAGTGGATAGGTGGCCGGAGCCGTCCTTGAGCGAGCCATTCCAGCGTGCGGTTGCGGTACGTTTCATGTGTATTGGTTGTTTTTCTTTGGGTACTGCCTACCGCTCGCTTTTGTTCGCGCCGCCCTACCTTTCGCCCCATGAAGACAGCCATCGTGACCGGCGCCAACCGGGGCCTGGGCCTGGAAGTAGTGCGCCAACTCGCCGGGCAGGGCGTACGCGTCCTCCTTACCAGCAGAACCGAGGCAGGGGCCGCCGGTGCAATGCAGGTCGAAGCAGGCGAGATCATCTACCACCAACTCGATATCGCCGACCCCGAAAGTATTCAGTCATTCGCGAACTACGTGAGGACCGACATTGGTACGGTCGACGTACTGATCAACAACGCCGGTATCCACTACGACACCTTCCAAAATACCCTCACGGCAGACTTCCATATCGTCGAGGAGGCCTGGCAGGTCAATACCCTTGGCCCCTGGCGGCTTATCCAGGCCATTTACCCCCAGTTGCGCAAGGGTGGGGGAGGGCGGGTGGTCAACGTCTCCAGCGCCAGCGGCTCCTTTGTCGAGAGCTGGCCCGGCACCCCGGCCTACGCCGTCACCAAGGCTGCCCTCAATATGCTCACCCTGAAGCTGTCCGCCGACCTGGCCAACGATAAGATTTTAGTTAATGCCGTCTGCCCCGGCTGGGTGCGTACCCGTATGGGGGGACAAAACGCTCCCCGGAGTGTAGAAGAAGGTGCCCATAGCATTCTCTGGGCCGCCCTGCTGCCCGATGACGGCCCTACCGGGGGCTTTTTCCGCGATGGGGAGCGGCTGCCTTGGTAGGTACACCTCAGCGATACACCCGGTCGATCAACAACGCATGCGGCAGCGTAATCAACGATACCAGCATAAAGACCACCCCGAGATCGATCTGCGCCCCGCGGCCCCCCGCAATCCAAAGGTACAGCCCCCCCAGTGTGCCTACCGCCCCTAGGGTGAGGGGCAGTAGCTCCCGTAGATACCCCCGCACATCCACCACCACGGTACGCCGGTGCAGGTAACGCCACTGCGCAGCCGCCGCCGGTACGCTATGCCAGAGCAGGAAAAATAGTCCGAAGCCCAGGAGTAGATCCGTAGATAGATACAGGGCAGTAAGCAGGGCCAGATCGAGCAACCTCCGCGCGATCTCCTGACCCGTTGCGCGTTGCTCGGTCCCTTTCCAGAGGGGCAGCGCCACGTTGGCTGCAATTAGCATGCCGCACACGATGATCCGCTCGGGCTCACTGATCGCTAGGGTGGCACCGACCATGCGCTCAATGATCGGGGCGGCCTCCGGGTAGTGCAACACCACCGGGAAGAGCAATACGAAACTGCCCCAGGCCAGTTGCGAGGCCATGCCGCCCTCCCCATACGACTGTCCGAAATGATAGACGCTCACTGCCAAAAATACCAAAAAAGCGACGGCTGGAAAGGCGTGCCATAACAGACCGTAAAGCACTACCAGCAAGGAATAAAAGCCCAGAAACTTCCACCGCTGCCCCTGCCACTGCCGCTCCGGATGCCGCGCCCGAAAGATAAGATGATCCGCCGCCCCGTGGGGTATGCCGAGAACGAGGAGCAGTAGGGCTAGACCGGTAGTCGAGATCCCCGGCTCACTACCGATGACCTGCACCAGGCACAGCACCAGTAGGCTGAGTCCCCGGATGCCCCACGAAAGTGCGCTGCTGCCCATACCAAGACTCGTCTGCCGGATAGAAGCCCCGCGCTTCCTACGAAGTTCGTTGCACCGGCGGCCCCGCCCACCTGTACTAAAAGCCGAACTGCGCGGGAAGCCAGGTGCTGAGGCCCGGGACCAGGGTGACGATCAGCAAGGCCACCAGCATGGCGATGAAGAAGGGCACCAGCGGCCGGACGACCTTGCGAATGGTCGTACCCGCCACGCCCACCCCGATGAAGAGTACCGAACCCACCGGCGGCGTGCAGAGTCCGATACAGAGATTGAGGATCATGATGATGCCGAAGTGCACCGGGTCGATACCGATCTGTACGGCCACCGGCAGAAAAATAGGGGTGAAGATGAGCACCGCCGGGGTCATGTCCATGAAGACGCCCACGAACAGCAGGATCAGGTTGATGATGATCATGATCACCACGGGGTTGTCACTGGTGGCCAGCAGGAAGGTGGTGATGTCCTGGGGGATGTTTTCGAAGGCCATGATCCAGGACATGGAGATGCTGGTGGCGATCAGGATCATGACGATACTCGTGGTCCCGACCGCATTAAGAAACACCTGCGGAAGCTGCGCCACGGTAACCTCCCTGTATACGAACGAGAGCAGCAGACAATAGAGCACCGCCGCCGCCGAGGCCTCCGTAGCCGTGAAGACCCCCACCACGATGCCCCCGATGACGATAAGTAGCAGCGCCAGACTGGGTAGGGCCTGCACGAAACTGCGGCCCACCTCCCTCACCGAGAAACTGCCGCTGGTGGTGTAGCCCTTGCGCTTGGCGAGGATGGCAGCCACGATCATGAGCAGAAAACCTACCAGCAGGCCCGGTAGGTAGCCGGCCAGAAAGAGGGCGGCAATGGACACGCCCCCGCTTGCCAGACTGTACACGATAAGGATGTTGCTGGGCGGGATAATGAGCCCCGTGGTGGAGGAGGTGATGTTCACCGCGGCGGAGAATTCCTTGCTGTAGCCCTCCTTTTCCATAGCCTTACCGACCGTGCCACCGACCGCCGAGGCCGCCGCGGCCGCCGATCCGGCGATGGCCCCAAAGAGCATGGCGGCGATAATGTTGACGTGGGCCAGTCCGCCGGGCAGACTACCGACTAGCGAACGGGCGAAGGCAATGAGGCGGCGGGCGATGCCCCCCCGATTCATGATCTCACCGGCCAGAATGAAGAAGGGAATGGCCAGTAGTCCGAAACTGTCCAGACCGGTAGCCGTCTGCTGCGCGATGGTCGTCAGGGCCGGCAGGGTGGGGATGCTAAAGAGCATCGTGACCGTAGCGCTGATACCGATACACCAGGCGATGGGCATGCCGAGGCCGATCAGGATGACGAAAGTGAGCACGAGAATGGCGACTTCCATCAGCGGGGGGCGGTTAGGTCGGGTAGGCGGTAGAAAATGATGAGTAGTCCACTGATGGGTACCACGGCGTAGACCAGGGACATCGGTACACCCAGGGCCGGGGAGGTCTGCCCGAGCTCGGCGGTCAGGAGTACCAGCTGCATGCCCCCAACCACAAAAACCGCCAGGGCAAATAGGATGATGAGGGCCGCAATCAGGCGTACCGGTTTATTGGCCAGCAGGTCGATCGACAGGTGCATGCGCTGGCCACTGGCGTAGGCCGCCCCGAGTACACCAATCCAGATCAGCAGGAAGCGCGCCAGCTCCTCCGACCAACTGGCCTGATCGGCCATCACGTAGCGGGTGAACACCCCCCAGAGCACGTCGAGCGTCATCACCGCGAGCATGAAGATGAGCACGGCGCCGAGGATGCGGTCGACCTTAGTTTTCACCGGGGGCCATGGTTTGGATCTGTTGAATGAGATCGTAAATCACCGGATCGTCGCGGTAGTCGTCGAGGATGGATCGGGTCTGCTCCATAAAGGGAGCTTTGTCCGGACGGATGATCTCCACGCCGGCGGCCACTACGGCGTCGAGCGCCTCCTGCTCGGCCTCCTGCCAGAGCTTTCGCTGGAAGACGACGGCTTCATCGGCCGCCTCCTGCACCCAGTTCTGTTGCTCGGGAGTGAGCCGGTTCCAGGCCTCGGTACCGATGATGAGCACATCGGGGGTGGCGGTGTGCTCATCCAGGGTGTAGTATTTGCAGACCTCGTAGTGGCGGCTGGTGTAGAAGCTGGGGGGGTTGTTCTCGGCCCCATCGACCACCCCCTGCTGCAGGGCGGTATAGAGCTCGCCGTAGGAGATCGGGGTGGGGGAGCCGCCGAGCGCTTTTACCATATTAATGGCCGTATTGCTGAGCTGGACGCGGATCTTTTGACCCTGGAGGTCGGCCGGGGTGCGTACGGCTTTGTCCTTGGTGTAGAAGGACCGCTGCCCGGCATCGAAGTAGACCAGCCCACGTAGGCGAAATTGCTCGCTCTCGGTAAGCAACTGCTTGCCCAGGGGGCTATCCTGGAACTTGTACACGTGTTCCCGCCCGGTGAACAAGTACGGCAGGGAGAGGACCGTGGTGGCGGGGGCAAAATTCTCCAGCACGGCCGCCGATACTTTGGTCATGGCCATGCTGCCGATCTGCACCAACTCCAGACACTGCCGCTCGCTACCCAGTTGCTGATTGGGGTAGATGGAAATGGTGACCGTACCCCCGGATTTCTCCGCGAGTCGCTCCGCCATGAACTCCATACCTAGGTGTACAGGGTGGCCAGTGTCGAGCCCGTGACCGAGGTGGAGTACGGTTACGCCGCTCTCGTCACTGCATGTCGACAGGGCCAGACCTAGTAAGAGGATAGTAAGTAGTCTCACGAGCGTAGTTCCTTAGCCGTTGCGAGGGCACTGCGGACTGCCGCGGTGAGTCCGTCCATATCCCGATTCTTGAGTACCGCCCCACCGATGAGGGCCGAGCCCAGCCCCACGCAGACGGCCCCGGCCTCAAACCACCCGGTGAGGTTATCGAGCGCCGTGGTCACTCCGCCGGTGGGCATGATGCTCGTCCAGGGTTGGGGACCGCTTACCGCTTTGATGAACTCCGGTCCGTAGACGCTGCCCGGGAACAGTTTCACGATCTCGCAGCCGAGCTCCTCGGCCCGACCGATCTCCGTCAGACTGGCGCAGCCCGGCAGGTAGGGCACCTTGCGGCGGTTGCAGACCAGGGCCACGTCCTCGCGCAGGGAGGCCGAGACGATGAAATCGGCTCCCAGTTGCAGGTAGAGCGCGGCGGTGGGCGCATCATTGATCGACCCTACGCCGAGGACCATTTCAGGAAGCTCGGCGCGGGCGTACAGGCTCAGGTCACGGAAGGTCTCGTGGGCGAAGTCACCCCGGTTGGTGAACTCCAACAGCCGCCCCCCGGCGGCGTGGCAGGCCTGCAGGATGTCCTTACCTAGCGCTACGTCAGCGTGGTAGTATAGGGGCATGATCCCCTGCTCGTGAATGGTAGTAAGTGTATGAAGGCGAGTGTGTTGGGCCAAAGCAAATGATTGATAGTTTAACGACTCACGCGGCCGGAGCCGTCCCCGTCTACGAGTTTAATGACCTCATCGACCGTGACCAGGTTAGCATCGCCGTAAATGGTGTGCTTAAGGCAGGAGGCACCGACGGCGAAGTCCAGCGCGCGCTGCTTGTCATCCTTATAGGTCAGCAGCCCGTAAATCAGGGCCGACATGAAGCTATCGCCCCCGCCGACCCGGTCGACGATGTCGGTAATCTGGTAGGTCTCCGTTTCGTAGAGTTTTTTACCATCATAGAGCACGCCCGACCAGCTGTTGTGGCTGGCACTGACCGAGCCGCGCAGGGTGGTAATGGTCATTTTACAGCGCGGGAAGCGCTCCATGATCTCCTTGAGTACGGGCAGGTACTTGGTGCCGTCCATCTCGCCGCCCGCGGTGACGTCGACCTCTTCGGGGTGTAGCCCAAAGTGCTTTTCGGCATCTTCCTCGTTGCCCAGGATGATGTCGCAGCCCTCGACCAGGTCGGGCATCACGTCCTGGGGATCCTTGCCGTACTGCCACAGCTTCTTGCGGTAGTTGAGGTCGGTGGAGACGGTGACGCCCAGGCGGTTGGCGACCTGGATCGCCTCCAGGCAGGCGTCGGCAGCCCCCTGGCTCAGGGCCGGGGTGATGCCCGTCCAGTGGAACCAGTCGGCATCCCGGAGAACCTCGTCCCAGTCGACCATGCCGGGCTCGATGGTGGCCATGCCGGAATTAGCCCGGTCGTAAATGACCTTGCTGCCACGCTGTACGGCACCCATTTCCAGGAAGTAGATACCGAGCCGTTCGCCACCGCGTACGATGTGCTCCGTGTGTACCCCACGCTTACGGAGCTCCATCAGGGCGCAGTCGCCGATGTCGTTGTCGGGCAGGCGGGTCACGAAGTGGGCCTCCATGCCGAAGTTAGCCAGGGCGACGGCAACGTTGCTTTCGCCACCCCCGTAGATGACGTTGAACTCCTGCGCCTGGGAAAAACGGAGGTAGCCGGGAGGGGCTAGGCGAAGCATGATCTCTCCGAAGGTGACGATTTTCATTTAGGGAAATTGAAGTAGTTATGGGCGTTCGTGTAGCTGATGTCCTGAATCATCTTACCAATGAAGCGGCGGTCGTCCGGCACCAATCCACGCTTGATGTCATTGCCGAATATATTGCATACCAGGCGGCGAAAGTACTCGTGGCGGGGAAAAGACAGGAAGGACCGTGAGTCGGTAAGCATACCCACGAAGCGACTGATCAGCCCCATATTGGAGAGCACATTAATCTGGGCCTCCATGCCGTCGAGCTGGTCCAGGAACCACCAGCCGGAGCCGAATTGCATTTTCCCGGCCATGCTGCCGTCGTTGAAGTTACCGACCATGGTGGCCATGACCTCGTTGTCGGCCGGATTCAGGTTGTACACGACGGTTTTGGCCAGTTGGTCCGTGCGGTCGAGGGTGTCGAATAGCCGCCGCATGCCACGCGCCTGGGGAAAGTCGCCCGTACTATCCACCCCGGCATCGGAGCCCACCGCGCGCAGGATGCGGGAGCTGTTGTTGCGCAGCGCCCCAAGGTGAAACTGCTGCACCCAGCCCCGTGCGTGGTAGGCCTTGCCGAGTTCCACTAGCACCGCCGTCTGAAATACCCGGGCCTCGTGGGGCGATACGTTCTCGCCCCCCCGGCGACGGGCAAAGAGCTCGGTCAGCTCCCCCTCGGTATAGTCCACGTCGTAGAGCTGGTTGAGCCCGTGGTCGGCTACCCGCCCATCGAGGGCGTGGAAGTAGTCGATGCGCTGTGTAAGGGCCTCGAGTAGATCGGTGTAGCTGCTGATGTCCCGGCCGGTCACCTCGGCCAGCCGGTCCACGTAGTCGTTGTAGTCCGGCCGGTCGATGAACAGCGCCCTGTCCGGACGGAAGCCCGGGTATACGCGGATGCCGTAGCCCTCCTCCCGTAGCGCCCGGTGGTGCTCCAGGCTATCGGTAGGATCGTCGGTGGTGCAGACGGTGCGTACGTCCATGCCTTCCAGCAGGCCCCGTACGCGTAGTCCAGGCTCGTGCAATCGGTTGCTACACTGGTCGTAAACAGCGTCGGCGTTATCCGGACTCAGCAGCTCGTCGATGCCAAAATAGCGGTCCAGCTCCAGGTGTGACCAGTGGTAGAGCGGATTACGCAGCGTGTATGGTACGGTGGCCGCCCAGTTACGGTGCTTCTCGCGGTCGTCGGCCTCGCCCGTGATGCCCGATTCCGGGATACCGTTGGCCCGCATGGCCCGCCACTTGTAGTGGTCGCCGCGCAGCCAGATGTCGGTGAGGTTAGCAAACTGGTGGTTGGTGGCAATTTGGGCCGGCGACAGGTGGCAGTGGTAGTCGATGATGGGCATACCGGCCGCGTAGTCGTGGTACAGCTCCCGGGCGGCATCGGTCTCCAGCAGGAAGTCCGGAGCGACGATAGGGTTAGGTAGGGTAGAGGTCATTGCGCCGACAATATAGTAAACCGTACTTAGCTTCCACCTACCGGCCGCTCTTCAGACGAGTTATGCGATAATTAAAGTTACTCATCCAAAAATTTCTTTATATGGTTCATCAATTGTTCAATTTACAGGTATCCGCTAATTACCGCGATAGTCTACCAGCGCAGGGGCGGGGCCGCCGGTGCAGGCCCGGTGGTGGCAAGGCGAGCAGTGTGTCGTAGCCCAAAATCCCGCATGAAATTTTGGCTGGGGGCAACCCTCGGAGCAAGCTTCATCGTCTGAACCGCAAATGAGTACCTACTTGCCGCCCCTCCCCGCCCAGACCCCCGCCCTGCTGTGTGCTGCCCACCGGGGGGAGGAACGGGCCCAGCGCCTGCTGTACGAAGCGCACTACCCCCTGGCCCGGGCCGTAGCCCTACAGTACGCCGATGACGCGGATGCCGCCGAAGACATCGTGCAGGAAGCCTTCATTAAACTGTTCCGCGACCTGATAGCGCGGGAGTTTCGGGGAGACTTTATCGCCTACCTGCGGCGGATCGTAGTCAACACCGGCATCGATCACTACCGTGCGGGGCGGCGGCGGTTGCGCCTCTTCGACCGGCTGCGGTCTGCCCCGCCGCCGGCCACACACAATGGAGGCGAACAGCTCCTCGGCGAGCAGGACGTCTACCGCCTTCTCCAGCAGCTCACCCCCGCCTACCGGCTGGTCTTTAACCTCTACGTCATCGAGGGCTACCTACACGAGGAGATTGCCGCTAAACTGGGCATTTCAGTAGGCACCTCGAAATCCAATCTTTCCAAGGCCAAACGCCGCCTCCGTCAGCTGGCCGGCCCCTACTTCCAAGTCGAAACCGATACCCACCATGGCTAAGCTCGAAGACCTGTTCCGCCGCAGCCTGTCCGAACCGCTACCCCCCGCCACGCCGCCGCCGGGCCAGTGGGAGCGGATCCGGCAGGGGATTATAGCCCCATCCGCTCCGCTGTCCTCGTGGTGGAAGTTTGTAGCCGGGGTGATCGTGGGGATGCTGCTCGTAGGTATTGCCGGGTGGTACGTGGTGGTTGCACCTGCGCTCCGCCGCCCGGATGCTGCGCCCGTCGCGATGCCTGCCGTGGTGGAGCGTGCTGTAGTGGATACGGTGGTGCGTTGGCGGGTGGATACGGTGTACCTGACTCTACAAGCGCCGCCTGTACCTACATCTCGCGAAAGGGTTTTTGCTAATTTATCCAGTCCGTCCTTTTTAGCCGAGAAGTTCAGTCAGTTTGAGCAGCCCGTGGGCAGTGAAGAGGTGTGGCAGGATATACGCGCTCAGGCAAATTCCGCGAGTCTAATTGGCACCAGAATGCCGGATCGTGTGGTCTGGTCGCAGGACTATCGCCTTCCCGAAGCAACTCTGTACCGACAGGTCAAATTGAAGCCGGTGACTGACAAGGTGCCTGCTACACTAGGCTGGAAGGGGTTTACGCGGGTGGAGAAACCGGACCGGCCGGCCGGGCGGTGGGAGATTGTGCTGCACGTAACTCCGGAGATTTCTTCTAATATTGCCATCATAGAGTTGTACAGCGAAGATGAAAACGACATCCGGCCAGCAGTAAATGTCACTTTGGATGAAAGGAAGGCAACTCTTTATTACCAAGGAACAAATAATATCCGTCAGCCCCGCCAATTAAGACGACTGCTCACCACGCATATAAACGCGGCGCGACAATTCAGCAGCGGACTACGTGTTGCGGTAGGGCTATACTGGTATAACCACCGCTTTGGAGGACCGAGTGAGCAGGATCTTTTACCCCTACTCTTCGAAGGTGAATACTATACCTACTACAGTGGTAGGGAAGAATCCTTGCATACTACATTCAGCGGCGGATATACCTTTTTACGGAGGCACCGCTTTCAGTTCACGGTTGGTGCTCTGGCGAGGGTAAATTTTCAACGGGCTTTTTACCGGTCCACCCGCATTTTTAGTCGCGACGACCGTGAAAGCTATTTCTTCAACTATGTCGAAAACACTCAAAATGGTGAAATTTTTAGTGTCGACATCCTCCCTCAACTCACCCTCCACTACCACCTCAACGACCGCCTGAGCGTAGGCACCGAGATCGTGCCCGGACTGGGCCTGGGGGCCCGCTACAAATTCTAGGGGCTACCTTGGGGAGCCATGCAGCTCGCCCAGATCAACATCGCCCGCCTCCGCGCCCCGCTCGACGCCCCGGCGACCAAGGAGTTCAACGACTTCATCGCGCCGATCAATCAGCTGGCGGAGGAGAGCCCGGGCTTCGTGTGGCGACTGACGGGCAACTTCGGCGAAAGCTCCGCCCAGGTCAGCCACCCCTTTGGCGATGAGATGATCCTGGTGAATATGTCGGTGTGGGAAAGTATTGAAGCCCTACGGGAGTTTTCCTACAAGACGGTACACAGCTACTTCGTCCGTAGCCGCAGCAAGTGGTTCCACCGGCTGGAGCACCCGCACTTGGCGCTGTGGTGGGTGGCTGAGGGGCACCGTCCGTCGCTGGTGGAGGCAAAGGAGCGCCTCGAACTGATCGATGCCGATGGGCCTACCCAGCATGCATTTTCCCTTGCCACGACTTTTGCACCTGCGGTCCCGGCAGACCGGGAGGCAACTATTGGGCGGGAAGGATAGGTTCATCCGGTTATGCTACCCGAACAACTCACTACTGCGCGCCTACTGCTGAGTCCTCCCGTCCTGGCAGATGCTGCTACGATCATTACCCTGGCTAACGATCCGCTGATCGCGGAGATGACCCTCTCGGTGCCCTCGCCCTACGGGGAGGCGAATGCGGTGCAGTTCTTACAACTGGTCAACATGGGACGTTCAACGGGCACGGCCTTTATCTATGCAATCCGCTCGCCGACCGACCGGGCGTTTATGGGAGCCGTCGGACTGCACCTGATCGAGAAGTACGGACACGGCCTTTATCTATGCAATCCGCTCGCCGACCGACCGGGCGTTTATGGGAGCCGTCGGACTGCACCTGATCGAGAAGTACGGACACGCCGAGCTCGGGTACTGGCTCGGGAAGCCCTACCGCCGCCGGGGGTATATCTCCGAGGCGGTGGGGGCACTGATCACTGCGGGCTTTGAGCATCTTCCCGACCTAGCGCGCATTCAGGCCATTCATAAACTTGATAATGATGCCTCCGGCGGAGCATTACTGGCCAACGGATTGACCCGCGAGGCCACCCTCGATGACTACGTAATCAAGGACGGCATGTCACAAACCGTCGTATCCTACCGCATCTTACGCCGTGAATGGGCGGCCGGACGTACGCAGGATGCGGATAAAAAATAGTATTCCAACAATTTGTATATAATTTGGACGACCGCTACCTTGCAACCATTATGACGATCAAACTACTTAGCTGCGACGCTATGCGTCCTGACAAACGCGCCATATCCCGCACCATTGAAGACATTGCCGACGACGTGGATAGCAACCTCGCCACCGAATACACCGATATTCTGCTGGCCGGCTCGCCCGTTGAGATCGAGGTGTCGTTTAACGAAAGCTCCGCCTACCGGGCCCTGCGTAAGCTCGACATCGACTACGAACTCGTCGAGTGATGGACAAGGTCCGTATCGATAAATGGCTCTGGGCCGTGCGTATTTTCAAAAGCCGCACGCTAGCTACTGACGTAGTCAAAAAGGGCAAGGTGCGCCTCAACGGCGAGCCCGTCAAACCAAGTAGTAACATCACCGTCGGTGACCGCCTCACCGTGCCCAAGGAAGGATTCAACCTCGACCTTGAAGTAGTCAAATTGCTCAACAAACGCGTCGGTGCCCCCCTGGCCGTCACCGCCTACGTCGACCACACCACCGAGGAGGAGATGAATAAATTCAAGGATTGGTTCGTCGGCAAGGCCAAGGGCGAGCACCGCGAGAAGGGGCTGGGTCGGCCTACGAAGCGGGAGCGGCGGGATTTAGAAGGGTTTAAGGGGGGTGAGGAGTGAAACCCTTGTCCACCGCAGAACCCGTCGGCGTCATCGGAGCCGGCACCTTCGGCACCGCCATGGCCAACCTGCTGGCCTATAATACGGACGTGCTGGTGTACAGCCGCAACGCCGAGCTGGCCGAGCGACTGAACCGCGACCGCTTTCGCTTCGGGGTGCCGCTGCACGATCGGGTGACGGTGGTGCACGACTTTGCGCAGGTGGCCGAGCGGTGTCAACTGATCTTCCCCATCGTACCCTCGAATAACTTTCGGGAGATGATGCGCAGCATCACCGATGAACTGCGGCCGAGTCACGTGCTTATCCACGGTACGAAGGGACTCGACATCACCGGCATCGACGAGGCGCAAATTCCGCAGAAGGGCATCGAGCGCAAAAACGTGCATACGATGACCGACGTGATCCGTCAGGAAAGCGTGGTGGTGCGGGTAGGGGCGCTGACCGGTCCGAACCTGGCGCGGGAGCTACTGGACGGGCAGCCCTCGGCCTCCGTCATCGCCAGTAAGTTCGACGAGGTGATCGACCGGGCCAAATTGGTGCTGAAGTCGAGCCAGTTGCACGTCTTCGGCACCCACGACCTGCTGGGAGCGGAGTTGGCGGGGGTACTAAAGAACGTGATCGCGCTGGGTTCCGGCATCCTCAAGGGGGTGGGGCTAGGTAAGAACATCCAGGCCATGCTGGTGACCCGGGGGCTAGTGGAAATGGTGCATTTCGGGCAGGCACTAGGGAGCGACAAGCGGGCGTTCTTCGGTACGGCCGGCATCGGTGACCTCATCGCCACGGCCACCTCGAAGAAAAGTCGCAACTATATGTTCGGCTACCGGATCGGTTCCGGGGAAAGCCTGGAGGAGGTCACCGCGACCAGTCCGGAGCTGGCCGAGGGGGTGCGTACGCTGATGATTACCCGCCATCTGGCCCGGAGCATGCGCCTGCGGGTGCCGATCACGGAGATGCTCTACCAGATCGTCTTCGAGCAGTACCCGGTAGAAGAGGCGATGAACTACCTGATCACCTATCCGTACGAGGTCGACGTCGATTTCCTGTAAGTTCGCCCCATGAAGTTGAAGACCTTTCTCCCGCATCTCCTGGCCGTCGGTCTCTTCCTGCTCACGGTGATCGTGCTGTTCCTGCCCCAGTTTCAGGGCAAGAGCCTGCAGCAAGGTGATATCGTCCAGTACCGGGGGGCTAGTGCGGAGATGAAGCAATACGCCGAAGAGACTGGCGAGCGGACCAACTGGACCAACGGGATGTTCGGCGGCATGCCCACCTACCAGATCTCTGCGGTGGGCACCGGCAATCAACTGACCATCGCGCGTCGGGCCTTTTTTGGCTTCATGGGTGGTCCGGCCGGCTACGTCTTCTGCGGCATGCTCACCTTTTACCTGATGATGGTGCTGCTGGGCGTGAGCCCCTGGCTGGCAATCGCCGGGGCCGTTACGGCGGGGATCGCTACCAACAATATTGTGCTGTACGGGGCCGGTCACGTCAGTAAGCTGGGGGTGATTATGTTCCTGCCGCTCATTGCCGCCGGCGTGGTGTTGGCCTTCCGGGCTCGCTACCTGGTGGGCGGGGCGGTCTTTGCTCTGGGGATGGGACTGGCCATCCTGGCGAACCACCCGCAGATGCTCTATTACTTCGGCCTCACCCTGCCCCTGCTCGGTATTGCGGAACTGGTACGTCACGCCCGGGCGGGCACGCTACCGGTATTCGCTAAGGCGATGGGCGCGCTGCTCGTCGGGCTGGGACTGGCACTGGGGGCCGGGGCCAGTAACCTGCTGACTACTACTGAATACCTACCGCAGTCGATCCGCGGCGGGGCCATCCTGACCGGCCAGCAGGCCGAGCAGACGCTCGACGAGGGCACCCGCGAGGGAGGTCTTGATTGGGACTACGCCATGCAGTGGAGCAATGGCTTCAAGGATATGCTGGCTACCTACGCTCCGCTGGCTGCCGGGGGGGGAAGCGGACAGCAACTTAGTAGTAGTACGGCCTTCGGGAAGGCAATGACCCGGGCCGGATTCCGGGTCCCGGCCGAGTTTCCCGCACCGCTCTACCACGGCAGTCTACCCTTTACGGAGGGGCCGATCTACCTGGGGGCGGTGGTCTTTGCGCTTTTTATATTCGGACTCTTCGCGGCCTTCACACCGGCCCGTATCTGGCTGGGCGGTGGCACCCTGCTGATCTTCGTGCTTAGCCTCGGCAAGAACGCGGAGTTCATCAATCGGCCGCTCTTCGAGCTGCTGCCGCTGTTGAACAACTTTCGTACCCCGAACTCGGCGCTCAGCATCGCCACCTTTTTGATGATGGCCCTGGGTATTCTGGGGGTGTACCGCTGGCTGGCGCTACGGGCTATCGATCCTATTTCGGCCGGTAAGCAACTTAAGTATGCCGGTCTGGTCAGTGCTGGACTAGGCTTACTCGTCGTCCTGCTGGGCCTTGGAATCGACTTCAACGCCCCGCAGGATGCTACCCAACTCGCCCGCTTCACCGGCGGGCAGGGAGATACCAGTGCCCTGGTCAGCGCCCTGGTCGCCACCCGCTCGGAGGTCTACTTCGACGATGCCTTTCGTAGTCTGCTCTTCGTGGGCCTCACGTTCGGGGCGCTCTACCTACTCTGGAAGGGCACTATCTCCGTACTCCTTGCCGCTGCCGCCCTCACCGTTCTGGGCTTTGCGGACTTTGCCGGCATCAACGGCCGCTACCTGAGTCGTGACGACTGGAAGCCTACTCGGGTGGTCAACAACACGGTGCAGCCCAGTCCCGCCGACCAGCAGATCCTACAGGACCCCGATCCCAACTACCGGGTGCTGAACCTCTCCCGCGCCCTCGATCAGGACGCCCTCACCAGCTACTTCCACAAGAGTATCGGCGGCTACTCGGCGGTCAAGCTGCGCCGTTACCAGGACCTCATCGACGGCTACCTCGCCCAGCGCGACATCGACGTGCTGAGCATGCTGAATACCAAGTACTTCCTCGTACCGGGCGAGGATGGTACCCTCACCGCCCAGTCCAACCCCCAGGCCTTCGGGAACGCCTGGCTGGTTAACGACATCGAGCTCGTAAATGGCCCCAACGAGGAGTTTGCTGCCCTGGGTACCGTCCCCGACCTCAAGGGCACGGCCATCATCGGATCCGACTTCGCTCCCGCCGTAGCCGGCCTCAACCCCAGCGGACAGGGTAGCGTCGCGCTCACCTCCTACGCCCCCAATGCCCTCAGCTACCGCTTCAGCTCCCCCAGCGAGCAGCTGGTCGTATTTTCTGAGATATGGTACGGCCCCGAGCTGGGCTGGGAGGCCACCATCGACGGCGAGCCGGCCGAGCTGCTCCGGGCCAACTATGCCCTGCGGGCCCTGCGCGTACCGGCCGGCGAGCACACCATCAGCATGACCTTCGCACCGCGCAGTTACGCGCTGGGTAGTACCATATCGCTGATCTGTAGCGTTCTGATCTTACTCGCTGTCGTTGCCGCCCTCCTCTATCCTTATATTAACAAGGGGCAAGGGCGGGCCCCCGATAGCTATCGGGATGCAACCCCCGTGAACGCTTAAGTATGAAGCTCGCTCCCCTGAACCCCTCCTTGTGCGCTAGTTTGCTCCTGCTGTGCCTGGCCGGCTCCTGTAAGGAGGAAGTATTTACGCCTGAAGCGCGTCCACTGCTCGAGCAGTATTTTCCGCTGGAGTTAAATCGTCCGGCCTACTACCAAGTAGATAGCGTGGTGCTCCGGGCCGTAGTGGGTGGCATTACGTACGACAGTAGCCGCAGCGAGGTTCGCGAGACCTTGGTAGAAACCTTCACCGCCGCTGACGGTACCACCGTATACCGTGGCGAGCGCTGGGTACGACGCGATGACACCCAGCCCTTCCGGTTCGAGCAGACCTTCACCGTGAGCCGCGATGCACGTGCCGCCACCCGCAGTGAGGGCAATTTGACGTTCACCAAACTTACCGCGCCGATCCGGGAAGGCAGTAGCTGGGATGGTAACGCGGCCTTTGATGAGAGGCGATCGGTGCGCGTGGGCGGTGAATTCCTCGACGTCTACCAGGGCTGGGAGTACCGGTACACTGATTTAGATGGACTGGATACGCTTAAGGCAGGTACTGAACTCGATAGTGTGGTGACCGTCACTCAGGCGGAAATCCTTGACCTTTTAATTGACCTACGAGTAGCCTACGAGCGCTACGCTCCAGGGCTAGGTCTGGTGGAACGGTTTGTTGACGCGCGGCATACGCAGTGCATATCGTGCTGCAACAGAAATACGGAAGCCTGTAGTCCCCTTCCCTGGGATGAGAAGGCCGAAAAGGGTTATATTATCCGGGAGGAGCTGATCCGCCGCGACTAAATGCCCGCGGATACGCCGGACCGACGGGGCCGCCTGGCCTATAATTTAGGTGGACTGGCCATGCTGGCACTACTGATTGGTGCGGCGGTATGCTGGCGGGAGCGCATTCTATTTACCGATCCCAGCTTCATCCTCTTCCGCATGCTACTGGAGGGGCAGCCTATCATCTCCGAGCACCGCTACGGGGCGGTGGTGACGCAGGTGTTTCCCCTCATAGGTTTTCGACTGGGCCTACCGCTGGCTATGGTCTGCTGGTTTTACTCCGTCAGTTTCTACGTTTTCCATACCGCGATCTACCTGGTACTCGGTCTACGCTGGCGACAGTATGGGCTAGCGCTGCTGCTGCCCCTTTACCTGACGCTGATCGTGTCCGACGTCTACTTCTGGCCGAATAACGAGATCCACCAGGCGGTAGGGTGGGGGCTGCTCTTTGTCGGCTGTTATCTGCACCTGCGGCCCCGCCCCCTGGGTGTGTGGCAGCATGTCGTACTGCTGGTGTTACTGCTGATCACTACCAATACACACCCGCTGGTGGCTGCCCCGCTCACCTTCGTGTGGGTGACCTTCGTGTGGGCACGGAGCGGGGGGTGGAGGGGACTGCTGCCGAGAGATGGACTATATACCCTAGCGATCGGGTTGGGTATCGGACTGCGGTACTACCTGAGCCACGAGAGCTGGTACGATGGGTATAAGCTCCAGGGGGTGCGGGCACTGGACTGGTCGGCGGTAACGGCGAGTTTTCAATCCGGGCAGTTGCGGACGATGCTGGGTTATGCGGAGCTGTACTGGCCGCTGGCGGTTGTGGCGTTGGTAGGCTGCTATGCAGCGATCCGGTCGCGGGCTTACGGGGTACTGCTCCTGACCATGCTGGCGGGGGTGGTCTACACCGTGCTGGTCTGCGTGACCTACCCCGGTGGTTTTGGGCGTGTACAGCTTTACTACTTTGAGAGTGAGTGGATGGGACTGGGGCTGATCCTGGCCGTACCCTTTATACTATATGGGCTACCAAAGCTTCCCCGGTACGTGATGGTAGCCGTTTTACTGATCAGTTTCGGGGCGCGGACGCGGGTGCTGGCGGATAGTTACGCCTACTACCACCAACGGGTAAACAATTTAGGGATAGTGACCGAGACCTTGCGCGAGGCGGGTATGCCCAAGGTGATCAGCTACCCGGCCACCGACTGGCAAGCCTACTTCGGCATCACCTGGGGGCTGCCACTGGAAACCCTATGGGCGAGCGCGCTTGCCGACCCGGCTGCAATCAGCCTGAAGGTGGTGGATACCGAGGGGGAGGTAGCTACGGCGGTGACGGACTTCCGCTCTAACTTTAAACGGCTGCGGATCAGCGAGATGCCCACCGAATACTTCGGGGTGGATACGACGGGCGGATACCGGCTGCTGACCACTGAGGAAAGTGAGACGCTACGCGAACTGCTGCAACCGCTGCCGGATTAAACGGCTTAGTGGGGGCAGCTTTTGTCCGCCAAGGTGCTTTTACCTATCTTCGCCAGCGAATTTTCGCTAAAAGATCATGCTATGACCCCCTCCCGTCACATTCGCCGCGTTGCCGTCCTTGGCTCTGGAGTAATGGGCTCCGGTATTGCTTGCCACTTCGCCAACGTAGGGCTTGACGTCCTGATGCTCGATATTCTGCCCCGTGATATGGATGCCAAGGAAACCAAGCCCGCCGTCAGGAACTCCGTGGCGACTAAGGCGCTACAAGCAGCCATCAAGTCCAAACCGGCGCCGCTCTATAAGAAGGACTTTGCCGCCCGCATCACGGTGGGCAACTTCACCGACGATATGGACAAGCTCGGGGACTACGACTGGATCATCGAGGTGGTCGTGGAGCGGCTCGACATCAAGCAGAAGGTACTCAAGCAGGTTGACGCGGTACGGCGTAAGGGAAGTCTGGTGACGACCAATACCTCCGGTATCCCAATTCGCATGATCCAGGAGGGGATGAGTGAGGACTTTCGGCAGCACTTCTGCGGTACCCACTTCTTTAATCCAGCGCGTTATTTGCGGCTGTTTGAGATCATCCCGGGGCCGGATACAAAGCAAGAGGTGATCGACTTCTTCATGCACTACGGTGACCTTTACCTCGGTAAGACCACCGTACTGGCCAAGGACACCCCCGCCTTCATCGGCAACCGCATCGGGGTGTACAGCATGGCCAAGATCTACAGTCTGACCGACGAGCTGGGCCTTGCCATCGACACCGTCGACCGCCTGACCGGTCCGGCACTGGGACGTCCCAAGACGGGCACCTTCCGCCTGGGCGACCTGGTGGGCCACGACACGGCCGCCCACGTCATGACCGGCATCCGCGAGAACGCCCCGGACGATGAGGCCGCTGCGGTAATGCAAATCCCCGCCTACTACGAGTTCCTGATCGACAAAAACTACCTCGGTAACAAAACCGGGCAGGGCTTCTACAAAAAGGTGCTCGATGTGGAGGGCAACCGCCAAATTCTGGGCCTGAATCTGAAAACCCTCGAATACGAACCCAGTCAGCGCGCCGACCTCAAAAGCCTCAAAACCGCCAAGCAGGTCGACGATCCGAAGCGGCGCGTACAGGCTTTATTCAAAGAGGACGACAAGGGGGGCGAGCTCATCCGCCGCAGCCTGGCTGGCCTATTTGCCTATTCGGCTAACCGTATCCCCGAGATCAGCGATAACCTCTACAGCATCGACGATGCCATGCGCGCCGGCTACGCCTGGAAGATGGGCCCCTTCGGGTACTGGGATGCTGTAGGGCTGCAGACCGGCATCGAGGCCGCCGAGGCCGACGGCAACTCCATCCCCGACTGGGTGCGCGAGATGCAGGCAGCCGGCCACGAGTCATTCTACAAGCGCGAGGATGGGAAGCTGAAGTACTACGATATCCAATCGAAGTCCTACAAGGTCAAGCCCGGCACCGAGCAGTTCATCATTCTGAACAACCTGCGCGATAACGCCCCGGTATACCAGAACAGTGAGGTAACCCTACACGACATTGGTGATGGGGTGGCCTGCCTGGAGTTCACCAGTGCCTACAACAGCATCGGCGAGGGCGTACTGCGTGGCTACCAGGAAGCCATCACGAAGCTCGAAGAGGAGGGTTGGCGCGGCATGGTGCTCGGCAACAACGCCGACAACTTCAGCGTCGGCGCTAACCTGATGATGATTGCCCAACTGGCCTACCAGCAGGAGTTCGAGGAGCTCAATATGGCCGTCAACCTGTTCCAGCAGAGTGTGATGCGGCTACGCTATTCTTCGATCCCGGTGATCGCCGCCACCCAGGGCTACGTCTTTGGTGGAGGCTGCGAGAGCCTCATGCACTGCGACGGGGGCGCGGTGGCCGCCGAGAGCTACATCGGATTGGTGGAGGCCGGCATCGGGGTGATTCCCGCCGGGGCAGGTACCAAGGAGTTTGCGTTACGCGCGAGCGATAGCTTCTTCGAGGGTGACGTGATGATTCCCACCCTGATCGAGCGCTTTAAGGCCATCGCCATGGCCAGCGTATCTACGAGCGCTCACGAGGCCTACGGGCTTGGCTACCTGATCGAGGGACGCGACAAGGTGGTGGTCAATAAGGACCGCAACATCGCCGAGGCTAAACGCATGGTGCTCGATCTGGCCGATGACGGCTACACCATGCCGCGCCGCCGTGATGACATCACCGTGCTCGGTCGCGGAGGTCTGGCAGCACTCTACGCCGCGGCTAATGAGCTTAAGCGCGGTCATTTCGCCAGCGCGCACGACATTAAAATTGCCCATAAGGTAGCCTGGGTGCTCTGCGGCGGTGACCTCACGGGTACCCAACAGGTGAGCGAGCAGTATCTACTGGATATCGAGCGGGAGGCTTTCCTCAGTTTGTGTGGGGAGCAGAAGACGCTGGAGCGGATACAGCACATGCTACAAACGAATAAGCCGCTGCGTAACTAAATAATACTGGCGGCTGTTGTTTTGTAAAATTATCTGCTGTGAATGCCACTGAAATACTCACGTTACTAAGGGAAAAGCAACCCGATATTACCGAGCGTTTCAAGGCTCGTATTGTAGGCATCTTCGGTAGTTATGCCCGTAATGAGCAGCGTCCGGAAAGCGATCTGGATGTGCTGTACGAACCCATGCCAAATGCGCTATTTGGTCTTACGGAGCTTAACGATCTAGACGAGTATCTACAGCAGTTAGTTCAAATTACGAAAGTGGATCTCGTGAGTCGGAAATACGTCAATCCCGTCATCGAACTGGAAATTCAAGACGATATTCAGTATGTATGAGTCCGCTAATCTGGCTTCGCTGCTCACTATGCTAGAGGCAATCGAGAAGCTATACATCTACAGCGATGGTTTTGAAACCAACGAAGAACTCTATCAGGGCAACGACCAAATGAACTACAACGCCTGCGTGACCCTGCTTATGGTCATTGGAGAAGAATGCCGTAAGTTATCGGAGAATGTAAAGGCTGACTTCCCTACCATACCATGGCGCAACATCACCGCGATGCGCAATCGCATTGCTTATGATTACCGGGGGCTGGATCCCATCGTTCCCTTCACCGTGATCAAAACTAATCTTGACCCTCTCAAAGAAGTGCTAATTGAGGTAGTACAACGTACTGATTATCCCGAAGAAAAGCTCCGGAAAATACTGGATACCAAGTACTATCGACACATCCGCTATTTAATTCCATCGACATGACTTCCTCCCAAGACGCATACATCATCACCGGCCTACGCTCCGCCGTCGGTAAAGCCGGCCGCGGCGGATTCAAAAATTTCCGCTCCGACGACCTCGCCGTGCGCGTCATCAAAGCCCTGTTCGAGCGCAACCCGGACATCGACCCCGCCACCGTCGATGACGTCCTCGTAGGCTGTGCCAACCCCGAGGGCGAACAGGGGCTACAGGTAGGTCGCCAGATCAGCCTACGGGCACTCGGCAAGTCCGTACCCGGCGTGACCGTGAATCGTTACTGCGCCAGCGGCCTAGAAACCATCTCGATGGCCGTAGCTAAGATCAAGGCCGGTATGGGACACTGCTACGTAGCCGGTGGGGCCGAGAGTATGAGCCACATCCCCATGACGGGTTACAAGCTAGCGCCTAGCTACGAGGTGGCCAGTAACACGCCGGACTACGTCGTCAGCATGGGCATCACGGCCGAGGCCGTAGCCAAGAAATACGAGGTCACCCGCGAAGAAGCCGACGCATTTGCCGTACGCAGCCACGAGCGGGCCGCCGCCGCCATCGACGGCGGTCGCTTTGCGGATCAGATCGTGCCCATCGAGGTGGAGGAAGTATTCGTCAAGGACGGCAAGCGGCAGACTAGCTCCCACACCGTAGCGGTCGACGAGGGTGTGCGCCGTGGCACCAATATGGAGGCGCTGGGTAAGCTGCGCGCTGTCTTCCAGCAGGACGGAGTCGTCACTGCCGGCAACTCCAGTCAGACCAGCGACGGGGTAGCCTTCGTCATCGTCATGAGCGGGGAGTTGGTCAAGCAATTAAATCTGGAGCCCCTAGCTCGCCTCGTAAGCTGTGCCGTTGGCGGCGTCGATCCGCTTTACATGGGTATTGGTCCCTGTGTAGCCATCCCTAAAGCACTCAAGCAAGCCGGCCTACAGCTTAGTGACATCCAACTCGTGGAGCTCAACGAAGCCTTCGCCACCCAGTCCCTGGCGGTCATCAAGGAGGTCGGGCTAGACCCCGAGATCATCAACGTCAACGGCGGGGCCATTGCCCTCGGTCACCCCCTGGGCTGCACCGGTGCCAAGCTTTCCATCCAGTTGCTCGACGAGATGAAGCAGCGCGACCTCAAGTACGGCATGGTCACCGCCTGCGTGGGCGGCGGACAGGGCATCGCCGGTATTTACGAGCGGCTGTAGCCCCACCCATGGACGCCCTCCGCACCCCCGACGAACGCTTTGCCGATCTGCCCGACTTTCCCTTTGCTCCGAATTACTGGGAAGTAGGGGAGGGGCTGCGGATGCACTACCTCGACGAGGGGCCGTCGGAGGGCCGCGTAGTGCTGCTGCTACACGGGGAGCCCAGTTGGTGCTTTCTGTACCGGCACATGATTCCACCCCTTACGGAGGCCGGTTTTCGCTGCATCGCACCGGACCTGATCGGCTTCGGCCGCTCCGACAAGCCCCGCCGGCGGGAGGACTACACTTACGCCCGTCACCTGGAGTGGCTCACGGAGTTGGTCCATGCGTTGGAACTACGTGACATCAACCTATTCTGTCAGGACTGGGGTGGGTTACTCGGCCTACGTATGGTTGCCGCCGAGCCTGACCGCTTTGCTACTGTCACCGCTTCCAATACCTTCTTACCAACCGGCGAGGAGACTCCCTCGGAGGTGTTCCAGCAGTGGAAGCAGTTTGCCGAGACGGCCGAGGAGTTTCCCATTGGCGGGGTCATACAACTCGGTACCTACAGTGAGTTAAGTGATAGGGTAGTAGCTGCCTACGATGCCCCCTTCCCCGACGAGACCTATAAGGCCGGAGCACGAGTCTTTCCCAGCCTCGTGCCCTCCTCACCCGATGATGCGGAAGGACTACACAACCGCCGCGCCTGGCGTACCCTGGAGCAGTTCGAGCGGCCCTTCTTAACACTGTTTGGGACCAAGGACCCCATCACCCGCGGCGGGGATACGGTGATGCAACAACGTATCGTCGGAGCAAAGGGGCACCCCCACACGCGTATTGAGGGCGGCGGCCACTTCATCCAGGAAGAGAAGGGGGAAGAACTCGCCCGGCACCTAATTGCATTTCTTGGCTGAACTCGAAGCACTCAAGGATCAGCTCCGGCACCAGGCCAACCATACCTTCCCCGCAGTAGCCCGCCGCGAAGGCTATCCCATCGTCATGAACCACTGCTTCCTGCGCGTGGTGTACGACAACTTATTCGGCCAAAAGTGGCAGGAGGTGCTGGGGACCAAAAAGCCGGCCATCCACCAGCTCGACGAAACGCAATTGCGCCGGGCCATTGCCCTGGGCAACGAAGTCATCGCCGACCGCGAGACTTGCGAAATCATGAACGAGCGAAGCCTAGCCTGGCGCGGGAAGTCTCGCTCAACCTAGTGGCTGCACCCGCGTTCCCCGCCCTATGCTTGCCTTCTTCTTTGCCACTCTGGGCTCCCTGTTTTCGGTCGTCAACCCCCTTGGCGCGGTACCCATGTACCTGACACTCACCAATGATTACACTGCCCGCGAACGCGCCGCCACCGCCCGCCGTACCTCGCTATACTTCATGCTCATTTTGGTGGTCTTCTTCTTCGCCGGTACCCTCATCCTGAATTTCTTCGGCATCTCGCTCAACGCCCTACGTATTGCCGGCGGACTCATCATCGTCAACAGTGGCTACGGACTGCTCAACTCCAAGTTCGAGCGCCGCCGCATGACCAGCAAGATGGAACAGGAGGCCCAGCAGAAGGACGACATTAGCTTCACGCCCATGGCCATGCCGATGCTTTCCGGTCCGGGCAGTATTTCACTCCTCATCGGGTACTCGGCGGCGAACCTGGGCTGGCAGAATAGCCTGCTCATCATAGGCGTGGTGGCCGTCATGGCCCTACTCATCTTCGTCATCCTGCACTACGCGCCCCTCCTTTTTCGTCTTCTGGGCCGTGCCGGGCTCTCTGCCCTCAGCCGCATCATGGGCTTTCTGGTCATGGCCATCGGTATTCAACTGCTGATCTACGGACTGGTCAGTCTCATCGGCGACATTTGGCCACAGGTAGAACTGATGCGTAAGTAAAACTGTATCTTACAGTGGATTACGCCCCCGACGCCCATGCACTGTAACAATTACGAAAACCTCCACAGCCGCCGCGATTTTTTATCCAAGTTCGGGCTCGGTCTAGGCGCACTTAGCCTGGCCGGTCTGATCAATCCGTTGCAGGCAGGCAGGGGGGCGGGGCCGCAGGTACAAGGCTTAGGAGGCGGCTCTGCGCTCGCCAGTGGCCCCAGTATCTTCCACGGCGGTCCCCGACGCGCCAAGCGGGTCATTTACCTTTTCCAGTCCGGGGCCCCCTCCCAGCAGGACCTTTTTGAGGATAAGCCCATGCTGCGCCAGATGAACGGTCAGGAGCTTCCCCCCTCGGTGCGGCAGGGGCAGCGGCTCACGGGCATGTCGGGCGGGCAGGGGAGCTTCCCGCTGGCGGGTTCGGTATTCGATTTCCAGCAGTACGGGGAGTGTGGCATGACGCTCAGCGACCGCATGCCGTACACCGCTCAGATCGTCGACGATATTTGCTGGGTGCGCTCCATGCACACCGATGCGATCAATCACGACCCGGCCACGATGTTCATTCAGACGGGCAGCCAGTTTCCGGGCCGGCCCAGCATGGGTAGTTGGGTGAGCTACGGTCTGGGGTCTGAAAATGAGAACCTGCCCTCCTTCGTGGTCCTCACGAGCGAGGGGCACGGAGGCAGTCAGCCACTGTACGCCCGGGCCTGGGGGGCGGGCTTTTTGGAGAGTCAGCACCAGGGCGTGCAGTTTCGTTCCGGTGCCGACCCGGTCTTGTACCTGAGTAATCCGAGTGGAATCACCCGCGGGGCACGGCGTAGTCAGCTCGATCACCTCCGGGAGTTGCAGGAGCTACAACTCGAGAAAAGTAAGGACCCGGAGATTGAGGCCCGTATTGCCCAGTATGAAATGGCATTTCGCATGCAGACCTCGGTGCCCGAACTGATGGACATCGAGGGAGAGCCCGAGTATATCTACGAGATGTACGGCGAGCAGAGCAGAGTGCCCGGTACCTACGCGGCCAACTGCCTGCTGGCCCGCCGGCTTGCCGAGAAGGACGTCCGTTTCATCCAACTCTACCACCGGGGCTGGGATGCTCACAGCAATGCCCCCGGTATCGTGACCACCCAGGCCAAGAGTACGGACCAGGCCACGGCCGCCCTCATTACGGACCTCAAACAGCGAGGACTGCTCGAAGATACCCTGGTGGTGTGGGGCGGAGAATTCGGGCGCACCGCCTACAGCCAGGGCCGCCTGACTGCCACTAATTACGGGCGCGATCACCACCCCCGGTGCTACACCATCTTTATGGCGGGGGGCGGCACCAAAGCCGGACTGATCTACGGCAAGACGGATGAATTCAGTTACAACATCACCGAGAATCCGGTACACATCCACGATTTTCAGGCTACGCTACTGCACCTACTGGGTATCAACCACGAGGCCTTCACCTTTAAGCACCAGGGGCGGCGCTACCGGCTGACCGACGTACACGGTGAGGTGAAGCACGATCTAATCGCTTAGTATGCGCTACATCTCTCTTTTAGGCCTGCTTGGATTGCTTTGCTCCTGTGGCCCTGACCTTCCCCAGGGCGTTGCCCTCGCATACGAAGGGCTGCCGCAGCGGGTTGACTTCAACCAGCATATCCGTCCCATCCTCAGCGACCGCTGCTACTCGTGTCACGGACCCGATGCGGCGGCGCGGCAGGCGGGTTTGCGGCTTGATCGTAAGGACGACCTGTTCGTCGAACTAACCCAGACGGGTCGGACCCCCGTGGTACCGGGTAAGCCGGGACAGAGCGAGCTGGTGCACCGCATTCTTTCCGACGACCCCGCCGTCATGATGCCTACCCCGGAAAGTCACCTTGCGCTCAACGACAAGGAGAAGGCCCTGCTCGTACGGTGGATCGAGGACGGTGCCACCTGGAAGGACCACTGGGCTTTCTTACCAATTGAGGACCCCGCCGTACCCGCTGACCCGGCTGGCTATCCGGCAGCGGCTACCCCAGTAGACAACTTCATCAACGCCCGGCTTTCCGAGGAGCACCTCGCAGCTGCCGGCCCCGCCCAGCCGGAGGTGCTCCTACGCCGGCTCTACCTGGATCTCACCGGCCTGCCCCCCTCGCTGGAGGAGCTGGACGAGTGGCTCGCCGACCCGAGTGAGGAGGCCTACCGGGCCAGGGTCGAGGAGTTGCTACAGACCGATGCCTACGCCGAGCGGATGACCATGGAGTGGCTCGACGTAGCCCGCTATGCAGACAGCCACGGCCTGCACGCCGACGGCCTGCGTACCAGTTGGCCCTACCGCGACTGGGTCATTGCCGCCTTCAAGCGTAATCTTCCCTACGACGACTTTATCCGCTGGCAATTGGCCGGTGACCTGATTGACGAGCCCACACAGGAGTCTCGCCTCGCAACGGCCTTTCTGCGCATGAACCCCATGACCTCGGAAGGGGGAGCTATCGCCGAGGAGTTCCGGCTGGGCTACGTCTTCGATCGAGTCAACACCGTCTCTACCGGACTGCTGGGTCTGACCATGGAGTGCTCCCGCTGTCACGACCACAAGTTTGACCCCCTGAGTCAGGAGGAGTACTATAGCTTTTCAGCCTTCTTCAATACGATCGAGGAGCTCGGCATGACGGCCAATGACGGGGACTTCGGTCCGCTGTTGGTAATCTCCGACGATAAGACAAATCAGCTCCTCCAGGAGATCGGCCAGGAGATCGAAGCCCTGGATCGGGAGCGCTCCCAACTCTCCCCTACCGCTGCGGAGCTCGCTGACTTTGCCAGCGACTTAGAGTCCCGGGGCCGCCCGGATATGTTTCTACCCTTTGAGCGCTTGGAGAAGGAACGACTTGACAACCTGGGCACCACGGCCGGGGAATTCAAACTGGGCCAGAATGAGGAGCGGGGTACAGTGGGGGTATTTGATGACGCGTACGATCTGGTTAATCTGGGCGAGGCGGGGAGCATCCACGTCAACGAAACGGTGGCCGCGACCGCCTGGGTCAATACCAGCAAGCGGGAAGGGGGAAAAGAGCAGACCTTGCTTTCTACCAGCGGCAATAAGGAAGACAGCTGGCGCGGCATTGACTTTTTCCTGGACGATGAGAACCACCTGGTCATCAGTTTGTCCCATCAGCTGCCCGACGATTTGATTAAGGTAAGGACCCTCGATACGCTGCGGCGGGGTGTATGGTACCAGGTAGGATTCAGCTACGATGGTAGCGGCCGCGCAAGTGGTACCACCCTTTACCTGAACGGCGATCTGGCGGCGCAGGAGGTCCTGTTTGATGGACTCACCGGCACGTTTATGCCCCCACGCTGTGATGATTGGGAAGACTGTGAAACGCGCGAGATGTGGGTGGGCCGGTCGCACCGCGTCTATACCGGAGATAACGCGATCTTTCAGGGCCTACTCGATGACCTAAGGATATACTACCGGACCGTATCCCCGGCCGAGGTGGCCCAGGAGTACGGCCGCGAGCCGAGCCGCGACGGCGTCAACCGTCAGCGATTGCACCAGCTCCCCGCCTACCGCCAGCTTACGGGGCGGCTGCGCGAGTTGCAGGCCAAACGGGAGCCCTATACCGATACCGTCCCCTCCCTGATGGTGATGGCCGAATCCCGCCACCCCCGTAAAACACACGTGCTCCTGCGGGGTGCCTACGATATGCCGGGTAAGGAGGTCGGGCTCAGTACACCGGCCAGTATACTCCCCTGGTCGCAGGAGTACCAGCAGAATCGCGCCGGCCTGGCCGACTGGCTGCTTTCGCCCGAGAACCCCCTGCCCAGCCGGGTGATCGTCAACCGGTACTGGCAACTGTTTTTCGGGCAGGGAATCGTCACCACGCCCCACGACTTCGGCAGCCAGGGTAGTCTGCCTACTCACCCGCTCCTACTTGACTACCTGGCTAGTCGCTTACAGGACGACTGGGACCTGCGCCAGCTCATCCGCAGCATTGTACTCTCCGATACTTACCGCCGTAGCAGTACGCCGACGGACGAACAGTTGCAGGCGGACCCCGATAACCTCCTACTGGCCCGGGGTGCCCGCCATCGCCTACAGGCGGAGATGATTCGCGACAATGCCCTGGCGGCGAGTGGTTTGCTTAACCCAGTCGTAGGGGGGCAGAGCGTCAAGCCCTACCAGCCGAAGGGCCTGTGGTTCGAAAAGCTCAACTTCAGCCAGGCCCTACTGCACTACGTACCCGACCACGGGGATAAGCTCTACCGGCGCAGCATGTACACCTTTATTCGACGCACCTCACCGCCGCCCTTCATGACCACCTTCGATGCCGGTAGCCGCGACATCTGCCTGGTGAAACGCTCCGAGACTAATACGCCGCTACAGGCCCTGAACCTGCTCAATGACCCTCAGTTCGTGGAGGCCGCGCGGGTACTCGCTCAGCGGGTACAGGAGGAAGCCGGGGGCGAGCCCGACCAGCAGCTACGATTGGCCTACCGACTGGTCACCGGCCGCAGGGCCGAGGAGGCGGAGCTGGCCGTACTCGACGATCTTTACACGGAGGAGCTAGCTCGTTTCCAGGGGGATCGGGAGGCGGCCGAGGGCCTGCTTGCCGTAGGTGAATACGCCCAGTCTTCTCACAATGCGGCCCATACGGCCGCCCTTACTTCGGTCACTAATATGCTGTTCAGTACCGATGCAGCCTACGTAAAGTATTAACTACTCAACACGGTGAAAACTACCCTTATCCTTGGTGCCACCACCAACCCGGACCGCTACGCCTACATCGCCGCCGAACGGCTCGCCCGCCAGGGGCACGTCATCATTCCCTTAGGAGTTAAGCAGGGGCGTGTACAGGGCCAGGAGATCTTGAATGGCAAGCCGGACGTACCGGAGGTTGATACCGTAACCCTTTACCTAGGCCCCCGGCACCAACCGGAATACTACGACTGGCTACTGCGGGTAGCGCCCCGACGCATCATTTTCAACCCCGGTACGGAGAACGCGGAGTTGATGCGGCTAGCCCGTGCGAATGGCATCGAGGTAGTAGCCGCCTGCACCCTAGTCATGCTGGCGGCAGGAAGTTATTAGGTGAGGGTATTGAACGGCTTGGGCCGGGCTCGGTTAGGATAGTTCACTACGCAGCTATCGCTGCGGAAACCTGCCCTATGACAACGGATCAACTAATCACTAAGCAGCAAGAGACAAAACCCTACGGTAAATTTAAGGACATCGAGGTCTGGCCCGGTCGGCCTTACCCCCTGGGCGCTACCTGGTCTTCCGCCGGCGTGAACTTCGCAGTGTTCAGCGAGCACGCCACCCAGATCGATTTGTGCCTGTTTCGTCGCGAATCGCCCAATAAGGAGGCTTACCGAATTCAGCTGATGGAACAGACCGATCAAGTGTGGCACTGTTTTGTACCCCACCTGGAGACCGGCTGGCGCTACGGCTACCGCACTCACGGGGAGTGGAACCCGCACCACGGCAATCTATTCAACCCGAATAAGCTACTGATCGACCCTTATACTAAGGCCATCGACGGTACCATCGACTGGGATCCCGCCGTCTTTCCGTACCCCATTGAAAGCAGCGACCCCGACCGTTACCTCACCATGGACGAGGCGGACTCCGCCCCCTTCATCACCAAGGGTGTAATTATTGATACTTCCTACGACTGGGAGGGCGATACGCTCCTGGAGACCCCCATGCACGATACGGTCATCTACGAGATGCACGTGAAGGGCCTCACCGAGCAGCACCCGGAAATCCCTCAGGAGCTACGCGGTACCTACGCCGGGCTGGCCCACCCAGTCACCATCGAGTACCTAAAGAACCTAGGGATCACCGCGGTGGAGCTAATGCCCGTACACCACTTCGTGCAGGACAGCCACCTGGTAGATAAGGGCCTGCGCAACTACTGGGGCTACAACTCCCAGAGCTTCTTCGCTCCCCACGCCGACTACGCCGCCGCCGGAAGGGCCGGCAACCAGGTCAATGAGTTCAAGGATATGGTCAAGGCCCTACATAAGGCCGGACTAGAAGTGATCCTCGATGTGGTCTATAACCATACCGCCGAGGGCAACCACTACGGCCCCATGCTGGGCATGAAGGGACTGGATAATCAGGCGTACTACCGGCTGGTGGAGGACGATAAGCAGTTCTACATGGACTACACCGGTACGGGAAACACCGTCAACATGGTCCATATTCGCCCCCTCCAGCTGGTGATGGACAGTCTGCGCTACTGGGTCACGGAAATGCACGTCGATGGATTCCGCTTCGATTTAGCGAGTGCGCTGGCGCGCGGACTCTACGAGGTGGGCAAACTGAGCACCTTCCTCGATACCATTCACCAGGACCCCATCATCAGCCAGGTCAAACTCATTGCCGAGCCCTGGGACGTTGGCCCGGGTGGCTACCAGGTGGGCGGCTTTCCGGTACTCTGGAGCGAATGGAACGGCAAGTACCGCGATAGCGTACGCGAGTTCTGGAAGGGCGACAGCAGCGGCGTGGCCGACCTGGCCTACCGTCTTACCGGCAGCAGCGACCTGTATGAGCTCAGCGGCCGCCGGCCCATGGCCAGCATCAACTTCGTGACGGCCCACGACGGTTTCACGCTGCGCGATCTGTACAGCTACAACGAAAAACACAACGAAGCCAACGGCGAGAATAACCGCGACGGCGAGACCCACAACAACAGCTGGAATTGCGGCGTAGAGGGACCTACCGACGACCCCGAGATCAATCGTCTGCGCCTGCGCATGCAGCGTAATCAGCTGGCCACTCTGCTGTTGAGCCAGGGGGTACCGATGCTCTCCATGGGCGACGAGTACGGCCGTACGCAAAGCGGCAACAACAATGCCTACTGCCAGGATAACGAGATCAGCTGGTTTGACTGGGAGTGGACCGAGGAACAGACCGCCCTGCACGAGTTTACCCGTACCCTGATCGAGCTACGCCGGGAGAATCCTGTCTTCCACCGCCGCCGTTTCTTCAACGGGCAGAAGGTGACCGAAAAAAGCATCGGCGACATCCTCTGGCTAAACCCCACCGGCCACGAAATGACCGCCGAAAACTGGGCCGATCCCAACCAACGCAGCATCGGTATGATCCTTAACGGGGAGGGGATGGACGAGTACGACGAACGCGGCCGCCGCATCAAGGACGATATCTTCCTACTCATCCTCAACGGGTACTGGGAGAGCGTAGACTTCACCCTGCCGGGGGTCAAGGAATACACCCGCTGGGAGCTGCTGATGGATACCCACACCAGCGAGGTACCCGTCGATAAGCTGTTTCTCGCCGACGATACCTTCTCCCTCGGTGCCCGCAGCATGTATGTCTTCCGCCTACAACTGCGCAAGGCCAATCAGACCCCGGAGGGCAAACGAAAGGTCACGATCGTGGATCAGGTGCGTAAATTGCTGCAAATGATCCAGGAATAAGACCCCCCTAACGCCATGCAGTTACTCACCCATGCGCAAATCAACGCCAAGGTCACCCGCCTCGCGATGGAAATCCTGGAGCACAATACGCAAGAACGCGAGCTCTACATCCTCGGCATCAACAACCGGGGAATGGAACTCGCCCGGCGACTGATGGACGAGCTGACCGGTCTTTCCGATTCGCCCCTCTACCTCTGGAATCTGCGCATCGACCCCCGTAACCCCCTCGGTAGCGGCGCTACCCTCGATCATGATGTCAAGGAGCTCGCCGGCAAACCCATCCTACTGGTTGACGACGTGGCCAACACCGGCCGCACCCTCTTCTACGCCCTGGCCCCCCTGCAACAGGTGCTACCCAAAAAGATAGAAGTAGCCGTCCTGGTGGATCGCCGCCACAAGGCCTGGCCCATCTACGTCACCTACAGCGGCCTCGTCCTCTCCACCACCATCGGTGATAACATCCTCGTCGAGTTCGGCGAGCAGGATGTTGCGGTGCTAGAATAGGCGCTATAGCTTCACCCCCACGGTGAGATAAAACGTCCGCCCCGCACTAGGAATGATCCCCGGCCCCGGATACCCCGTAGCCCGCCGCGTGAAGTACATCGCATCCAACAGGTTGTTGATCCCGGCCTCCGCCGTCCACCGCCGGTACCGGTAGCTTAGACTTAGATCAGCCACCCCGTAGGCAGGAATGCTGCCCACGATTCCACTCTGGTTATCGCTGTGGTCCTGCTCCGCATTACTCGCATCGGTAAACTGCCGCGAGAGATAGCTAAACTGTAGTGACCCCAGTAGGTCGCCGTAGCCAAAGCGCAGCCCGGTCTTTAGGTTCAGGCGGGGGATGAACTCCACCTCACGGCCAGCTACCCCTGGCGTAGCCGAGCTTGTGTAGCGCGAATCCGTCACGCTCGTATTGGCGAACGCAGTCAGGGTATAGGGTACCTCACGGTCGGATACCGCATCGAGCGCCCGGTATTCGATCAAAGACTCCAGGCCATACAGAAAGGCGGCGCCAATATTGCCGCGCAGTCGCACGATACGTCCGGTCTCTACCTCCTCCCCGTCTGCGTTGGTGCGTACCTCGGGGGTGAGGACCTCGCCCAGCCGATTGCCGTAACGAAGGGCAAACACGTTGGCATTATACGACCACCGCAACCTGCGCCCCCGCACGCCTACATCGGCCGTGTATCCCCGCTCGTCACGAATATTCGGGTCGACCTGAAAGCTTGGATTCACGGTACGGATGTCGTTGAAGGTCACCGACCGGTAGTTCTCACTGAGGTTGGCGAAGAACTCCAGTTGCTCACTGCGGCGGTAACTCAGGCCTACGCCGAGCAACAAGAGATTGCGCAGAAATTCCCGATCGTCCGTAAAGCGGTCGTCACGAATGGCGTTGCCAGCCAGGTCGAAATCAAAACGACGGTAGCTGCCCTCGGAGGCCGTACGGATGTACTCGAATCGGGCCCCGGGCGTCACGCTGAGCCGGTCGCTGAGGTAGAAAATATGCTCGCCGAATACAGCTAGGTTGCGGTTCGGGAATACGAAGTCCGACTGATTCGGGTAACTCGGAAAGCGGTCGGTCGCCAGGCTGAAATCTGCGTCACTGCCCGCCGTACCCGGTCCTTGCACCGCGGAATTCTGGGCCCGGTAATACTTCATCCCAATCAGGGCAATCGCCTCCCGGCCAGCGAGTTGGTAGCGCTTTAGTAGACGAGCTTCCGCGCCGTAATTGCGAAACTTACCGATCAGTAGATCGCGGGGAGCCTCGGTATCATCCACCTGACTCACCCGGTTAGTCCGAAAACCCACCGCCCGGCGGGAGGCGTCTAATCCGAAGGCATTGACACTCAGCGTAGCCTGATCACCGAATTTATGCGCTAGGCGCAGACTGAATAGTTGCCAGTCCACCGCAAACCAATTGCGCGCCCGGTTACTGGTATAGGGATCGCGGTAGAACTGCGCATCGGTGAGTCCGCCGGCCTGCTGTGCTAGGTAGTCCTGATGGGTGTACTCCAAACTAATCCTAGTATCAGCCGAGAACGCAGGTGCAACATCGAGGTGCAGGAAAGCCGTATGGGAGTCGAAGCCCGAGTGCGGGCGGAAGCCATCCCCCCGTTTGTAGTTGTAGAAGCCGTAGTAGCCCAGGGGGCCCAGTTGCCCGCTCAGACTATTGAAGGAGGTGAATAGCGCGTTGGAGCCTACGGTCTGCCGGCTTACGAGCTCGCTTTTTTTCGCCCGATTCGGCTCACGAAACACGAAGTTGACTAGGCCCCCGAACTGGGTGCCGTACTGTAGACTAGCCGCCCCCCGTACCACCTCGATGCGGGCCAGGGCCTCGGCCGGCGGGGTGTAGTAGCTCTCGGGGTAGCCCAGTACGTCGGCGCTGATATCGTAGCCGTTCTGCCGGGTATTGAAGCTGGCCGTGCGGTTGGGATCCAGGCCGCGGCCGCCAATGTTGAGCTGCAGTCCGGCATCGTCGTTTTCGTAGATGTTAAGTCCCGAAACCTCGCCGTAGATCTGTCTGGCCTGATTGGTTGCTAGGTTGACGGTGAGCGCGTCGAGGGCGACTACCTCCGTTTTGCGGCCGGCGTAGATGGCCGTGCCCTCTACCGCGCGTAATCGGGTCAGCGCCTCGCGGCGACGGGCCTCGGCGGTGACGAGTACGGAGCTAAGCGCTAGACTCAGGGGGCGAAGCGTGATGCGACGCGGACCTTCCCCCTGGCCGAGTTGCAACTGCTCGCTGTTGAGGCCCGGGGCGAAGACGGTCAGGGTAAGGGTGTCCACCCCGGCGGGAAAGCTCAGCGTTGCCGTTCCAGTAGGACCGGTCGTAGTGATCCTAGCGGTTTCGGCAGCAAAGATTTCTGCTTCGGGAAGCGGGGCGCCACTCGTGTCCACTACCGTTAGCACTACGGTCGACTGGGCGGATAGTATGCCCGCTAAGAGCGCCACCCATACCAAAAAGATCCGACTTACGCTGATGCCCCTACAGTCCATAAATTGTATCGTTGAACGGCATAAGCCACTGGGTGACGGGGGTATCGGTGTCCACTGCCGCTAGGTCGATCACGGGATCGACGTACCGCTGACTCAGCCGTCCGTTTAGGGCTACGTAGCTGTCGACATACACCGCCGGATCGGTAAAGCCCCGCTGCCGGTAATGATCCGCCAAATGGTGAGCGTACTGTAGTAGGAAATCCGGCTGCGTAGCCATCTGCTTCTCCTGGAAAACGGTCAGGAAGTTCCGATTATCGACCACCACCCGCCGCGCACTGGCCTGGTCCTGCACCGTAAAGGTGGCCACCCCCGCTTTTTCCATCAGCATCACCCGCCAGGAAAAGCGGTAGCCTGCCTCGGTCCAGAAGAGCTCGCCGGGGTGGAGTAGGTAGCGGAAGGGGAAGATGAGGTGCAAAATGAGCATCCCAGTTATTGCTACGAACTGTATTTTCCCAATTCCCCCGTCGGACGGCCTCCCCCCGTCGGACGGCCTCCCCCCGTCGGACGGCCTCCCCCCGTCGGACGGCCTCCCCCCGTCGGACGGCCTCCCCCCGTCGGACGGCCTCCCCCCGTCGGACGGCCAGAGGCGACCAATCCGCGCCAACCCCCCTACAATCCGATCGTGCACCTCCGGCCCAAAGAAGATCAACGCACTCACTATCATGATGTATGGAAACATACCAATGGGGAATAACACCCACGTCAGCACGTGGAACACCACTACGAGCACAAAAGCCAGTACCCGCGTAGGCCGCCACCAGAGCAGAAAGGGAATTGCCAGATCGTAGGCCGCCCCCCCCCAGGCAAAGGCATAATGCACCCAACGTTGCTGTAGCAGATCGCCCAGCAGGGGCACAGAATACTTCGCCGGTAGCCAGATCGCCAGCGGCTGAGCTTCCAGAAGCCAGTCCGAATTCAGCTTCGCGAGGCCGGCGTAGAAGTACACGACCGCTACGAACACCTGTAGCACACGGATGTAACTACGATCAACCTTGCATCCCCGCGCCCCCGCCCAACCTGCCGGTATGGGGATGAAGCAAAGTAATAGGGAAAGTAGGCTAATAAAGTAGTAATGATTGAGATAGGTGGTCTTATCTATCAGCTCGATGTAGGTGAAGCTGAGGAAGAAGGTGCCCATCGCCAGCCGGTAGCGGTAGCCGATCGTGATGCAAAAAGCCGCCAGGCCCGCCACGATAAAAAGCGCGTAGGTAAACTGCCCCGGCGGACGCACCCACTCAAAGTACCGGTAGGAAAAGTGAAAGTCGGGCTGCAGGTAGAGCTTATCGATCCAACCGTACGCCCAGAAGCGGACGATACTCAGCAGCATCATCAGGCCGAAGCCGGTGCGGAAGACGACCAAGGGGCTGGCGCTAGTCTCCGTCCGCATCCACGAAGTCTACGTTGATACCCAGCGCCTGTAGCATATCTACCTTGATCAGAACGACATTGGCCTGCAGCGCATCGTATAGTTGCAGCATGGCGGTATGGTCGGTGCGTACCTGGGTGGCGAAATTCGCATCGAGCCCAGTTGCCCGTTCGCGAGCGGTACGAAACTGTGCCCGGATGCGGCTACTCAGCAGCTCCCCGTCGCGGCGTACCTCGAGCGCATCGAGGTAGGCGGCCAGACTAGGATCGGAGGAGAAAAAGTCATCCGCAGCATCCAGTGCCTCCAAAAACAGGGCCTTACTCAGCCCGCCGTGGTAGGGGGCCTCCGCGCGGTCGGGTAGGGGTGTGCTGCCAAAAATGCCGGCGGGGATACCCACCTTTCCCGCGCGTAGGTTACGCTCGTACCATTCGAGCCAGACGTTTACGGTGCGGTCCACCGAGGCCGTGGCACTGTTGCCACTACTAGCTACGTAGGTGTCGCGGTAGCCCCCGGTCCAGGCTGCCTCTGCGGCGGCGGACAGCTCCACGATACGGGCGGTCAGGCGAGACAGCTCGGTAGCAAAGCGGGCGGGGTCGCCGGTGCCGTATAAATAAAAGTCGAGCGCCGGAAAGCCCTGGACGTCGACGTTGGACGGTAGCGTTAGATCGTCATTTGCCTGCCCAAGTAGCCGCGCGGTGTCGGTGGGATAAACGTTAATCTGCTCGCGTAGCCGCAGCTCCTGCCCCGGGCCTACCATGAGGGGGCTTAGCCGCTGCCAGCTCAGGTAGGCAGTTTCGAATTCCCCCCGTGCCACGGTCAGCGTAGTGGCAGAGGGTGCCGCAGCGTAGGCGGCAACGGAAGCATCCAGCGCGCGGGCCGCCGCGGTAAAGTCCTGGTAAGCAGGCACGATGAGGTTATCGGCCCAGTGGGCGAGCATCGCACCACGGTCGAAGGTGGCCTTTTCTTCCGTGGGCTCGTCGCTGGCGCAGGCCAGCAGTAAGAAGGGTAGGAGGTAAAGCAGACGGGGCATAGGCGGGGCTAGTTAGCGGCGGCGGAAAAGGAAAAACCGAAGCGGGAGGCGATCTCTTCGCCCAGTGCACGGATGCCGGCGGGATCGACTCCCCAAAAACCGTCGGCGGGATCGGTGTACAGGCGATCGAGTAGGCCGAGTACCTCCTGTCGCGTAAAGTAGGGCGCACCGGTAGCGGGGTCCTGCGTGAACTGTAAGCTGTACACGAAGCCATAGGCCTCACTCAGGGCATGGAAGGAAGACTGGGGCCCGGTAGCGGATTCCAGGGCATCGGCACCCCGCGCTAAGTAGAAGGTACCACGCACGGCAATCACCTTGCTAAGTTGGGCCTGCAAAATGTCGGCCTGAGCATCGCGCTCGGCGAAGTCACCGGCCACAATCGCTGCGCGGCCCCGCAGAAAAGCCCGGAAGACCGTCTCGGCGATCCCGGCAAAGTCGGCGTCGCGGTCTACCTGCCCGAGGTACTCGTTCAGGAAGCTGTCGTCTTCACCTACGGTAGCCAGCGGACTGGCCGCATCCGGCGAGGCCCCGAACACGTAGCCATAGGCCTCATCCCATTTATGCTCCATGGTAGTGTAGGCCTGCCCGTCTTCCGGGGTGGCGGCCACCTGGTCCTCCCGATTTCGGCCCTCGTCGAGTACGCTGGCGCTTAGGTAATTGTTAATCGCCTGGTCGAGCATCAGTGCTCCGATCAGTGATTTAGCGAAGGCCTGATTGTACTCCAAGCCCCCGGCATTAACGTAGCGGGTACTAGTGCCGTCGGCGATTTGACCGGCTTGTCCGGCCTGCGCCAGCGTATTCCAGGCCGGAAACACCTCGGTTACCTGCCGGCTTAGGTGGCCCTCAAGGGTACTGCGAATGGCGGCGGCATCCGTGGCGTTAGCCGTGAAGTAGTCCGCGCTGGCCGCCACCTTACTACGGATCGACTTATCGGAAGCGTTCAGCGTATCGATCGAGAAAGGAGCCACGTCCTCCCCATTCGGTCCCTCGTTGCGGAACATGGCCAACAGCTCGGCCTCCTTGCGGGCGGTGTCGCGGAGTGCAGCTACCAATTCTTCGGCCATCGCGATGCGTGTGGACTGTCCGTCAAAAGAAACCGTCGATTGTCCGCCGCGACTGAAGGAATAACTATCGGGCACCTCCACGATGGGAGCTAGCACGTCATCGTCGTCTTTACAGCCGGTGAGCAGGAGGGTGAATACCACCACGGGGATAATGGAACGAACCATAGTAAACTACTTATCTATACTGAATCTTAATAAGCGCAAATGTAGGGTGGCATACTGTGATCGTCCAAGCAGAAGCACGCCTATTTTTATTTTGTCTAAATAAAATTAATCTGCGGTTAACGCGGAGCGGGGGCGCAGGTGCAAGCAGTGCACGAGGTCCCATCGTACTTCCCCAAAAACTTGGTCCTCCCGTTCCCTCGCTTCCTAATTATCTTCCGCCCAACCCACGTACCTCCCCCACGCTATGCTTGCCCAGGACAAAAGACGGTTTAAGAAAATCCTCGTTGCCAACCGCGGTGAAATCGCCATTCGCGTACTACGCGCCGCCAGCGAACTACAGATGCGCACGGTAGCGATCTATACCTACGAGGACCGCTACAGCCTGCACCGCTATAAGGCCGATGAGAGCTACCAGATCGGGCCGGACGACGAGCCGCTGCGGCCCTACATCGACATCAGAGCGATCATCAAACTGGCGCAGGACAAGAAAGTAGACGCCATCCATCCGGGGTACGGCTTTCTGTCGGAGAACGTCGATTTTGCCCGCGCCTGCCTGGCCGCCGGCATCGAGTTCGTCGGTCCCTCGCCCGACAGCATGGACCAGCTTGGCGACAAGGTGGCCGCCAAGGAGCTGGCAAAGCGGGTGGGCGTGCCGCTCATTCAGGACAGTGACAAGAACATCGGTGATCCGGCCGTAGCCGCCAGTGAGGCCGCCCGTATCGGTTACCCGGTCATCATCAAGGCCGCGGCGGGGGGCGGGGGACGCGGGATGCGCGTCGTTCGTGACGAAGCCCAGCTACGCACCGAGGTGGTAGATGCCAGCAGCGAGGCCGAAAAGGCCTTCGGAAACGGTACGATTTTCCTCGAAAAATTTATCGAGAACCCACGCCACATCGAGGTACAACTTCTGGGCGATCGGCACGGCAACCTGGTCCACCTCTTCGAGCGGGACTGCTCGGTACAGCGGCGGTTTCAGAAGGTGGTGGAGGTGGCCCCCGCCCCCAATCTTTCCCAGGAGACGAAGGATAAGCTCTACCACTACGCCCTCCAGCTCGGCGAGGCCGTCAATTATTACTGTGCGGGCACGGTGGAGTTTCTCGTCGATCAGGACGAGTCGATCTACTTCATTGAGGTCAATCCCCGTATCCAGGTGGAGCATACGATTACGGAGGAGATTACGGGCATTGACCTGGTACGCACCCAGTTTCTGGTCACTATGGGCTATCCCCTCGATCACCCTACTATATTCATCAAGGACCAGGCCGACATCCAGGCCAATGGTTTTGCCATTCAGTGCCGGGTGACCACCGAGGACCCAGCTAACAACTTCAAGCCCGACTATGGTACCCTGATCGCCTACCGCTCGGCCAGTGGTATGGGCATCCGACTCGATGCCGGCTCGGCCTTTCCCGGGGCTATTATCTCGCCCTACTTCGATAGTCTACTGGTCAAGGTCACCGGGACCGGACGTACCCTCAAGGGCGCGGCCGAACGCCTCCACCGTGCCCTGCGGGAGTTCCGCGTCCGCGGGGTCAAGACTAATATCGGCTTCCTGCTCAATCTGCTCGAAAACGAGGATTTTCAGGAGGGTAAGGCTACCGTGCGCTTTATCCCGGACCATCCGGAACTGATGGAACTGCGCGGCTTCCGCGACCGGGGCACCCGCCTGCTGAGGTACGTGGCAGACGTAATTGTTAACTCCAACCCCGACGTGAAGTACGTCGACACCAGCCGCACCTTCCTCAAGCCCGTGGTACCCGCCTACGACGTCTACGCCGACATCCCCACGGGGAGTCGGGACCGGCTACAGGAGCTCGGTCGTGAGGGTTTCATCGACTGGCTCAAGCAGGAAAAGCGCATCCAGTACACCGATACAACCTACCGCGACGCTCACCAGAGCCTGCTGGCTACCCGCATGCGTATGATTGACATGCTTAATGTGTCGCGCAGCTACGCCGTCAACCAGCCCGCCGATCTGTTCAGTATGGAGGTATGGGGTGGAGCTACCTTCGACGTAGCCCTCCGCTTTCTAAAGGAGGACCCCTGGCGGCGGCTGCGTAAGCTGCGGACGGCGATTCCCAACACCATTTTCCAGATGCTCCTGCGGGGGAGCAATGCCGTGGGTTATAAGGCCTATCCGGACAACCTCATCGTGAAGTTCATCGAGGAGGCCGCCCGCGGCTCCATGCGCTACGATGCCGACGGAGAGGAAGCAGGCTACGCCGGGGGCATCGACCTCTTCCGCATTTTCGACTCCCTGAACTGGGTGAAGAATATGGAAGTTAGTATCCGCACCGTGCGCGAGAATACCGATAGTCTCGCCGAAGCCTGCATCTGCTACTCCGGGGACCTCACGAACCCCCGGGAGGCGAAATTCACCCTACAGTACTACCTCGATCTGGCTAAGCGGCTAGAAAGCACCGGTGCTCACCTGCTCGCGATCAAGGACATGGCCGGCCTGCTCAAACCCCTGGCGGCCACCGAGCTCATCACCGCACTGCGCGAGACGGTTGACCTACCCATCCACCTCCACACCCACGACACGAGCGGCATCCAGAGTGCTACCTACCTGGAGGCCATCAATGCGGGCGTCGATATCGTGGACGTAGCTATCAATAGCCTTAGCGGCCTCACCTCCCAACCCGGCTACAACAGCATCGCCGCCATGATGCAGGGCCACGAGCGTGAGAACCCCGTCAATCTGCCCCTACTCAATGAGTACGCCGACTACTGGGAGACCGTGCGCAGCTACTACTATCCCTTCGAGACGGAGCTACGCGCCGGCACGGCTACGATCTACGACACCGAGATTCCCGGCGGACAGTACTCCAACCTCCGCCCCCAGGTCCGCGGACTCGGACTCGAGGACCAGTTTAGCACCATCCGCAAAAACTACGCCGCGGCCAACGAGCTCTTCGGTAACCTCGTCAAGGTGACCCCCAGCTCGAAGGTAGTCGGTGACATGGCTATGTTTATGACCAGCAATGGGCTGACGGCCGAGGACGTCCGGCAGCGAGGGGACAAGCTCGATTTTCCCGATAGTGTCAAAAGTCTGATGCGCGGCGACCTCGGACAGATCGAGGGCGGGTTCGATCAGCAGGTCCAGCAGCTGGTGCTCAAGGGGGAGGAGCCCTATACGGACCGGCCCAATGCCCACCTCGACCCCATCGACTTCGCCGCCGCCGCCGCCCGCTTCCAGGAGGAATTTGGGGAGGAGCCTACCATGATGGATGTACTGAGCTACGAACTTTACCCCCGGGTGTACGCCGACTACAAGTCCTTTCAGAACGACTACGGGCAGGTGGCCAACATTCCTACCCTGGCCTTCTTCTATGGCCTCAAGCCCAATGAGGAGATCCTGGTCCGCCTGAGCGCCGGCAAGCGTATCACCATCAAGTACCTCAACATGACCATGCCCGACGAGCTGGGCAACCGGCTGGTCTTTTTCAGTCTTAACGGACAGACGCGCAGCGTGACCGTCCGCGACCGGCAGATCGACAGCAAGGTGAAGGCTAACGTAAAGGCCGGCGGGGAGAACGAGGTGGGTAGTCCGCTACAGGGTAACCTAAGCCGGATCCTGGTTAAGATGGGCGACGAGGTCGCGGCCGGTGACCCCCTGTTCGTCATCGAGGCGATGAAGATGGAATCGACAATTACTAGTCCGGTTGCCGGAGAGGTGACGCTGCTACCCCTAAAGGAGAAGACGCTGGTGGAAGCGAATGATTTGGTGGTCAGGATCGGCTAGTAAGTGGTGTTAACCTCTACGTAGCAAGGTCGAGTGGCCTGCGGCCGAAGTAGAACAAACTTCCTGCTATACATGCTCGGGCCGGAGGCCGCTCGACCTTTGAATCTCGAGCCATTCGTTGACGTAAGTTACCGCTTGCTCGATTCGATATTCGGCCCGCACCACCCCTGCATTCGGCAACAGCTCTCGATACCGCGCAAATAACCCCCACCTAGCCCCCCCCTCCGGATGCTCCCGCATGGGGTCATACGTCCAGGGCAGGTCGGGTGCACAGAGAAGGGTAAGATCGTACGGCACCACCTTACAGGCCGACAGTACACTCGCAGCGCACCGCCCGTACTTGACTTTCGACCATATGCGGATGACTTCCGGGCCGGTGTCGCAAATGATAAAAGAGGCGCCACTGCTGCGAGCAGTATACTCCGCCCGCTGCTGGGCTTCCCAGATGAGTGGTAGATCGTGTTCCTGGTAGGGCCTACCGAGTTCTGCTAGGTATGGTCTAGCCTGCTCGGCGACCAACCACCCATCGAGGCTCCAGGCGAGTGCCTGCGCCAGGGTCGTTTTCCCGCTGCTCTCGGGACCCGTAATCCGAATCGTCAATTACAATTACCGCTCCAGCTTGATCTTCTCGCGTTGCTTCTCCGCCTTAAGCTTATCGCTAGCGGCCTTCATTTCCTCACCCATCTGCTGGCTGGCTACGAAACTGGCCGTCATATTAGCGAGCATATCGGAGCCAGCGGTAGGGGCATTGGGTAGCATGATCAGATTCGAGTTCACGTTCTCGCCCATGCTCTGTAGCGTATCATAGTGCTGGGTGACCACAATCAATGCCGAGGCCTCCTGGCTGTTGATGCCTACGCTGTTGAGAATGTCGACGGACTCTTCGAGTCCTTTAGCAATCTCGCGGCGCTGGTCGGCAATACCCTGACCCTGTAGTCGCTTCGACTCGGCCTCGGCACGGGCCTTAGCTACGATGCGAATGCGATCTGCCTCACCCTCGTACTCGGCGGCCAGCTTTTCGCGCTCCGCGGCATTAATGCGGTTCATGGCCACCTTCACCGTGGCGTCGGGGTCGATGTCGGTCACCAGGGCCTTTACGATATTGAAGCCGTAGTTCTTCATCGCGTCCTGCAGCTCGATCTTGATGGCATTGGCGATGTCGTCCTTACGCTCAAAGACGTCGTCGAGCTTCATCTTCGGCACCTCGGCGCGTACCACGTCGAAAATGTAGGAGTTGATCTGTTCGTAGGGATTGTCCAGCTTATAGAACGCATCGTAGACACTATCGGCACCAACGGCGAACTGCACGCCGACCTTTAGTTTGACGAATACGTTGTCTTTCGTCTTGGTTTCTACGTTAACGTCTAGTTGCTGTACCTTCAGGCTCACCTTGCCGGCTACGTTATCTACAAAGGGCACCTTAAAGTGAAAGCCCGGCCCCCGGATAGCCTGGAAACGGCCCAGACGCTCCAGTACCGCCGAGCTCTGTTGCTTGACGGTGAAGAAGCTGCCGGTGATGACCAGGAGCAGCAGGATAAGGGGAAGAATTACTATGAGTTCCATGGATAGAATTTACGGTAAGATAACGGAATAAACCACAGGCGGTTGTAAGTACAATGCGGTCTCCGACCGCGGAGGAAAAAGGCAGCCTCCGGCTGCGCTGGCGTGGTAGTGTAGCGCAGCCAGAGGCAGCATCTTGCTGCCGCTGCCAGAGGCAGCATTGTACTATATTGCCTATCTTCGCAAAAATCGCGCGCTCACGGGAGCCGCCCCACCTGGTTCTGCCTTAACTGGCACTACCGGGTTTTCTTTTATTACCGGAAAAACGACCGCCGTCATGTACGAACTAAACGATACCTATAAGGCCCACCTCGATGCCATTGCCGAGGCCATTCAGGCCAGCCCCCACCTGGCGCAGTACTTGGAGGAGGAAGAAGATGAGCAGTACGAGGCCCTCAAGGCCGAATTCGAACCCCAGCTTGAGGCGGCCCACGAGCAAATCAACCATTATTCCCCCTTCGAGATCGAGTCCTTCGAGCGCTACCTGCTCGACGACCGCTTCGAGGGGCTGTTCCTGCCCCGTATTCTGGGCTATAGTGTGCTCCGTCCTGAGATTAATGAGTTGTTTTACTACCGACAGCAGAATGATCACTTTGGCTCCATATTGACCTACATCGCCGGCAATATGAACTTCGACCAGCTGCGCAGCCGCATCGGTCAGGCCGTGCAGGTAGGCTTCGCGCTCAGTAGCGACATCTACGTGACGGGGCTCATCGATGAGATCCCCACCAAGCGGGTGCGACAGTTCCTGCTGAGTCAAAAGTCGGACGATGCCCGTACGCAGCAGGGGCGGCAGACGATCTTCAATCGCTACAAGCGGCAGTTCAAAAGCCGGAACTACCACTACGCCCCGGCACCCCAGACGGAGCCCGAGTTGATCAGCCACACGAAGCACTTCGTGGACTTCTTGCTCTACCGCGTGTCAAATCCAGCGCTAAATAACGATGCCCTGCCCGGACCGCTCTACCAGTTCGTAACCACCGAAGAGTTCGCCGGTCGGGAGGAACTCATCGAGCCGCTGGTTATCTACAGCGCCTACCTACCGGTGGAGGAGGAGGGGGCCCAACAGGCCCTTACCGAGGTACTCAACCGGGAGCGCCAGGCCGACCCGGAGCGGGTGTCTTCGCAGATCCTAACCTTCATTCTTCGGCTCAAGAACGACAGTAGCGTCACGTTCGGAAAGGAGCAAGAGGCGAAGCTCGGTCAAATCGTAGACCGCAGTCTGCCCGACGATCTCACGGCCTATTTCAATCTTACCGACCGTATCCACGGCGAGGGCTATGACAACCCCGAGGTGCAGGAAGCGATCCAGGAGGAAGTGCTGAAGCAGGACGGGCTCAGTGACTTCAACGAAAATATCCGCCGCACCATTCTGGTGTACGTCGACGAGCTTGCTGCGAGCCTCGGCACCGATGACTACAACGAATGGTTTGCCACCACGGGTAAGCTCTTCCCGGTGTACATGAAGGTGTTTGCCAATGAGCAGTTTAACCAGGAGCTACGTCGACTGGCCATTCGCTACACCAAGCGGCTCATCAAGGTGCACACCAACAAGCGCGGCAAGGATTACCGCGACCTGAAGAAAACCACGGTAGCTACCTGGACCGATTACGGCTTCATGAACGAAAAGCAGCTGAAGGAATTCTTTAAAACCCCGCGCAAGCGTAAGTCGGCGGCTGAGGCCTAGATTGCTATCGCCAACACCTCATTGAAGGTGCGGGCAAAATGAGCCGTGATGCCCTCCTTGATGTAATCATCCAGGTCCTCAAAGTCCTGCCTATTGTCTTCAGGAAAAATTAGCGTGGTGATGCCCACCCGGCGGGCCCCGATGGTTTTTTCCTTAACCCCACCGATGGGTAGCACCCGTCCGGTAAGGGTAAGCTCGCCGGTCATCGCCAGGTTGTCGATGGGTGCCTGATCGGTGGCAAGTGTGTAGAGTGACAACGCCATCGTAATACCTGCACTCGGTCCATCCTTCGGCGTAGCCCCGGCCGGTACGTGCAGGTGCACCTGGTGCTTATCGAAATAGTCGGCCCGGTCCGGCGGCAGGATACTGCGCACGTAGCTCAGCGCGATCTGCGCACTTTCCTTCATGACGTCGCCGAGTTGTCCGGTAAGCCGGAACCCGCCGTTCTCCGCCGGAACGCCCCGGGCCTCGATGTAGAGCGTAGCCCCGCCCAGGGAGGTGTAGGCCAGCCCCAATACCACGCCCGGGAGGGGCTTATCGTATAATTTTTCGGTGGTAAACCGGGGCCGCCCCAGCATCTCCTCCACCAGTTCGGCGGTGACCTCGAAGGTGTGCTGGTCGGATTCAGCCTGCTTGAGCACGAGCTTGCGGATGATCTTACGCAGTTGCTTCTCCAAATTACGCACCCCGGCCTCCCGGGCGTAGCGGTCTACGAGAAAGTTCAGTGCTCCATCCGTAAAAGTGACCTCATCGGCGGCGAAGCCGTGCTCTTTGAGCTGCTTCGGAATGAGGTACTGCTGGGCGATCTTAATCTTCTCCTCTTTGATATAGCCACTCAACCGGATCACCTCCATCCGGTCGAGCAGGGGACCGGGAATAGTATCAAGTTGGTTAGCCGTAGTGAGGAAAAGTACGTTCGACAGGTCGAAGGGCACATCCAGGTAGTGATCGACGAAGGTCTCGTTCTGCTCCGGATCGAGGACTTCCAGGAGCGCCGAGGCAGGATCGCCCTGTCCGCTCCCCAATTTGTCAATTTCGTCGATGAGGATGACCGGGTTACTGGTTTTGGAGCGGTCCAACGCCTGGATGAGCTTACCGGGCAGTGCACCGATGTAGGTGCGCCGGTGGCCCTTGATCTCGGCCTCGTCGCGCATTCCCCCTACGCTAAAGCGGTAGAACTTCCGACCCAAAGCCCGGGCGATACTCTGTCCGATACTCGTTTTACCCACACCGGGAGGGCCCACCAAGCAGATGATGCTACCGGCCACGGAGGCCCGCTTGATGATGGTTGCCAGAAACTCCAGGATATTGTCTTTGACGTCCACCAGCCCGTAGTGGTCCTCATCCAGGATGCGGCGGGCTTCGGCAATGTCGTTTGTATCCTGATTAAATATGCCCCAGGGTAGTCCGGCCAGCGTTTCCAGGTAGGTGCGGGTGACGTTGAACTCGGGGCTCTGGGTGTTGAGTGATTGAAGCTTGTTCATCTCCCGGTCAAACACTTCGCGGACCTGCTCGGGCAGCTCCTTACCCTTCAGCATACCGAGGATACGCTCCTTAATGGAGTCGCTCTCGTCCTGTTCCTCGCCGAGCTCGCGGCGGATCGCGCTGAGTTGCTCGCGCAGGAAGTATTCCTTCTGCTTGGCGTTGACGCCCTCCTCGATCTGCTTATTGATGCGCGACTGAATCTTGGCGACCTGCAGCTCATCCTTGATAATTTCCAGCAGCTTCTTGGCGCGCTCCGAGATGTCCCAGGTCTCCAGTAGCTCCTGGAGCTTTTCCTTTTCGGAGCTCACCAGGTTAGAGATCACGTCGATGGTCTGCCCGGGCTTCTCGTAGTTGAGCTGGGTGACGACCATATTCACCTGCTCCTGAAACAGGGGGTTGAGTGCCAGCAGACTCTTGATGTCGGAGCTGATGGCTAGCATGTATGCCTTGAGCTCGGGATCGGGTTTGGCTGTGGGCTGCACGTCGTACTGCACGCGCCAGCGCAGGCTGGGCTCAGTCTGGACGACCCGCTGCAGCCGGAACCGCCGTACGGTACGCCCCAGCACCTGCAGGGCGTCATTGCCCATGGGCATCACCTTGAGGATTTGGTAGACAGTACCAACCTCGTAGTAATCCGACTCGCGGTAGTCGTCTGAGTCGGCCTCTCGCTGCAGCACCGCCCCAATGAAGCCATCATGTTGCTCCACCGCGATACGGATAGCCAGCAGCTTATCGGAACCGGAAAACGTCATGGGTAGTGCCGTGCCGGGAAAAATGGGCCGCTGCGAGAGGGGTAGGATCGTGAGCAGCTGGGGCAGGCTGGGATCGATGAGTTGCATGGCACCATCGGTCGTCAGCTCATCGGTATCGTTCGGGGCGTATTCTTCCACGTGGTCGGGGGCTTGTCGTCGGTAGAATAGGTTGGGTGGCCCCTTTTGTTCAGCCCGGGGAGCGCAGACGATGCAGATGGCGGAAGGCAGGTCCCAGGTGGCTCACGAGGTCTTCCGCCAGCAGACTTTCCTGCTCGAGTTCCTCGGCGGCTAGGTCGCCGGCCAGTCCGTGCAGGTAAACGCCCAGCCGTGCCGCGGTGCCCGGATCGTAGCCCTGGGCAAGAAGGCCCGCAAGTAGTCCGGTAAGTGCATCCCCCGTACCCCCCGTACCCATACCAGGATTGCCGCTGGTGTTGAAGTATACCTTACCGTCTGGCGTAGCGATGCTCGTGTGATTCGTCTTGCAGAGGATGACCAGTCCCAGGGAAACGGCCCGCTGCCGCTGCACCTCCCACCGGGCAAAGTCGTCGGAGGTCTGCCCGAATAAACGCTCGAACTCCCTGGGGTGGGGCGTCAGGATACTACCCTGCGGTATCCGATCGAGCCAGTTGTGCGCGGCGATCAAATTAAGGGCATCGGCGTCGATGACCATCGGCTGTCGGTAGTCGGCCAGTAACTTTGCTAACCCCTTGGCGGTAGCTTCATCCTGACCCAGACCGGGACCGACCCCCACCGTAGCGTAGCGGTCCGACACCTCCACGGAGGTGAAGTGGTATTTGTGTATATCTACACTACACATGGCCTCCGGAAAGCTGATCTGCATGATTTGGTAGCCCGACCGTGGGATGTGGGTAGTGACTAGTCCCGCTCCACCCCGCAGCACGCTACGCGCACAGATTACTGCCGCCCCCATCTTACCGTAGGCACCCGCCACCAGCAGCGCGTGCCCGAACGTACCCTTATGGTCGCTACTACTACGCAGCCGGAGCAGCCTGGCTACTTCCGCTGCCCTTAGCATGTAATGTTGCACCTGCGCCCCCGGTACGTAGTTGGCTGACAGTGAGAAATTTACCAGTTCCCACTTCCCTAGATATTCGGCATCTGCCGGGGCGAAAAGCGCGAGTTTGGGGTAGCCTAGACTCAGGGTACGGTGGGCCTTTAGGACGGCACCTTCCGCCGGAGCATCCGTGTAGAGGCCGCTGGGGAGGTCGACCGCCACCCGCGTGAGGGATTCATCCGAGTTGAGTTGCTCGATCAGTTCCGCTACCTTGCCCGTCAGGGGACGGCTCAGGCCGGTGCCGAATAGCGCATCGACGAGAAGGCTGTCGGGGGGAAGTTGGGGGAGGGGATCGCCGGGTATCCAGCTTCTGAGGGGGACTCCAACGTCCTTGGCCCGCCGCTGGTTGGCCAGGTTATCGGGAGAAGCGGGCGCGAGATCGACGTACACGATCCGCACCGAGTAGGCCTCGAAGCGAAGCAGCCGGGCGATGACCAGTCCATCGCCTCCATTGTTGCCGGGGCCGGCCACGACCACTATTTCGCGGTCTTTTCTAGGAAAATGCACCATAAAAGCCGTAGCCCAGGCGGTGGCTGCCCGTTCCATGAGCTGAAGGCTCGTGATGCCCTGTTCGGCGAGGGTGGCCGCGTCGAGGGCGCGGTGTTGCTCGGCCGTGAGGACTTCCACCCTAGTTGTTTTCTACTTCCGCCGCCGCGGCGGCGTCCTTGCGGTCGAACTTGAGTACCCGCCGGCGGCTCTTGAAGGGGACGTAGCGGTATGGCCGGTCCTGTAGGTCGGTCAGCAGCGTATCGGCGGCCAGGCTGGCGCGGTTCAGGCGGTTGTAGATCTCGTCGTCGGTGAGCAGCTTACCGAGGGTGCCGTTGCCCTGCTGGACGTCGTCGAGGACGTCGGTGACCCCGTTGAGTGCACGGTCGGCGTTATCGAGGGTGCCGCGTAGCTGCACGATACTGGTATTGACCTCATCGACGGTCTGTTCGAGTTCCAGCTTACTAAGATTGCCGGATAGCGTATCGGCGTTAGAGATGATACGGGCGATGCTTTCTTCCTGTGCGTTAAGGGAAGTGGTGAGGCTGGCCAGGTTACCAGTAGTGGTACTGATGCTACGGCTGTTGGCGTCTAGCAGCACCTCGAAGCGCTGGGAAGCGGCCCGGAGATTTTCCATGGTGGCAGCCAGGTCGCGCGAGGAGCGGGCAATTGGATTGTTACTGTCCTCGCTGAACAGCGTCCACTGCAGGCTATCGATGCCCTCGCTGATCTGGGCCTTTATGCCATCGGCGGGGTCGGCGTCCGGGTCGGTACCCAGGAAGGAAGCTAGGATACCCTTCGAGGAGCCTTCGAGGTAGGTTCCATTCTCGGCGCAGTCGCCATCCCCGAAGCAGGGTTTATCGTACTCCAACTGCACGGCCTTTTCGCCCAGCAGGCTTACGGTGCTGATGTAGGCACGGGTGCCCGGCGGCACGTTGACGTTTTTGCGGACCTCTAGGGTGACGACAACCAGTTTCTTGACCTGGTCGAGGCGAATTTCGTTGACGGAGCCGACATTGACCCCAGATATTTGTACGGGCGTACCTACGGTGAGCCCCGCTACGTCCTTATAGTCTACGTAAAAGGTCTGTGCGGACGAAAACAGATTACTCCCCTGAATAAACTTGAACCCCCAGAAGGCCAGTAGTATGGCTACTACGGCCAGGATTCCAATCTTTACTTCGTTGCGCATAAGGGGGGGAGGCTGGGTGAGCGTGTAGGCACGCACTGGTTGAATAAGTACGCGACTGTAACGCGATGGGCTTTGGTTAGGTTTGTCACTCCGAAATCTCGTACTCCTTGATCTTACGGTACAGGGTGCGCTCACTGATGCCCAACTCTCCGGCGGCCTCCTTGCGTCTGCTGTTGTGCTTCTTTAACGCCTTGCGGATGAGCTCACGCTCGGCGTTGGCCAGGCTGAGGTCTTCCTCCACGATCTCGCTGCGGTCGTAGGCGCGTTGCATGCTTGAATCTACGATGATGGGGTGGTGCTCCCCCTCCGGTACCTCATCCCCGCCCGCCCGCCGGTCGATCTCCTCGGCCGCTGCCGGATAAGTGGCCGGCAGTTGGAGCGAGCGCACCTTCTGCATATCCGGCACCCGCAGGTCGTTGGAGCGAATGAGCTCAAAGATGAGCCCCTTGAGGTCGTTGAGGTCAGACTTCATGTCGAAGAGTACCTTGTAGAGAATTTCCCGCTCCTGCATGCCGTCGCCGGCCCCGCCGTTGCCGTTCTGTCGCGTGATGGCCGGTAGGTTGCGGTCGCGTAGCTTGGGCATCATCGTCAGCAGATCCACGGCGGTCAACTCCCGCTTTTCGGCGAGGATGGACAATTGCTCGGTCACGTTTTTGAGCTCGCGGATATTGCCGGGCCAGTGGTAGTTCTCCAGCAGCCAGCGGGCCTCGTCGTCGATCTGGATGGGCTCGAAGCCCTGCTGCTCGGCGAAGTTGTTGGCGAAGTAGCGGAAGAGGAGGTAGATATCTTCCGGTCGCTCCCGCAGGTTGGGTAGCTCAATGGCCACGGTAGCCAGCCGGTAGTAAAGATCCTCGCGAAATTTACCGGAGGCGATGCGCTCGTTGAGCCGCCGGTTGGTGGCCGCCACGATGCGTACGTCCGTGCGCTGGGTGGTGCTCGACCCCACGCGGATGAACTCCCCGCTCTCCAGCACCCGTAGTAGGTAGGTCTGGGTGTCCAGCGGCATCTCACCGATCTCGTCCAGAAAGATCGTACCCCCGTCGTAGGTCTCAAAGTAGCCCTTGCGGTCGCCGGTGGCGTTGGTGAAAGCGCCCTTTACGTGGCCGAAGAGCTCGCTGTTGATGGTGCCCTCCGGGATGGCCCCGCAGTTGATGGCGATGAATTTCTCGTGCTTACGCGGCGAGTTGTCGTGAATGATCCGACTGAACACCTCCTTACCCACACCGCTCTCGCCAGTGATGAGGATACTCAGGTCGGTGGGAGCCACTCGCAGGGCGGTATTCAGCGCGTTTTCCAGGACCGGCGAGCGGCCCACGATGCCGTAGCGGCGCTTGACACTTGCTATCGCTGCCATATTGGGTCAGGCTTCTGGCAGTTCACCAAGTAGCGTAGCGGAGGTGGCCCCCGTGATGCGCACATCGACGTAATCGCCGGGCTGGTGGCGGCCGGTCTTGGCGAAGATCACCATCTTATTCTGGCTGTTGCGTCCTTTCCAATCCATGGCCGAGCGTTTGCTTTCCCCCTCGATCAGCACCCTAAACCCCTTACCGATATCGCGCTGGTTCAGTTCGTGGCTGATGCTGGTTTGTAGGTCGATTATCTCCTGTAGCCTCCGCTTCTTCACTGTAAGGGGTACGTCGTCGGTGAGTTTACGCGCCGCCGGCGTGCCCGGCCGCTCCGAGTAGTAAAACATATACGACATGCTGTACCGAGCGTAGTCGATCATACTCAGCGTCTCCCGGTGCTCTTCGTCCGTCTCCGTACAGAACCCCGTGATCACGTCCGAGCTAATGGCGCAGTCCGGCAAGATCTCGTAGATGCGGTCGATCTTGCGTAGGTACCACTCCCGGTCGTAGGTGCGGTTCATCAGCTCCAGGATGCGGCTACTGCCCGACTGCACGGGCAGGTGGATATACTTGCAGACGTTGCGGTGGTCGCGCATGGCGTAGAGCACCTCGTCGGTAATATCCTTCGGGTGGCTGGTGCTGAAGCGGATACGCAGGTCGGGGTGCACCGCCGCGGTGAGTCGCAGCAGTTCCGCAAAGCTTACTACACCTCCGCTTTCGGGATTAGCCCATTTGTAGCTGTCCACATTTTGTCCCAGCAGGGTCACCTCCCGAAAGCCCCGGTCGAATAGGTCCGTAGCCTCGGCTACGATGCTGTACGCACTCCGGCTTCGCTCCCGTCCCCGCGTGTACGGCACTACACAGAAGGAGCACATGTTATCGCAGCCCCGCATGATGGAGATGAAGGCGGTAACCCCGTTGCTCTGTAGTCTTAGGGGGTTGATGTCGGCGTAGGTTTCCTCGCGGCTCAGGAAGACGTTCACGCCCTTGTCGCCCTCCTCGGCTCCAGCCACCAGGTTGGGCAGGTCGCGGTAGGCATCGGGACCTACCACTAGATCCACCAGCTTTTCCTCCTCTAAAAACTTAGCCTTCAGCCGTTCCGCCATACAGCCCAGCACGCCCACCAGTGTACCCGGCCGCCGCCGCTTCACCTTGTCAAACACCCGTAGGCGCTTACGCACGGTATCCTCCGCCTTTTCGCGGATGGAGCAGGTATTGATCAGGATGAGGTCGGCCGCCTCGAGATTGCGTGTGGGGCCATAGCCTGCTTCCCCCAGAATGGAAGCTACGATCTCGGAGTCGCTGAAGTTCATCTGGCAACCGTAGCTCTCGATGTAGAACTGCTTGGCCCGGGGCGCTTCCAGTACCGCTGCGGTGTCTACATAAACCTGTCCCTGCAGGGCCTCATCCACCTTTTTGTCGCTCACCCCCCGTAGCGTCGGATTATCGTCGTACATCAGCACTCACTTTAGCCCGCAAAGGTACGCTACTGGGCTGACAGATTGGCAGTGCTGGGGAACATTTCTGTGCAGTCATATGGGCGGGGCCGCAGGTGCTAAGGCAGATGGAGTGGTTGAAGAATCTACGGCTGACGTATCTTTCGACACCAACTACCCGATCATGCGCCTGTGCCTGCTACTTTTACTTCCCACTCTGCTCTGTGCCCAACTGAGCATACCGGAGCATGAGCTCGATCACCGTATCGACCTAAGCATCAAGCGGCTCACCGACCTGGACATGCAGCCGGCCTACACCGAGGACTTCCTGCTGGCGGACGTAGACCTACACCCCGAAGACCCGCGCCGCTTCTACAATTTCAGTGGGGACCTGTCGGGACGCTACATCGAGGTGATGAGCCTGGTGAGTCCCGAACGGCGGGGTAGCGTAGACCTCGATGCATTGGTCACAAAACTGATCGCGGAGCAGAAGGAGGACGGGCGCTTCGGGGACCCCACCTTGGTATACACCGCCGAGGAGATCGGTGGCGAACATATGGCCCTACTTTGGGGCAACGGCCGCCTGCTGGTGGGTCTGATGACCTACTACGAGCGGACGGGTAACGCAGCGGCACTCGCCGCCGCCCGTAAATTAGGCGACTTTTTTATCGGTACGGCAGAGGCCTCCCGGAGCCCGGAAATTGCCGAGCGACTGCGGGGCTTCGGGGCCAAGGGAATTATTTGCTTTACCCAGTACATCGAGGGGCTGGTGCTGCTGGCCCGGGCTACCGGCGAAGCGCAGTACACTCAGGCCGCGGTCGATGCCTATACCGTGCTCCCAAAGCGGGGCGAGGTGCATACCCATGGCTATCTGACTACGCTGCGGGGCGTACTGATGCTGTACGAGCTAACGGGGGATGCTAAGCAACTGGCCTACGCCAGAGCAACCTTCGATGACCTCCTGGCTTCGGCGGACTACACCCGCCACGGTGCGGTGTACGAGTACTTCGGGGGCCACGGGGACCGGGATGAAGGCTGCTCCTCGGCCGACTTCGTGCGCCTGGCCTACCACCTGGGGCGGCTGACGGGCGAGGACCGGTACGTAAGCGTCGCTAATCGGGCGCTGCTCAACGCCCTGTTCTACAACCAGTATCCCAGCGGTGACTTCGGCCATCACTACTTCACGGGCGACGGCATGAGCGCTAGCAACCCCCGCCGCTCCTGGTGGTGCTGTACCATGCACGGACTGATGGCACTGCTCACGGTGCAGGAACAGGAGGCCGTAGTGACACCGGGGGGCGTGTCAACCCTACAGGTGCTGGTCAGTCAGCGGTATACGCAGGATGGAAAGTCGTTCGACCTGACCTACGCCGGTACTAACGGGGAACGGCAACTGTACCGGCTCCAGATAACCGCCTGGGATGACACCCCACTGCGTATACTCCAACCGGAGGGCGTCACCGCAATGGAAATTAATGGAGTAGCCGCGGGCGAGCCGCAGGTGCCGGCGGCGGGAGATAGCTGGCAGATCGGTCTACTGTACAATTTGCGTTTTCACTCTGGAGAGGAACGCAGCGCAGGTGGCGACCTTCCGGAGGAACCCACGATGGGCTACCTGACCTACGGACCTTTCCTGATGGGCATCAACCAGGAGGATTTTGTAGCCGAGCCCGACTGGGGTAACCAAGTAAGCCTCACCGGGGTAGTCCCGGATACCCTGGCCAATAGCCTCCGGGCTACCTACCGCCACGGTGGCTATCCCGGCGCACATACCGTACAGCTCATCCCGATCGCTTACCAGTCGTACTTCGGCCATCCCTACCTGCGGGTGACGACCTCCTATACCTCCGCCATTGTACCGACGTCACCGGACTAGCCCCGGCGACGGACAGCCGACGCTGGAAGGCCAACAATGGTCCTACCCAGTCGTTTTCGTGCAAAGCCCTCTTCTATGCTGCGCACCTTTTTAATTGCCTTCGTATTGGTCCTTGTGGCGGGTTGTACCTACACGGCCAAAATTACCGATGGCGCCACCGCCGTAGACCGCAAACAGTACAACGTCGCCGTGCCTATGCTCGAGCGCGAGTACAAGCGGGCAAAGAGCCGGGGGCAGCAGGGGGAGATCGCCAATAACCTGGCCGTCAGCCTGCGGGAGCTCGGGCGTGACGAAGAGGCCGTGGAGTGGTTTCAGACGGCCTACGACAACGGCGTCGGTCCCGATGCCCTACGCGAAAAGGCCGCCGCCCTCAAGCGGCTGGAACGTTACGAGGAGGCCATACAGACCTACACCGACCTGGGCTTCGAAATCGGCAGCCGCTACGAGTTTCGCAAGGACATCGCCGGGGCCGAGTTGGCCATAAAGCTAAAGGAGCGAGAGGCCAAACAGGAGCGTAAGGAATACGAGGTGAACCCGGTGGCCTTCAACAGTCCGCAGGCCGATTACGCCGCCGTGTCCTTCGACAATGCCCTAGTCTTTACCAGCGACCGGGGGGCCGCTACCGGGGATGATACCTATAACTGGACAGGCCGCAGCTTCAGCGATCTCTTCAGGGCCAACCCCGAGGCCGGTAGTGTAGAGGGCTTCACGGCCACGCTAAACACGGACGATAACGAGGGGACACCCGCCTTCAGCGCCGATGGCAATACCATGATCTTCACCCGCTGCAGCCCGCCGGCCAAACGCACCGATGCCTACTGCGGGCTCTACGTCAGTGAGCGGGTAGGTGATGGCTGGGGGGTAGCCGAGAAGCTGCCCTTCGTCACGCCGGAAGCGAACTACATGCATCCCGCCCTCAGCCCCGATGGCAACACCCTCATCTTTTCCGCCAACCTCGTGGAAGGGTGGGGCGGCTATGATCTGTATAAGGTGACTAAAGGTCCTGACGGTGCCTGGGGTACCCCCGACCTGATGAACCGCGCCATCAACACCGCCGGTAATGAGCAGTTTCCTACCCTTGACGGTGACACCCTGTACTTTTCTAGCGACGGGTTGGAAGGCCTTGGTGGACTGGACATCTTCCGCACCTGGCCCCTAGACGACGACCGCTACAACGCACCTAAAAATCTAGGCCTACCGATTAATAGCGGCGCTGACGACTTCGCCTACACCATCGTGCGCCGCAATGGCACGGGTATCGGCTCCACCACCACCGGCTACTTCAGCAGCTCGCGCCCGGGGGGCTCTGGCAGCGACGATATTTATGCGTACACTAAAACGCAGCTGCCCCCGCCGCCGCCCGACACCACCCCCGTCGCCTACCGCAACGTGCTGGATGTGACGGTGGTGGAGAAGATTCGCGAAGACCCCAGCAACCCTTCTAGCCGCGTACTCGGCGTGCGCCCCGTACCCAACGCTACGGTCATCGCCCAGGTAGGTGACCAGAGCCGTAGCGTGACTACCAATGAGGAGGGGCAGCTTAGCTTGGTACTCGTAGACGATCAAAACTACCAGTTCCGCGCCGAGCGCCCCGACTACCTGGCCGCCGAGGGCCGCTTCAGCAGCCGCAACCTGCCCCGCGACCCCGATGCCCCCGAGCAGCGCTACGAGCTGGAGCTTGAGATCGAAAAGATATTCCGTAACCAGGAGATCGTGCTCCAGAATATCTACTACGACTACGACGAGAGCTTCATCCGCGAGGACGCCCAGCCCACCCTCAACGAGCTCTCCAATCTGCTCACCCGCAACCCCAGTATCCGCATCGAGCTCGGTAGCCACACCGACTGCCGCGGCCGCGACGACTACAACGAAACCCTCTCCCAGGCCCGCGCCCAGGCCGCCGTCGACTACCTCGTCCAGGCCGGCATCGGCGCCGATCGCCTGTCCGCTAAGGGTTACGGCGAGACCCAACCGGTAGCCGAGTGCATCTGCGAACGCTGCACGGAGGAGGAGCACCAGCGCAACCGGCGGACAACCTTCCGGATCCTCGAATAGTTAGTCCTCCTCCGCCGGAAGCCGTACCGCCTTGATCATATACCCCTCCGAGCTCTCGTAGTCGTACAGCTCGATGTGCTCCTGCTCGATGAGGATATTGACCAGGGAATAAGTGGTGCCGATAGCGTAGCCCTTATTGGCCAGGTACTGGGTCACGAACCACTTCAGGCCCACGTAGGTGGTGAAGTTGAGGTGGAGGGCGTCGTGGAGCTCGTCCAGGATCTCCTCGGCGGTGATGACGCGGTAGCCCGGGGGGGCGGTATCGCGGTAGCTGTTGGTCTTGTGCTCCAGCTTAATCTTGCCGATGATCTTGGGGCCAGTGAGTTTGACGCGGTGGTCGCTGCCGGCATCCGGCCCTTTGGTAGCGGCCAGGGCGGCGGCCTCCTCGGTAGCGGCCTGCTGAGAGCGCTGGCCGTTGAGGTCGTGCACCTGATGCACGGCGGCTTCTTCCTGCTCTTCCCGCACCACTTCGGCGGCGGCCTGGTGGATGGCCTGCTTCTCCTTGAGGGAGAGCACGATCTCGTCGATGTGGCTTTCGGCGTCCTTGATGATACTGGTCAGCTCGGCGGAAAGCTCGATCCCCTTGCGCAGCTCGGAGTGGAAGAAGGTCGCCTGGTGGGCCACCTTATTGCGGATCTTGGACATCTCCTTCCAGAGCCGCTCGAAGTTTTTATCGCGGAAGAAGGTTTTGAAGTACTTCGTGTAGTTGCCCTCCAGGTTCTCCTTGAGCTCGCGCAACTCCTCCAAGGTCTCAATGTGGGAAAGCCGCTCGAGCACCTTTTCCGGCTCGTTGAAGCCCGTGGACTGCTTGTAGATCAACAAGCCAAGGTCATCGAAGTCCGCAAACTCGATGTCGGAGTTGATGAAGTAGCTAAACTGGTTGGAGCGGTTGCGCTGCCGGGCCTTCACCTTTTCGATCATTTTCGGGGTGGCCGTGACCTCCCACCAGGACATCCCTACCCGCTGGAAGAAAAACTTGATCAGGTAGCGCCGCAACAAGTTTTCTACGGCATTAATCTTGGGGTAGAGCTGGTTGGCGATCTCGGAGCTGATATCGTCCTGTAGTACCCGTAGGTGATTGAAGCGTAGCTTATCGCTGAGGTGCCGCAGCAGCCGCTGGCGAAAGGGCTCCAGGGGTTCGAACATGGGGCTTTCCACGCGGAGTACGAAGGCTGCTTCTACAAGATCGGTGAGGATTTTGCTGGTGTCTACGTTGATGACGGAGACGGTAAGGCCACTTTCGCCCTTGATAAATTCAAGGCCGTTCTTGTCCTTCGTGATGATGGGCGAGCGACCGTTCCAAACGTCGTTAGAATAGCTGATGGCGTGGATAAACCCGCGTTGATCGTTGATGTCTTCGGGGTCGATACAGAGCAGCTCGAAGATGAAGTTGGAGGGCATATCATAAATACTTGATGAGGGGTTAGGTAAAATTTTCGTTACCGGGAAATATACCAAATTCGACCGACCCCGCCCCGCCGGCCTCGTTGTCGTACCTTTGCCGGCCCGTATTAAGGAAGCGTTAAAGCCCCGGTTTCGGCGTCGCATGCCCAACGCGTCGCTCGTTTTTCGTATCCATTCCGTAGCTCTGTTTTCCAACCACCCGCCCTTGCACCTGCGCGCCGCCGCCCTCCTGTTTTGCCTGCTGAGTGTACCCTTCTGGGCGGGTGCGCAGGTGGATAGTGTGTTGCAGGAAGCGCCATTCCGCGGGTCGACGGCCGACTACCAGATGAGCCCGGATAGCCTCGATGCCCCCGTAGATTACCAGGCACGGGATAGTATGGACATCGATCTAGCTAACCAGCAAATGCGCCTCTACGGAGCGGCGGAGGTGAACTACCAGCAGATCAGTCTGAAGGCCGACTTTATCACCCTGGACTACGGCACTAACCTGGTCCGTGCCGCCCCCTACCCCGATAGTGCCGGTGTACTGGTAGGCGACCCGATCTTCAGCGACGGAGGTCAAGAATTTAGCGCTAAAAGCCTGGAGTATAACTTCAAGTCGCGTAAGGGCATTGTGAAGGAGACCGTGACCACTCAGGATGATGTCTTCGTGCGGGGTGGCAAGTCCAAGTTTGTCAGCGGGGCCATCCAGACCAATGACTCCACGCGCTCGGATGTGATCTACACCGAGGGGGCCATCTTCACCAGTTGCTCGCTGGAGCATCCCCACTTCGGGATCCGTACGCAACGGGCCAAGATCGTACCGAACAAACTGGCCATCATCGGCCCGTCGAATCTAGAGATCATGGGGGTGCCGACGCCCTTCTGGCTGCCGTTCGGGTTTTTTCCGCTAAAGAGCGGCCGTTCCAGCGGGCTGCTCTTTCCGAGCGACTATCAGTACAGTCCGCAGTGGGGCTTCGGCTTTCAGGGGATCGGTTGGTTCTTTCCGCTGGGCGAGCACGTGAATCTTACGGCTACTACGGATATCTACCTCAACGGAACCTTTACAATCAACACGGCCACTAGCTACCGGCGGCGGTACAAGTACAATGGGAATGCCAACGTGAGTTACCGGCGGCTAATCACCGAATCAACCGTGGAGCAGGGGCTACAGGATGTCGTAGCCAGCGGTATCAGTATAGGCTGGACGCACCGGCAGGATCCTAGTGCTCACCCTACGTTTACTTTTGGGGGCAGCGTCAACTTTCAGACCGACCTGGTGGACCAGCGGTTCATCAATACCTATGAGGCAGCGAGTACGAACGTGATCCGCTCGTCGATGAACATTACGAAGACCTTCCCGAAGCTAAAGTCTACGCTGACCGCCGGACTTAACCACAGCCAGAACAATCAGACGCGGCAGATCAGCGTCAACTTTCCGGATGCGCAGTTTCAGACGCAGACCATCTACCCCCTGCGCAACCTACCGGGGAGCGCACGGAAGTGGTACAAGAAATTAGCTATTCGCTACGGTAACCAGCTGCGCACGGAGTTCGCAGCCATTGACAGTAGTTTCTTCACCCCACAGACGCTGACCGATGCCCGCTACGGCTTTCAACAGGATGCTACGGCCTCGCTGAGCCTGAACGTGCTCAAGTATTTCAACGTCAGTCCGAATATGAGCTACTCGGAAGTGTACTACGGTAAGACGATCGACTACTTCCTCGATACCTCTACCGTCAAGACACGGACGGAGCTTGACGAGGATGGCAACCCCTTCAGCGACACGACCAGCTTCGCGTCCATCAATGATGAGCGGTTTAATCCGGGAATCGCTTCCTTCCGCAACTTTAACGCCGGCGTGAGCGTGAGCACCCAGCTATTCGGCAAGGTACTCTTCGGGCGGCGGGGTGTATTTGGCCTGAAGGGTATCCGTCACGTGCTCAAGCCCACCGCCTCTTTGAGTTATCAGCCTGATAATCGTGATGCGGTCGATTTCATCAGTGGGCTGCCCTACTTCATTGCCCGATCAACTGTCGATCCACAGCGAGGCGATCCCAAGTTGTTTGTGAGCCCCTTTGATGGTCAAATTTTTGGCGAGCCAACGCGCACGGAGGGGAACCTGGGAATCAGCTACAGCCTCAGTAATCTCTTCGAGGCCAAGGTCTACAGCCGTAAGGATAGCGCCGATCAAATCATCAAGCTGTTTCAGAATATCGGGGTAACGGGTCGCTACCAACTTAGCGCCGATAGCCTGCGGTGGAGCCCGATCAACGTCAACGGCAGTACCCGACTGTTCAAGGGGCTCTCGCAGGTATCGCTGCGGGCGCAGTTCGACCCCTACGTCAGTAGCTACAACGAGCGGACCCGGCAGGTAAACCGCGTCAACCGGACCACGCTCAGCGAGCGGGGCGTACCCGTGCAACTGAGTAGCTTTAACGCAACGATCTCGACAAGCCTTACGGTGGATAAATTCCGGGAGCTCTTCCAGGGGCAGGAGGAGGAATTCGTGACCGACGTGGTGGAGGAACGCCGACAACGGCGGGAGGAGCAGGCGACGCTGTTTGAGGAAACGGACTTCCTGAGTCTGTTTGAGAACTTCAGCATCCGTCATACCCTCAACTTTCGGCTCGACCGGGAGGTGGCCGTGGAGGAAGGGACCCGCGATACGTTACGCTTTAACACCACCGCCAACAGTATCGAGCTACGCGGTGCCTTACAGTTGACCGAAAATTGGAGCGTCAACATCGGCCAGATCGGCTACGACTTCACCAGCAAGCGGATCACCTACCCCTACCTCAGCTTTGCCCGCGACCTGCACTGCTGGGAAATGCGCTTCAGCTGGGCTCCACAGCGCAATACCTACCAATTCAGTATCGCGGTGAAGCCCGGCACCTTCGACTTCCTGGAGGTGCCCGTTAACCAGAACCGCTACGACGGGCAGCGGCAGTTTGGGCGATAAGAAAACCCGACCTGCCACGGGGGCGGATCGGGTTTTTCGACTCTTACAAATCCTCGTTTACCGGGGCGTCTTCGTGTAGAAGTCGCTGGTGTAGAAGTCGTCGTGCAGCGTATCGGCGTTACGGTACTCGTTGGTCGAGAAGCGGTCGCGCTGATAACTCGTGCCGTACTCGTGAAAGTCCGACAGGTAATCATTGGTATCGATCTCGTAGCGGGTAGTGTATCCCTTACTTTTTTGGAAGCGGGGGTAGTCGACTAGGTGATCGAAGGTCAGACCCAGTAGGGTAGCGGAGTTGCTGGAGCTATTGAGGTGCACCAGACCTACGGGGACGAGCGCATGGCGATCCTCCTCGCTATACCGGCCCGAGGTGTGACGCTCGATGACATCGTCGTCGATCTCGACCTCGATGTAGCGGACCAGATTTGCACTGGTATCGGCCAGCAGGCCTTCGACCTCGCCAATGGTTTCGCCGGAGTTGAGCTTTACGGTATAGCCCCGGGGATCGATGTCGTCGTGGTGCACTTTGTAGCCCGTCAAATCTTCTAGAAACTTGAGGCGGGTGTTAGCGGTGTCGTTGATAATGGTACTCACTGGTGGTAGGTTTTTGCGTGATAGAATAGGGGGACGGGTAGGAGAAGGCTTAGCTCATTTCATTGAGCACGGTACGCGCTTGGCTAAAGAAGCTGCGTACATTCTCCTTTTGGTTAAGCGTAAGGGTCTCGGCGGTCATCGCCTGCGCTTCCTGCCGCAGTTTGCTGATGGCATCGCTAGCTTGGTTATTCTTAGCTTGGCTGACATCCTCGAGCATCTCAACGATCAGCATGGAGGCCATCTTGATCTTGTCGGCATGATCTCCGGCCATAGGGTCACGGGTAATCTCTTCGGCCAGTCGTTTTACACGTTGGGCCTTACCATCCGTATTAGCCGCGTCATCGACTCCAGCACTTACGGCTAGAGCGGATGCAGCGTTGGCTAACTCAGTGAGCGCCTGGTGACTAAAGTCGTGATCGAGCCCCATTTCGCCTTCCATATTAGCCGTAGTAGCAAGGTAAGCTTCCTTAGCGCTGGCGTAATCGCTGTTGACCTCGTAATCATTGTAATTGTTATTCTCATCGACGCCCTGGGCGACGGGGGCTACCCCTTCGTCGTTTTCCATCACCTCTTCGGTGACTACTTCGTCGGATTCGTCAAAAGCTTCCGAAACGCCCCAGATGATGAGTCCGAGGAGCAGGAGACCAATGATCCAGGGCCAGATGCTGCCCGTAGTTTTCTTCTCTTCAATGCGTATTTCTGCCATGATGTGGTTGTATTTAGGTAAGTAAAAGAAAGCAGCCTAGCCCGCGTGGACTAGGCTGCCGATGGTGTGGGTGTCGGGTGAGGACTAGACGAGGTCGCGATCGGTATTCCGGTTGCGATCTGTATCGGTACGAACTGTTCCTTCGGTATTGCGGAGCTTGTCGTCGCCGTCCTGGTTAATGTCTACCTCCGTCTCGCGGGCGGTTTCCCGAACGGTTTCTGTGCGAGTATCGACGTCCTTCTTTACGTTGATTTCCTCCACTACGCGGGCGGTCTTGGAGACTACGGCCTCCTCGGCGGTTTCCTTCATGGAGATAGTCTGGTCGCGGAAGTCAGCGGTGTCGGCGGGCCGATCAACCGGAGTACGCGTCACGGTTACCTTCTCGGTACGCAGACGGATGTCCTCCTCGACGGGGCGCTCAACGATGTGGCTACGTACGGTGACGCCACCAGTTTCTACTTCGCGCTTACCTATTTTGATATCTTCCTTGACGACTTCGATGGTACCGTCGGTGTCGACATCACCAAAGCGCTCATTCAGGCGGTTGCGGTTGGCACTAGCATCGAAACTGTCGCTTTCGTACTGTTGGTAGCGATCGTCCATGTCAATGGCACCGTAACGGTCCAGGATGCTGGCGGCCTTCTTAGCCTTATCCATACCGTTGGTGTGTACGGTCACTACCGTACCGCGGCTAGCAACCTCGCGGCCTACCGTGCGACGGCGATCGTAGTCATCATCGTCGTCTCCGAAAAGGTTATCGAAGAAGCGGCCGATGGCGTTATCGTGATCGTCATGGTATTCATCGCTGCGATTCCCGTGCGATCCATACTGGGATACGTCGATGTCGCTGGCGGTAAATCCTTCCTTGGTGAGGGCTTCCTTGGCGCTATTGGCCTGGGCCTGGGTATCAAATACGCCAATTACTGTCTGGTTATTCATTACTAATGCTGGTTTTGATGGTAAAATAAAATGAATGGATGTCTCTCCTAGCTATTCAGCTAGGGGAAGGGTTGTATTCTTGTCGTGGGGTACACGGGTGATGATGGCTTCTTCTGTATGGAGTTCCACGCGTTCGGTATGCTCCTCACTGTGGGTCTCCTGGATGAGGTGGATTTCTTCTACAAGTACCAATCGCTTCGTTACCACCTGTTCCTCCCGCACTACGGGCACGATGAGGTTCTTTCCTTCGTAGCGGGGTTGGGGCATAACGTCCACAACCCGGTTCACGGGTACTCGCTCTTCCCGGTAGGCGGTGTAAACGGTACTTAGGGGGATAGCGACCGATTCAGTATGAACCTCCTTGCGCACCTGCACCTCACCGGTCACGACCTCTCGGGTCGATAGGTGGAGCTGTTCTTTGATCACCGGTATGGATGCCTCCTCGGAGGACACTGCGAGCTTGGTCACCGGCTCCGGATCGTGGTGCATTGGGTCTGCCATCGTCTATTATATGTTAGGGGAGTCGGCTTTTGTTCGGAAGCGGACGAAAAAAAGCCCCCGACTGCGCTGGGGCGGTCGGGGGCTTGGGGGGCCGAGGGTGGCGCTGAGTCTGTCGAACTACTACTTGAAGATATAGCGTACTCCAAGCTGCATGGTCCACCGGCTGCTACGGAGACCGGAGTCTTCCAGACTGTCATCAAAGATATCATTGGGTTGCGCCCCGTTCAATATATCACGATTGACCGAGTAGGTAGGTACGCCTTCCTCACTGATTTCCCGTAAATTGACTAGAGAATAGGTACCGAAACCGAGGTTCGTCTGACGTCCCCATTCCTTATTAAGTAGGTTATTTAAGTTAAAGACGTCAAGGGAAAACTGAAGAATATTAGACTTAGTGCCGGTCTGTAGCTTGAACTCTTGCAGGAAGCGGGCGTCAAAGATGGTCTTGAAGGGCGTCCAGTTAGAGTTGCGCTCCGCGTACTCCCCACGATGATCACTGAGGTACTTGTCGTTGCTGATGAACTGATCGAGAATTTCGTACTGCTCGGCCGGAGAAAAGCCATTGCTTTCCACCAAATTGATCTCACTGGCGCTGGCTGGAATGTAGGCTACCTCATTGAAGCTAAATCCACCGTCATTGACGAAGTTCTGATTGTTCGCCCCCACGACGTAGGTAAATGGACCGGCGTTCTGACCGTTCATGAATAGCGAAAAGGTTTGATTAGTCACCTCCTGTGTGAACGTATAAGCAATGTTACCGAACACCCGGCTACCACCGGCGAAGGCGGAACGCTGTACCGGACCGTCATTGTTACGTCCTTCGGGGTTATAGTACCCACGCCACTGAGAGCTATTTTGGCTGGAGGTACCATCGAATAGCGAGTAGGAGTCACCGTAGGAGTACCCCACCGTGGCCTGTAAGCCGTTGGTATAGGGCTTCTGGAAGACGATGCTGGCGTTATAGCTGTACCCTTTGTCGGTATTAGTACCTAGGTAGATACCGTTGTAGTCCGTATCCAGAAAGGACCGGCCGGTGTAGTAGACCCGGTTGTCGGGAGTACCCGTGAGGCGCCGCTGTTGGTCTGGATTGAGGTCGAGACGCTGGTAGCGGACGTAATTGTTAAATTTAGTGTACAATCCCTCCACGGTCATGACAATACCGAGCGGCAGTTGGTAGTCTACCGCCAAGTTGATCTTAGTGGTTTGGGGCAGTTTGAAGTTCTCGGCGAACAGATCGATTTGGCCGGAGGGTGCGGGGTTAGCTACATTGACTTCTCCAGGTACTTGGTTGTTGACGTTTGGATTGAAGACTACGGTGCTATCAATACGTACCCCCCCTACGTTGAATCCGTAGTTGTTGTAGGCACCACCGGGCCAAACCAGTGGAATGCGGCTGGTGAAAATGCCGATACCGCCGCGCACCTGGAGCTGCTGATTACCGAATACGTCATAATTAAAGGCTACACGGGGACTGAAAGCTACCTGAGTTTTGATAAATTGACCCGTGCGTGCTCCCTCAAGATTGTACCCAATAGCTTCCAGTTGCGGGATCACCTCATTGTTGAACGAAGCATTTTCAGGGACGTCACTGGGCCAGATGGGTAGATCGATACGCAGTCCACCCGTGATACGTAGTTGATCGCTAACGCTGTATTCATCCTGCACGTAGAAGCCAAGCAGGGTCTGATTGATGTTGGCAATGGCGCCACTTTCATCCCCAGTTACGTTATCTACCTGACTAAAGCTACGCTCGAATCGGGTAGCCGGCAGGCCGAGGTAGAACTGCTGTAGCCCGGTCGTATCCCCGATACCGTTGAAATCGTAATCGCCGTAGTTCTGGCGAATGAAAAGGTTACCGGCCTTGAAAAACTCGGCGTTCACTCCGAAGAGCACGTTGTGCCGCCCGCTGTAAATACTCAGGTCATTACGCACCGTGATCACGTCCTGATTCAGCAGGTTGGCGGAACTAAAGGGTTCACCGCCGAACTGAATGCTCCCGTTGGCCCCATCGCGAATGTTGACCACGGGAAAGGGGGAGCCAAATTGGTCGCGGTCATCGCGCACGAAGGTGGCCCCGATGGTCAGGTTGTTAGCCACGTCCTGCCACACGCTATTGAGCTCGATGGCGGAGCTATTGGTCTTGGAGTTAAAAAACTCCGATCCGTTGATGAAGTTAATGTTTCCGGCGTTAGATGCGCGAGCCTCCAGGTTCTCTGCGCGCACGTAAGAGTGGCGAATCGACAGCTTGTGGATTTGGCTCAGGTTGAAGTCCAGCTTACCGATAATCTTGTCGCTGTTGAGGTAAGCGGTGTTGTTGTCGTAGTTGCCGATGTTGTAGCCAAAACGGTCCTGGACGAAATCGCGCAGTTGTGAAAGACTGTCCGCCGTGGCATTGCCCCGGTAGTTATTGAGGTCAAACACCTGCGGCGTCTCATCGCGCTGTAGCTCGGCGTTGACGAAGAAGAACACCTTGTCCTTGATGATGGGCCCGCCCAACCGCGCGCCGTAGGTCTTGGCCGTGAAGTCAGTGAGATTGGGGAAGGTGTAATCTACATCGTTGGTGAAGCCCAGGTCGCGGGTCAAGCCCTGGTTGCGGAACAGGTAGTAGGCCGATCCCTCCAGGTCGTTGGTGCCCGAGCGGGTAACGGCACTGATGGAGCCCCCGGCAAAACCACTCTGCCGGATGTCGAAGGGTGCTACTGAGACCACGAATTGCTCTACGGCGTCCAGCGAAATGGGAGAAACACCCGTCTGTCCGCCGTTGGTACCCGAACCGGATAGGCCAAAGGCATCATTATTGACCGCCCCGTCGATGTAGATGGAGTTAAACCGATTGTTCTGCCCGGCAATCTGAATGGCAAAGCCATCGTCGCCCTCCTCGATCTTTGCCAGGGGGTTCAGGCGCGCGAAATCGGCAATGGAGCGGCTCACCGTGGGCAGCACGTTAATCTGTTGCTCGTTGATGGTCGTCTCCTGCCCCGTACGCTCGCTATCGAACACATCGGAGCGCGACCCGACGATCGTCACGCTTTCCAGGTCTACCGATGAGGTACCCAGGTCGACGGAGAAGTTGTAGGTCTGGCCGAGCTGTAGGTTAATGCCCTCCCGGATCACCGGCTCGTAGCCCACGTAGGTAGCCGTAACGGTATAGGGGCCCCCCACGCGCATTCCGGGGATACGAAAGAAGCCTTCTTCATCCGTCACGTTACCGTACACCGTACCGGAGGGCTGGTGGACAGCCTGGACGGTAGCGCCGATAAGCGCCTCACCGGTAGCAGCGTCGTTCAACTGGCCCGTCATACTGGCCGTAGTCACTCCCTGCGCCACGAGCCCTAGGGGCAGCAGCAGCGCGAGCAACACCGTAAAAAATGAGCTAGAGATTCGCATCGGGAAAGGGTTTGGTTGATCAAGTTGCGGGCCCGGAGCCCTAAGTCGCCGCAAAGGTCCGAAGATTCCCGGACCCTTGCGTTAACTCACTGTTAACCTTTTCCCTTTCGACCTGCGTTGCACCTGCGGCCGCGGCCCCTGTGCTACTTGTCCTGCCGGGCAAATACCTTACGTAGCAGTTCGGTATTGCGCAGGGCGGGGTTGTCGCGCAATTCCGTTTCCTTCACCTCGATCAGGCCGAACATTCCATCCAGTGCGCGGGCGGTGACGTAGACGTCGAGCTCCGGCTCCGTGGGCTGCACGAAGGGAATTTTATTGTAGGCCGTCACGACCTTGCTCCACACTTCATTGGCATTCACTTCATCGAGCGCCGCCCGGATCACCGGCTGGAACTCCCCGGTCAGGGCCTGTGAGGTGTTGCCCTCCAGGTAGCGGGTGGCCGCATCGTCCTCGCCCAGCAACAAGTTCATGGCATCCTGGAAGGTGAGGCCCTTGATGGCGCCGACGAAAATGGGGGTAGCTTTCTTAGCCGCCAGCTCCGCCGCTCGGTTGATGCGTAGGGTGAGGTCCTGCTCCACGTTGCCGAAGCCCGGTAGCGCACTCACCCGGCTCACGATGGCCTGGGCCTCTTCGGGTAGCAAAATCTTGTAGGGGCTCATGAGGTAGCCGTCCTGGGCCGAAAGCGAGGTGACGGCCTTGCCTACGCCCTGGTCGAGGGCTTCCTTAAGGGCGTTGCCGACTTCTTCGTTACTGAGCGGTGTGTCGCCTTTGAGGACGCTGCCGGCCTTGTCGGCTAGTTCGCTGAGCTTGCCGAGCTGGGCGGTGGCGGGTAGGGTGAGAAGGGTGAGGGCTAGGAGGAGGAGTAGGGTACGGCGCATGGTGGGTACTTTCTGGGTGAACGCTTGGAGGGGAAGTGAAGATTATTTGGGGGCTGTTAAGGTACCGCTAAGGTCGATGCGTGAATATTTGTGTTGAATATTCACCACAGAGGCCCGGGGGGCCACACGGAGGGCTTAGCTACGCTGCTGCCTTCGGCGGTCACAGAGGTTCCGCAGAGGCAGACGGGGACATAAGGTATACAGAGGCCAGCGCTTTTGGCGCTGCTGGAGCGTGTCATTGCACCCAAAACCTCCGTGAACACCTCCGTGAAGCCCTCCATACCCTCCGTGGTGAACCTGCCCTCAAAACCTGTAGAATCTCCGTAGTGAACTAACCCCTACAAATCCTCCCGGGTAACCCCCTCCACCTCCATAATCAAATCCGCCCCGTAGAGCCCAGCCGGCGTCCGGTACCCCGCCTCCACCTCCCCGGCCAGCACTCGCTGTACGATCATCAGCGCCGTGATAGCCGTAAGCGTATACCCCTCCGGCGTGCGGAGGCGGGCGGCCACGGTACGTCCGCTCACATCCTTAACCTCACCGTATATATAGGTCTCGGCCTTCTCCCGCTGCGCATCATCCGGACCGGCGGGCCGCGCCTCGATCTTCCTGCGCAGGTAGTTCTTTACCGGGCCGAGTCGGAGCAATGGACCCAGCCAGTTGCTGCGCTCCATCTGCTTGATCTGCGCCGGCGGCACCGCGAAGTAGGTTTTGATGTTCGGGATACCGGTGGTGAAGTAGGCCGTGAACACATCGCCCCAGGGGATCGTCACCGCCCGCAGCGGCACCTCCGCGGTAAACGGAAAGGTGCGCGTGTCGTAGGCGGCCTTCACCGGCTTGATCTTACCGTGCTCACGAATGGCCCCGCCGGTGCCGAGTCCGCCGAGCATTGTTTTCGCCGTGCCGTGACTGAGCATGCCGCCCTTCCAGGCAAAGGCTAACACCAGTTCGGTAGCCTCGGGCATCTTCTCCTTGAGGTAGGCGGCCATACAGTCGGTCGGCACCACGTCGAAGCCCACACCCGACATCAGCATCACCCCCGTCTTTACCGCCGCCTCCGAGCGTTTCGCGCCCATCGCGAAGACTGGTATCTCCCCGGTAATGTCTAGGTAGTGGGTGCCGGTGGCCAGACAAGCCTCCAGCATGGCCTCGGCCGTTTCGATGAAGGGGCCGGCCGCGTGCAGCACTACTTTCTGTTCTCGCAGCATATCGTGCAGCGCGGGCGCATCGCTCAAGTCCACCGCCCGGTACGGAAAGCCGAATTCTCGGTGCATGGCCTCCAGTTTTTCGGCGTTGCGGCCACTGAGCAGGGGGGTGAGGCCGCGCTCGGCGCAGAGGCGAGTGATGAGGCGGCCGGTGTAGCCGTAGGCGCCGTAGAGGAGAAAATCTACCATTTACAGTTTACAATTTACCATGTACCATTTGCAAGGATGCTCCCTTCGGTCGTTGTGACGGGGTGTTGCTAAGGTAGTACAGGGGGCGGGGCCGCGGGTGCAAAGAATTTTAAGACGATCCCGATAGCTATCGGGAGAGCAGAGCCGCACATTGTAAATGGTATTTTGTACATGGTAAATTGTAAATTTCTATCTTAGCGCCATGCAGACCCAATCCCTCACCTGGTGGCCTATCCGTACTCAACCCTGAGCACCTAGGTCCTGCACGTCAATCTAAAAGGCCCGTCGGTAGCTCCGGCGGGCCTTTTTCCGTTTTGCCGGGTGCCGATACTAATTTAACTCCCCTTGTCTACCACCGCTACACTACCCTCCACCACCACCGCACTGCGCGTCGTGACCCGCCGGATCACCGCCGATCAGCTTACGCCGGTCTCGCTCTACCTGGCCCTACGCGACCGATTTACCGACCCCGTGCTGCTGGAATCCAACGAAACGCGGCACAACGAGCATTACTTCAGCATCATCGGCCTGGATACGCTGGCGTCCTACCGCGTCGACGGCCAGACCATCACCCGCGGCAGGGTGGGGGAGCCGGCTACGGAACGGACCGTGACGGATGCCAATACAGTCAGTAAGGACCTGGGGGAGTTTCTACGGTCCTTCCGGATCGACTACGGCGAGGTAACGCCCCTGGTGCGGCAGTTCAATGGACTGATCGGCCATACGAACTTCGAGGGGGTGGCTTATTTCGATACGCTGTCGTTCGATAAGCCGTTGCACCTGCGTTCCCCCGCCCTGAGGTATCACCTGTACCGCTTTGTGCTGGTGTTTCACCACTACCGCGATGAGCTGCTGCTGCTGGAAAACCTGCCGGAGGGAGAGGAAAGTAGACTCGATGAGGTCGAGCAGGCTATCCGCGCCGGGGGCACCGTGCACCCTTTTGCCAGGTCGGGCGATGAGCGGAGTAACCTGACGGACGAACAGTTTCGTGAGTTGGTGGGTAGGGGCAAGTACCACTGCCGCATCGGCGACGTGTTCCAGATCGTGCTGAGCCGGCAGTTTCAGCAGGATTTTACCGGCGATGAGTTTCAGGTGTACCGGGCGTTGCGGAGTATCAATCCCTCGCCCTACCTATTTTACTTCGACTACGGCGACTACCGCATCATGGGCAGCAGTCCGGAGGCGCAGTTGGTAATCCGCGACGGCAAGGCCCGCCTCAATCCCATCGCCGGCACCTACCGCCGCACCGGAGATGCCGAGCGCGACCGGCTGGCCACCGAGCGCCTGCTGGCCGACCCCAAGGAAAACGCCGAGCACGTCATGCTGGTGGATCTGGCCCGCAACGACCTGAGCCGCCACACCCGTGAGGTGACCGTACGCAGTCTGCGGGAGGTGCACTACTATAGTCACGTTATTCACCTTGTCAGTACCGTCGACGGACGCCTCGAACGCGAGGATGAGGCGGTGCGCATCTTCGGTGATACCTTTCCCGCCGGCACGCTAAGTGGTGCCCCGAAGTATCGTGCCCTGGAGCTCATCAATCAGTACGAGAACCAGCAGCGCGGCTTCTACGGCGGTGCCATCGGCTTCATCGACTTCGACGGCGGTATGAATCAGGCTATTCTCATTCGCTCCTTCTTCAGTCAGGATAATACGCTTTACTACCAGGCCGGCGCCGGTGTAGTGGCGGCCAGCGACGAGGAGAGCGAGCTGCAGGAGGTGTACAATAAACTGGGGGCGCTGACTAAGGCGCTGGGGAAGGCGGAGGGGCTGTGTGTCGTCGGCCGAGTTCCGGCGTAGCCGGCTCGTCCGCCGACTTTGAGCTGAGACCCCGACCGGACGCTCAAAGGTTCCAAGTCGCTACGCTCCAAGGAACCCTTCGAGGTCCTTGCCTTTAACTTTTGAATTTTCCTATGAAAATCCTAATCCTAGACAACTACGACTCCTTCACCTATAACCTCGTGCATTACATCGAGGAGGAGCTCGGTGAGGCCATCGACGTGTACCGCAACGACGAGATCGACCTCGACGCGGTGGCGGCCTACGACCTGATCGTACTGAGCCCCGGGCCCGGACTGCCCGCCCAGGCCGGCATTATGCCGCAGCTGATCCAGCGGTATAAAGGGGAGAAAACGATCTTCGGAGTGTGCCTCGGCCACCAGGCGATCGGCGAGGCCTTCGGTGCGAGCCTGCATAACCTGGCCGAGGTGCACCACGGCATCGAAACCGATATGCAGCGGACGCTGGATGACGATGAGCTCTTTGCCAATGTGCCCCGCGACTTCCGAGCCGGCCGCTACCACAGCTGGGTAATCGACCCGGCTACGCTGCCCGATGAATTGGAAATCACGGCGACCGACGCCGGCGGGGGCATCATGGCGCTACGTCACCGGGAGTTTCCGATCTTTGGCGTCCAGTTTCACCCCGAGAGTATCATGACGGAGCACGGCCGGCTCATGATCCGCAACCTTTTAAATTACGTAAAGGCGCGCACCGCCACTACATCAGACGTATGAAACAGATCGCAATCGACGAGCGCGGCTACTACGGCCGCTTCGGCGGGGCCTACATCCCCGAAATGCTGCACGGCAACGTAGAAGAATTGCGCCGTAGCTACCTACAGATGATGGCCGATCCGGCCTTCCGCGCGGAGTTCGACCTGTTGCTGCGCGACTACGTCGGCCGGCCCAGTCCGCTCTACTACGCCGAGCGCCTCAGCAGGCACTACGGCGCCCAGGTGTACCTCAAACGCGAGGACCTCAACCACACCGGGGCCCACAAGATCAATAATACCATCGGGCAGATCCTGCTGGCCGAGCGGCTGGGCAAAAAGCGTATCATCGCCGAGACCGGTGCCGGTCAGCACGGCGTAGCCACCGCCACCGTCTGCGCCCTCAAGGGCCTACAGTGCATCGTGTACATGGGCGAGGTCGACATCGAGCGTCAGGCCCCGAACGTAGCCCGCATGCGCATGCTTGGTGCCGAGGTGCGGCCCGCCCGCAGCGGCAGCCGCACTCTGAAGGACGCCACCAACGAGGCCATCCGCGACTGGATCAACAACCCCGAAGACACCCATTATATCATCGGCTCCGTGGTCGGCCCGCACCCGTACCCCGACATGGTGGCTCGTTTTCAGGCCATCATCAGCGAGGAGACCAAGTGGCAACTCCAGGAAAAGATCGGCCGCGACTACCCGGATGCCATCGTCGCCTGCGTAGGCGGAGGCAGCAACGCCGCCGGTGCGTACTACCACTACCTCAATGACGAGCGCGTGCGCCTCGTGGCCGTCGAGGCCGCCGGACTCGGGGTCGATAGTGGGGAAAGCGCCGCCACCAGCCAGCTCGGTACCGAGGGCATCATCCACGGCAGCCGGACGCTGCTCATGCAGACCAAAGACGGACAGATCGTAGAGCCCTACAGCATCTCCGCAGGTTTGGACTACCCCGGCATCGGCCCCCTCCACGCCTTCCTAATCGACAGCAAGCGGGCCGAGGCCTACAGCGTCACCGACGACGATGCTCTGGCCGCCGCCCTTTTCGTGGCCCGCCAGGAGGGCATCATCCCCGCCCTGGAAACCGCCCACGCCTTCGCCGCCCTGGACCAGATGGAATACGGCCCCGACGACGTCATCGTCATCTGCCTCAGCGGCCGCGGCGATAAGGACCTAGCCGCCTACTCCGCCTACCTCGACTCCGAACCCCTCTCCCCCAAATAACGCCTACCCTACATACAACCCCTATCACACCTATCCCGCCCGCCCCCACAACTCCGTAGGAGTTCCCCTACATCGCCCCAGAATGAAATTCTGGGTAGCCCCCCCGCCATGAACAGACTAGCCAACCTCTTCTCAAAAAAAAAGAAAGACATCCTAAACATCTACTTCACCGCCGGCTACCCCGCCCTGGCCAGCACCGTACCCATCATCACCGCCCTGGCCGAGGCCGGCGCCGACCTCATCGAGATCGGCATGCCCTACTCCGACCCCATGGCCGACGGCGAGACCATCCAGCAGAGCAGCATGCAGGCCCTGGCCGGCGGGATGACGCTCCGGACCCTCTTCGAGCAGATCACCGAGGCCCGCCGGCACACCCAGATCCCCCTGGTCCTGATGGGCTACTTTAACCAGGTCATGCAGTACGGCCCGGAGCGTTTCGTAGAGCGGGCGGCGGCCGCTGGTGTCGATGGGCTCATCCTCCCTGACCTACCCGCTTACGAGTACCAACGCGACTTCCGCGCCCTGGCCGAGGCGGCCGGACTACAGATCAGCTTCCTGGTCACCCCCCAGACGAGCGACGAGCGGATCCAGGAGATCGCCGCCAGCAGCACCGGCTTTCTGTACATCGTGAGCAGCAGTAGCATCACCGGGGGCAGCTCCCAGATCAGCGACCGGCAGCGCGCGTACTTCGACCGTATCACGGCCCTGGGCTTACCCAACCCCAAGCTGATTGGCTTCGGCATCAGCGACGCCGAAACCTTTCGCACGGCCTGTGAATACTTCAACGGGGCCATCATCGGCAGCGCCTTCATCCGGGCCCTGTCCGGGCAGGAGGGTCGGGTAGGGGAGGCTACGCGGGAGTTCGTCCACGGTATCCTCGGTCCGGTGGAAGCCTGAGCGGCGTGAAGCACCTCATCGTCATCGGTGGTCCCACGGCGAGTGGTAAGACTAAGCTTGCCATCCAGGTAGCCCAGCACTACGGCACCGAGATCATCAGCGCTGACAGCCGGCAGTTTTACCGCGAGCTACGCATCGGCAACGCTCGGCCTACTGAAGCGGAACTAGCCGCCGCCCCCCACCACTTTATCGCCGATCGTTCGGTGACCGAACCGCTTTCCGCGGGCCGCTTTGCGGAGGAGGCACTCTCCCGGCTGAAGCAAGTTTTTCAAAACAAAGATGTTGCGGTAGCCGTAGGTGGCAGTGGCCTGTATCTACGTGCCCTGTGTGAGGGGTTGGATGAATTTCCCCCGATCATCCCAGAGGCCCAACTGGCCGTAGCGGAGCTCGAAGCCCACCAGGGACTAGCGGGTTTACAACGCACCCTAGCCGAGCTAGATCCCAGCTATTACGCCACGGTAGACCGGCAAAACGGCCGCCGCCTGCAGCGTGCACTACGGGTCTGCCTCACCGCCGGGCGCCCCTACAGCAGCTTTCTCGGTCAGTCCGCTCCCCGGTCATTCCAGTCCCATTACTTCATGCCCGCCACCGAGCGTGCTCAGCTGTACGCCAACATAAATGAGCGGGTACGCAGGATGCTGGCCGGTGGGTTGGAACAGGAGGCCCGTGCGCTACACCCACTGCGGGAGCTGACCCCCCTACAGACCGTGGGCTACCAGGAGTGGTGGCCCTACCTGGCGGGGGAGGCGGGGCTGGAGGAGACCGTGGCGTTGATCCAGCGCAATAGCCGCCGGTACGCCAAGCGGCAGCTGACGTGGTTTAGGGACTACGCGACGGTGGTCGACGTAGCGCAGATTGTCAAGTTCATGCGAAATATTTCGTTAACTCCCAAAGTTTAGTAAATCAAATCGCCAGGTGAGCCTTCATGGGCTGTTACCCCGGTACCGTTTCCCGATTGTTTTGATTCACGTCGGTTAGTGCCGGCGAGCTGTTCTCCCATGAGCGCATACCTATTTGTAGCAGTTGCCTTGGCATTTGCGGCGGCACTCACCGGTCAACCGCAGCCCCAACTCTTCGCCCTGCCGGTCACCTGCAGCAAATTCATTCCGTTACTGAGTGCTGGTGATGGGACCGAGGAGATTTATGGCGCCTGCCAGTTTCACCTACACGAGCTGCCCGGCGGTACCTACACGCTGCGCTTCCGGGGCGTTGCGGGCACCGCCGTAAGTCGTATCGTCGTACCTCACCACTGACTATTGCACCTGCGTCCGCGCCCTATGCCTTACCTAATCTTGTTGGTTTTACTACTTGGTACAGGAGAGCTGTTCGCACAGCCCACCCTGCGACTGGTGGAACTGGATACGACATTCAACCAGCCGGTCGACATCACAAAGGCGCACGATGGCACCGACGAGATTTATATCACCGAGCGACTCGGTAGGGTGTACCGCTACTCGCGGACCGAGGAACAAACCCGTTTGGTGCTCGACCTTTCGCACCTGGTAGAATCAAAGACGCTGGGGGGCATGCTGGGCCTGGACTTTCACCCCCAGTTTCCGGATAGCAGCTATTTCTACGTGAACTATACGGCCGAGGCTAATCGGCCCGACGTGGCCCTCGTTTCACGCATTAGCCGTTTCACCATGGGCCGGAATGGCGTGGCCGATCTGGAGAGCGAATACGTCATCATGCAGCTAGATCAACCGGGTATCTACCACAACCTGGGGGACATAGCCTTTGGTCCGGATGGCTACCTCTACGTTCCGAGCGGCGATGGCTCACTGGAAAACGATGAATACCGGGCCGGGCAGGACCCCACCGTTCGGCTGGGCAAGCTCCTGCGCATCGACGTCAACCGCCCCGGCGACTCCCTCAACTATTCCATTCCTGCCGACAACCCCTACGTAAGCAGTACGGACACCCTACCGGAGATCTGGTCCATGGGACTGCGTAATCCCCGTCAGCTTTCCTTCGACCGGGCCACCGGTGACCTGTGGATCGGGGACATTGGCGAGTTCAACTACCAGGAGATGAACTACCAGCGGGTGGGCAACGGCGGCGGACAGAACTACGGCTGGAGCTGTATGGAGGGCTTTGAGCCCTACCCCGTGCAGGATACCTCCTGCGGCAGTGCTAAGATGTACGATCCACCACGCTTCGTATACCCCACCACGAGCGATGACGGAGTGAACGGCGCGTTCATCATTGGGGGCTACGTGTACCGCGGTCCGGAGGAGGAACTGGGGGGGTACTTCTTCTTCGGTGACTTCCTAGGAAGTACCCTATTCGCCTACAGTACGGAGGATTCCACGGGTACCATTTATAACGTCACGCCCGAGACACCGGTGAGCAACGTATCTTGTTTTGGAGAAAGCAATGACGGCTCGATGTTCGTGGCCAGCTATAACGGGCAAATCTTCCGAATGGAGGGGCCGGATACCACCACGGCCGTCGGCTACCGCGTCAAGTCACCCACCCTTACAGTATACCCTAATCCAACCACCGGTGGGGTACGAGTAGATATACCCCCATCGCTCCACGGACCGGCGCTGCTGACGGTCACGACTATGGCTGGCCGGGAGGTACTACGGCAAGCGCGGACTGTACAGGGGGAAGCGGGCATCGACCTCATGCTGAGCGACCTGGGCCCCGGAATATATGTGCTTCGGCTGGCGACTGCGACCGCTGCGGCCACTGCCCGACTCCTTCTGCGCTAGCCGTCGGACGGCCGACCGATAAACCCGGGAGCTACGTAGCCAGTTGGTAGCCTATAATCTACTGCTCCCATGCGCCTACTGCTTACGCTATTACCCTTTACCTTATGCACCCTTGCATTCGCTCAGCCACAGGCGACCCTGCAGCCCCTAGCTGAGTCCTTTGACCAGCCGACGGATATCGTCGCCGCTCCCCGCACCGAATCCATGCTCTACATCGTAGAGAAGGAAGGGCGCGTACAGGCAGTAGACACGGCAGCCGCAGCGAAGACCCTCTGGCTCGATCTAAGTGGCGAGGTCGACGACCGCAGTGAGGGCGGTCTACTGGGAATGGCTTTTCATCCGGAACCGGACAGCGCCTACGTCTACCTGAACTACACGGTCCCTTCCCCCACCAGCTCGAATCTGCTCACGACCATAGTGCGGCTATCGCTCGGCGACGATGGTACCCCCGATGTCGCCAGCCGGCGCATCATCCTTACCATGGAGCAACCTGCCAATAATCACAACGCTGGAGACCTGGCCTTCGGTCCCGACGGCTACCTCTACATCCCGACCGGCGATGGCGGCGGGGGCGGTGACCCCTACGATAACGGACAGGACCCCCAGAGCCTGCTCGGTAAGCTCCTACGCATTGACGTGAACACCCCCACTGATGCGAACACACCCCCCGGCGTGCTTGACTACGCAATTCCCCCCGACAACCCCTTCGCCGACAGCGCCGATACCCTGGCCGAGATCTGGTCCCTCGGGCTACGCAACCCCTGGCGTATCTCCTTCGACCGGGCTACGGGCGATCTCTGGATCGGCGATGTCGGGCAGAACGAACGCGAGGAGGTGGACCTACAACTAGCGGGCAGCGCCGGTGGCCAAAATTACGGCTGGAACTGCCGGGAGGGCTTTGCGGCTTTCGCAAATAGCTCGGAGCGGTTCTGTGGTAATGGCGATCAGGCCTTCACTGCCCCCGAGCTGGATTACCCCCACGGTGGCGGCGGACAGCTCAACGGGCGCAGCGTCACGGGAGGCTTCGTGTACCGGGGGCCGTCGGCCAACCTTCAGGGCTACTACATTTTTGGGGACTTCGCGGCCCGCCGCCTCTTCTTTTACCGAGCCGATCTACCGGAGGGGGAACGGTTTACGGTGCGGACGGATATACCACTCAGTAGCATTTCTACCTTCGGAGAGGGCAGCGACGGTAGCCTGTTTGTGGCCGACTTCGAAGAGGGGACCGTCTACCGGATCGTAGGCGAGGGCACTACAGCTACCCGAGGACAGCGAACAACCGTACAACTGGCCGTGTACCCTAATCCGGCGACCGACGAACTGCGCTTCGAACTACCGCCGGCGTTCGGTGCTGAGGTGCAAATCGAGCTACGGAACATGGAAGGACGTACCGTGCTCGACCGTCAGCTCACTGCTACGAACAACCGGGCTACGCTTAGCTTACCCGAGCTAGTACCCGGCCTGTACACTCTGTCCCTGACCGACGGTGAGCGGCTGGCAGTGGGGCGGGTGGTAATCCGGCGGTAAGCCAGTAGCATCGGAAGTTTTCCACCAGCTGTGCACCTGCGGCCCCGCCCTCCCGTTGGCACCAGCAAAAGAACAGTGTATGTCACGAGTGATGATCATCGGCGCCGGCGGCGTCGGACGCGTAGTAGCCTATAAGTGTGCCGAGTACCCCGAGGTGTTTTCCGAGTTCATGCTCGCCAGCCGGACCCAGCGCAAGTGCGACGAGATCGCCGCCGACATCAAGGCCGACCTGGGATACGATAAGATCACCACCGCCGCCGTCGACGCCGAAGACGTGCCCGCCCTCACGAAGCTCATCCGGGACTACGACCCCTTCATGGTCATCCACGTGGCGTTGCCGTACCAGGACCTGACCATCATGGATGCCTGCCTCGAAGCCGGTGTGCACTACCTCGACACGGCCAACTACGAGCCCAAGGACGAGGCCAGGTTCGAGTACAGCCACCAGTGGGCCTACCAGGAGAAGTTTAAATCGGCCGGACTGACGGCGGTGCTGGGCTGCGGCTTCGACCCCGGCGTGACGAGCATCTTCACTGCCCGGGCGGCCAGTCACTTTTTCGACGAGATGCACTACCTCGACATCGTCGATGCCAATGCCGGCGACCACGGGAAGGCCTTTGCCACCAACTTCAATCCCGAGATCAATATTCGCGAGATTACCCAGCCGGGCAAGTACTACGAGGACGGCGAGTGGGTAGAGATCGAGCCTTTCAGCATCCGTAAGGACCTGACCTACCCGGACATCGGCCCCAAGCCTAGCTACGTGCTCTACCACGAGGAGCTGGAGAGCCTCGTCAAGCACTTCCCGACCCTCAAGCGCGCCCGCTTCTGGATGACCTTCGGCGATGAATATCTGACCCACCTGCGCGTGATCCAGAACATCGGCATGGCCAGCATCGAGCCGGTGGTGCACAAGGGCGTGGAGATCATCCCCCTGGAGTTCCTCAAAACAGTCCTGCCCGATCCCGGCGGACTCGGCGAGGGCTACAGCGGCCAGACCAGCATCGGCTGCCGCATCCGCGGACTCGACAAAGAGGGCAAGGAGCAGACCTACTACATTTGGAACAATTGCAGCCACGAGCAGGCCTACAAGGAGACCCGCGCCCAGGGCGTCAGCTACACTACCGGGGTGCCGGCCATGACCGGGGCGATGATGCTCATCCAGGGCAAGTGGGAGGGCACCGGGGTATTTAACGTGGAGCAGTTCAATCCGGATCCCTTCCTGGAGGTACTGGGTAAGCACGGGCTGGAGTGGCACGAGCGGGTGGGGGTGGAGTTGGAGGTTTGAGTTGTCGCGTTTTGGGATTGTTGAGTTGTTGAGTTGTTGGGTTGCGGGTGTAATAGGCATTGGAGGTGTGACATCGTGACAGCGTGATAGGCAGGGCGGGGCCGCAGGTGCAATGCGTGTAGAGGAGCAACACCAAGACGAGCGAAGCGAGCATCCCCACAACCGCAACAACTCAACAATGCCAAAACGCAACCACCACCGAGCGAAGCGAGCATTCCCACGAATGCAACAACTCAACGATGCCAAAACGCAACAACTACCGAGCGAAGCGAGCTTTGACACAAACGCAACCACTCAACAACGCCGAAACGCAACCACGAAAAACGCAACCACGCAACAACCATAAAATCAACAACTTTCCCTACCTTTGCGGCTCATTTCAGGGACTGCCCAAACCCCACCCCGTATGACGCTGCGCGCCCGTTTCCTTTTTCTATGTCTGTGCTGTCTGAGTTTCGTGGCCTTCGGTCAGGAGCTTAACGACCGTGGGACGGCCGGTGACCACGGGGCGGAGGGCGATGCGACGGAGGTGCACATGAGCTGCGATAGCCACGGCGAGGAGGAGTACGATCCGGCCGGGGTAATCCTGCACCACATTTCGGATGCTAATGAATTTCACTTCTTTGGCGACCTGACCATTCCGCTGCCGGTGATCCTGTATGCACCCGGGCACGGCTTTACCACCGGCCTGAGTAGTATGTTCCACCACGGCCACGAGGCGGTGGATGGCTACATCATGAACCACGGCCGCATCAACCGGCTAGCCGAGGCTCCCGCTGCGCTCATGGAAGGCGAGCATTACGTGGAGTGCATCAAGCACGAGACGGTAACCTCCGCCGATGGGAAGACGAGCGATATTTATTCGGCGCGGATCGACGGGGAGGACTACATCCTGGATGCGCCCTCGGTGGGTGACGGAGGCCTGCTCGGTGGTGGTATCACGAGCTTTTATGACTTTAGCATTACGAAGAATGTATTCACGATGCTGCTGGCCGCCCTGCTACTCATCATCCTCTGGGGAGCCGTAGCGGCAAAGTACAAGAAAAACGAGGGCCGTGCCCCCTCCGGTATCCAGAGTCTGATGGAGCCTTTTTTTGTTTTCCTGCGCAACGAGATCACCATCCCCATGATCGGCGAGAAGCACTACGAGCGCTTTCAGCCCTTTATTATGACGGTGTTCTTCTTCGTGTTGTTTTGTAACCTATTCGGCCTCTTTCCGATCTTCCCAGGTAGCTCCAATGTGACGGGTAACATCGCAGTGACTATGACCCTGGCTGTGATTTCTGCCGTGGTAGCCTACGTGCACGGTAATGCCCACTTCTGGAAGCACACGCTATGGATGCCGGGCGTTCCCACTGCCGTCAAGCCGCTACTGACCGTGGTCGAGGTACTGGGATTGGTCATTAAACCCTTCTCGCTCATGGTGCGTCTGTTCGCCAACATCACGGCGGGGCACATCATCATCCTGAGCCTGATCAGTCTGATCTTCATCTTCGGACAGAACGGGGAGAACTACCTGGGCGCGGGCGCGGGTGCAGTGGTCAGTATCGCGTTCACCATGTTCATGAATTGTATTGAACTGCTGGTCGCCTTCGTGCAGGCCTTCATCTTTGCCATCCTCAGTGCCAGCTACATCGGCGCGGCCGTAGAGGATGCCCACCACCACGACGAGGCCGGCCACCACGGCGAGGAGAAAGTCGCCGAGGGCGGAGCCATGGGGGGTGCGGTGATCGGCATGCATACGCCGGCCACCTAAGAGATACACTAAAGACCTTTTTTCATTTTTAAATCCATATCTTATGGGAGCTCTTGGAGCAGGTATCGCCGCCCTCGGCGCTGGACTCGGAATCGGACTTATCGGTAGCAAGGCCACCGAAAGCATCGCCCGCCAGCCCGAAGCCGCCGCCGATATTCGTAGTGCCATGATCCTTACCGCCGCCTTCGTCGAGGGTGCGGCGCTATTTGCGATCATCGTAGGTCTGCTGGACAAGCTGCTCTAGTAGCGGCTTGGCTCCGGCCAACCTCGACCCGGACTGCATCCGAACTACGCTTGGTAGCGGGTGCAGTCGTCAGCCGAATCCTTCTGCTTCCGCTCCGGCGGAAGCAGAAGTTCGTCTGCCGACTTTTCGAAGCTCACTAATTTTCAGTTATGTCCACCCTCTTTCTAGTAGATTTTAACGTCCTCAAACCTGACCTAGGCCTGATTTTCTGGACGCTCGTAATCTTCCTGTTGCTGTACTTCATCCTGGCCCGAATGGCCTGGGAACCCATCCAGCGTGCCCTACGCAAACGTGACGGTGAGATCCAGACCGCCCTCGACGAGGCCGCCACCGCCCGCGCCGAAATGCAGGCCAAGGCCGAGGAGAACCAGCGCCTGCTGATCGAGGCCCGCGAGGAGCGCACCCGTATCATCACCGACGCCGAGAAGCAGAGTAAGGAGATGATCGCCGCGGCCAGAAATGAAGCCCGCGAGGCCGCTCAGAAAGTGGCCACTGACGCCAAGCGCGACATCGAGAATATGCGCAAGGCCGCCATGGTCGATCTCAAGAAGGAAGTCGGCACCATGGCCATCGAGATCGCCGAGAAGATCCTGCAAAAGGACCTTAAGACCGACGCCAATCAGGAGGCCTTCGTCAGGGCGCTCGTAAGCGACCTAAACTAAGCCCCCGCATGACCAACCCCCGAGTAGCCGCCCGCTACGCCCAGTCGCTGATCGAACTGGCGCAGGAACGTGGACAGCTAGAAAAAATTAAAGCCGACGTAGATAGTCTGCTTGCGATGGGCAAGAACCGCGATTTTGCCCTGCTGCTGACCAGTCCGGTGGTAAGCCCCGCAAAAAAGCGTGCTATCCTGACCCAGCTACTGGAAAAGGCCAACGCCGACCAGTTGACCCGTCTCTACGTCAAGCTCCTCATCGACAAGGGCCGCGAGGTGGATATGCTCGGTATTCTCCGTGAGTTCAACGAGCAGTACAAGACCATCCGCCATATCTCTACGGTCAAGTTGACCAGCGCTGCTCCCCTGACCGCCGCTACCCTAAACGGGGTGAAGGAACAACTGGTCGCCAGCGGCAAGACCGAAGACAGCATCGACCTGGAAACCCAGATCGATCCCGAGCTCATCGGCGGCTTCATCCTGGAATTTGACGGCCAGGTGTACGATGCCAGTGTAGCCCACAAGCTCAAGGAAATGCGGCGCGAGCTACGCAAACCCAACGTCTACGTAAATCAAATCGACTAAAATCTACCCCCCATGGCTGACGTAAAGCCCGACGAAATCTCCGCCATCCTCAAGCAGCAGCTCTCCGGCTTCGACACCGCTACCGAGCTCGAGGAGTACGGTACCGTGCTGCAGGTCGGTGACGGTATCGCCCGTGTCTACGGTCTCAACAACGCTCAGGCCGGCGAGCTCGTGACCTTCGAGACCGGCACCGAGGCCATCGTACTCAACCTCGAAGAGGACAATGTCGGTGTCGTACTCATGGGTAGCGCCAGCGGCATCCACGAGGGCAGCCGCGTATCGCGTACCGGTCGCATTGCCTCCATCCAGGTAGGGGAGGGTATGGTGGGCCGCGTGGTCAACTCCCTCGGTCAGCCCATCGACGGTAAGGGCGATATCGCCGGCACCACCTACGATATGCCCCTGGAGCGCAAGGCCCCCGGTGTGATCTTTCGCCAACCGGTGAACGAGCCCCTACAGACGGGCGTGAAGGCCATCGATGCCATGATCCCGATCGGTCGCGGCCAGCGCGAACTTATCATCGGTGACCGCCAGACCGGTAAGTCGGCCATCGCCATCGATACCATCCTCAACCAGCGCGAGTTCTACGAGCGCGGCGAGCCCGTGTACTGTATCTACGTAGCCTGCGGACAAAAGGCCTCTACCGTAGCCCAGGTGGCCAAGACCCTGGAGGACAACGGCGCTATGGACTACTCCATTATCGTAGCCGCCTCCGCATCCGAGCCCGCCCCATTACAGTTCTACGCTCCCTTCGCCGGTGCCGCCATCGGTGAATACTTCCGTGACACCGGCCGGCCCGCTCTGATTATCTACGACGATCTTTCCAAGCAGGCCGTGGCCTACCGCGAGGTCTCTCTTCTGCTGCGCCGTCCCCCCGGACGCGAGGCTTACCCCGGTGACGTATTCTACCTCCACAGCCGCCTGCTGGAGCGTGCTGCCAAGATCATCAACAACGACACCATCGCTCAGAGCATGAACGACCTGCCCCCCTCCCTAAGTGAGGCCGGTATCGTCAAGGGTGGTGGTTCGCTGACGGCCCTACCCATCATTGAGACCCAGGCCGGTGACGTATCCGCCTACATCCCCACGAACGTGATCTCGATCACCGACGGACAGATCTTCCTCGAGTCCAGCCTATTCAACAACGGTATCCGCCCGGCGATCAACGTGGGTGTATCGGTATCCCGCGTAGGTGGCTCGGCCCAGATCAAGCCGATGAAGAAAGTATCTGGTACACTTAAGCTCGACCAGGCCAGCTACCGCGAGCTCGAGGCCTTTGCCAAGTTCGGTTCCGACCTCGATGCCTCCACCATGAACATCCTCGAAAAGGGGAAGCGCAACGTGGAGATCCTCAAGCAACCCCAGTACAGTCCCGTCGCGGTAGAGAAGCAGACGGCCATCATCTACCTCGGCACCAAGAATCTTATGCGTAACGTACCCGTGGAGCGCATTAAGGAGTTCGAGAAGTTGTTCCTCGGTGAGCTCGGCCGCAAGTACCCCGAAGTCCTCGAGAACTTCCGCGCTAAGAAGTACCAGGACGAGGACCTCGCCAAGCTGGAATCGCTGGCCGGCGAGTTGACCCCGCAGTTTAAGTAACCCCCAACTCCCCATGGCAAACCTAAAGGAAGTACGCGAACGCATCCGCTCGGTGAAAAATACCCAGCAGATCACCAGCGCGATGAAGATGGTCTCGGCAGCGAAATTGCGGCGGGCCCAGCAGGCCATCACGGAGCTACGGCCCTACGCCGATAAGCTCGACGAGATGCTGCGCAACATTCTAGGGGCACTGGAAGGGGATGCGACCACCGTATTCAATAAGGTACGCCCGGTAGTGGGTGCCTGCGTGGTCGTCGTTACTTCTAACCGGGGACTAGCCGGTGCATTTAATTCTAATGTGATCAAGGCCGCCGAAGCTTCCATTAAGCAATTAGGTACATTGTCCGGTCCGCTCGACATCATCTGCATCGGCCGCAAGGGATCGGAGTACTTCCGTAAGCACTACGGCAAGCGCGCCAACGTGAAGGTGGTCACTGATTACGTCAACCTATTCGACAACCTGGCCTTCGACTACACCAAGGAGGTGCCGGATCTGATTATGGCCCGCTTCAGGAGCGGTCGCTACGATCGAGTCTACGTGGCCTACGCCCGTTTCAAAAACGCCGCGGTGCAGTACGCTACCAGCGAGCAGTTCCTGCCCGTTGAGGATGTGTTATTAGATGGTGAGGCGACTACCCTGACTAATGCCAACCGCTATAGGGCCGACTACATTTTCGAGCCGGGTAAGGAGGAGTTGCTGGCTTACCTGGTACCTAGCATCCTACAGACCAAATTTCAGGCCGCCCTCCTTGACACCCACGCCTCCGAGCACGGGGCCCGCATGACGGCCATGGACAAGGCCACCGAAAATGCCCAGGACCTCCTGCGCGATCTCAAGATCAGTTACAACAAGGCCCGTCAGGAAGCCATCACCAACGAGATCCTCGAGATCGTTGGCGGTGCCGCTGCCCTGGAGTCCGCCTAAACTGCCCGCCAGCCCGGGCGGCGGAAGTAGCGGAAGCTCAGCGCGAACATCAGCACCCAGTACACAATCTCGATGCTCCAGGCTACAGTCAGGTTACCCCAGCCGCTGCGCACTACTACAAAGATTAGTAGCATGTACACTAGGGCGCACGCCGTCTGGTAGATGAGCGCCAACCGGGTGCGTCCCGCCCCAATCAGTCCGTTGAAAAAGATGCTCCCAAAGCTAAAAGTGATCAGGATGCCTAAGAGCACCCAGAAGACCGGGTAGGCTGCCTTGATCAAATAGGCGCGCTCGTCTCCCAGGATAGGGTAGAGTACCTCGCGGGGAAACAGAATAATGGGTAGCCCCATCAGCAGGGTGATCCCCAGGCAAAGGAATACCGTACGCCAGAGCACCACCTTCACGTTGCGTCGTTCCTCCCGCCCCACGAAGTAGCTGGCCAGCGTGTTCACTCCCGTGCAGAAGCCCCAGGCCGGAATGCTGAGAATTAGGTAAGCGATGCGGATGATGTTATTGACCGCCAGCGCACGGGGACCAAAATTCTCGATAAGCCCCGTAAAGAAGAAGTAACTACCCAGCCCGACGACTGACATGGTGACGATGGGTACGGAAAGGCCTACGATCTCCCGGATCAGCACCGGATTGTATTTCGGCAGGGCAATGCTGAGGTACTGCCGGTTCTCCTTGTCCACTACCATGTAAACCAGAAACACGCCCAGGGCCACGTACTCCGCGATCGTACTGGCCAGTCCGGCCCCGGCAATGCCCATCTCCGGAAAACCGTAGCGGCCGAAGATGAGCGCCTCGTCAAGAAAGATGTTGGTGATAGCCAGAATGAAGGTATCGACCACGATGAAAATCGGTCGGGCAATGCCGGTATAGAGCGCAATGCACGCAACTCCGAGGTAGCTGGCAAACACCCCCCACTTTCGTGTATCCAAGTACTCCAGCGACTTATAAAAAATCACGTCTGAGTCCACCAGGGAGGCAAAAAGCCAGTAGGCTCCGAAGGTCATAAAGAGAAACACCGCCCCGGCCAGCGCCAGCTCGAAGTACACGGTGCTGTAGAAAGCGCGGCCTACTGCCCGGGGTTCGCCCTTACCGGCGTAGAGGGCCATGAGGATCTGCCCACCCCGACTGAACCCGAAACCGACGGCGGCTACGATGATGTAAAAGGCCGCCACGAAGCCGATGGCCGCAAAGTCGTCCTCGCTACGGTAGTATAAAAACACCGAGTCGGTCATCGCCACCACGTTCTGCGCCGCGCTGCCGATGATGATCGGAATACTGACCTTCCAGATGCTCCGGTATGCGGTGGTAAGTTCCAACCCCTAGTCCGCGCTGATTTCAAAGGGCGTAACCGGTAGCCCCTCCCGACTGAAGAGATTGGCGTCGTCCGGATTGTTGGACCAGGCATAGCGTACGGTCTGAATGGGCGTGCCGGCCGGATTGATGACCTCTAGCGTACTACCCTGCGGATCAAGCAATCCTACCGCCCAGTGCCAGTCCCCGGCGGCATCTTGTACGCTGAGCGATTTGACGACCGGGTAGCGTTCTCCTTCGGCCAGCTTCACCATAAGGCCCTCCCCGAGCTCCCCAAAGTTGAGTTGGGCGCGGGAACCGTCGACCTCCATACCGGTCACTACCGGACTACTTGCCTGCACCTCCTGACCATAAATATCTCGCAGCGCGTGTAGCGATAACCTACGCCCCACCTCCCACTTGTTGCGGGGGTGAATATCGTCGGCCTCCCCGATGTCGGTGATCACCGCCTGACCAGTCAGCGGCAGATCAAGGGCAGCGGTCTGACTGGCCCGTAGGATCGCCCAGCACGGATCGTTCGGCTGCGTGGAAGGTGCCCGGAAGTTGGCTAGTTGCACCCAGTAGAAGGGCAAATCTTCATTGCCAAAGCGCTCCCGCCAAAAATTGACTAGTGTGCGCATCCGGTCGGCGTAAGCTTCGGCATCGCCCGGGCCGGCGTTGGACTCGCCCTGGTACCAGAGCACCCCGGTCAGGGGCCAGGCCTGCAGGGGGGCAATCATGGCGTTGTAGAGGATGGTCGGTACCTGGTTAGGATTTCCCTGTCCGGTGCGGAACTCCCCCACGCGATAGTGGTACTCGCCGGCCAGGGGTACGTCTCCGGCCACGGTGCGTAGGTACATACTTTCCGGTCCGCTCATGAGCCCTCCGCCGCCCCCGGCATCGAAGACGCGCAGGGCCAGGGTGTTCGCTCCCGCCCGTAGTACACTCGCCGGCACCTCATACTCCCGTTCCTGACTGTAGGCATTGGGAGTATCACCTACCTGCACACCATTTATGTAGGTCTGGTCCCCGTCATCGATCGTTCCCAGGTAGAGCGTGGCAGCGCCGGCCGCCTGCTCCTCCGTTAGCTCGAAGCTGCGCCGGTAGTAGAAGTAGCCGTCTACGTTGGTGTATCCCAGGGGCTCCCAGGCGCCGGGGAGCTCCGTGGTGGACCAACGGGATAGATCGACCTCATCGGCCAGGTAACCCAGCTCCTGGCCGTGGTCCTCGGTTGGCGGTTCCTCGCCGTTGAACTCCGAGCGGTAGAAGTCAAGCACCTTTTGCTGGATCTGTTCGGCTAGGGACTGGTACTCGGCCACCTCCGCCATCGCATCCGTATCCATGCCCAGTACCTCGGCGCTCATCCAGGGCTCGATGCGGCTGCCCCCCCAGCTGGAATGCACCAGCCCGATGGGAACCGTCACCCCCGCCTCCCGCAGGTAATGGGCGAAGTAAGCCCCCACACCGCTGAAGTTGGCGATCTCACTAACTGTACCCGCCTTCCAGGTTTCATCCAGGATAATGTGCTCCCCGGGTGTATCGGCGCTCGTCTTAGCTACCAGCACCTGGCGGATCAGCGGATCGGCGATCGCACGCGCCCGCACGCTATCGGGGTCGGATTGTACCAGCTGCCACTCCATATTGCTCTGCCCGGAGAGCAGATACACGTCGCCGAAGTAGACATCTTCCAGCGTGATCGTTTGTTTTCCATCGCTCACGGTAAGCACGTGAGGTCCGCCTGCCCCGGTAGGCGGTAGCTCGGTCTGCCAGTTGCCGTTCTGGTCCGTCTTTGCACGCAGCACCTCCTGCCCGTCAAGACTAACGGTTACCCTGCGTCCCGCCCGGTCCCATCCCCAAATGGGGTGGGCTACGTCGCGTTGCAGCACGGCATGGTCGGTGAATACCTCGAATACGCTCAGGTCTTGTCCGGATGCTACGGAGGCAGATATCAGGAAAATAGGAAGTAACAGCTTGTACACGATCGATCGCTTTGGTCCGCGTCAAGATCGTAATTATTCCCCGGTCCAGATGGCCCAGCTCGCCTCCGCCTGCTGGTGCAGCATGCCCAGACCGTTTGCAGCCTGCGCCCCCGCCCCCCTGGCCCGCTGCATGAAGGTGGTTTCGGCCGGATTGTAGATCAGGTCATAACAGAAGTGCGCCGGTCCGAGCAACTCGTAGTTGATGTCCGGTGCAGCGTCAACGCGCGGATACATTCCCAGCGGGGTCGTATTGACTAAGAGCGTGTGGGTGGCTAACACCTCAGCCGTGACCGCCCCGTAGCTAAGCTGACCCACCGCCGGCTTCCGACTTACGAAGGTGTACGGTACCCCTAGCGACCGGAACGCCTCCGCCACCGCCAGTGAAGCACCCCCGGTACCAAGAATAAGTGCGGCGCGACCTCTCGCGAAACTAAACCCCTGCTCGGCCATCCGGTGAACTAGATCGTCCCGAAAGCCCAGGTAGTCGGTGTTGTAACCGTAGGTTCTTCTATCCCGTACCAAAATCGTATTAACGGCCCCGATCCGTTCGGCGACCGGATCCACTTCGTCCAGCACCGCCATGATCGCTCGCTTATGTGGGATGGTGACATTACATCCCACCAAGTCAGAATACTCATCCAAGATTTTCTTGAATTGATTAATGTTCGTCAACTCAAAATTCAGGTACTTATGGGTGTCATCCAGACCAAGCTGCTGAAATTTCTCCGTAAAGTAGCCCCGACTGAAGGAGTGCGACAGCGGGTAGCCAATGAGTCCGAACGTAGCCATGAGTTATGCGACGTCAGCTTCCGGTTCCTTCTTCGAGGCGCTGGCTTCTAGTAAGAACACTACGGCAAGTCCTGCCAGCACCGCCAGAATTACTGCTAGCACGTAGGGCTCCCCCCCGAGGTAATGTCCGGGTAGCACATTGGTCTCCAGCACCGGTACCTCTTCCCCGCTGCTGTTCATCCGTGTAGTGATGGCATTGCGCCACGGCCAGAGCTTATTGAGCGAGCCGATCATAAAGCCGGTCAGGAGGGCAAAGGTGCGGTTTGGGTAGGTCTTGAAGGTCCACGTAAGCAGTTTAGCGAATAGGGCCAGCCCCACCAGACAGCCTGCCGCAAAGCAGGCGACGATCACTAAAGCGCCGTCCTCGCCGGTAGTCACTCCCTGCACCGCGCCGAACACCACCGTATACATGCCCAGCAGCACCAAGATAAAACTACCCGACACTCCCGGCAGAATGAGCGCCGAGATGGCAATCATGCCCGAGAGAAACACGAGCACCGGCGAGGTGCTGCCCCCCAGCGGATTGATCGTCGTAAGCAGGTAAGCCACCACCGCCCCACCGACCAGGAAGCTCACTACTCCCGGGCCCCAACCCCTGATCTGCCGCCCCACGTAGATGGCCGAGCTCACGATGAGCCCAAAGAAGAAGCCCCACACCACGGTAGGGTAGTGCTCCAGCAGGTAGGTGATCAACTTTATCGCGATGCCCAACCCGATGACCATGCCCCCGCCAAGTTGCAGCAAAAAGGCCCCGTCCGCCTCCCGCCAGGCCGGCCGGAAGCCCTCCCGCCGGAACGTTCCCGCCACTTTGATTCCCAGAATGGCCCCAATGGCGCGCAGCAGCCGCTCGTAAATGCCGGTGATGAAGGCAATCGTGCCCCCGCTCACCCCCGGTATCGCCTCGGCGATTCCCATCGCCATCCCCCTCAAAATCAGTGATACGTCCATCTACTTACCGGGTTTTACACTTGCGTACATAGCCTCCACCTCCGGCAGCGTATACACCCCGTCGAAGGTATTCTGAAATACGATCTCCCGGTCCCCCCGGTACACGATGTACCGAAACCCATAGGCCGAGGTGGTATCGATCTTGTTCTCAAAGATGAAGCCCTCCGGCTCCTCACTCACGATCCGCTCGAAGTACCGGTTGTCCCGCACCGCCTCTAGCTCATCGGCCTTGAGGCGCGCCATGTCGCTCGTCCGTGCCCCGCTGGCCAGTATCTGCACCGCGTAGCGATCGGCCGCACTGCGTACCGTCACGTCCTCGATGTTGCCCCCGAGCTTACCGGCCACGACCTGCGCACTGTCTGGCGCCTGTATCGTCACCGGGATATTGTAAGCCGTCAGGTCTAGGTCGCGGTACGCCGTTGCGTCCTCGCTCCCACAGGTAAGCAGCGTCACCAAAAGAAAAGCTACGGCAATCAGTCTGGGCATATCCTTCATTTGGCGGGCGAAGATAGGGTAGGGGGTGAGTTGTTGGGTTATTGAGTTGTTGCGGGGCCTAACGAGCGAAGCGATCTAACCCGAAGGGTCTACCCGGCGACAGCCGGTCTATCTGCCGGAGGCAGTCTACCGCGCCTTCGGCGCCGTTGCTTTGACAACATTTTGCGAATCGAAAATCGTGCCCTAGCTTTGTCCTACGATGATGACGCAGTCCTTTTTCTGGTTTAGCTTTTACTACCTCCGTGAGTAGGGGACCGACTGCGCGCACCACGATGACAGATAACGGCGGTCCCCCACACTCGGGCACCGCTTTTTTTATTTTACCCCACCTACCAGATGACCCCTCCACCGCTCACCCTGCCCCAGCTTCGCGTCAGTATTCAGGGCTACGCCGGCGCCTTCCACGAGGCGGCCGCCCGGGCCCACTTCAGGGATCACGAGGTGGTCACCGTGCCCGGGCACACCTTCGCTGAGGTCCTCGCCCAGGTAGAATCCGGCGAGAGCCAGACCGCCCTCATGGCCATCGAGAATACCCTAGCCGGTAGCCTCATGGCCAACTACGATCTGCTGCAGCGGTCGAACTTGCGCATCACCGCCGAGGTCTACCTGCGCATCCGCCAGAACCTCATGGCCCTGCCCGGGGTATCGATCGGGGAGCTGCGCGAGGTGTACTCCCATCCCATCGCCCTGATGCAGGTGCGGGAGTTCTTCCAGGCCTGGCCGAAGATAAAACTAGTGGAGTCCGCCGATACCGCCCTCAGCGCGTTGCACGTACGGGAGAGCGGTGACCGTACCCGCGGTGCCGTAGCCCACAGCCTGGCCGCCCGCCTCTATGGCCTCGACATCCTCGCCGATGGTATCGAGACTAATAAACTTAATCATACCCGTTTTCTGGTGCTGGAACGGGGCCGGGATGCGAGTCAGGATGTAGGCGATAAGGTGAGCCTCAGTTTCAGCGTCAGCCACGAGTCGGGAAGCCTCTCCCGGGTCCTCATGGTTCTCGATGCCTATAAAATTAATCTGACGAAGATCCAAAGCACCCCCATCATCGGCCGGCCCTGGCAGTACCGCTTCTACGTTGATTTCGAGCTCAACGGATCGGTTTCTGTGACTGAAGCCCTGGCCGGTATTCAACCCATCACCCAGGAACTGCGCATTCTGGGCATCTACCCCGCCGGTGAAAAACCCTGATGCCATGACGACGATTACCCAGCCCCCTGCCATCACCCCCATCCTGCCCGTCAGCGACCGGCTGGGAGAGACCGAGGAATATTACTTCAGCAGCAAACTCCGCGAGATCGCGGCCCTACGCGCCCAGGGCAGGGACATCCTGAACCTCGGCATCGGCAGCCCCGATCTGCCCCCCGCCCCGCAGGTCATTGCCGCCCTTACCGCCAGCGCCGGGCTCCCCGATGCCCACGGCTACCAGCCTTACACCGGCCGGCCCGAACTGCGCGCAGCATTCGCAAGTTGGTACCGTCGCTTCTTCCACGTCGATCTGGATCCCGCCACCGAGCTGCTGCCCCTCATGGGGAGTAAGGAGGGCATCATGCACATCAGCATGGCTTTCCTCAATCCGGGCGACGAGGTACTCATCCCCAATCCCGGCTACCCCACCTACCGCTCCGCCACCGAGCTGGCCGGCGGCACCGTCCGGACCTATGACCTTAACGAGGACAGCGGCTGGCTACCCGACCTGGATGCCCTCAGCGACCAGGGACTGGACAGGGTCAAAATTATGTGGGTCAACTACCCCCATATGCCCACCGGCGCGGCCGCCCCGTTCGACTTCTTCACCCGGCTGGTCGATTTTGCTCGTCATCACCGCATCCTGGTGGTCAACGATAACCCGTATGCCTTCATCCTCACCGATCGGGTCCAGAGCCTGCTGTCCGTGCCCGGTGCCCGGGAGGTAGCCCTCGAGCTTTCCAGCCTCAGTAAGGCGCAGAATATGGCCGGCTGGCGGGTGGGAGTGCTGGCGGGAGCCGCCGCCTACCTTCAGACCGTGCTTCGCTTTAAATCGAATATGGACAGCGGCATGTTCCTGCCGGTACAGCAGGCGGCCACCGTGGCGCTTGGCTTAGGCCAGGACTGGTACGACCGGCTTAACGCCACCTACCGGAAGCGCCGCACAGTCGCCCTGCAGATTATGGATGTCCTCGACTGCAGCTATAGCCACAACCAGGTGGGCCTTTTCGTCTGGGCGAAAACCCCACCCGGCACCGACGGATACCGGACCTGCGACCGCGCCCTCTACGACTACGATGTATTCATCACTCCCGGAGGGATCTTCGGCTCGGCGGGGGACAATTACGTACGCATCAGTCTGTGTAGCCCGGTAGAGGTACTGCAACAAGCCCTCATTCGCTTGGGCGGAGGGGCGCAGGTGCAAACAAAATCGCAGGACCAATGACGGTAGCCATCGTCGGTATCGGTCTGATCGGTGGCTCGCTGGCCATCAGTCTCAAGGAAAGTGGCCTGGCCACGCGGGTGATCGGTATCGACGCGAGCCAGGCCAACCTGGATAAGGCTGTACGCCGCCGCCTCATCGATGACGACCTACCGCTTGCCGAAGGACTGGAACAGGCCAACGCTATCATACTTGCCACCCCAATGGACGCTATGCTCGCGCTGCTACCCAAAATTCTGGATGCCATCCGACCTGACCAGACGCTGGTCGACGTGGGATCCACTAAAGAGAAGCTGCTAGAAAAGGTAAAGGACCACCCCAACCGGAGCCGCTTCGTGGCCTGTCACCCCATGGCCGGTACCGAGTTCAGTGGCCCCGAGGCCGCCGTGCCGAACCTCTTCACCGGTAAAACCTGCGTCATCGTCGATGCCGAGGACAGCGCCCCCGATGCGGTAGATATGGCTAAGCGGATCTTCGGCAGCGCCGGCATGAAATTTACCCACCTGGGGCGCAGTGCCCACGATCTGCATTGCGCCTACGTCAGCCATATCTCCCACATCGCTAGCTTTGCCCTGGCGCTGACGGTGCTCGAAAAGGAAAAGGATGAGCAGCGCATCTTCGAGCTAGCCAGTTCCGGCTTCGGCTCGACGGTGCGGCTGGCCAAGAGCTCTGCCGATATGTGGGTACCGATCTTTCGGCAGAACCGCGACCACGTCCTAGACGTCCTGGACGAGCACATCGAGCAGCTCTCGCGCTTCCGTACCCAACTCATCAAGCGCGACTTCGCCGGCTTCCACGCCCGGATCGAGCGCGCTAATCAAATCGAAAAAATACTAAAGTAACTCACCATGGAAATGCACATCAATAAGGTCATCCCACCCACCCCCGGCCGCGGCGTCGTCATCGCCGGTCCCTGTAGCGCCGAGACCGAGGGACAGGTCATGCAGTGCGCCAAGGACCTCGCCAAGCTCAATCAGGTCGATCTCTTTCGCTCCGGTATCTGGAAGCCGCGTACCCGCCCCGGAAGCTTTGAGGGCGTTGGCAAGGAGGGACTTAGCTGGTTGAAGCGCGTCAAGGAAGAAACGGGACTGAAAACTACGACCGAGGTAGCCAAGGCCAGCCACGTCTACGACTGTCTCAAGGCTGGTATCGATGTACTCTGGATCGGTGCCCGCACCACGGTAAATCCCTTCAGTGTACAGGAGGTGGCCGATGCCTTAAGTGGTGCCGACGTGCCTGTACTAATTAAAAACCCCATCAACCCTGACCTGGGACTCTGGATCGGTGCCGTAGAGCGCATCTACAAAGCCGGTATCACCCGCATCGGGCTCATCCACCGCGGCTTCAGCTACCACGGCGAGACCGTGTACCGCAACGTACCCCGCTGGCAAATGGCCATCGAGATGAAGCGCCGCTTCCCCGACCTCCAGATGGTCATCGACAACAGCCACATCTGCGGCAACCGCCACATGCTCGCCGAGGTCGCCCAGGAAGCCCTCAACCTCAACTACGACGGTCTCATGACCGAGGTACACCCCCGTCCCGACGAGGCCTGGTCCGACGCCGCCCAGCAGATCACACCCAGCGTATTCGGCGACATGCTTGAAAACCTTCGCCTCCGCAAGCCCACCGTCGACGAGGTAGAAATGGAGCCCCTCACCGAGCTGCGCCGTCAGATCGACGAGATCGACGCCGACCTCATCGGCATGATCGGTCAGCGCATGAAGCTCGCCGACCAGATCGGAGACTTCAAAGCCGAGCGCAACATCGCCGTCCTACAGGAAAGCCGTTGGGAGGTCGTGCTACAGCAGGCCAGCGAGAAGGGCAGGGCCCACGGACTTAGTGAGGAGTTTATGAAGACGTACCTGCGGGCGGTGCACCAGGAGAGTATCGACCACCAGGATGCTATCGTGAATCGGAAATAGGGGGTACAATGCTGCCTCCGGCAGCGGCAGCAACCGCGTCAGCAGGGGCAGGGGCCCCTGATGTAAGCCCTCTGGCTGCGCTAAGATACATTGAGTAGATAGGACAGCTTGCTGCCAGTCTAACTCCGGTCGCCGCCAAGGCGGCTCTCGCAGCCGGAGGCTGCTTCGTCTACCGCTGCCGGAGGCAGCATTTTACTCCATCCCAGACACCAAATCACACTCCATCACATCCGGCTCGTGCTTCCAGTACTGCTTAATCTTAGCTTGAAACTTTGTATGCTCGTCATCCGCCACGTGCTGCTCGAAGTAGTTGTAGTTCTCCCAGCACTCCATCGTAGCGAACTTAGCGGAGTTATCGCGGTCGCGAATGAGGTAGAAGAACAGACAACCCGGCTTGGCTCGACTGGCCTTAGCGTGCTCCGCGAACGTGGGGGCGAATTCATCCGGCTTACTGAGCTCGAAGTGAGCCATCAGGTAGAGTTGCTTTGCCATGGTAGCATAGTTTTCCCCCCTAACCCTACCACACCTACCCGGTTCAGTCCCTAGCCGCCCGAACGCCTATCAGGCCGGTCTAACCAGCCCCGATAGCTATCGGGGCGTCTACCCGGCAAAGCCGGTCTACCGCGCAGCGTCTACCCGCCGAAGGCGGTCTAGAGCTTCAACGTTTAGCGCAACCGCGCTAAACGTTGAAGCGAAAATGCATGACGTCGCCGTCCTCCACCACGTACTCCTTGCCCTCCACGTTCAGCTTGCCATTGTCGCGGGCGGCGGCTTCGGAGCCGTATGCGATATAGTCGGCGTAGTGGATGACCTCGGCGCGGATGAAGCCCTTCTCGAAGTCGGTATGGATGACGCCGGCGGCACCCGGGGCCTTGGTGCCCTTGCGGATCGTCCAGGCGCGGACCTCCTTTTCTCCGGCGGTGAAGTAGGTAACTAGGTCGAGGAGGGAGTAGCTGGCCCGGATCACCTTATTGACGCCCGGCTCGGTCAGTCCCATCTCCTCGATGAACTCCGCCCGCTCCTCTCTGGTCTCCAGCTCGGCAATATCGGCTTCGATACCGGCCGAGATCAGGATGACCTCGGCGTCCTCTCCGGCCACGGCAGCGCGGAAGGCCTCGGTGTGTGCGTTGCCGTCGTCGATGCTGTCGATGTCGACGTTGCAGACATAGAGAATGGGCTTGCCGGTCAGGAGCATCAACTCGCGGACCACCTCCTCGCCCTCCTCGCTGGTCTCGAAGCTGCGGGCGGGTTTCTCGCTTTCCAGGTGAGCCAGTAGCGCCTCGCCAACCTCGACGACCGCCTTAGCCTGCTTATCGCCGCTCTTAGCGGTGCGCCGAAACTTGTCCACCTTCTTTTCGACGGTCTCGATGTCCTTCAGGATGAGCTCCGTGTCGATGATCATCTTATCGCGCACCGGATCGACGCTACCGTCTACGTGCACCACATTGTCGTCCTCGAAGCAGCGGACGACGTGGAGGATAGCGTCGGTCTCGCGGATGTTGCCGAGAAATTGGTTGCCGAGTCCCTCTCCCTTGCTGGCCCCCTTGATGAGTCCGGCGATATCGACGATATCTACTGTGGTAGGTAGGATGCGCTGGGGGTTCACCAGCTCGGCCAGTTTATCCAGTCGCTCATCGGGTACCGTGATAACACCCAGGTTGGGATCCTTGGTGGCGAAGGGGTAGTTCGCGGCCAGGGCCTTAGCGGAGGTAAGGGCGTTGAAGAGGGTGGATTTACCGACGTTCGGGAGGCCTACGATGCCACACTTGAGTCCCATGGGTGCTGAGGTTTGCGTAAAGGGCGGCGAAGGTACGATTTAGCTTGCACCTGCGGCCCCGCCCCCACAGCCGTAGTGCCTTATCCGAAGCTTGGCCCCCGGGGAGTCATCAGCTCCTGCAGAAAATACTGCATCAGTGCCGGCTCAAATGCTAGCACCAGCACGGTGTAGGCCACCAGGCCGAAGATGGCCCCCCACAGGTGTGCGTTATGCCCTACGTTGCTCTGTCCCTTTTTGTCCGCATAGTGGGAGTAGGCTATGTAACCGATGCCGAGCAGAATGGCAGGTAGGGGAGGGAAGATGAACCAGTTCCAGGGATCGAGCATCACGTAGGGCCAGATGATGGCCGCCACACCCCCGGAAGCGCCGAGGCTAGCGTACATGCGGTTGTCCTGGTGGCGGAGGTAGTCGGGGATGCTGGCCGCGACGATGGCAATCAAGTAGAAGAGCAGATAAGCCACCTTACCGATCACGGGACCGAAGAGAAACTGCGAAAACACAAATTCCACCGAGGTACCGAAAATGTACAGGGCGTACATGTTAAACAGCAGATGCTGAAAGTCAGCGTGAATGAAGCCGTGCGTCAAAAAGCGGTAGTACTCCCCCCGCTCCTTGACCGCTGAGGGGATGAAGAGCAGCTTGCCCTTCAGCTCCGGATTGTTGAAGGCCTGCCAGCTGACGAGGACGGTGAGGATAATGATGATAATGGTCATACGGGCAGAATTACAGTAAGGGTAGGCTATCTTCGCCGGCGCTAAATTACACCAATGCGCACTCGCCTACGGAGTTTCACCCTGCTGGTCTGTACCGTCCTATTTCTGGGAGCCTGTCAGACTAGCGCCCCTACAACTACTACCCCTATGGCAGAATCGACTTCCCCCGGCATGGCCCACACCGTTTATTTCTGGCTCAAGGACGGGCTCACGGATGCCGAGCGTAAGAGCTTCGAGGCCGGCATGAAGAGCCTGGCCGGCGCGCCCACCGTACGCCGCGTGTTTACCGGTACGCCGGCAGCGACGCCCTCGCGGGGGGTGGTCGATAACAGCTTCGACTACAATCTGGTGTTGTGGTTCGATGACGTGGCCGGACACGATGCCTACCAGGTGTCGGACACCCACCTGAAGTTCGTGGCCGACCACGAGGCCAAATTTGACGTCGTTAAGGTATTCGACAACGAGCTGCTAGAGTAAGTCTTGCCGTAGGGTTAGTAGCTCCGCCCGTAGTTCCGGATCGAGCTGTTGCGCTCGCCGCCGGCCCCGCCACTGCCGCCACGCTTCTAGTTGACGTAGCGACCAGTTGTTGAGCAGTAGCGATAGGGCGAAGTAGAGCTTCCCCGCCCAGGAGAGTACTAGTAGGGCCAATAAGGAAACGACCGTCCCCACCGCCACGGCCGCAAAGCGCACCGGACTGTAGAACTCCACGGTACGAGGACCCCCAAGCGCAATGATCTCCGCGATCAGCCACAGCGGTAGCTGAGGAATCAGTAGGAATAAGGCGAGAAAGGCAAGCCACGGCATGGGCTCGGTAGCCCCGCTCGTGAGTAGATCCCGGTCCGTGATACCGAGATGCTGTAGTCGCTGCGTGTAGGTAAGCACCCGCTCGTCCGGTCGGCCGCTAGCAACCACAGCGAGCTCCGTAGCCAACTGTACGCCGCCGTGGGTCACCGAGCGGGACAGCGGAGGTAGCTCGTTGCGCACCAGTTGTAGGTGGGCCTCGTAGAGGGCATCGTCCGCCGCTGCCGGGAGCTGTAGGACGTGCTCGGAAAGGGCCTCCCGCAGGTCCTCGGTAAGTGCTCGCAGCCCCATTGCCTCATTTTCCCGGTAAGTTTGCAAGTATTGACTGGCAAGCAGTGGTTTACCGCACCGAATCATCACCGTGCTTCGCACCCGCTCGGCCGCCACGAAGTTGACGCCGACGGGCACGATGTACACCTCCGGTAGTGTCGTATCGCGGTCCAGTGCTCCGAGGGCGATACGGGCCGTCCCTTTCTTTAGCGGTCGCAAGCGCTTTTCGTTAATGCAGCGCCCTTCGGCCAGGATCATCAGCGCCCTGCGCCGACTTAGCACCTTATAACATGCCTCGAAGGTGGCGTAGTTCTCCGTCAGTTTACCGTAGCCGCCATCCTGCATTCGGTACACCGGCAGGATGTGTAAGGCCCGCAGCACCCGAATGGCTAGCTTGTTTTTGTATAGATCACCGCGGGCCAGAAAGTGCAGCGACCGCGGTTGAAAACAGGCCAGGATACAGGGCTCGATGAAGGCCGTCGGGTGGTTGGAGGCTAGAATGACGGCCGCCTCCGGAGGAATATGCTCCAATCCCGCCAGGTCGATGTGCCGGTAGTAGTAGCGCAGCACGTAGCGCGCCACGGGTCGTACCAGGTAGTACAGCATCTACAGATCGTTGCGCCGCGCCGCTAGCAGATAAAGAACTGCCATCCGCACCGCCACCCCGTTTTCGACCTGCTGTAGGATGATGCTGTGCTCTGAATCCGCCACCGCCGTATCGATCTCCACCCCCCGGTTAATGGGCCCCGGGTGCATGATGACAATCTGCTTATCCAGCCGGTCCATCCGCTCCTGCGTGATGCCGAAGTGGCGGTTGTACTCCCGCAGGCTGGGAATGAACTTGGTATCCTGCCGCTCCAGCTGGATGCGCAGCACATTGGCCACCTCGCACCACTGCAGGCTATCCTGCACATCGTAGCTTACCTGCACCCCCAGACTGCCGATCGGCTTTGGGATCAGCGTCGGCGGACCGCACACCCGCACCTTCGCCCCCAGCTTCTGCAGACAAAATATATTCGACAGTGCCACCCGCGAGTGGGTGATATCCCCAAAGATGCACACTCGCCTGCCCACCAGACTTCCCCCCAACGCATCGCGCATCGAGTAGGCATCCAGCAGGGCCTGAGTGGGGTGCTCGTGGGTACCATCACCGGCGTTGACGATACTGGCGTCGATTTTACTGGCCAGGAAGTGGTGGGCCCCCGGGGCGGGATGACGCATCACCACCATGTCCACCTTCATGGCCAGTATATTATTGACGGTGTCCAGCAGGGTTTCTCCCTTCTTCACCGAGGAGCTCGACGCGCTAAAGTTCACCGTATCCGCACTCAGCCGCTTTTCGGCCAGCTCGAAGCTGATGCGGGTGCGGGTGGAATTCTCGAAAAACAGGTTAGCAATTGTAATGTCCCGCAGGCTCGGCACCTTCTTGATCGGCCGGTTGATCACCTCCTTAAACTCCCGCGCCGTATCTAGGATAAGCTCGACGTCCCCGGCCGTGAGGTACTTGATGCCCAGGACGTGCTTGGTCGAAAGTTGCTGTACGGAGGCCATTGCGCAGTTTAGGAACCGGTGAGTAAAATTTGGTCGCTACCGTGAGTCTCGGCCCACTGCACGTCCACGTATTCATTGGTCAACGTGTCCACCACCAGCCCCCGGTAGTTGGCCTGTACGGGCAGGGTGCGCCGGAAGCGCCGGTCGACCATCACCAGCAGTTCCACCCCCGCCGGCCGGCCGTAGTGGTTTAGGGCCGTCATCGCACTCAGCACGGTGCGGCCGCTGAAGAGCACGTCGTCCACCAGAATTACCCTTCGGTCCTCCACCAGAAAGTCGATCTCGGTGGGGTGGGCGGTCAACGGTCCGGCCTTGGTCCGAAAGTCATCGCGGTAAAAGGTGATGTCCAGTTTTCCGAAGGGTAGGCCTGTCACCCCCAGTTCCCGTAGCCGGTCGTAGAGCCGCTGGGCCAGTTGCACCCCCCCGGTCTGTATGCCGATCAGGCAGCTCTGCTGGAAGTCACCGTGCTCCTCCATCAGGTGCCGGCACAGTCGCTCGATGGTCAGGCCAAAGCGGGCGGCGTCGTGTATGGTGCGGGTGTTGGGCACGGGGCGAAGGTAAAATTTACAAGTTACAATGTACCGTTTACAATATACCATTTGCACGTCACCAAAGTAGGGCAGGCGTTACCTAGGGCGGGGCCGCAGGTGCAATACATTAAACAAGAGGCAACGCTCACGGGTACTTATCAACTGATCTACCACCACGACCCGTTACCTATCGGGAGAGCTGTCACGCAAATCGTAAATGGTACACTGTAAATGGTAAATTGTAAATTTCTATGACCACTCGCCCCGGCCGGGAAAGCGACTTCACCCACCTGGAAACCTTCGTCTGGCAGGCCATCTTTCCGTCCTTCGACGTGCCCGGGCTGACCGACGAGCAGCGGCGCGAGAATGATGCAATGGTGGAGGGGGCGCGGACACGGGTACAGGAAGCGCTGGAGCAGCCAGAGTACAGTGTTTTCACGGCCTGGGACGAACGGCGGCGGGCCCTAGCCGGCTACCTGGTTCTGGAGGGGAGTCCGGGGGAGTACTCGACGATCACCGAGCTCATCGTGCGGCGCAGCGACTGGGGGAAGGGGGTAGGGGAGGCGCTGCTGCGGGAGGCCATCCGGGAGGTGGGACCTTACCAGGGGATGCAAGTGGCGGTGCGGGGGTACAACGCGCGGGCTATTGCCTTTTTTGCCAAGCACGGATTTGTGGATAGCGGGGAGTCGGCGGCAGGAGACTTTGCGATTGACCGGGTGCTGATGCTGCGGGAGGCGGAGGAGGTGCCGGAGGTGGGAGTTGCATTAGAGGAGTCCCCTCGGCAGACGAGCGAAGCTTCGCATACGAAAGCGGGGGTAGGGGGACCCCGCTTGAAGTCGGCGGACGAGGGGGGGACGGCGGACGAAGCGTTACCGGATTACACCCTGACGACCGAAGATTCCGAGCCCATCATCGACCCCGCCGAATCTACCCTCGATGACAAACAGCGTTCCGAACTAGATGCCTTTATCGCTATGGCCAAAGCTAAAAAGCAGGAAAAAAAAACGCCGGTCGTGACTGATCTCTTCTCCGAGCCGGTGCCGGAGGAGACGCCGCGCCATCCTGAAGTTGAGTTTGAGGTAGACTTTGGGGATGCTCCTCGGCAGACGAGCGAAGCTGCGCAACGCTCGGCGGACGAGGAGACGGCGGCCCCGCCCCCCCCCGCGCTGATTTGCCCGAACTGCGGAGAGACCGTACCCGAGACCGCCCGCTTCTGTCCTAACTGCGGTCACCGATTGGAAGAGGAGGTGCTGGAACTTCACGATGTGGCCCCCGATCCTCCTAGCGAAGAGGAGCTCCAACCCCCGCCCTCGACGCTGACTGTAGCCGACCTGCGCACCGCCTTCGAGGACCGACTCGGGGAGCGCCTGACCGCCTACTTCGGTGCCGATCGGCTACCCGATTACCTGGCCGTTTACCGTAAGGATGAGACGTTCCGGCAGATTCGAGACGTGAGTATCAAGAGCCTGACCGAATACCTCAACCGGGAGCTGGTGCCGAGTAAAGCACAGCGCCGCCGGGACAATGTGCTGGCCGGACTGGTGGAGTACTTCGTAGTAGAAACGGCCGCCGAACTGCACCCCGGTATGCTGCCCCAACGGCTGCTGCGCTACCAGAGCGTAGACTGGACGACGGTCGATCTGTTTAAGTTGGTGATGGATTACCTGGACCTCGACCAGGAGACCGAAACCGTCTATACTGATTTCATTACCACCCCCGCCAGGGTGCTCCGCAATGCCACCCGGGGGTACCTGGGGGCTGGTAAGGATGAGCGGCTGTTGCTGATTTGCGATCAGAGTTTGCTGAGCTCCGGCAAGCAGGGCTTTGCCTTTACGGACAGTGCGCTGTACTGGAAAAACTTGCTACAGCCCGCCGGTGTAGTGACCTATACGACCCTACAGAGGGTGGAAACCCGGGGCGCGCACCTACTGCTTGACTCCCAGTACTTCGACGCCGGACCGGGGCTCAACCTGCGCGTCGCCGTGTTGTTGGATAAGCTGCGCCGGATCGACCTGCGCGGTGATTAATTACCTTTGCGCCCCCAATCGGCCGACCCATGCATTACCTGACCCGCCGCGAGACCTTTAATGCCGCCCATAAGCTAGCCATCGCCGACTGGACCGACGAGCGCAACCGTGAGGTGTTCGGCAAGTGCGCCAACCACAACTGGCACGGCCATAATTATGATCTGCGCGTCACGGTATGCGGAATGCCCGATCCGATCACCGGCTTTGTGATGGATGCCAAGGTGCTGTCGACCATCATTAAGCAGGAGGTCGTGGATCAACTGGATCACGCCAATCTTAATCTGGATACCGACTGGTTCACCGGGGTGCTACCCACTACGGAGAACCTGACCCTTAAAATATGGGAGCATTTGGAGCGCCCCATCACCGCAGCCGGCTCCGCCCTCTACCGCGTACGCCTGTACGAAACCGAAAACATCTACGCCGACTACTACGGTCCGGCGGGAAGAACCTAACCTATGCCCTTTCAGAACGTTGTCAAGTACGAGGAGGCCACCACCGAACTCCTCAGCGAGCACTTCGCCCAGATTATCGAAGGCATCCAGGAGGATCCCTCCCGCGACGGACTGCTTAAAACGCCCGTGCGCGCCGCTAAAGCTATGCAGTTCCTAACCCAGGGCTACGCCATGGACGCCGAGCGAATTCTACGCTCCGCCATGTTCGCCGAGGACTACTCCGAAATGGTCATCGTGAAGGACATCGAGCTCTATTCCCTCTGCGAACACCACCTGCTGCCCTTCTTCGGCAAGGCGCACGTGGCCTACATCCCGGATGGCTACATCGTGGGGCTGAGTAAAATTCCCCGCGTGATCGAGGTCTTCAGTCGCCGACTTCAGGTACAGGAACGGCTGACGGATCAGATTTTACAATCCATCCACAATACCCTCAATCCGCTCGGCGTAGCCATAGTCATCGAGGCCCGCCACATGTGCATGATGATGCGCGGGGTGCAGAAGCAGAGTAGCGTGACGACCACCTCGGCCTTTACCGGGGCGTTCAAGGCGGAACGGACGCGGAATGAGTTTTTGAAGTTGATTACTAGTGATTTGGGGTAGGGGTTGTTGCGTTGTTGCGTTTTTAGGTTGTTGAGTTTCAGGCGTGATAGGCGTGATAGGCGTGATAGGCGTGATAGGCGTGATAGGCGTGATAGGCGTGATAGGCGTGATAGGCGTGATAGGTGGGCGGGGCCGCAGGTACAAGCCATGCAGCAACTCCAGGACGAGCGAAGCGAGCAGCGCCACAACGCCACAACCCAACAACGCCACAACTAAGCCTCCTTCCTCCGCACCACCGGCACATCCTTCACCACCATTTGCAACGTCAGCGGCAAGCGGCCCTCCAGCAGGTTCATCTTGCCGCGCCGCATGCTCTCCACCACCTCGGCGGTATAGTGACGCACGGTGATAAGTTCCAGGTTACGGTCTACCGTGGTTTTGAACTCGCGGTCTACCAGCGCACAGAAGCGCTCCACCCGGTCGTCGATGTCGTTGACCACTACGTTGAAGCTGATGGCCGTATTCTGCATCATGTTCACCTGCAGGCGGGTGGTGGTGATGTGCTCGAAGAGCTGCTTAATGTGGTGCTCGGCCACGAAGCTGAAGTCGCGGGTACTGATGTTGATCAGGGCCTGCTCGCGCTCTACGGCCACCATGGGGGGGTAGGTGTCGCCGGCATCGTCGGAGACGTAGGTGCCCTCCAGTTCGGGTTCGATGAAGGAGCGGACGTAGAGGGGGATGCTCTTGTTTTGTAGCGGCTTGATGGTTTTGGGGTGGATCACCTTGGCCCCGTAGTAGGTCATCTCGATGGCTTCCTTGTAGCTCAGGCGGTCGAGCTTGGTGACGTTCTCGAAGATGCGCGGGTCGGCGGTGAGTACGCCGGGCACATCCTTCCAGATGCTCATGGCCTCGGCGTCGAGGCAGTAGCTGAAGATGGCGGCCGAGTAGTCGGAGCCCTCGCGCCCCAGGGTGGTGGTGTAGTTCTCGCTGGTATTGCCGATGAAGCCCTGAGTGATCACGAAGGGGGTCTGGGCGAGTAGAGGGGGCAGGAGGCGCTCCGCCCGCTCGGTGGTTTCCGGCCACTTGACCCAACCCTCGCGGTAGGTATTGTCGGTCTGGATTACGTCGCGGGCATCGAGCCAGCTGGTGGGTAGGCCGATACGGTTGAGGTAGCCGGCCACGATGTGACTACTGAGTAGCTCGCCGAGGGAGACGATCTGGTCGTAGTCGAAGTCGTACTCCTCGTTTGGCGCCTCGTCCAGGGCCCACTCTACGGAGACGAAGAGATCATTCACGGCGGCCGTCAGTTCCTCCGGCACCTCGCTGAACAGCTCGTCAATGATGGTCGTGGTCTGGTTATGGATCGCGTTGAGCTTGCGGCGGGCTTCCTGGGGCTTGCCGTGCCAGTAGGCGTAGGCCACTTCCTCCAGGGCATTGGTGGTCTTGCCCATGGCCGATACGATGATGACCAGTGATTGCTTTGCAAAGCCCTGCAGGATTTCACCCACGTGGCGAATGGCCGCGGCATCCTTCAGCGATGCTCCCCCGAACTTGAATACATTTACCTTCTGCTGCATAATCGCGCAAAGGTAAGTTCACCCACTAGTTATGGATACCACCTACACTCAGTTTACCCAGGCCGCGGTTCATTTTCTTCGCTGGAATCTGGAACGCATCACGGTCTGTATCGGTGAGCTCACGGAGCAGGAGGTCTGGCAGCGCCCTAACAGCAGCTCCAACAGTGTTGGCAATCAACTCCTGCACCTAAGCGGCAACATCCGACAGTGGATGCACAACGGTATCGGACAGTTGCCGGACGTACGCCGGCGCGACAGTGAGTTTGCCGCTACGGGCGGGTACACCAAGCAAGAGCTACTCACCGAGCTGGCGAAGGTCATCGGTACCGCAGTAACAATTATCGAGCAGCAAGATGCATCCTCCCTACGCCCCGAGCGCCCCGTGCAGGCCTACGTGCACGACGGCAACTACATCATCCTGCACGTCGTGGAGCACCTCAGCTACCATACCGGTCAGATCATCTTCTGGACCAAGCTCCTGCGGGACAAGGATCTCCACCTCTACGGCACCGAAAATCTGAACCAAACGAACTAGGGGGCGTCCCGATAGCCATGGGACAGGTGCAGCATCCGACCAATTAGCGAATTTTCGCTAGCGATCCTTGGAGAGCCCACCCGCCTCCGGTACCTTTACGGGCATGCTACAGTCGATCGTCTTTGCGGTAGTTGCCCTCCTGGCACTCGGGTTTGCGTACTTCCAATTCAGTAAGGTGCGGGCTAACATCTTACTGGGGAAGGATGAGGAGGTAACCGGTCCTACTGCTTCGCGTTGGAAGAACATGCTACTGGTGGCCTTCGGGCAGAAGAAGATGTTCAAGCGTCCTATCCCGGCCGTGCTTCACCTGATGCTATACGTGGCATTCATTTTTACCCAGATCGAGCTGATCGAGATATTCATTGACGGCATCTTCGGCGTGCACCGCTGGTTTTTGGGTCCGCTGGGTGGGATGTACAATTTCGTGATCAATACGATCGAGCTGCTGAGTATCCTCGCCTTCGTGGCTACGGTCATCTTCCTGGTGCGGCGCAACGTGCTGTTTATTCCCCGCTTCCACAAGCCGGAGATGCAGGGCTGGCCGAAGCTAGATGCTAATCTCATCCTTGTTTTCGAGCTCATTCTGCTGGCTTGCATATTTACGATGAACGGTACGGATGTGGTGCTGCAGGACATGGACCCCGATCATTATCGGCCAACGAACTTCGCCGTCAGTGGTTTCTTAGGTCCCGTACTCTTTGGTGATCTTGATGCAGCAACCCTCCACACCCTGGAGCGGGTCGGCTGGTGGGGCCACATCCTGATGGTTTTCGTTTTTTTAAACTACCTGCCGAAGTCGAAGCACCTGCACATCCTGCTCGCCTTTCCCAATACCTACTTCGCTCGCCTCAAGCCCCAAGGCCAGATGATCAACATGCCCGAGGTGATGAACGAGGTGAAGACCATGATGGGTCTCGGTGACCCCGATGCCCCCGCGCCCGACATGAACGCCCCGCTGCCCGAGTTTGGCGCCGACGACGTGACGCAGATGAGCTGGATTGACGTGTTGGGGGCTTACTCCTGTACCGAATGCGGTCGCTGCACCGCCGTCTGCCCGGCTAACATTACTGGCAAAAAGCTGAGCCCCCGCAAGATCGTAATGAATGTACGCGACCGAGCCGAGGAGATCGGTGGCAAGATCCGATCTGGCAATACGGAATACGCACCCAATAACGAAGGTCTCCTCAGTGTACACAACTTCGACGATGGCCGTAACCTCTGGGACTACATCACTCGCGAGGAGATTCACGCCTGCACGACCTGCAATGCCTGTGTCGAAGCCTGTCCGATCCTAATCAATCCCCTTGAGATGATCAATAAGCTGCGCCGCCACGAAATTCTCACGGAGGCTAAGGGACCTGCGGATTGGATGCCGTTGTTTAATAGCATTGAGAACCAGCAGCGGGCCTGGAGTGTGGGGAGTTCTCGGACTGCTTGGGTGGAGGGGTAGTTGTGGGGTTGTGGGGTTGTTGCGTTGTTGGGTTCGGGCGTCGGAGGTGTTATAGGTGTGGTAGGTGTGATATGTGTGTTAGTGGTGTGGTCGTATTGCTTGTGAAGCAGGTACTGAAGGTGCGGTAGTTGTGGCGGAAGATGGAATGTAGTTGTATTAATGGAGAAATTTTGATATGGACGATTGGGTAGATACGGGGGCTGATGACGAGCTTTTTTTAGAACCTGAATCTGGGTATGGGGGGCGGCATACGTCAAGTAAGGAGCTTGCTATTGCGTTGAAACGACGGACGAAAGCTGCCGCGATTGATTTGGTCAATTTCATGCAGGCTGCGCAGAAGAACCCGGCACTCAATGTGGTGCGGTATCAAATTATAAAGTCCGCTACATCGGTGGCCGCTAATTATCGTGCAGCCTGTCGGGCGCGTTCGAAGCGCGAATGGTACGCTAAGCTCTGTATTGTGGTAGAAGAATGCGATGAGACACTTTTCTGGTTAGAAATACTTGCGGAAAGTGAGATTCCTGTAGATATGAACAGCGTCCGTATTCTGGGAAAAGAGTATCAGTCCCTACTTCAGTTATTCGCCAAGTCGCGCGCGAACGCTAGGGTGAAAAAGACTTAAATTTCAATCCCCTAAAATCTGTAAATAGTAAGTTACCACACCTACCACACCTACCACACCTACCACACCTACCACACCTACCACACCTACCACACCTACCACACCTACCACACCTACCACACCTACCACACCTACCACACCTACCACACCTACCACACCTACCACACCTACCACACCTACCACACCTACCACACCTACCACACCTACCACACCTACCACACCTACCACACCTACCACACCTACCACACCTACCACACCTACCACACCTACCACACCTACCACACCTACCACACCTACCACACCTACCACACCTACCACACCTACCACACCTACCACACCTACCACACCTACCACACCTACCACACCTACCACACCTACCACACCTACCACACCTACCACACCTACCACACCTACGACGATCGAACCCAACAACCCAACAACGCAAAACCCAACAACCGTGACAGTAAAAACCATGGCCGACTACGCCGCCCAAGACAAAACCCCCGAAATCCTCTTCTGGGTAGGCTGCGCCGGCTCCTTCGACGACCGCGCCCAGAAGGTAACGCGTGCCTTCGCAGAGATTTTGACCAGTGCCGGGATCGAGTTTGCTATATTGGGAGATGAGGAGGCCTGCACCGGCGACCCCGCCCGCCGCGCCGGCAACGAGTTTCTGTTCCAGATGGTGGCGCTGCAGAATATCGAGACCTTGAATATGTACAGCGTGAAGAAGATGGTGACGGCCTGCCCGCACTGCTTCAATACGATCAAGAATGAGTATCCGGCGCTGGGAGGGCACTATGATATCGTGCACCACACGGAATTACTCCAGGAACTGATTGATGCGGGCAGAATAAAAATGACTGAGGGCGGCGAGTTCAAGGGCAAGCGAATCACCTACCACGATAGCTGCTACCTGGGTCGGGCGAATGGTATTTACGAGGCGCCCCGCTACGTGCTTCGGTCCATCGACGGACAGCTCGTGGAGATGAAGCGGAGTCGGCAGAACGGACTCTGCTGCGGAGCCGGTGGGGCCCAGATGTGGAAGGAGGACGAGCCCGGGGAGAAACGCATCAATACCGAGCGGACCGATGAGGCCCTTAGCCTGAATGCCGATGTGATCGCCGTGAACTGCCCCTTCTGCCTCACCATGATGACCGACGGCGTAACCAGCCGCGAAAAGCAGGACGAGGTGATGGTTTATGACCTGAGCGAGCTGATTGTGCGGCAGCTTGCCAGTTAATCAGCGAATGAGGGTCACGGAGCCCGAACGCTGTACGATCTGACCGGTCACGAGCTGCAGACTGATGCTGTACACATAAACGCCCGCACCTGCGGCCCCGCCGGTCCAGGTCGTTTTGGTTTGGGGATCGTAGGCCCAGATTTCAGTGCCCCAGCGGTCGAATACCTGCCAGCGGAGGATGTGGGCCACCTGAGGGCCAAAACCCGGTACCCACCGGTCGTTCTGTCCGTCACCGTTTGGACTAAAGGCGTTGGGGATGTAGATGCTGGGCTCACCCGGTAGCACCGTGATGCGTAAGCTATCGGAGGCAGTGCACCCGCTTTCATCCAAAGCGGTGACGGTAAGTGTAGTGTCGGTTAGGAAGCGAGCGGTGGCGCTGCTACAGTCCGGGCAATCGAGCCGCTCGGGGGGTGACCAGCGGTAGCTAATGGTGGGTGAGGAGGCGGCTACTTCCGTGGTGTACGTGACGGGGGTACCCGCTGTAACGGTGGTGGGGCCGGTAAGCCTTAAGTGAAGTGAAGCTGCTGATTCTGGAACCTGTAACTGGCGAAATACCTCGCAGCCGGAAGTAGTGCGGACGATAAAACTGTAATCGCCAGCTGTCAGCCCAGAGAGTGAATCGGGAGAATACGTAGCATTCTGCAGCAACCTCAAACTTCCCGATCCGGTGGGGGATAGCACAATGCTTCCGTCATTACCGCTGGGGCAGGTAGGTGGCCTAGTGATTAGCGAAAAGGATTCCTCGGTGATGCTGACGGTAATAGGTAGCGTCACTGGGGCACAGGCTGGCGAGTCCGTGATGGTCACGGTATAGGTGCCTGCCGCCAGATTGGGACGGTCGCCCGTAATGGTAGTGTCGGACCAGCGGTAGCGGTAGGGCGCCACCCCCCCGGTGACCTCGATACGCACTTCGGCGGTGGGCAGTCCGCAACTCTGGATTTGCCGGTAGGTAGCCGTTGGTCCACCCTGCAGTAACAGCTCCGTAGTGACGATGGAATCGCAGCTTTCGGTAGTGGAGGGGAAGGTGTCGCGGTAGATGCCGGGCTCCGAACGCCACCTGCCGTTGACGAGCGCCGAGTCCCCGGCGCAGAACGGCAAGCTCACGAAGGATTGCCGGTCGCAATCGTCGCAGGGGATATCGCAGTCATCGGTTAGGTCGATCCGCAGTGAGGGCGTGGGAGCACTAGCCAAAGTGGAAAAAGTTGCGGCAAAGGGAGTACTGACTAACGTAGTGGGTGACCATGTGGCCGGCGGATTGCTGACCGTGACGGTAAGCGGCCGCACGGTCACACAATCGCTGAGCGCGGCCCCTGAGGGTGTAAGTTGTAGTAACAGCCCCTCGTGGCTCCGGCCGCCGTTGAAGACGTAGGTAGCGGTAAGCGCAATGCCGGTGGGGCGGGGGAGGAGCTGCTGATTGGCCCGGGCGTAGAGTAGCACCCGGCCGGGAAATATGTAGGAGTTGGCCCAGCGGACCCCCCCGTTCAGATCGGTATGGATAAGAAAAATATCGCGTTCCTTTCCGAGGGCATAGCCGTAGATGAGGAGGCCTCCGGCGTGGGGTTCGAGTTCGATACCTACTTCCCCGTCGTAGTCGTCGAGGTTAAGGCGGCGGGTCCAGAGTACGTTGTTGTTTAGGTCAAAGGCGGAAAGCGCGGGGGCGGTGCGGAAGGAACCGGTCAGGGTATCCAGGTCGCCCCACTGAAGGACGTAGACGGTCTCGTTTACTACCTCAACGTCATAGCCGAAGATCCTAGCGTTGCGCTGTGCGGCGGCAAAGCCCATTACGGCCTGGGAGAGCTCGCCCGAATCGTTCATCCGGGCGACCAGGGTACGGATGCTACCGGCCCCTCCACCCCGCACGGCCTGACCAGTGACTACGAAGCCGCCCCCGGGGTGGGGTACGGCATCGAAGATGCGCTCGTCGCCGTCGAGGTCCATTAGGTTAGCCTCGCCAATTGGGGAGCCCGTGGCGCGGTCCAGTCGCTGCTGGTAAGCGCGCAGGAAATCGGGTGCCGGTAGGTTCAGGCGGGCGCCGGTGATGAGGTAGTTGCCAGCCTGGTCTAGCAATAGGGTATTTGGGTCGCTGGGAAAGTCAGCTTCGCGCAGGTAAAGCAGCCGGCCCGCTACCGGATCGTAGCGAAACAGGAAGGCGTACTGATTGCCGGAACGAAATAGGCTACCGACACCGGCGATCATGCCGTCGGGGTCGAGCAGTAGGGTGTTAAGGGTAGTCAGTTCCGTACTCTCGCTTCCCGTAGGTAGGGCGATTTCCCATAGGCGGTCTCCGTCCGGTGCGTGGCGAGAAAGGTAGATGTCTCCATCGATCATGCCGCCGACCAGGGTGCTGCTCCTCCCGCTTGCTTGTGGGTAGTCCACTACACAGGTCAGACGGACATCCCGTCGGGCCGCATCGACGTGGAACTGCGCGTAGCTGGGCCCCGTACACTGCGGTTGCTGCGCCTGGAGGCAGGAGGGGGACAGAAAGAGAAGCAGTACGAGACAACGGAGCGGTAGGAGCATAGCTTGACCCCTTAAGGTAAGCAGGCTCCCATTCTTGATCGCGGGGGGGTGGGCAGTTCGTCCGCTACTTGCGAATTAGAACAGAATTTTCTCCCCCCGTTTGCGCTCGGCCTCACGCAGCAGTGTTTTGCGTAGGCGTAGGCTTTCGGGGGTCACCTCGACGTACTCATCGGCCTGGATATACTCCAGCGCTTCCTCCAGGGAGAATTTACGGGGCGGTACCAGGCGAGCTTTGTCGTCGTTGCCCGACGAGCGCATGTTGGTTAGCTTCTTTGTCTTAGTGACATTGATGACCAGGTCGGCGGCGCGGTTGTTTTCGCCGATCACCTGCCCTTCGTAGATCTCCTCGTTGGCGTCGATGAAGAAGCGGCCGCGGTCCTGCAGGTTATTGATGGAGTAGGGGATGGCCTTACCGTTTTCCATGGAAATTAGCGAGCCATTGAGGCGGCCGGGGATCTCTCCTTTATGGGATTGGAACTCCTTAAAGCGGTGCGTCATGATAGCCTCGCCCTGGGTAGCGGTGAGCATATTACTGCGCAGTCCGATGATGCCGCGGGAGGGGATCTCGAATTCTAGCGTCACCCGTTCGCCCTTCGGCGTCATACTCAGCATCATCCCCTTGCGCTGGGTAATCATGTTGATGGCCGTGCCGGACATCTCCTCGGGTAGGTCGACCGTAAGTTCCTCTACGGGTTCCATTTTCTCCCCGTCGATCTCCTTGACGATGACCTGGGGCTGGCCGATCTGGAGCTCGTAGCCCTCGCGGCGCATCGTCTCTATCAGCACCGAAAGGTGCATCACCCCCCGCCCGAATACGCGGAATTTATCGGCGCTATCGGTATCCTCTACGCGGAGTGCCAGATTGCGTTCGAGCTCGGCGGTGAGCCGGTCCTTGATGTGGCGGCTGGTGACGTACTTACCTTCTTTGCCAAAGAAGGGGCTATCGTTAATGGTAAAGACCATACTCAACGTCGGCTCGTCGATGTCGATGGTCGGTAGCGCTTCGGGGTTCTCTCCGTCGGCAATGGTGTCTCCGATCTCAAAGCCTTCCACGCCGAAGACGGCGCAGATGTCGCCGGCCTGTACCTCGTCGACCTCTACGCGGCCGAATCCTTCGTACACGTAAAGGTTACGTGCGCGAGCTTTGGTCTCCGTGCCATCACGACTGATCAGCGTGAGCGCCTGGTTCGACTTCAGGGTACCCCGGCTGAGCTTACCAATGGCCATACGCCCGATGTACTTACTGAACTCGATGCTAGTGACCAGCAACTGGGTGTTTCCTTCCTTGATTACGGGTTCGGGTACGTATTCCAGAATAGCGTCAAGCAGCGGCAAGATGTTTTCGGTGGGTTTGCGCCAGTCGGTGCTCATCCACCCCTGCTTGGCCGACCCGTAGATCGTGGGAAAGTCAAGCTGCTCCTCGGTGGCATCCAGGCTGAACATGAGGTCGAACACCATCTCGTGCACCTCCTCGGGGGTACAGTTAGGCTTATCGACCTTATTGATGACTACGAGGGGGTTGAGTCCTAGCTTGAGGGCCTTGTCCATCACGAAGCGCGTCTGCGGCATGGGGCCCTCGAAAGCGTCGACGAGCAGGAGAACGCCGTCGGCCATATTGAGTACCCGTTCTACCTCACCGCCGAAGTCTGCGTGGCCGGGGGTATCAATGATATTGATCTTCGTGCCCTGGTACTGGATGGACACGTTCTTTGCCAGGATCGTGATGCCACGCTCGCGCTCCTGATCGTTGCTGTCCATGATGAGCTCACCCGGCCGTTCGTGGTCGCCGAAGAGCTGTCCGGCGAGCAGCATTTTGTCCACCAGCGTGGTCTTACCGTGGTCGACGTGGGCGATGATGGCGATGTTACGAATAGACTGCATAGAAAGAAAATTGCGCGGGGGGGGGTCGCTTTTGAGCGCGCAAAGGTACGATAAGTTAGGGAGTCAAGGAGTCAAGGAGTCAAGGAGTCAAGGAGTCAAGGAGTCAAGGAGTCAAGGAGTTAAGGAGTTAAGGTGTACGGGTTGAACGGGAAAGGGCTTAGGAGAGAGCAGTGTCAGGTGAGGACGAAATAGGGGGCTGCGTCATCTGGGGTAGGGGCCCTAGATGTAAGCCAGGTGCAGCATCCTAGGTGAACGAACTTTCGGGAGAAATTTACCCGCTACGCACCCGTAGAAATGTTTGTACACGTTATTTTCACCCGGTGCAATGGGCTAAGCGGCGCAAAACACTTGGGCTAGGCGTTTCGATGCATGGGGGGCGAAGCCGTGGAGGGAATGTCTTTATGCGTTTATAAACGCCTAAATTCGGAAGTATACGTTTAAAGTTAGGTGGTTCTCTAAGGACCATCGTCATTTGTGGGAAAAGACCGTGATGACGATTTTGATTCAAAAGGTGAACGGGAGCACGGCGACGCGGTATATCTTTCAGCCAGTCGGCATCCCCGTCGAAAAATGGAAACTAACAACGAAGGATATTCCGGAAGTACGGTATCATGCCAAGCAAGGGTACTGGTCGGCCCCGGCGGTGGCACGGACACTCAAGGCATTGTCGGCTACTTACGGGAACAGGTGTTTGCACTGGACTTTCGATCTTTATTCGACGGAGTCGTCCGGAAACGGTGCCGAACGAAAGCAGAAGAAAAATGAAACTTCACTTCCGAACCACTGGAAGGAGGTCGTACACCGCACGGAAGAAGAACTTCGAGTGCGTCGTTACGCTTGGCGCACGGTCAAGGGCTATCTTTCGCACCTTCGAAGATTTTTTGCTAGCCATCAGGAGCTAAGGGCTGAACGTGTAACTGTTGATGTAGTACGACGCTACATCCTAGATCGATCTCAGGGCGGTAGGTACTCGCGCTCGTCGCAGCACCAGCTACTGAACGCCCTGAAGTTTTGGATGGAAAAGATCGAAGGCAGGGAAAAGACCTTCATCGAATTACGACCCCGTAAGGAGAAGCGCCTACCGCAGGTGCTCAGTGTGGAGGAGGTGAGGCGACTCTTAGCTTCGGTTACCAACCTTAAACACCGCTGCGTACTGAAGGTCATCTACGGCGGCGGACTTCGGTTGGGGGAGGTGTGCAACCTGCGGCTTACGGACCTCAACTACGACCGTATGCAAATTTTCGTTCACGGGGGGAAGGGCAATAAGGACCGCTACACCACGCTACCCAGATCGTTGATTGCTGAGCTGGAGCAATACCACCAGGAGTTCCAACCTGACTACTGGTTGTTCGAAGGACAATCTGGCGGTCGGTATTCCCCCCGGTCGGTACAGGCCATATTGAAGCGAGCCGTGAAGCAAAGTGGCGTGAACCCCTACGCTACCGTTCATACGCTCCGTCACAGCTACGCCACTCACCTTTTGGAGCAGGGAACTGGACTTCGGCACATACAGGCATTGCTCGGTCACAACAGCAGTAAGACAACGGAGGTGTACACCCACATCAGCAGCACGGAACGCGAGCGAATCGTGAGTCCCTTGGATCGAATGGACGATGATCGCCGCGGTTAATTATTGCGTATGTGCGCCCGTGGAAGTCACACACTCGTCAATCCAAGCACACCCGTCAATTGGTAAAAGTGAGCTAACTTTGTTGCGCATACACAGCCCTATGGGCGGCACACCCGTCAATAGTTGCGTAGGGATAGGGGGTGCATGCGCAATGCGGGTGGGTTAGTGTTGGGCGACAGCCGCTTTAGGCGGCCGGTCCTCACCAAATTATGTATGTTCCGAAAAACTGCTCAGTAATTTGAGCATTCTACCACTTGATAATTTTTTAGAAAAATGGATAGCCTTGAGGATGGAAAAGATTTGAATGATGGAACAGATAAAAATATCAGTAGCTTACGGAAGTCATTTTTTAGGCTATCGGCTGACTCGGCTTTGGGGGAGCATGAAACTTTTTACAGAGAAAACGTTGAAAGATGGTTGCATAACGCTATTGATTTAAAATACCAGTATCCGTTAGAAATCGCCGTATATGTAGCTGATTTATTAAATAGTAATTTTACATTGTCTTTTATAGTAAAAAATGCCTTTATCAACTTTAAAGATGTTAATCAGTGGGGCATCGGCCGGAAGGTTCAATTTATAAACAGTTTCTTCGAAAATGGCTACAATTATTTTGGATTATTGATACACGCTCATAATTACCACAAGGAATACATTTCTACTCTAGAACCAGTTTGGTATAGTCCAATACAAGTAAACGAGTATAATAAGAAGAAATATTTGCGTGGAAAAGATTATAAGGGATATAAGAAAGTTGGACAGTACGTTACTAAGCAGTGGGTACTTCAAAACAATCCCTTTTTGAAGACATTATCTGAAGATGAGGTACAATTTATCAACTCCTTTAGAAATAGTGATAGCCATGACGCAACTCAAATTCACGAAAATAAAGTTTTTGAAATTGCCGATGGGAAGGTAATAGATCGTACGGTTATTGTTGAATCGCTGTGCCGTAAGCTGGTAAGCATATATACTCTTTCGTTACATTTTCATTTGATTTTACTTTTAGAAGGTAACTTTTGGATAGCCGGATATTTAGTGCTTAAATCTGACTTAGTAAAATATAATAAAGCAAATATTGATTTTACTACTTATACATCAAATTTTGACAAAGACAAATCCGGAGATTTGCATTTGAAGAATAAGCCTGCTTTATCAAACCTAATTAACTTCATCACCACTACCGATAAACAGCTGATGAAATTATCTATAGATAAGTTGAAAAAGGCTAGGCAAGATTTAAGTGTTAGCGAAATACACAATAAAGCCAGAGACAATACAATGGAGGTGTACCAGCTTCTTTCAGAGTATTCGTTAGACGGATTTTGGAAAAGGGTACGTGCAGAATTGCACTACTATAATAGAATACTGGAAAAATTTGATTATTTTATAGACGTGGAAGAGCTGGACAACGCTGAAAATGAAGCTAGCAACGAAACCCTATGTATGACTCAAGTTTCTATATATCATATGGTAACTTCTATTGAAGGCCATGAAAGCATGGATTTATTCAAGGAGTTTATAGCAACCAAAGGCGAAAGTGGGATAACAAAGGAAATTGCAAGTAAATTACTTGAGCTTGGAGATTTATCTGATAAAAAATTTGCAGCTACCGTCAAGGCTTTTTCCCTTATATCACTTGGATTTGCAATTTTATCCGGGGTTGGCATGTTTCAAAAAAACCTAGATGTCATTGTAAAAAAGAATATGTAATCTTCAACTGTACTATGAGAAAATCGAAATCGCCCAACATTGCGCCATCGTCAAGCCGGCGGTGAGCATTTTGGGTGTCGATAAAGTTTCAAAACGGTACCTTATGGCTGATTGCGGTCCGATAGCTGATTGGTGGAGCCGGCCTGCGGTGGCGCCCCCGTTGGGCGAAATGCCGGCATTAGGCCGGCACTACCAAACCCACAAAATGACAAAAACCCGTAAGAACAGAAATACAGGGCAAAATCGGCGATTGATGGTAAAAATGGGCAGAGTCACGCTACTCGCTAGCGATTGTAGCCGGTGTCATCCCGTCGGACAATGTTCCAAAAGCTCCCGCTGGTCGGTTTTGGTCCATGCCACCGCGCTGCCCCCTTAGTGAGAGTACATACTAATTGCTTCGTTTTGTACATGGATCTCAGATGGTAGGTAGCACGCATCGTTGCACCGCGCAGGCATAGCTGCCAACTTCTCAGAAGGTAGTCTTGTTCAACTTCATAAAACACATACACTATGGGACTCCACGTAGAACTACCCGCTGATCTCACGGCTACTGAGTTTGACCTAAAGATGATGTTTGCCAGTAAGTTGTATGACGAGGGCCTAATCACCACCGGTCAAGGCGCAAAAATGGTGGATTTGAGCCGTAGGTCCTTCATTGAGTTACTCGGCAAGTACGGAGTTTCTGCATTCCAGACTGAAGAAGATGAGCTACTAGAGGATGTAGCCAATGCCTGAACGAGTAGTATTATCCGATGCCAGCACGCTCATCGGTCTGTCAAGTATCGACGCGTTACATCTGTTAAAAGACCTTTACGGTAGGGTAGAAGTGACTACTATTGTACAGGATGAGGCCTCAGTTATGACCCCCTGGTTAATTGTCAACGACAGTTACGATAGCACGGTGTTCAGATCGTTAGCTTCCAGACTTGATAATGGTGAAGCGAGCGCTATTGCACTAGCCCTTACTCAGGAAAACTGTTTACTGATCATCGATGAGCGCAAGGGAAGACGACAAGCTCTAGCACTAGGGCTGAAGATTACCGGGCTGGTAGGAGTGATCATCAAAGCCAAAGAAAGGGGGCTCATTGATTCGGGTAAGGATAAACTAGATGAGCTGCTAGTGCGTGGTTTCAGGTTGTCTCCGAAAATATATACCCTGGCACTGAAGCGGATGCAGGAAGATTAGCGTGAGCAGGACTGGCACACCCGCAGGACTGAGGACATAACAAAAGAGAACATCGCCCAACATTGCGCCATCGTCAACCGGGGCTGGAAAATTTGGGCCTAGTTGCTTCGATTGATGACGGTGTCAGCGCGGCGGACAATGGGCCAAAAGCTCCCGCTGGTCGGTTTTGGCCCATGCCGCCGCGCTGCCCCCTTGTCGGGGATAGAGATCGCTGGTTGCGTTGTTTTGCTCATGCCCCGGCTGCGGCGGCGCCCTCGTTGGGCGACATGCCGGCATTAGACCGGCACGAACAACAACACCCGCTGAGCTTTGGTCAACGCCTTCAAACCTAGCACATTCGATCCGCGTTGATCAAAGCAACTAACTGAATAGCTCATGGTCAATTTAAGAGAACTTAGGTACAGTCTGATTGATGTCATCATGCAAACGGATGACACGAAAAAGCTAAGGCATGCCTATAACAAATTGACTCAAGGGGACCTAGTGAACCCCGAACATGGCCAGTCAACCAGAGACAAACCCCGAACTATTGACCTGAAGCATCAAGTTGATCTGCAAATAATTAGGAGTCAACAAAATATATCACCACTGTCTTTTGATGAGATTGCTAAAATGAATCAAAATGAAGAGTGGGATCAATCACTTGAAGAATTATTAGCGAGCATAGATTAGTCAAAATGAATTACCTGCTCGATACGAATATTGTAATTATTTATAGCAGAGATAAGGATTACGCCAAGCAGATAGAGACGAAATATCAGCTGTTTGGGGGTGATCACGATCTATATATTTCAGTCGTCACTTTGGGTGAGCTCGATGCATTAATCAAGAAGAATAAGTTAGGTCAAAGGAAAATTGACAAGATTGAAAAGATACTATCGGGCATCGCCACTATTGGGATCGATTATGATGAGATTATCTCCAAGTATGGAGACATTGATGCATACAGTCAAGGGAAGATAGATCGAGGCGGCCAGAAGTTTGCTGCTAAAAATATGGGCAAGAACGATTTGTGGATCGCCGCAACGGCCAGTCACTACGATCTAACCCTATTGACTACTGACAAAGATTTTGATCATCTTGTAGGCGAGTACCTTGATCTAGAGCTCATTCGTTTGAACACGCTGACGGAGAAGAAATAGCACTCGCCCAACAATGCGCCATCGTCAACCGGGGCTGGGGAAGTTCGGGCCTAGTTGCTTCGATTGATGACGGTGTCAGCACGGCGTCAATGGTCCAAAAGCTCCCGGCGCTACGCTCTGGTCGGTTTTGGTCCATGCCACCGCGCTGCCCCCTTGTTGAATACAGAAATTGCTGGTCGCATTGTTTTGCTCATGCCCCGGCTGCGGCGGCGCCCTCGTTGGGCGAAATGCGGCATTAGGCCGCACTGACAAACCAAAGTAAGTTTAGTAGTCCCTAAAAGCTTACGTTATATTTAAAGGAAGGGTGTACACTGCTATACATGAGCCCAGGGGATATTATGAATCCGGTCGATTTTGTTAGCGACCTTTCGCAATAGCGCCGCCGGTTTGGCTAGTTGGATGATCACCCAACTCATTCCTTGGCGGAAAATGGAGTGGACCAGCGTCCTGACTTGCCGTTTGCCATCCCACTTGGTCTGTCGGCTCGTGGGATACTTGCGATAAAACTTCAGCCCCTGGGCACACATCCAGATATAGGCCAGGCTGACCAGTTGGAGCAGTAGCTCCCGCTTGGCGGTGCCTTCTACGCGCATGGCCTCCAGATCAAAACCGTTGGTCTTGAGGTGACCGAAGGTGACCTCGATACTCCAGCGCACACTGTACTGTTTATGCGCTTGGTCAGCACGTCGTAGACTGGTGAGCAAAAAGACAAACTCGTCCTCGTCGGGATGGTCGGCCTTGGGGTTACGTACCACGACGTAGTAAAAGGATTTTCCGCCCAACTGAATCGGTTTACTGATACGTGCCTTCTTCTTACACCGCCGCAGTTTAGCGCACATCCCTTGGCAGTTCTTGCCCCGGCTTTCGTTGATCGCCTGATGGTAGATACCGGCCTTAAGGCGGATGACAAAGTTGATTTCATACTCGGCAAGGGTAGCGAACCACTCCTGGCCAATGTATTCCCGGTCGGCCAGTAAGGTCATGCCCGCCAGATCATACTGCTCGGCGGCTCGCGCCAGTAAGGCGGCCCGTTCTTGCTGAGAGGAGTGACCCTTCTTGGCCAGATCGATGCTGGCGATGGGTACGGCTACCCCGTCTACGACCAGGGCCAGGGTCATCAGGTGCACCTGCCCATCACGGCAACCCCAGGACGTACCGTCCAGCACCAGTTGTTTGGCCCGGCGAATCGCTCGTTTGGAGAAACAGTTGATCATCGCCAGGCGGAAGTGATGCAGGGCCCGCTGGACCTGATCGTAAAACTCCTCACTTACCGCGCTTTTCACCGTGCGAATCAGGCGGGTGTAGTTAGCCTGCGGACGGGACTTAGCCGCGGCCGCCGAACCGATCACCTGGGGTACGAAATCCTTGGCCCTGGCCAGGTTGCACGAACGGCTTAGGTAGATGCTCTGGGCGGTGATGAACAGGTTGTTGAGCAGGTGATCGGGTAAGTCCGGGCAGCTTGCCTTAACTTGGTCCAAGAGTGGATGAGTCATTGGTTCTTTCAAGATGTGGTAATCCAAAAGGTACCAACATCCACTCACTTTTCCTACTCCCGCCGGACCGCTCAGCTAGCCCTCATGTATAGCAGTGTAGGAAGGGTGGGTGATTTAAAGCTGTCTAAAAGCTCTATCTTGTGAGCGTCTATCGTCATTTTATATAGGGATTTGGGCAAACCAAACTCTCACCGGACAATTCTTAGTTAAGATTGTCGACTGTTCTTGCAACTTTTTACCGAAAGAAGTTGGTTTCTTCCTAGTCCATATAATGTTAAATACTTATGACACTTGAACCTACCAAAGTTGGTGCCTGGGTAATCCATCATACCAATAAGCTTGATGGATTTACTCGTAACCCTACGTTTGTGAAAATCACAGATGCTGGGAAAGCTGGAAAATTATTGGCTGCCTTGTCCGCAACTGATTTTAACGCAACTGTTCCTGCAGAAAAGGTAAAGACACTCGCCGGAAATGTAAACATATCGAGAAGAGAGCTAGGTACATACTTACGAGATTTAGAAAGTCAGAGGCTGATAGAGACGTCAGCTTCGGGAGACGTAAGTAGTCAGACAAATTTATACTAACATTTGATCTATACTGAAGTTGATGTCGAACAGCCCTTCCCCGTAACCGTCCAATATAGCCTCGATCCGCTGGTGCAGTTCAGCCTCACTGTTGAAGTCCTGTGGTCGTAGCCACTCGTGCTTCATCTTGCGCCACAGGGTTTCGATGATGTTGAGATGAGGACAGTAGGGGGGCAGAAAAAACAGCTCCAGCCCCCGCGTTTTCCACTCCCCGATCTTTGCGCTTACGGCCGCCGAGGTGTGCCAGGGGGCATTGTCGATGACCACTACGGTGGGTTGCTGGAGCGTAGCGGCAAAGTCCTCCATCCATTCGATCACCTGAGCGCTATCGACGCGACCCCGGGTGGTGTAGCTGGTCAGGTCGCCCCGGTAGTTGAGTAGGCCGAATACATTGATCTTACCGGCTTTACTGCTGCTGATGCCATGCTGCTCGCCCACCCGGATCCAGCCGTAGGGGACATTGGGCTCCAGGCAAAACGCACTTTCATCAGCAAAACGTAAGTCGATCTGCTGTAACACGGCCAGGGCAAACAAAGCCTTGAGCGCGTCCCTAGCCTGCGCAATTACTTCGGCCGCCGCCGGCGGCCGCTTGGCCGTACTACGGCGGAAGCGTTTCCACCGCCAGCCGTTTTTTTTAGGATGCGCTGCAGCGTCTTTTTGGACATGGGTTTACCCGTAAGGGTCTCAATCTCAGCCAGGGCCTGATCAATCTTCTGGGGATAGCGCTCGACCAACTCCTCGATCTTATCGACCAGGGGCTGGTTATCGTGGCGCACGATGGGGGGCCTACCCTGTCCCTTGACCGTGTGTAGCGCTGCAATACCGCCCGCCTCGTAGCGGTTAAGCCAGTGGGCTACCGTCTGGCGGCTTACCCCCTCCAGGGCGGCAATCTCGGTGGCGTTGTAGCCCTGACCGCTGAGCAGAATCATGTTGCAGCGGGAGCGGAAGGGGTGGCGTTTACCGGTTTTCCAACCCTGCAGTAAGGCAGCGTGCTCTTCCGCGCTTAGGGTGATGTGGCGTACATTCATGCCGCAAAGTAAGAAAGTTAAACTAAATCTGTCTGACTACTTAAGTCGGTTGAAGTTATGTTTGATCTTGACCCCGGTATGCTGTACACATCGAGTACAGAAGATGCAAGGCGAGAACGGCAGAACCGCATCGGCGAGCAGCTCAAAGCTGCGCGTAAGCGAGTTGGTATAACTCAGGAAGAACTAGCGCGCCGCGTAGGAACGTCCAAGGGCTATATTAGCCGAATTGAGAATAACCGTTCCGATATTGAACTGTCCACGCTACGCAGGATAGTCGAAGTCGGTCTGGAGAAAAGACTAGCCATCACGGACTAGGGAGACACACTCGCCCAACAATGCGCCATCGTTAACCGGGGCTGGGGAAGTTCGGTGAAAGTCGCTTCGATTGAAGACGGTGCCTTCCCGGCGGACAATGGGCCAAAAGCTCCCGCTGGTCGGTTTTGGCCCATGCCGCCACGCTGCCCCGTCGTCGATAGTGGAGGTTGCTGGTTGCTGGTTGCTGGTTTGGTTCATGCCCCGGCTGCGGGCGGTGGCCCCGCTTTCTTGCATGGTTAGGTCTGACGAACACTTCTAAAGCTGTCCAGCTGCCAGATCGCATCGGTCATGAGCTAAGCCCTTCTTCTACTGGTAGAAGGTAGGGGCGCTGATCTGGTGCTCACGGCACAGGTCGGCCACACTGCTGCCCGCATTGAGCCCTCCATTTCACCCTGCAACCGATTTAATCGACCCACTTCTTCCTTTAGACACTAATCTAACGCACTTCGCTACCCCAAGTCCTAACAAGTTCCGCTATATTAGCTGGCCAATCATGCAATACGGCGGAGTACCCCTCCCAGAACTACACCCATACCAAACTTAGCACTTTGAAGACCAACGCTACCCAGCTTGCCGGAGGCCCCCGCCGCGGCGCACACCTTGTTCTGTTCCTCCTCACCCTACTCCTGCCCCAGTTCAGTAGGGCCCAGACAGCCTGCGCGGAGGGCCCCTACAACGACCCCAGCCTATGGAATGGCTACACCTCCAGCGGCACCCCGCAGGTTATCGGCGAGGTCGCGGACGAGGCCGCTGTCTGTGGCACCGCCATCTCGGCCGATCTCCAGGTACTCGAGGGCAGCCCCTACAGCGCCGGACTACAAATCAACCAGGCCACCAGTCCGCGCTTTAACGCCAATAGTGAGTACCGGGTCCGGTTCCGCTACCGGTCGGAGGTAGAGCGTACTATCTACTACCGGATGATCCCCCGTGCCCTGGATAATAGCGCCGGCGGCCCAGCACTAGTTGAACAAGACCTCCGGGCCACCACCACCTACCAGCAGTTCGATACGGTAGTCGCTTCGCGTGGTAGCCAGGACAGTATGCTCTACCAGCTGTGGATGAATGGCGACAACCTCGCCCCCATCTACATCGACGACTTTAGCATGGAACAGGTCGGCGGGCCCTGCGGGGGAGAAGACGCTACCTTTAATGACCTAAATGCCTTCACGAGCTACGGGGGAGTCACCCTCAGCGAGGTAGCGGATGCCGCCGCCGTTTGCCAGGATGCTTTTGCCATCGAGTTGGACTCCATCAAGGCCGGTCCCTATAACGCCGGCTTCGAAATTAACCAAGCCTTCGCCCTGGATGATGTAGGCGGACAGACCTACCGCGTTGCCTTTAGGTACCGCGCAAATGCACCCCGAACCGCTCCCCTTATCCTCACCAGCCGCCAGCGGGGAACCTTCGGGGGTAGCGACGGACCGCAGTACGCCTTCGCTAACCTAGCCTTCACTACCGAGTACCAAACCTATTCCAACACCTTCGTCTCGACAATTGACGAAAATCAAACCGACCGGCTCCTCCAGATTCTGCTCGCCGTCGGCGCGGATACTACCACCATCTATCTCGACAGTATCGCCATCGAGCAGATCGTCCCGGAGCGCACCCTACCCACGACGCTGTACGTTCACCCCGACGGCAGTGATGATAACCCCGGCGACGCACTCACGCCCGCGGGCGCCTTTCGTACTCTCCGTTACGGACTGAGCCAACTTATCCCCGGTGACAGTCTGCTGGTGGCCGACGGCATCTACGCAGAGAATAACCTACGGGTGTTAAATGTGCGGGGCGCGCAGGATGCAACCACCGTAGTAAAAGCCATCAACCCCTGGGGCGCCAAGATCGAGGGTAATATCCGCTACAACATTAACCTCCGGATCGAAAACAGCACCCACGTCAAGGTCGAGGGCTTCGAGATCTATAGCCTGGGCCGCAGTGGGGACACCAACTCGGCCACCGGACTGCAAATCTTCGGCTCGGACTACGTCACCCTGGAAAACAACTACGTGCACGACTGCGGCTGTGGCGGCATCAGCGGCCGGGAATCCGATTACCTGACCATTCAGCGCAACGTGGCTCGCGATAACGCCCGCTTCAGTCCCTACAACTGCAGCGGCATCAGCATCTACCAACCCCGGATGCTCGATCAAAATGAAGGCGTACACATCCTGATTAAGGACAACGTCAGCTTCGAAAACGAGGTACGCCTGGCCTTTGCGCCCCTTGGCTTCAGCGTGCCCACCGACGGTAACGGCATCATCCTCGATGATTTCAACAATACCCAGAGTCTAGGGGGCCAGGAGAACACTACGCCCCCTTACGTAGCCCAAACCGTGGTCGAAAACAACCTTGTGTTCAGCAACGGCGGGGCGGGCATCAAGACCTTCGAAGTTGAAAACGTAACGATCCGCAATAACACCAGCTACCACAACAACTTCGTCCTGGAGGGGATCACCGCTAACACCGGTGAAATCATTCTCCAGGTGCTCGGAGGCGAGGCCGAGGTGTACAATAACCTGATGGTGAGCGAATCCGGTTACCGGAGCCAGGCCTTTAGCTCGCAGACGGTGGGCAACGGCGAGGTGATACTGGCCAATAATCTCCTGCTGGGCGGGGTCGTCTTTAGCGGACAAGAGCCCGAACAGACGCAGAACATCTTCGTCACCGAGGACCGGCAAAGCTTCCCCCAGTTCGCCCAGGCCCAGGACTCGACCTTCTTCCAAACTTTTGAGTTCACCTCCGTCGATGACTTCAAGCAGTTTTTTGGTCTACGGGCTACGAGTCCGGCCATCGATCAGGGAGCTAACGACCTGGCCCCGGCTGCCGACCTGAACGGCGTAGCCCGGCCCATCGACGGCATCGTCGACATCGGAGCCTATGAAGGACCCGTAGCGGGCGTAGGACCGCTGCCCGCCGACCGCCAGCTACAGGGATTCTCGGTCTCGACGCCTTCCCCCCTACGCGTTGACGGCCTTAAAGACGGCCTCTACACCGGAGCCAGCCGGCAGATCATTAAACTCACCGTCGGCGAGGTTGCCGATCGGGCCGACCTATCCGGCAACTGGACTTCCGCCTACACCGACGAGATGCTGTATGTGTTCGTCACCGTACAGGACGACTCACTAAGCAACAATAGTGACAACGCCTACGAGGATGACGGCGTGGAATTCTACTTCGACGGTAACAATGCCGGGGGTACCACCTATGACGCCGACGACCGGCAGTTCCTGGTCGGCTACGGCGATGGCAATACCATCATCAACTATACCACCGGCGAGGTGACGGGTGCCGAGGCGGCCGTCGTCGACATTGCCGGTGGATACACCGTTGAGTTTGCTATTCCCTGGGCCCTGCTCGGCGTCACCCCCACCGACAGCCTGACTATCGGGTTTGACGTGCAGATTAACGATGACGATGGGGGAGCGGACGACCCAGATCGCGACGGCAAACTCGCCTGGGCGGCCAATCAAGACCTCTCCTACCAAAATCCGAGTCTTTTCGGCCTGCTTACGCTGGTCGAAGTTGAGGCCCCGCCCATCATCGCGGGTACCGACGCAAGCATTACCATCGACGGTGAGATCGATCAGGCCTACGACCGGGCTGATGTCTACGCCATGCTCAACGAGGTACAGCCTGGTATATCGGATGCGGAAGATTTTAGCGCCAACTGGCGGGCACTCTGGGACACCAGCGGACTCTACTTCATCGTCGGGGTAACCGATGATACCCTCATCAACGACAGCGAGAACTGGTACGACGACGACGGGGTAGAGATCTACATCGATGCCCGCAACGAAAAGGCGACTACCTACGATAACAATGACCACCAGATCGTAATCCGCTACGGTCAGGACACGATCTACGATACCAAAAATCAGTTGGGGGCCGGCTCCCGTAGTGCCATCAGACTCACGGAAGGTGGATACACCGTAGAGGCTTACATCCCATGGACCGCGCTGGGCATCAACCCTACCGCCGGCACCTTCATCGGACTCGATGTACACGGTATAGACGATGACGCCGGCGAGGGTGGCAACGACGGTAAACTCGCCTGGTTTGCCACCATCGACGAGAGCTACAAAAACCCCAGCCTGTTTGGTACCGCTCTGCTCGGCGACATCATCTCCACCGGTCTGCGGCCGTCGCTCCAACTGGGCGACTGGCTCACCGTGAGTCCTAATCCGACCGGGGGCACCCTACGCTATAACCTTGGCGGCTTCCGTACGGCCACCCTCCAAGTACACGACTTCCACGGTCGCTTGCTGAGTAACCGTACCGTGAGCGGTACCAGGGGTGAGCTCGAACTGAGCGCACTACCCAATGGCGTATACCTACTTACGGTACGCGACGGCACGGAGTACGCCCGCCAACGCATCGTGGTACAACACTAGAATACCGGTCTAGTACGCCCCGCCAACCCCGGTGGCCCAGGAGGGTCGCCGGGGTTTTATGGTTTTACTAACCAACGTTTCGGAGGCTTAGCCGTTTCTGTTGCCTGAACTACTGGTGTTGCACCGGCGCGCCGCCGCCCCACCTTACCAAATACAGAACCAAATGAGAGGATTAATTCTTGCCGTCAGCTTACTCACCACGTTATGCCTGACGGCCCAGACCGCCGTCACCGAAACCCCCAATAACTGGTGGGACCTGGACCGTACCGACGATAACTTCCCCGGCGTGAGTGCCGATAAGGCCATCGCCTACCTGACCGGTAAAAAAGCGGAGCCCGTGGTGGTGGCCGTGATCGACTCCGGGGTGGATATCGAGCACGAGGACCTGTCCGACGTGATCTGGACGAACGAGGACGAGATACCCGGCAACGGCATGGACGACGACAAGAACGGCTACGTCGATGACGTACACGGCTGGAACTTCATCGGAGGGGCCGACGGACAAAACGTGAACTACGAAAATCTGGAGGTCGTACGCCTTTACAACCAGCTGAAGGCAAAGTACAACAACCGCAACCGCGAGGGACTGAGCAAGAAGGAACGCGCGGAGTACGACCAGTACCTGGCCTACAAAGAAGAAATCGAGGCCAAGCAGAAGGAGCTCGGACCCACCGCCCAGCAGTACGGCATGATCAAAGAGGCCGTAGATAATATGTTACAGGAGATGGACAAGTCGGCCGACGAGGTCACCGCCCAGGACGTTGCCTCCTTCGAAAGCGACGACCCCGGTATCCTAATGGTGAAGAACGTCGTAGCAAGTGCTACGGCCGGCGGGGGAAGCTTTGCCGAATTGTACGAGCAGCTGGAGGGGGCCATGGAGTACTTCGACGGACAGTTGAAGTATAACTATAATCCGGACTACGACGCCCGTAGTATCGTAGGCGATGACCCCAATAATCTGAGCGAGCGCTATTACGGCAACAACGACGTGGAGGGCCCCGATGCCGCCCACGGGACCCACGTAGCGGGCATCATTGCCGGCGAGCGAGGAAATGATATCGGCGTCAATGGGGTAGGGGGCAGCAACGTGCGCATCATGAGCGTCCGTACCGTGCCCAACGGGGATGAGCGCGATAAGGACGTAGCCAACGCCATCCGCTACGCCGTGGACAATGGCGCGAAGGTGATCAATATGAGCTTCGGAAAGGGACAGAGCCCCTACAAGAAGGAGGTGGACGCGGCCATGAAGTACGCCGAGAAAAACGACGTACTGATGGTGCACGCCGCCGGTAACGACGGTAAACTGCTGGACCTGACGAACAACTTTCCCAACGATACCTACCAGGGCAAGAAGCGTACCGGTAAGACCTGGATCGAGGTGGGAGCAGCAAGTAGTGACTACGGACCGGCACTGGCCGCACCCTTCAGCAACTACAACAAGAAGTATGTGGACGTCTTTGCCCCCGGCGAACAGATCTACTCTACGATACCGGATGATAAATACGCCAAATTCGATGGTACTTCCATGGCCGCTCCCATGGTGTCGGGAATTGCCGCGCTACTGCGCAGCTACTTTCCCGACCTCAAGGCCCAGCAGGTAAAGGAGATTATCGAGGAGAGTGCACTGCCCGTCAACCTGGATGTCAACCGGCCCGGTGCGGAAGGCGAAACCGTGAACTTCTCCGAGCTGTCGGCTACGGGCGGACTGGCCAACGCCTACACCGCTGTCAAACTCGCCGAACGCATTAAGGGAAAGAATAAGCGCCTGCGGGACGAACGCGACGAGAGCCTCCGGCAGTTTTAGGATGATCAGACTCACGGAATTTAGCCACGGCGCGGGTTGCGGTTGCAAGATCGCGCCGGCCATACTGGATACTATCCTAGCCCAGACCACCCCCTCCCGGCCCGATCCGGACTTGCTGGTGGGCAACGCCGAACGCGACGACGCGGCGGTGTATGACCTCGGCGATGGCACGGCGGTCATCTCTACCACGGACTTTTTCATGCCGATCGTCGACGATCCGCTGACCTTCGGCCGCATTGCGGCCACGAATGCCATTAGCGACGTCTACGCCATGGGGGGTACGCCGCTGCTGGCCATCGCCATCCTGGGCTGGCCGGTGAACGAGCTACCGGCCGAGGTCGCCGGACAGGTCGTGGAGGGTGGCCATCAGGCCTGTGCGGACGCCGGTATCCCCCTAGCTGGCGGACACAGCATCGACAGTCCCGAGCCGATCTTCGGGCTGGCCGTCACGGGTAGGGTAGCCATCAAGGACCTGAAAAAAAATGGTGGGGCGCAGGTCGGTGACGTCCTTTTTCTGACCAAACCCATCGGCGTAGGCATCCTCAGCACCGCGCAGAAGCAGAAAAAACTGCGGCCGGCCGACGCCATGCTGGCCACCGAACAAATGGTACGTCTGAACCACATCGGACCGGTACTGGCCAAATTGCCTTACGTGCACGCCATGACGGACGTCACGGGCTTCGGCCTGCTAGGTCACCTCTCCGAAATGTGCGCCGCTAGTAGCACCGCCGCCCGGGTGGAGCTAGCCGCCGTTCCCCTGATCGATGCGGATGTACTTGACTACTACCTGGAGCAGGGCTGCATTCCGGGGGGTACCCAGCGCAACTGGGCGAGCTACGGTCAGCAGGTGCAACTAGGTAGCGAGCGGGCCAAGTGGCTCCTCGCCGATCCACAAACCAGTGGCGGATTGCTGGTAGCCGTAGCACCGGACCGGGTGGCTGATTTTACCGCCCGCTGTGCCGCCGCGGGCCACCCCGTACAGCCGCTGGGCGAGATGCGCCAGGCCGGTGCGGGTGCCCGGATCCAGGTGGTGTGAACTAAGGGCGGGAGTAGTCCTTTCTAGCCCCAAACACTCTCCCATGACCAAGGTGGTGTCCCTCGCCCAACTTCCCACCGGCCACCGGCACCAGGTCACGGCAAAATGCCACCCGTGGAGGCGCTGACCGGTCGGGACTGGCAGGCACTCTACCGGGCCGCTTCCGTAGTAAACTAAGGAACTATCCAGCGGAGGGTCCAATCATTACCACTGCGGGATGCTGTCAGGCGTAGGTTCTGCTCCCGATCTAGCCGCAGCACATCCGCGTACTGAATCCGCGTGACCAGCACCCCGAAGTTAGCCACTGCGTAGTCGGTCTGCTGCTGCGACAGTTCCGCCCAGTCGGGAGGGAGCCCGTCGTCGGCCCGCTCGAGCGGGGTAGAGGGGGGCTGCTGCGTTGCGTAGGCCTTACGACCGTGCTTGGGCAGCTGGTTAAATACCTCGCGGGCTTCGGCACGCGGTAGCCAGTGGGTGGGGCCGTGGCCGGAAAACTGGATGCGGGTGTCGGGATCCCAGAAGAGATAGCTGACCAGGTTGTTAGCCTTCAACTCGTGGGCCTTGATGGAGCGACGGTCGGTATACGTACGCAGCTCGGCGAGCTTGCGGTCGGCGCTGCGGAGCACGACGGTACGCTGTCGCGGTACGCCCTGACCGCCGACACTAGCCACGTAGGTGAGTCCGAAGGGATGGTCTCCGCTGTCCGCCCCGGCTAAAATTAGGTCCCAGGCTTGCGTCCAAAGGTCTAAAGCCGTTATATTACCGTTCATAAGACAGCCAGTTACGACGAGTGGGGAAAAAAATCGTTCGTCACCAAACACAAAATGTGTTTCCCTACGTATGTGCTTACATATATTTGAATCGACAAAAAGCTAAAAGTTGTAGTGACTCTCCGCTTTTCGTGCCGTCCCAACGACGAAGCCGCCGGTGAAAGGCGGCGGTGTACGAATTCGCCTAGCGTCTCTCAACTGATGAATATGGGTTTTAGGTGTTTTTCCGGAGGGTTTGAACTTAGGTTCAAACCCTCTTTTCGTGGGTGCAACCCAGCCACCGCCCCAGTCGTTCTATCTTCGTATCCACAACCCGCCATCGCATGAGTTTTGTCACGCTGTTCGCCGTCATCTTCGCTGTATTTGGTATCAGCTTCCTGCTGATCAACCTGCGTCACATTGTCACCGGTAATGAGTTCCGCGGCACCTGCTCTAGCAACAATCCCATGCTGCAAAAGAAACTCGGCGGTAAGTGCGATGTCTGCGGTAAGGCCCCCGACGAGGAGTGCCAACTTCCCGAAATGCCGAAAGCTTAAGCTTGTTGCTGCTGTCCCCCCCGTAAGGTGGCACACACGTCGGCTACGTAGCTCACCTGCGGTGATTTAAGCAAGAGGCGGCGTACCGCTAGTAGATCGGTCACGAAACCATCTGCGTGGAAGGTTCTCAGGTACTCCGCGTTGAACAGCAACTGGGTCTGTGCCATGTGTCGACACTCCAGTAGGAAGTAGTTGCTCTCCTTGGGATCGTAGGCAACTACAAAAATGCTCTTCCCGGCTAGTTCGCTGAGTTGGACGAGGTAGGGATAGGGATAGTAATCGTCATTCCAGATATCGTACAGGCCTGCTTCAAAGAGCGGATAAATCTTTAGCGTACTGGTCTGTCCCCTCCGCCTAAGTTGCTCCACCAGGCCGGTGAGGGCATGCACCTGTGCTTCCACGGGTCCGTCGCGCAGTGGATCGAGACTGCGGTAGGCCCGCCAGCTCTCCGTACGCACGTCATAGTACTGCGCCGGACCAAGGCGTAGTTTGTAGTCGAAGCGGTGGTAGTCCGGCACCACGTATCCCGGATAGTAGTATCTAATATTCCGATCCAGGCAGTACTGCATCTCCAGTAGCATGGTGTAATAGCCCAGGCTGAACGTACGCAGCGCGGGATCGAAGATACCCAGGATGCTGGCCGCCGAGTCGTTGCCAAGATCGAAGTAGCTACAGGCCACCAGTTGGCCGCTGATGCGCTCCCGCACACTGACTTCGTAGGTATTGAAGACCACATCTCCGTCGTAATCCTCCAGGCTATCGGCAATGGTGGGGGATAGGCGGCCATCGAAGTCCGCCGCGTAGCGGTCATACAGCTCCTCGTGCTCCTCATCAATGACCCGGGGCGCTACCGCTACCTCGAACAACTGCGCGTTTTTGCGGAGCAGACGGCGCTGACTCTTGGAAAAAGCGAAGGGCTGCAGGTCGATGCGAATCCACACCGCGGAGTACGGCCGGTTCTTGAAAAAGAGGAAATGGGTCGTGAAAATGGTAGACCCCATGCGGTACCAGCCCTTCGCCAGGTGCCAGTCCAGGCTCTCCGGACTCAGGGTAAAGGGCGTATTTTTTTCCGCGTAATTGAAGAACATCCGTACGGGGCCATTGGCGCGGGTGTAATATGCGAAATCTGGCGGGTAGTGGTCTTCGTTACAGCGATTGCACGCTGCTACATAGGGCCAGATCCCGCGCGTCATTACTTGCGATTACTACGAGACGACCGGCCGAATAGCGCGCTAGCTCGGTAGCGAACCAGTTAGCCGCCGCTAGGTCCAGCGTGACGGTGGGCTCATCGAGCAGCAGCAAGGGGGTAGCAGCGTAGAGCCCCGTGGCCAGCAACACCCGCTGCCGCATGCCGGAGGAACAGTCCAGTAGGGTACGGCGGCGAAAGGACCCGAGTGCGATCCGCTCCATCACCCCGCCGATGGTCAGTCCCGGCGTAAGTGGTTTAAGCCCGAAATGAAACCGGAGCATCTCTTCGATGGTGAGTTCTTCGACAAGTTCCAGATAGGGTCCCGTCCAGCTCACGAATCGGTACACCTCGGCGACGGCAAGGGGGCAATCGGCAAGGGTATAGTTAAGGCTGCCCCGACTGGGACTCAGCTGTCCGGCAAGTAGGCGCAGCAGCGTAGACTTCCCGGAACCGTTGCGGCCCTCGACCCCGTAGATCGTGCCACTCTGATAGTGCTGCGTCAGCTCCCGCAGTACCCACTCCCGGCCAAACCGCTTCGATACCCCGGTGAGCGTGATCGTCAGCGGCGGCAGCTCAGTTGCCATTATCTAGGGCCTGAAAGCTGCGGATGATCCCTGTTTTCTCCGTGGCCCCGATGAAGCTCACGACCTCGTCGCGCTCGTCCGAAAGGGGTACGGAAGCCTCGATCTCCGTTACAGCATTGGTGATGTTGAGCCCCTTGACGAAGAGGATCCGGTAGATCTCGTGAATGGCGTTGATCTGGGCAATGGTGAAACCCCGCCGCTGGAGTCCGATGCGGTTGACCCCGATGTAACTGAGTGGCTCGCGGGCGGCGCGGATATAGGGCGGCACACTCTTGCGCACCAGACTACCGCCGGCGATGAAGCTGTGCCGGCCGATGCGCACGAACTGCTGCACGCCGACCTGTCCCTCGATGATGACGTAGTCTTCCAGCACGACGTGTCCGGCCAGATTCACATTATTCGCAATTACGATGTAGTCGCCTAGGATACAGTCGTGCGCTACGTGGGCGTAGGCCATAAGTAGGCAGTGGTTACCGACCCGGGTGGTGCCGGCCGCGGCCGTGCCCCGGTTGATGGTCACGTACTCGCGGATGGTGGTGTGGTCACCGATTTCGGCCGTGGAGTATTCTCCGCGAAACTTCAGGTCCTGCGGAATGGCCGCGATCACCGCTCCGGGGAAGATGCGCACGTTTTGGCCCAGCCGGGCCCCGGAGTAGATGGTGACGTTGGGGCCGATCTCGCAGCCCTCCCCGATGACAACGTCCTCCTCGATGGTGGTGAAGGGTCCTACGGTGACACCGGCACCAAGTGTGGCATTCGGGTGGACGACGCTCAGGGAATGAATGGACATGAATAGCGTTGGATGGTGAGTAGATAGGGCGGCCCCCCCCCGGGCGGGGGGTTAACTTCGTCGTACGATCTGGGCCACCAGGTCGGCCTCCGAGACCAGCTTGTTGCCCACGTAGGCCGTGCCGCGCATCTGGCAGATGCCCCGGCGCACCGGTGCCATCAGTTCCATCTTGAAGAGCACCGTATCGCCCGGCACCACGAAGTTTTTAAACTTGGCATTTTCGATCTTGAGGAAGTAGGTATCCCAGTTGCCGGGGTCCTCCTGCTGCGTAAGTACGAGCAGGCCGCCGGTCTGGGCCATGGCCTCGATTTGTAGCACGCCGGGCATGACGTGGTTGCTGGGAAAGTGCCCCTGAAAGAAGGCCTCGTTGAAGGTGAGGTTCTTGAGGCCCACGATGTAGTCCTTCCCCATCTCGATGATCTTGTCAATCAGTAGGAAGGGGTAGCGGTGGGGCATGATTTCCAGGATCTGCTCTACGTTGTATACCGGCTCGTCGTTGGGATTATAGTAGGGTCTTCCCTTGAGACGGCGCTGGTCGAGGTAGGCCTTTTTGAGTAGCTTAGTGAAGGCTACGTTCACCCGGTGCCCGGGCTTGGTGGCCAGGATGCGGCCGCGAATGGGTACGCCCAGCAGGCTGATGTCGCCCATCACGTCGAGCAGCTTGTGGCGGGCCGGCTCGTTGTGAAACTTAAGGTCCAGGGTGTTGAGAATTCCCTGCTCGGTGACCTCTACGGTTTCCTTGCCCATCTTTTTAGCCAGGGCATCCAGCCGCGGCTGAGGTACGTGACGGTCGGCGATCACAATGGCGTTGGTCAGGTCGCCGCCGCGGATCAGGTCGTGCTCGAACAGGGCCTCCAGCTCGTGCAGAAATACGAAGGTGCGGCAGGGGGCAATCTCCTCGGCGTAATCCTCGTAGCCCCGCAGGGTAGCGTACTGCTGCCCCAGCACCGGACTATCGAAGTCGATCATCGATACCACCTCAAAGCCATCGTAGGGCAGGGCCACAATCTCGGAGCCGGTGGCCTCGTCGCGAAAGGTGATCGGTTCCTCCACGACGAAGTAGTCGCGGGCCGTATCTTGCTCCTCGGTACCGGCCTCGAGGAGGCGGTTGACAAAGGGGCTGGCACTGCCGTCGAGGATGGGCACCTCGCCGCCGTCGATTTCGATGAGGACGTTGTCGATCTGGAGGCCCGATAGGGCGCTCAGCAGGTGCTCGATGGTGGAGACCGTGGCGTTACCGCCGCCCAGGGTAGTGGACCGCTCGGTGCTCACCACGCGGTTGACGTCGACATTCATCAGGGGTTGCTCCGCCAGGTCGGTGCGTTTGAACTTGACGCCGTGGCCGGTGGGGGCGGGTTTAAAGACCAGGTTAACCTCCTGACCCGTATGCAAGCCCACCCCGCTGATGGAGACGGTGCTGGCAATGGTACGTTGATTCATATATACTTTCCCACTGACTAGGCGGGCAAATATAGGTGTCAGGCCTGATTGTAGCGGTGGGTGGGGTCGCTGGCCCGGATCACGTGCGCGTTACGCTCGTCGCTCTCTACCTCGCCGTCGCGCAGGCGCACGATGCGGTGGGCGTGCTCGGCGATGTCCGGTTCGTGGGTCACCAGAATTACCGTGTTACCCCGACTCTGGATTTCCTCAAAGATGCCCATGATCTCGATCGAGGTCTTGGTGTCTAGGTTGCCCGTAGGCTCGTCGGCCAGAATGATGGCCGGCCGATTGACCAGGGCCCGGGCAATCGCCACCCGCTGCCGCTGTCCGCCCGAAAGCTCGTTGGGGCGGTGGTCGAGGCGGTCGCCTAGCCCTACGCTATCGAGTACCTCGGCGGCCCGTTCCTGGCGTTGTTTCTTGGCCAGTCCGGCATAGACCAGGGGTAGGGCCACGTTCTCTAGCGTGGTCTGCCGCGGTAGTAGATTAAAGGTCTGAAAGACAAAACCGATCTTCTCGTTACGGATGTTGGCTAGCTCCGTATCGTCCATCTTGGATACGTCCTTACTATCCAGCAGGTAGGTACCTGCTGTGGGCGTGTCCAGGCAGCCCAGAAGGTTCATCAGGGTTGACTTACCGGAGCCCGAGGGACCCATCAGCGCCACGTACTCATTGGTCTGAATTTGCAGGTCGATACCCCGTAGGGCACGCACCTGCGTATGGCCCATGGTGTAGGTCTTGGTGAGACTGGTGATATCGATGACGGTAGACATGGGCGGGGGGAAATAAGCGGTTAAAGGACGCGGGGTACTCGGAAGTACTCCCCGTCGGAATCGGGAGCATTAGCCAGTGCGGTAGCACGGTCGAGGTGCGGTCCGACCGTATCGGGGCGAAGTACCTGCTCGCTGTCGGTGACGTAGCGTAGGGGTTGGACTCCATCCAGATCGAGGTCGTTGAGCTTTTCTACCATGTCCAGGATGCGGACCAGATCGCCGCGCAGCTGTTCCACGCGTTCGGGGGGCGGTGCGAGCTTGGCCAGTTTAGCTAGCCGCAATACTAGGGCATCGTCAACGCGCATCGGGGGGCTTTTCGACGAAGGTAATCTTACTCCCGACGTTCCACTACCTCCCAGGTGTGATCCCCGAGTAGTTTTACCGTAGCGATGTAGTCATAGGGCGGCCGCGCGCCCCACTCCGCTGGGCTCACCAGACTCAGTACGTTCGTCCCGTTCGAGCGCTCATAGAGGTAGTAAGTACGCGATACGATGGGATCGATACGCATCTCCGCCTCGTAGATGCGCTCCGAAACCGTCATCCGTTGCTGGATCTCGTTGGCCTGCCGGGCCAGTAGCTCAATCTGGGCCCGAATCTGGTCGAGCTGCATGTCCGTCTGTTCGTACATCGCGCGCATCGCCAGGCCCTTGATCTTGCCGCGGTCCACGGGTTTGATCGTCGCCCCTCCGCGCTCGTGGGCGTAGGGCAGCAGGTGGGGATTAAGGGCCACCTTCTCCCCGTCGATCGGGTTGATAAAGTTCTCGTCCTTCTCTTCGGCCATAGTTCCATTAACTGATGCTACTGCATAGGGGTTTAGGCGGAATGGCTGGATGCCCCGTCGGGCACCGCCCCGGCTAAAAAAAGCTATGTTTACAGCGACCTACCGAACAGCCATGACCATACGATTTACCCTGCTGCTGCTAGTGATTACGGGCCTCACCGTGCCCCTCGCCGCTCAGTTTCGTACCGAGAAGCGGGCCGCCGACAAGGCCTACGAATTGAGCGCCTACACCCTGGCCATCGAGGGCTACCGGCGCGCCCTGACCGAGCGTCCGGATGACCTAGAGACCCTCTCCCGCATCGCCGATGCCTACCGCATGCTCAACGAGCTGGACACCGCACGGACGTACTACGAACGAGCCATGCAGGGCGGCGACCGCCAGGTGCAGCCGGCTACCTTACTAGGATACGCCCAGACGCTTAAATCCCTCGGCGAGTACGCGCTGGCACGTCCCCTCTTCGAAGCCTACGCCAGTGAGGCGGACCAAACCGTCGGTACCCAGTACGCCGCCAGTATCGACTTTGCCGTAAGCCAGCAGAACGAAACGGCCGGCTACAGCGTAGCTCCCGCTCCCTTTAATAGCCCCGAGGCGGACTTCGGACCTACCACGCCCCGGCCGGACCAAGTTGTGTTCTCCAGCTCACGCATCGCGGAGGGCTTCAGTGGCGTAGCGGACAACAAACCCTACCTGGTGCAGCAGAACACCCTGGGAGCACTGGAAGCTCCGGTACCACTCTCTACGGGCTACGTCAGCCGGGGAGGTAGTGCCGGCCCCGTGAGCTATAGTCCCGATGGCAGTCAGGTCGTATTTACCCGTAATTCCTTCACGCCGGGAACGCGCATGGTGCCCGAGGCGGGCATCCAGATGAGTCTGCTGCTCGCTGACGTCAGCGAGGCCGGCATGTGGAATAACGTACGCCCCCTGCCCTTTAATGGCAATGGCTACAGTACCGGCTTTGGCACCTTCGGGGCCGATGGACAGGCCATTTACTTTGCCAGTGACCGGCCCGGCGGATTTGGTGGCTACGACCTGTACCGCGCGCGTCAGGTCAATGGCAACTGGGAAACCGTGCCCGAAAACCTCGGCGGTACGGTCAACAGTCAGGGTAATGAGATTACGCCCTACTTCGACGGCAGCAGCCTCTATTTTTCCAGCGACTGGCACGCCGGACTTGGTGCCTACGATATCTTTCGCGCCGCACTCAACGATGCTAACCGTCCGACGGCACTCTTTCACCTCGGCGGCGCGGTCAATAGTCCCCGCGATGACTACGGCTTCGTTTACGATGAAGGACAGCGACTCGGCTACTTAACCTCTAACCGGCCGGGTGGTCGGGGTATGGAAGACATCTACAGTGTGCGCTTTACTGAGCCCATGCCCGGGCCGGCCACCGCCGTGGCGGCTACGGCACCGGTGGGGGACGGCCTGGCCACCGGGCCCCAACCCGGCGTGCCCAGGGGCGTGCGGGTAGGAGAGCCGGTCCCCTTCGGTACGGTACGTGGTTATGTCAGCGATAGTAGGACCGGCGGCCCCGTCAGCGGAGCCAGCGTAGCAATCACCAAGCGCAGCTCTGGCCAGGCCGCTACCGCCCAGACCGATGCCGAGGGTGCCTACTACGTTGAAGTGGAACCCCAGACCGTCTACGACGTCGAGGTAAACCGGGAAGGCTACGAGTCCATCACCTTTCCGGTCACCACGGCGGTGGATCCCGCTCCCGATGCGTTCGGCAACATCCTAGTGCTCCCGATTGAACGTACCTACGCAGCGGCGGTCGCACCACCCGCGCCGACCGTCGCCACGGATGCGCCGACCGATACCCAAGCAGCGGTTGCTGATCCGAGTATGGTCACCACAGTAGTAGCGAAAAACTTTAGCGTCCAGGTGGCTAGCGTGGCTGCCGAGCCCCAGCTCTCCGCCTACAACGAGCTTGCCCCCCTTGGGGAGGTGTACCATATCAGGGATGGCGACCGCTACAAAGTCCGCGTGGGAAACTTTGCTACCCGTGATGAAGCGCTCGCTGCCGCCCAGCAGGTCCAGAACCTAGGCTACGCAGGTAGCTTTGTCGTAGTCGGCCAGGGTCCGGTACCCCAGACGGTGAGTGGTGGCCCATCCACGGAGCGTGCACCTGCGGCCGCGCCCCCGGATACGTCTGCTGCCGTACTGGCCCCCTTCCGTGTGCAGCTCGGTGCGTTTGCTAAGCCGGAGAACTTTGATCGAGCGGCAGCCACCCGGCTCGGAATGCTGGGCGAAAGTAAGCGCGATGCGCTGACCGTTTTTTACCTTGACGGACTACAGACCATCTCCCAGGCCGAAGCCGCCCGCAACCGGGCGCAGGCGGCGGGTTATGCCGGGGCCTATATTCTTCAATTGGTCGACGGTGCCTACGTAAAACAATAACTTCATGCGCGTGCTGCTCTGCCTACTGCTGTCCTGTGCTGTGCTGGCCCAGCAACCGGTGATCCCGCTCTATAGCGGGGAGGTGCCCTGTGTGGATGCGGTGGCCGCGGACGCGTCGCACTACGATGCCGAGATCGGGGAGGTTGTGACTGCCGTCCGGGTGCCCGATCTGATCTACTTCTCCCCCGTGCCCCGCAGTGCTAGTCAGGAAGCGGTACTGGTGATTCCCGGCGGCGGCTATACCATCGAGGCTTACGACCTGGAGGGGACCGATATTGCGCGTTACCTCAGCGCCCGGGGGTACCATGCCTTCGTGCTGCGCCACCGGCTGCCGCAGGGCATTGAGGGACCGTGTAAGGATCACGTAGCGCAGGACGATGCTCAGCAGGGCCTGCTGAGCGTGCGGCGGCTGGCCGATAGCCTGGGCTACCGGGCCGATCGGGTGGGGGTGATGGGCTTTTCGGCGGGTGGGCATTTGGCCGGGTCGGTGTCGGTGCACGCCCGGATGGAAGATAGTCTGACCACTCGTCCGGACTTCAGTATACTGGTGTACCCGGTACTAATCATGAGCGCCGCGGATAGCGGGCATGCGGGTAGTCAGGCAGCCCTGCTGGGGCAGGCGCCCGATCCGCAGCGGATCAGGTACTATAATCTACCCACCCAGGTAGACTCGCTGACCCCACCCACGATTCTCTTTCACGCCTCGGACGATACGGGCGTGCTGCCGCAGAACTCCCTACGGTACTACGAGGCGCTGATCGCCCACGGCGTACCGGCCGACCTGCGCATCTACGCCAGGGGGGGTCACGGCTTCGGCTCGGCCCGCGAGCTGGCTGCCCCGGTGAGCGGCTGGCTGGAGGAGGCCGTCACCTGGATTCGTAGTCGCTACCCCACGCCATGATCGAACTACCGCCCCTGGACCGCGTGCCCACCCAGGCCGATCTGCTGGTGACCCACGAGGCCATCCACCCCTTCGTGCACCGTACGCCCATACTCACCAATCGGAGTCTAGATGAGCTGACCGGTGCGCGCCTGTCCTTCAAGTGCGAAAACTTCCAGCGCATCGGGGCCTTCAAAATGCGGGGCGGAGCCTCGGCGGCGCTGCGCTTTACCGAGGAGCAGCGGGAGCGGGGGTTAGCTACGCACAGCAGTGGCAACCACGCCCAGGCCATAGCGAGCGCCGCCCAGCAACTGGGCGTGCCCGCCTACATCGTGATGCCACACGACGCGCCTCGCGTGAAGGTGGCCGCCGTACGGGGCTACGGGGCCGAAATCACCTACTGCAATAACACGCCCACTGAGCGGCAGGCCGCGCTGGAGGAGGTCGTGGCCCGTACCGGGGCGGCCTTCATTCACCCCTTCGACGACTACGGTGTCGTTGCCGGTCAGGCCACCGCGGCCATGGAGCTGATCGAGGATACGGACGATACACTTGACTATATCCTTACCCCCGTGGGCGGCGGCGGTTTGTTGGCCGGTACCGCCCTGGCCGCCCATTACTTCAGTCTACGCGCCCGGGTGTGCGGCGCAGAGCCGGAGGGGGTAGACGATGCCGCCCGCAGTCTGCGCAGCGGCCGCATCGAGGTCAATGAGACGAACCATACGGTCTCCGATGGGCTACGTACCCACCTGGGCGAGCGCACCTTTCCGATCATCCACCGCCACGTTTCTGAGATATTTGTAGTCACCGATGAGGAGACGGTAGCGGCCATGCGGCTGATCTGGGAGCGCATGAAGATCATCGTGGAGCCCAGCTGCTCGGTCCCCCTGGCGGCCGTACTGCGCTACCCTGAACAGTTTCGCGGCAAGCACGTCGGCATCATCCTGACCGGCGGCAACGTGGACGTAGACCGACTGCCCTTTTAGCGGAGAACCTGCCGGCCCACTCGGGCGTATCCCTTCCAAATTACCCCGCCATGGCCTCCGCCCTCAGCAACCTCAGTGACTACGACGCGACCAATGTACCCGATGCGGCCAAACTCCGCTTTGGGATCGTGGTCGCCGACTGGAATAAAGATATCACCCATAAGCTTTACGAAGGCTGCTACGACACCCTCATCAAACACGGGGCCGTGGCCGATCAGATCCACACCATGCAGGTGCCCGGCACCTTCGAGCTGCCCGCCGGCGCACGCATTATGGCCGGTCGTGAAAAGCTCGACGCCATCATCTGCCTCGGCTGCGTCATTAAAGGAGAGACGAAGCACGACGAGTACATCAACAACGCCGTCAGCCAGGGACTGGTCAACCTCAGCATCGCCACCGGCAAGCCCTACATCTTCGGCGTGCTCACCCCCAACACCCACGAGCAGGCCCAAGACCGTGCCGGCGGCAAATACGGCAACAAGGGCGTGGAGGCCGCCGTGACCGCCATTCGCATGGCCGAACTGTACACCACCAACAAGACTGCGAAGAAGTCGATCGGTTTCGGGGCCTAAGGCTTCTGCAGTTTTATGCGGCCATCGCGTAGGCGTAGCGTCACTACTCCGGTTTCGATCATGTCGGGACCGGTCACCAGTTTTCCGTGCTGACTCACCAGGGCATAACCTCGCGCCAGGGTGGTCTCGGGGCGTAGGGCGTCGAGCAGCACCCCGTAGTGGTCCAGGCGTTGCTGCGTCACCGCCACACTCTGCTGGGCCGTCCGCTGCAGTTCGTCCAGGAGGGCGGCGGCGCGCAGGTGCGCAGACTGTAGTGAGGTAGCCGCGGCCCGGTCGACCTCCCCGGCGTAACGCACCAGCCGGGTCGCTTGCTGAGCCCGAAGTTGGCCGGCCGTGGTGGTGATACTTCGACCCAGGTGAAGGGCACGACTTTCGGCCCGGAGCAACTGCTCAATGAGGTAAACGGCAACTGCCGTAGGGGTTTTGAGGCTGCGGTGCACTACCCGGTCGGCCACCGTATCGTCGATCTCGTGGCCGATACCGGCCAGTACCGGCAGGGGAGCATCGGCGAGGGCCCGGCAGATGGCCTCCTCGTTGAAGGCAGCTAGGTCCGTTTTTCCACCGCCCCCCCGTACCAGTACGATAAGGTCGTACTCGTGGCGGCGGCGGGCGATCTGCCGCAGGCGAGCGGTGACTTCCTCCCCCGTCTGGCCCCCCTGCATCGCGGCGGGGTAGAGCTCCGTGGCGAATGCGTAGCCGTAGGGGTTATCGTCCAGTTGCCGCTGAAAGTCGGCGAGCCCGGCGGCGGTATCCGAGCTGATCACGGCCAGGCGTTGGGGGACTAGTGGCAGGGGTAGATTAGCGTTGCGGTCGAGGAGTCCGTCGCCGGACAGTGCCTCGAGGGTAGCCCGCCGGCGGCGTTCCAGGCTGCCAATGGTATGGGCCGGGTCGATGTCTTCCACGATGAGCTTGAGTCCGAAGCGCTCGTGGAAGGAGGTGGTGACCTGCAAGCGGACCGACATGCCCTCCTGAAACAGGTCGCGGACCAGCTTCGGGCCGTGTAGTTTATTCATCCGTTTGAGCCCACTGGCCCACACCACGGCGTCGAGCTGGGCCACGATCGCATCACCCTCCGCTTCCTTTTCGACCAGGGTCAGCCAGGTGTGGCCGCGCGAGGTACTGACCTGTCCGAGCTCGGCCGCTACCCATACCGCCTCGGGCAGATTAAGGGCGAAGACGCGGCGGATAAAGGCGGCGAGCTGGGAGAGGGGCAGGGTGTCCATCGCCGCCAATTTAGCACCGCGCGTCGGGAGAGGCTAGCTGGCGAGGGTTACGGGTGCGGACGATACGACGCGATTGATGAAAGCTAGCTTCTCCCGTACCGGACCGTTGAGTACGAAGGGGTACAGGTCCGGTCGGCCCATGCCGCGGTTGATGCTGTTGACGGCGAAGGTGATGGGTACGGCGGTGCTGAGGATGCGGTCCATATCGCGATCGGCGTAGGGATCGAAATCCGCACGGGCCTGCATCGTGAGCTCGGGCATGCCCGGCGGGTCGACCTGTAGGCCGAAGGCGTGGGCGGATTCGAGGAGGTCGAGCAGGTGCAGGTAGTGGGCCCAGGTTTCGGCCCAGTCCTCCCAGGGGTGGGAGGTGGCGTAGGTGCTGATAAAGCGGGATTCCCAGTCGGCGGGTGCACCCTCCTTATAGTGCTTCTGCAGGGCCTGGCCGTAGTCGGCGCGCTCATCCCCGAAGAGCTGGCGGAAGTCGGCCAGCAGGGTGGGGTTGCTGGCAACGAGTTCATCCCAATAGTAGTGGCCGACCTCGTGGCGAAAGTGCCCCACCAGGGTACGGTACTTTTCGTGAAGTTGCACGCGGTTTGCTTCTCGCTTAGCAGGGTCGGCCTCCTCGACATTGAGGGTGATGAGGCCCTCGTCGTGACCGGTCATGACGCGGTCCTGTCCGGGCTGGTCGGCTAGGAAATCGAAGGCCAGTCCGTGCTCCGGGTAGGTCATTTTGTCCTGGACGGGTAGGCCGATACGGAGTAGGGCGTAAACGAGCCGGTGCTTGGCTGCCTCTAATTCCTGCCACTCGTTGAGCTGCACGGGATCGCCTAGATTAGGTACGGTGCGATTGAGATCGCAGGCTACGCAAAGGCCGGTGGCATCGTCCTGGGGGATGAGCCAGTTACAGGCTTGGTAGGCGTGGTTGCCGCAGTACATGAAGGTGGCGGTGGTATCGCCGTAGGGTTGCCAGCTGGACTGGCCGGGGGTAAGGGCGACCATCTGGTCTTGCTGGCTGTTGTAGCCCAGCCAGAACCCGCAATTGCTGCAGACGACATTTTCAAAGTATACGGGGTAACTACAGTTGCCGCAGTGATAAATCTTCATTCGTGTTATCTAGGGTGCTGGGGCATAACCCGCTTACTATCCGGTAGTGCGCCTACCAAAAGGTAATTTTACCTCATGCACACTAAGAACCGGTACGGGGGCAAACACGATTTTGCTGCGCTGCTGGACCTGGAGCCGGAGATGGCTGACTACCTGCGTAACGCCCCGGATGGGCACACCACGCTTGACTTTACCAAGGCCCGCGCCGTGTACCTGCTCAACCGCACCCTGCTGAAGCGCGACTACGACCTCGAACACTGGGATTTGCCCCGGGGGTACCTCACCCCGGCGGTACCGGGGCGGCTCGATTATATACACCTGCTAGCCGATCTGGCCCCCCGGACCGAGCGCGTGCTGGATATAGGCACTGGGGCTAGCGTAATCTATCCAATCTTGGGTACGCGGGAGTACGGCTGGCGGTTTGTGGGTACCGATGTTAATCCCAAAAGCATTAAAGTAGCCCGGGCCATTGTACAGTTTAATCCGGGCCTGAGGGGCGTAGAGGTACGGCAGCAGAACGACGCAGGCCATATTTTTGCCGGCGTACTGCTGCCCGGGGAACGCTTCGATCTGACGATGTGTAATCCGCCGTTCCACACCGACCGGCCCACCGCGCTAACGGCTGGCCGTACGAAGTGGACCAAGCTCGGTAAGCGGGATCGGGGCCTCACCTTTGCCGGTCACGATGCGGAGCTGACCACGCCTGGGGGTGAGGCACGCTTTCTTAGGACTATGATTGCCGAGAGTAGTATCTGCCGGGAGCAGGTGAAATGGTTTACCTGCCTAGTGTCTCAACGGGGGTACTTAAGTGCCGCCCATCAGCAGCTGGAGGCGTTGGGAGTAGTGGAAGAGCGAGTGCTGGATCTGGCGCAGGGGAACAAACAGATGCGGGTGCTATCCTGGCGGTGGTAGCGGTGCATGCTTTATATCTTTATCAGTCCACATATGCCCCACATGTCCTACCGCGATCTATCCTTCGCTGCCGAACCGGTAAGCCGAATGTTTCCCCGCCTGAGTGCGGAAGAGGCCTGGGAACGGTACCGTCTACCGGACGAGCAGGTTGAGTTTTTCGAAGAAAATGGCTATTTGAGTAATGTAAAGTTGCTGCAAGAGGCACAGCTCCAACAACTGCGCGACGAGCTTACCGCGATCGCCGATCCCGAGCACCCGGGCAATGAGTTATTCTACGAGTTCCACAGCAACGAAAGCGGTGACTCCGATGCCGTGCTCTTCCATAGCCTGGGCCACTGGCGGCTCACGCCGGGCTTCCACGACGTACTCTGGAATCCGCGCTTCGTGGTGGCTGCTTCCCAGCTGCTGGGAAACAAGGCGGTGCGCTTTTGGCACGACCAGCTGTTCTGTAAGCCGGCCCACCACGGTGGCGTCGTGGCCTGGCACCAGGACTACAGCTACTGGACCCGCACCGGTCCCATCCAACACCTCACCTGCTGGACCGGACTCGACGATGCCACCGAGGCCAATGGCTGCCTCCAGTATATCCCGGGTTCTCACCGCTGGAAGTTGCTCAACAAGACGGCACTGGCCGGAGACATGGAGGGGCTGTACGCCCACCTCGATCCAGCGCAACAACGGGCCTTTGACAATAAGGTAGCCATCGAGATGAAGGCGGGCTACGGCACCTTCCACCATCCGCTGCTCGTGCATGGCTCCTACGCCAACCGGTCGGACCACTCCCGCCGGGCCTTCGTCCTTAACGTGTTCGCCGACGGTACCCGGTCGAACGTCAACGAGCAATTGCTGGAGGGCGTGCCGGCTATTGCGGAGGGTGAGAAGATGGAAGGGCAATTTTTTCCCCTACTCTATACGCCTCCTAGTGGGGTGGGGCAGGGTTAACTGTTGCGCGCTCCGAAGAGTAGTGAGCCGATCCGAACCAGCGAGCTACCCTGCCGTAGGGCAATCGCATAATCGCCACTCATGCCCATACTGATTTCGGTGAATGCCGGGTCGTCAGCGAAGTACTGCTCCTTTAGTTCACGAAAGATTTCGTGGAGCTCGCGGAACTCCGACTCCACCTGCGCCCCGTCATCGGTATAGGTGGCCATACCCATGACTCCCGTGATCCGAACGTGGTGTAGGGGGTCGACTCCTATCTCCTCCAGGAGCTCTCGGGCGGTGTCCCGGCTCAGGCCGTACTTACTTTCCTCCCGTGCAATATGAAATTGTAGCAGCACATCGATGCGGCGATCATCGGCCCTGCGGTCGAGCTCGCGCAGCAGTCGGAGGCTATCGCCGGAGTGGAGCAGGTGCACGAGAGGGGTGATCAGCTTGACTTTATTGCGCTGTAGGTGCCCGATGAAGTGCCAGCGGATATCATCGGGTAGCTGTGGGGCTTTTTCCGCTAATTCCTCGGCGCGATTTTCTCCAAAGTCGCGGTGGCCCAGGTCGTAGAGCTGCTGAATCAGGGCCACGGGGTGCGTTTTACTCACCGCGATGAGTCGGGCATCGGCGGCGGCGACCTCGCGGGACAGGGTGGTGTAGGTAGTTTCCAGGGACATAAAAGGCGGGATGAATGAGAACTGACCGTTTCCCCATAATGGGCTACCGCTCCGTAAACGGCTGGCACACCGGCCCTTAAAATTGTGTTACGTCTTTTCCCAGGCACATGAGGCTTCCTATATTGAACGTTGCCTTGGTATAACGACAAAACTGATCCAAACGATGAGCTCCATTACCCTCAAGAACGACCGGAAGCGCCGCCGTCAGGCCCGCGTGATTACTTTCCTGATCACCGCCGCTACCCTGACGGGGGCCGCCTACACCATGGGTGCTGCCGATGAGGCCATGCAGCTGCTTCAGCAGCTGTTTCATATCGCTCCCGCGGCAGAGACCGCCGAGCCGGTGGCCTCGATCATTTAACCTCGAATAGCTCAACATCGAAAATGAGCGCCGCGTAGGGGGGGATAGTCGGGGGTGATCCCTGCGGGCCGTAGGCCAGGTCGTAGGGAATGTAGAAGCGGTACTTGGCGCCCTCCTTCATCAACTGCAGACCCTCCGTCCAACCGGAGATGACCCGGTTCAGGGGAAATTCAATGGTCTCGCCGCGGTCTACCGAGCTGTCAAAGACCGTGCCGTCGATGAGGGTACCGTGGTAGTGTACGCGGACCGTCTCGGTAGCCGAGGGGCTGGCTCCGCTTCCTTCCTGTAGGACTTCGTACTGGAGGCCCGAGTCGGTGACCTGCACCTCGGGGCGTTTGGCATTTTGTGCTAAGAAGTCCTCGCCCTCCTTCCGGGCGCTTGCACCGGCGGCCGCGGCTGCTTTTTGCAAGTACTGCTGGATGTACTGATTGGCCTGCTCGGGGGTGATGTTGGCCGTGCCGGCGAAGCCTTCTTCAAACCCCTTGGCCAGGCTGCTGGCGTCGATGCTGTCGAATCCCTGACTTTTCAGGTTCTGGCTCAGTACGATGCCGAGACTATAGGAGGTGGTGTCCATGGAAGTGGAGGGAGATTGGGCCCCGAGGAAGATGGGGCAGGTAAAAAACAGCAGTACAAGACGCGGTAGGCAGGTGTTCATGCACGGGACTTGAGGCGGTGGGCGTACTTCTTACGGATCTTGCTCACCTTGGGCGTGATCACAAAGCTACAGTAGCTGTTGCGGTCGCCGACCTTGTTGTAGTAGTTTTGGTGGTAGTCTTCGGCGGGGTAGAAGGTGTGGAAGGGGATGAGCTCGGTGACGGCCGGTTTGCCGTAGAGCTCCGTGGCCTGCCTGATGGCCTCCTCGGCGGCCTGCTTTTGGGCCTCATCCGTATAGAAGATGGCGCTGCGGTACTGGGGGCCGGTGTCGTTGCCCTGGCGATTGGGAGTGGTGGGGTCGTGGGCGGCGAAAAAGATCTCGAGGATCTCAGCGCGGGTGATGACCTGAGGATCGAATTCCACCAGGATAACCTCCACATGATCGGTGCGCTTGCTACAGACGGCTTCGTAATTTGCCGTGGCGGCGGTGCCACCGGCGTAGCCACTGATGACGCGCTCGACGCCCTGGATGTCCAGGAAAACGGCCTCGACGCACCAGAAGCAGCCGCCGCCCAGGATGATGGTTTCTAGGCGCGAGGTATTGGTAATTTCGGCGAGGGCCTCACCAAATTTCGGAGAAGTAGACATTTGTGGGGGGATTATCGTTAGGGTAATAGGAAGGTAACACATCGGTATGCAGCAGGTTTTGAGTAGAGTGTTTCGTGCCCGCCCGGGGGAGTGGGGGGCGGTCGTGCTGCTCCAGTTGCTGGTGTTCCTGATCATCTGTGCGCTGCTGATCATCAAGCCCACGGCTAGCGCGCTTTTTCTCTCGGAGTACGGGGCGGTAGGACTGCCATATATGTTTCTGGCCACGGCGGTGCTGGCGGCCATCGTGAGCACCGGATACGCTGCTGCGCTCAGGCGGTACAGTTTACTGAGGGTCAGCGTTATATCGCTGGTCGTCTGCTTACTGGTGTTACTGGGCTGCGCGAGTTTCATTCGTCTACCCCTAGCACGGCCCACGGTGGCTGCGGTGCTCTACCTGTGGACGGCCCTGTTTGGGGTACTGGCGGCCTCGCAGTTTTGGATGATGGCGAGCTTTGTGTTTGACGTACGGCAGGCCAAGCGGCTGTTCGGACTGATCGGCGCGGGGGCTATCGCGGGGGGGATAACCGGGGGCTACCTGACTACCCTACTGGCGCGCGAGATTGGAACGCGCAATCTGATTTTACTGGCCGCAGCCCTGCTGGTGCCCTGCCTGGTGCTTACGGCGGTGATCTGGCGACGGTACGTAGCGCGTAAACAGAGCGTGGTAGCGCGGAAAAAGAAGGTGAGTGCTGCCTATGAGGCGCCCCACCGGCTCATTCTGGAGAGCAAGCACCTGCTGCTGCTATGTGGTATCGTGGCGCTGAGCGTGACGGCGGCTAAGCTGGTAGACTACCAATTCAGTGTGCTGGCGGCCGAACGTTACGGCGATCAGGATCGGCTGGCGGCCTTTTTCGGGTTCTGGTACTCGACCTTTAACATCGTGGCGCTGGTGATCCAGTTGGTGCTTACCCACCGCGTGGTGCAAGGTCTGGGGGTGAGTGGCGCGCTGTTGTTCTTGCCGATCGGCCTGGGCATCGGCGCCATCGTGATGCTCTTCGTGCCGGGATTGAATGCCGCCACCCTCAGCCGGTCTGTCGACGGGAGCCTAAAGCAGAGTCTAAGTCGGGCTAGTGTGGAAATGCTGTTCCTGCCGTTGGACGAGGACACGAAGAAGAAAGTAAAAACCTACATCGACGTTTTTGTCGATAGTCTGGCCGGTGGGCTCGGTGGGATACTCCTCATTGCGCTTACCCAGGTTCTAGGCATTTCAGCCCCCGCGATCAGCTGGTGCGTGCTGCTGCTGGTAGTGGGCTGGTTGATCAGTGTGGTGCTGATCCGCGAGGAGTATATCGAGGCCTTCCGCGCCCAGCTCTCCCACCTTAAGCCAAAGGAACACCGTAACCGGCTGAAGAGTCACCACCGCAAGGTGATGGCCAGTTTTCTACAGGTACTGGAGGAAGGACAGATGAGTACCCACGAAAAGCAGTTGCTCTACGTACTGGAACGGGCGGACGATCTAGCCGATGACACCTTTCACGAGCCCGTGCGTAAACTCCTTACCCACCCGTCGGCGAGCGTCCGCTCCCGGGCCCTGCGCAGCCTCTACCTGCAGCCCGGGGCGGAGCTGCTGGAAGAGGTAATCCCCCTGTTGAATGATCCGGAACTGCAGGTACGTGCGGCGGCCTATGACTACCTGTTTAGTCGCCCCGAGGCGGTAGGCCGCGAGGTGCTGGAGCCCCTGCTAGCGAGCGAGGACATCGCGACGGCCGGCGCGGCGCTCGTGAGCCTGGCCTCCGAGACGGCCCACAATGAGTACGCCCGGCGGGCGTGGAAGGTAGATAAGCGCTTACGCAGGCGGATTCGGCAACTGGCGGAGCTGCCCACCGATGCGCGTAGCGCCTGGTATTTACACCTGCTCAAAGCCGCCGGCAGATCGAATACGGCCACGGGGCGGGCTTTCATTCAGCGCTGTCTGCTCCGGGAGGAAGAACATATCCTGCGCTATGCAGTGCTAGCCGCCGGCGAGAGCCTACACGAGGAGCTGATCGTACCCCTGCTACACCTGATTGTGGAGCCCAGGTTGCGTCCGCTGGTGATCAATGCGCTGGTGCAGTACCAGGGCGGACTGCTGACGACGATCCCGGGGCTTATCCGCTCGGGGGAGCTTTCCCTGGGCGAGGTACGTAGACTGCCCTCGGTGCTAGAAAAGATCGATCGGCAGCAGACCGTAGAACTGCTCCTTTCCCTGCTCGAGCGGCACTTCCCCCACGATCTACCCCTGCGCATGGAGGTGCTGCGGGCCCTGAATGCCCTGCGGAGGGACTTTCCCAGACTCGGCGTGTCCCCCAAGTGGGTGTACCGCAACATTGTGGCCGAGGCACGGGTGTACGACAGCCAACAACAGCAGCTCAGTGTGCAGTATACGTTGTTGCACGTTGCACAGTCCGACGAGGAGCTCACCTACCGCGAGTCCTATACCGGTCTGCTGCGACAGCGTATGTCCGGAACCTTCAACCGACTTTTCCGCCTACTCGGGCTACGCTACCCGCCGGCTGATATTATTCCCGTGCACCTGGCCCTCCAGAGTGATCAGGTAGCGACTCAGGTGAGTGGAATTGAGTTCCTGGATAACCTGCTTGAACTTTCCCTCAAGCGCCTCATCATTCCCCTGCTCGACCGCCGGCAGCGGCAGCTCGCCGAGCAGGATCGAACCTTCCCCAGCCCGGACGACAATATGGCTAAGCTGCGCCGTCAGGAATTTAAGAGCCTCCGCCGTACCCTGCGGGGTCGGGATACGGCGCTGAAGGTCGCTGCATTACGGCTTATCTCCACCCTTGGTGACCCACAGTACCTGCCCCTACTGGCTCACTATGCGGCGGCTGGGGATGCTTCCCGCAAAGTTCGGCTCGTAGCCGGGCAGGCGTTGGAACAGCTGCGTGCAAGCCTTGCACCGGCCGAGGTCGTTTAAGCCGGCTGCGGGCCGTTTGGGCCGTAGGGAGTTGGCTATCTTTGCCGCCCTTATGATGCAGCAACTCCCCGACCTCCTGACCGCGGGTGTCCGTTCCGGACTACAAACCCTTTACCAGCTCGACGCAGACGCGGTGGACGTCACCCTACAGTCCACGCGCAAGGAATTCGCCGGAGAGTTCACGGTAGTGACCTTTCCCCTGACCCGCCTGGCGCGCAAAAAGCCGGAGGAGATCGGTCAAGAATTGGGGGAGTACCTGAAGGGACAGCTCGACGAGGTCGCCGATTTCAACGTCATCAAGGGCTTCTTGAACCTCGTCATCGCCGATCGCTACTGGATTGATTTTTTACTCCAGCAAGCCCAGGAAGAGAACTTCGGCCGAGCCCCCCGCACCGAGGAGCGGGTAGTCGTCGAATTTAGCAGCCCCAATACTAATAAACCCCTACACCTTGGGCACGTCCGCAACATCCTCCTCGGCTGGTCGACCAGTCAATTGTTAGATGCGGCGGGTTATGACGTCAAGCGGGTGCAGATCATCAACGACCGCGGTATCGCCATCTGTAAATCTATGCTCGCCTGGCAACGCTACGGGGAGGGCAAAACCCCTACGCAGGCGGGCATGAAGCCCGATCACTTCGTGGGCAAGTTCTACGTGCGCTTTGAGGAAGAGTTCCAGAAGGAGTATACCGCTTGGCAGGAGGAGCAATTCACGAAAAGTGGGGGAAAGGAGGGGATGGGTAGCAAAGCCTACTGGAAGGAGTACCAGAACACCTACTTCAACGAATACAGTGAGCTAGGCCGGGCGGCCAAGGAAATGCTGCGTGCCTGGGAAGAAGGTGAGCCCGACGTGGTTGCGCTGTGGAAGAAGATGAACGGATGGGTGTACGAGGGTTTTGAAGAGACCTACCGCCGTCTCGGCGTCAGCTTCGACAAGCTCTATTACGAATCGGATACCTACCTCCTGGGCAAGGACATGGCTGAGGCCGGGCTGGAAAAAGGCGTGTTCTACAAAAAGGAGGACGGTTCGGTCTTCGTAGACCTCACCGACGCCAAGCTCGATCAGAAGGCCATCCTACGCAGCGACGGCACCAGTCTCTACATCACCCAGGACCTGGGCACGGCCCGCCTACGCTACGACGACTTCGGGGCCAAGCGCATGGTCTACACCGTAGGGGACGAGCAGAACTACCACTTCCAGGTGCTCTTCGAAATCCTCCGGCGTCTGGGGGAGCCCTACGCCGACGGATTGTACCACCTAAGTTACGGCATGGTCGATCTGCCCACCGGCAAGATGAAGAGTCGCGAGGGCACCGTAGTGGACGCCGACGACCTCATGGACGAGGTGATCCAGGAGGCCTACAACTCCAGCCTGGAACGCGATGCCACCAGCGAGCTGTCGGAAGACGAGCGCCGCGAAATCATTCGTAAGATCGGTATGGCCGCCCTCAAGTTTCAGATCATCAAGGTAGGGCCCCAGAAGCGCATGATCTTTGACCCGAAGGAGAGTGTCGATCTACAGGGGCAGACCGGCCCCTACGTACAGAATGCCTACGTGCGTACCCGGGCCGTTTGGCGCAAGGCCGGTACGCCACAGCTCGGGGCGGCGGCAGACTATTCGGAGTTGGAACCTACGGAGCGCGAGCTGATCAGTCAGCTGTACGCCTATCCCGGCCTGGTACAGGATGCAGCGGCGAACTACGATCCCTCGGTGGTCGCCATGTACTGCTACGAACTGGCCAAAGCACTGCATAAGTTCTGGCACGACGTGAGTATCCTGAATGCCGATACGCCGGCAGCGGTGGCCTTCCGGCTAAGCCTCTGCCGGGCCGTAGGCAATGTGCTGAAACATGGAATGGGCCTACTGGGGATAGAGATGCCAGAGCGGATGTAGGCTACTTCTGCCACCCCTCCACGTAATACGTAGTCCGCCCTGCCACCTTAGTCACCTTCACCTCACCGATGCCCTGTGGACCGGTCTTTCCCTCCTCGCGCCACACGTGCCAGAACCAGTCTTCGGGGTAATCCTTGTAGTAGGGGGCGTTTTCAGTACCGTAGGTCATCACGGCTACCGTCTCGGCGTGCAGCGCAGTGAGCTGCACGTCCGTGAGCTCGTTGACCCGCGCGGCGGGGTGGATGCGGGTGCGGTAGCAAATTTCGTCGGCGTAGAGGTTGCCTACTCCGGCCAGGATGCTCTGATTGAGTAACACGCCCTTAATGGTGGTTTTGCGACCGCGCACCGTATCGAGCCACTCGTCGAGGGTGATATCCAGGGCATCGGGGCCGAGCTTGATTTCGGCGATGTAGTCATCGCGATCATCCAGGTAGAGGATGCGGGCAAACTTGCGGGGGTCATCAAAACCCAAAATGTTCCCATCGGCGAAGTATAGGGCGAAGCGCTCGAATTTGTGGCGATCTACCTCGTCCTGGTAGAGGTTGAGATCACCCGTCATGCCGAAGTGTAGCAACAGGGCGTGGCCGTTGTCAAGATTGGCAAAAAGGTATTTGCCGCGACGGAGGCTATCGACGATCTGCCGGCCATTCAGGGCATCGGCGAAGGCCGGCCCCGGCATATTGCGGATGATGTAGTCGTCGTGTACCCGCACCCCGGTAATGGTTTGACCGGTGGCGGCGGCATCGAAGTAGAGCTTAAAGTTGTGAACTTCGGGCAGTTCTGGCATAACGGAGGATACGCTTTAGCGTACTAACGGCTCATCAATTACTCAGTTTTACCGCATCAGTCCGAACAGCATGTTCTCCAGTAGGTAGTACCCCTCATCCTGCCCTCCGAATTTGGCGAAGTACTCCCGTACCCCCGGCAGCTCGGAACCCTCAAAGTCAAATACCGCGCCGGGCACGCCACTCTCTCGCTCCATAATTAACGCCAGCAGCCTACTCATGCCCCGCCGTTTAAGTCCCCGGGCGGTTGAAACGGGTGCTATGTTGATCGTACGGTGATGTAACGTAGGAAAAAAGCCGGCCGCCAGCAGCTCACCCTCCTCGCGCAGTTGGTAGCATGCACCTAGCTCCTGCGCTACGGCAGCATCGATAATTTGCCGCAGGTACTCAAAGTGCCTGGCCTTGATGCCCTTGCGGTCACCGAGTCGCTCCAGGCACAGCGCTACGAACGGATCGGTCGGCATGACCTCCAAGGTGTCGTTGATCGATTTCCGCAGGTAGGCCTGCAGCGTGCGTGGAAACCGCTTGCGAACCACACTGAAGGGAGGAGATAAATCTACCACATAGTTTATCCTACGCCGGTAGTGGTACCGTGGCGGTATTTCTGCCGGGTTGAGCGTGGGGGCAAAGGTCAGTGCGGTTTGAAAGGTGCGCGGCACTGCCTGGAGCAGGTCGGCCGCATCTCCCGGTACCACATCACCGTAGGGACCGAGCTGCTGGGTGTAGGGGGGGCGAATGGCCGCCGGTAACATCCAAAATCGCTTCATGGTCGGTAGAGGCAGCACCACCCGGTAATCGTCCAGCACCAGACCATCCCACCGGTGATTGGTAGCCGCATCCAGCCACCAGTGGAGTCCGTAGGGCAGGGGAGTGGCATCCCGAAGTACGGCGGCGTCCCACCGCGCTACGTCGATGGCCGTCCGCCGCATGCGTCTCACTTGGTTAGCCACGCGCTAGGACTGCTCTTCGACCAGCTTCGCCCGCACGTAGGCCGTATACTTCTCCTGGCGAAACTCCCGCCACCGCTCGTAGTTTTTCGGAAACCGACTGAGCTCCGCCTTGAAGTTCTGGAAGGGATTCGGTCGCTTCAGCGCATAGGTCAGCGCCTGCCACAGCTCCTGGTTACGTACCCGGTCGGTAAAGGCGGCCATGATCTTGAGGGCCTCCGGGGCAGTCATCCGCTCGATGTGCACGTAGGCATCCGGATCGGTACTCACGTCCTGCATCACCGCTTCGAAGACCTCGGGGTCGGCCCGCACGTTGCGCTCCGGGTCGTCGGCGATGAGCATGCGACCGTGTGCGCGGTGCACGTACACCTCCATGCCGCGGCGGATGGCCGTGGCCGCCTCCTGCAGGTCCGTATCGTTCAACTCAATCATGGTAGGTTCATTTTTACACGGACCAGGCGGTCGTCGTTCGTCAGGTACAGCCAGTCCTCGGCTGGTGACAGAGCAACGTTGGATACCGGAGCGGGACTGCGTACTCTGGCAATAAGCCTACCGTCGGGCTCCATCACCCACACACCGCCCGGACCGGTGGCAAAGATGCGACCCCTACGGGAAACCGCCAGTCCGTCCGGAAGCCCGGGTAGCTCTCCCACCAGCGCAGTACCGTCCAGTAACACCCGCGGCTCGCCCAGGGTAAAGGCGCTATCCAGGATCGGAGTGGCGGTCACCACCGCGCGCTGGCCGTCGGAATTGCCGAGGTAGAGGGTTTTCCCGTCCGGACTTAGCCCGATGCCGTTCGGCCGGCTGTAGTCCTTCGTCAGTAGCGTCACCGTGCCACGCGGGTCTACCCGGTATACGCCACAGAAGTCCAACTCCCGCTCCCCGTTCTCCGGCAGTCCGTAGGGCGGGTCGGTAAATAATATGCTCCCGTCGGTGGCTACTACCAGATCATTCGGGCTATTGAAACGCTTGCCCCGGTAGCGGTCGGCCACGCTTACATAGTTGGCGGCCGGGGCGTCTAGCGGGGCTTCCATACGGGCTATCCGTCGGCTGCCGTGCTGGCAGAGCAGTAGCTCCCCGGTGGCATTCAGGGCCAGGCCATTGCTACCGGGTTCGCGGCTGTAGTCATCGGCGGCATCGCCCGAGTTAGTCAGGAAGATCCCATCGCCGGCAGCCGACCACTGTAGGACGTGGTTGCGCGGTACATCGGAGCAGAGCACCCGTCCGTCGGGCAGTACGAGGGGGCCTTCCGACCACTCCAATCCTTCCAGCAGCACTTCGAACACCGGCTCATTTCCGAAGAGTTTTCTGGCCTTGGCCGGCGAGGTCATCTCCACGCGTAGCTCATCCACCGGGGCGGGTGGCACGGCGGGCCGGGGCACGCAGCAAACTAGCAGGGGCAGGAGCAGGAGAAACGGACGAATGGTCATGGCCACGAAAGTAGGGCAAAATCTTTAGCGAACAGGCGGGCGGCGGCGCGCCGGTGCAGGGCCGGTGGTGAGGTAGTGACGGTAGCCGTAGCGCCACTTTTCCGTATACTTACGGCCCGTTCATTTACGGCCACTCACCTGCCTGCTTAAAGTCGCTTCATGAATTCATTCGCCCTGTCCACCGTCGACATTATCGTCATGGCGGTGTACGCCGTGTTTATCATCGGCTACGGACTCTACTCCGCCAAGGCCCAGAGCTCGGAGGAATACTTCCTGGCCGGGCGTAACATGACCTGGCCCATCGTGGGCATCTCCCTCTTTGCGGCTAACATATCCAGTTCTACGCTGGTGGGACTGGCCGGCGATGCCGCCAAGACGAATACTCAGGTATTCAACTACGAGTGGCTGGCCTCAGTGGTGCTGGTCTTCTTCGCCATTTTCTTCCTGCCGTTCTACCTGCGCTCCAGGGTGTACACCATGCCGGAGTTCCTGGAGCGTCGCTACGATGCACGCTCCCGCTACTACTTCAGCTTCGTGACCATCGTAGGCAATGTACTGATCGACACCGCGGCGGGGCTCTACGTGGGCACGGTGGTGCTCAAACTACTCTTTCCGGGGCTTTCCACCTTTGCCATCGTGTCGATCCTGGCCCTGGCCGCGGCGGCCTATACGGTGCCCGGTGGACTCAATTCGGTCATCCAGACCGAGGTGATTCAGGCCATCCTACTCATTATCGGAAGCTGCCTCATCACCTACTACGCCTTCGACCAGGTGGGGGGCTGGGATGAGATGATCGCCCAACTCAATGCCCTCGGTGCGGCCGGTGAATTGCCCAACATCAATAACATCGACGCCGACGCCTCGGGCCTCGTGGAGGGGATGGCCACCACTACGATACCGCTCTCGGAACGGGTATACGAATCCACCTACTACAGCCCCCAGAACGCCGAAGAGATCCTGAGCCTGGTGCGCCCCGCCAACGACCGCTTCATGCCCTGGACGGGCCTACTGCTCGGAGCCCCCATTCTGGGGTTCTACTTTTGGGCCAACAACCAGTTCATGGTGCAGCGGGTACTGGGGGCCAAGGACCTCGACCACGGTCGCTGGGGGGCACTCTTCGCCGGCCTACTTAAACTACCCGTGCTGTTCATCATGGTGTTACCTGGTACCCTGGCGATACTGCTGTTTCGCGATTTTGATATTCCGAGCCTGAACTATCAGCTACCCGACGGTGGGGTGTGTCAAAACCTGGTGGACTGCCCCAACGCCACCTACCCGCTGCTGCTATTCACCCTGCTCCCCCAGGGCGTGCTCGGCCTGGTACTGGCCGGACTGCTGGCCGCCATGATGTCATCCGTAAGCGCTACGTTCAACTCGGCCTCGACCCTGATCACGATGGACTTTGCCATCAAGCTCCGGCCCGATCTGACCAGTAAGCAGTTGGTACGCATCGGTCAGATCTCTACCCTGGTGCTGGTGGTCCTGGCCTGTCTGTGGGCGCCGCAGATTGAGAAGGCCGCTTCGCTCTGGGAGTATCTGCAGATCGTGCTCAGCTTTATCGCTCCTCCCGTAGCAGCGGCCTTTATCGTAGGTATGTTCTACCGGCGGGCGAACGGGGACGGCGCATTCTATAGCCTGCTCTTCGGTGCGGCGGTTTCAATTCTTTATGTGATCATGTCGGTGCTGGTAGCCCGGGGGTCAATGGAAAGCAATGCCTTCCTGGAAATGCACTTTCTCCACCGCACTTTTTTCCTGTTTGCTGCGTGCGCCGTGCTGAACATCGTCATCAGCCTGGCTACCGCCCCGCCGCCGCTGGAAAAGGTGGAACACTACACTTGGAACGATGGCATCATCGCCGCCGAGACCGCGGAGTTGCGTAGCGTGGTGTGGTACAAAAACTACCGCTTCCAGGCCCTGGCGCTGCTGATCATCACCTTCATCCTGGTAGGATTCTTCTGGTAATTTCGCCTGCACCTGCGGCCCCGCCCCCTAAACCCTGTATGAAATGACAAAGATCGACCTGAGTAAGATTTCTACCCGTGCCCCCGAGGAGCTGGACAAGGACGAGGCTAAGGAAATCAGCAAAGAGCGTGCCGATCGGATTGCGGAATTACACGAACAGTTGGTGGCCGAGGGCGAACACGCCGTACTGATCATCCTGCAGGGCATGGATGCGAGTGGCAAGAATGGAGCTATGGAGCATGTCTTTGGGTCCTGCTCCCCGTTCGGACTGCGGGCCGTGGGCTGGAAAAAACCTACGGAGGAGGAGTTCGATCACGACTTTCTGTGGCGTATCCACAAGGAGGTGCCGGCCAAGGGAGAGATGGTGATCTTTAATCGAAGTCACTACGAAGACGTGCTCGTCCAGCGGGTACACAGCTGGATCACCGAGCGGCAGGTCGACCAACGAATTGATAGCATTAACGCCTTTGAGCGCCTCTTGCAAAATGATAATAACACCTTGATCCTCAAGTTCTACCTCCATCTGAGCTACGAGGAGCAGGAGGAGCAACTCCGCGAACGGCTGGAGGAGCCCGATAAGTACTACAAGCACAACGACGGCGACTGGAAGGAGCGCGAGCACTGGAGCGAATACCGTGCCGCCTACGAGGATGTGATGGCCCGTAGTGAGCTGCCCTGGCACATCGTGCCGGTCGACCAGCGCTGGTACCGCGACTACGTCATGACCGAAATCGTACTCCGCGAGCTGGAGGGTCTTAACATGCAATGGCCGGGGCTGGAAACCGTTACATTCAGCAAAGCGGACGGTTAGTATGATGGCACTCCTACTGGGGCGAGTGGACGAGCACCTGGAATTTGACACGGCGCAGCAGCGAGAATATCTGGATGTGTACCACCATCCGACGGGCTTTGCCGATGGAGAATACCGCTTTCGCGACGACAGCCGTAATCAATGGTGCTCCTGGGAAGCCGTACCCGGCCGGCGAATTGCCGCGCTGACGGAGTTCCTACAGCAGGCCGGTTTTATGCCTCACGCTACCCACGACGGGGTGTTTGGCTACGTGACGCAGGCGGCGGTACGGCTGTTTCAGGAATATGTACGAACTACCGAGCAGGGTCACTATCCACCCGACGGTGCGTCGCTCTGGCCGGACGGAATGGTCGGACCCCTCACCGAGTCGCACATCGCGCGGTGGCGGAGGGCGGGGCTACGGTGTCGCTGGGGCGAGCCGGTGGGCACCACCGCAGATTACAACCGCTGGATGGACTGGTTGGCCCGTATCGTGACCCGCTATCGGGCGGCGCCGGGTCATCAACTCCGGGTGGTGTCAACACTCTCAGAGCGGGGGGATACCTTACTGCCGGACGACTGGTCCTTCGAGGCAGATGAGCCTCAGCTGATCGGACTGCGAGTGCACGACCAACAGCCGCTGAGGGCTGCAGATCGGAGGGACCCGGACGACCTGTTCGTCCTGCTGCTGGACGGGCGCACCTATTATTTCCGTGGGTCGGTGGACGCCAACCCGGCCAGCCGCCGCGAGGCCTACCTGATCGAGGGGCAGCACCGCTTCCGTTTCAACTGGCACAATATCGGTCCCGGGCGCAGGCAACGGATCTACAAAGCCGCCCGACCCGCCACCAAGGGCGTGATCGTAGCGCGCGATGTGCACGGCCACAATGCGCTGACGGACGATAACCTGTTCGACGGCATCGACCCCCGGCCCAACCCGACCATCAATATCCACTGGAATGGACTGGGCCTGAGCAACTGGAGCGCGGGTTGCCAGGTGATCAGTGGGAGCTCCTACTGCAACGACCTCGGTGAATGGATAGATTGTAGCGCGTATACGGCCCGCAACGACGGCGAGCGTGGACAACGCCGGCAGCCGGATGGTCCGCGACTTACCATGGGGGCCTATACCGTACTTAGCGATCTCTTGCTCTGCTACACGCCGCCGGATCTGGGTGGTGAAAAGCCCACTTTTCGCTACACCCTGCTGCACAGTAAGCTGCTCGAACGAGTCCCGGGATTAAGTCTCGCACAACTTCCCTTTTTACAGGACGGTATGTTATAAAACCTTACTCACCCCACTATACATCCTATTCCCATGGCCGAAAACAAAACCTTTGGCGACTTTATCAATGACATGACCAGTCTGGACGTGGTCACCCTGACCGGCAACCTCACCGTACAGGTCAGTGCCCTCGAGGGCGGCAGCGACGATGACGATAGCAAACCCCTCAAATTTAGCCGCATCATGCGGCAGTTGGAGGGGCGCATCCTCAAGAAAGACTCCGAAATCGCAGCCCTGGCTGCCACCCATGTTTCCCTAGACCGGGATACGGTCACCTTCGTCAAGGAGAACCTCTCTCCGGAGGAGGCCGTCTACCTGGAGTTTCACAACGAGACCGTCAAAGCAGCGGGGATCGCCCGGGCGGCCATGGCCGATGGCATCGCCAAGCTGCTGCTCGGTAGCAAGGCGTAGCACCATGGCCCCGGCTGACTTCATCGCCAGTTGCCGGCGCCTACAGATGCTGGACCTCACCGAGCCGGTGGTGGACTCAGTGGTTAGTGCGGTGACCGTGGAGATGCCCCGTCGCTACGCGATGTCGCTCGGCGTTACTACCGGTCAAACCTTTCTGGGCGGCGGGCCAACGACGCGCAATCGCCGGGGGCAGTACCACGAGTTGGTGCAGCACCTAACTGACCTCGGTTATCTGAGCCTAGACTTTTTTCGGCGCTGGCACCTACTGCGGGCGGCGGATCGGAAGCCGAGCCTCGGACAGCTTAACACCCTGACGGTAGCGGTAGGTACCTTCTACCGGGAAGACCCGTACTGGCGGCGTACCCTAGTACCGCCCTTCCCCCCCGATGCGGGAGGCAAGCTCGCTAGGCAGTGGTTACAGGAACACCTTACGGAGGTTGTGTACCGGCTCGGGCTTTACACCTCCTTTGACGGTGACCTCTCTCCCGACTCGACCTACCGGATAGGCGACCGCACGGCCTACGGTCGGTCCTTAGCCTTCCGGATGCGGGTGTATTTCCATGATTACGTCGGCGGGCGCACGGGCCGGCGCAAGGTGTACTTCGATCGGGGCCTGCTGCCGCTCCTCTACAGTCTGGACAATTCGCTACGGGGTGGGCTCCGCGAGCTGCTACCGGAACGGGATGCTAGCCAGCTACACCCTAGTTTGCAGCGCCTGCTGCTGGACAGCGAGGAGTTATTTCGACTGTACCGTGCACAGAACCGCTTCCTGCCCGAGGCGGGTGGTGGATACTACCTGCTGTACGAAATAGTGGATGATGGCCCGTCACAGCGACTCCGGGTCGTCGCCTCAGACCAGCGCCGGGCGGCGCGTCGTCTCGAGCGCGGTGAATGGCACGCCGACACGGGTAGCAACCGCCTCGGGATCCGGCTGCTACAGCTAGGCCTCTGGCGGGCCGGCTTTTACACCGGGGTGTTAGACGGGGCTTTTGGTTTGCTAAGTCACCGGGCGGTGCTTGCCCTGGTGGATCAGGAGCGCGACACCGAGCGACCGGTACTTCGTAAGCGACAGCTTGACCGCGTAGTGCAGATTGTGGACCGCGAGGTGCTGGTGGACCTGCGGTTAGTGGGTAAATTGCTAGATGCTTACGCTCCGCCGAGTAGCCTAGAGGTGGAGGAAGAGGAGGATCGGTTGTGGGGCGAAATCGAAAAGGCGGGGTGGGCTGACCGGCTCGACGCCGAATTTAACGATCAAGAGCTGGAGCTTGGTGCAGCCTACGGCAACCCGCACCGCCATCCCCACCGCCGGGTCTACTATGGTCTACGGGGCTTGATTCGGGGAGCCGCACGGGCGGTAGGGCGGGTGCTGGGCTGGCTGGCCGGCGGCATACGCGTACTACTGGGCGCGGTATTCGATTTCGTTAAGGCGGTGGTCAAACGGATCCAGGAGGGCACGGGGCTTTTGGTGGCGGGCTTTCGGTACTTCGGGCACTATTTGCTGGGTCGACCCTTCGTGACGCTGGGGGGCAAGGGGGTAGGGGAGCGGCCGGTTGTACTTACCCGCTTTGCCCTGGACTTCGATACGGTCGCCTTCGTGGATCGCCGGGCAACGGGTGACGACGTACGGGCGCACTCCACTCAGCTGCGACGGATGCAGCAGGGAGCCCGGTACTTCATCGGGCTCGTAAGCCGATTGATCCGGGGTATCTCGCTGATCACCACACCGGTGAGCTGGCTTCGCCTCGGCGTACTCCTGGCGCGCACGGTGCGGGATCTGCTGCGGGAGGGGGAGCTAAGCCGGCCGCTGGGCAGACTCGAACAGGTGTAGCAGATCGCTCATGCGCTCTTTGAGCTCCGCGCGATCGACGATGAAGTCGAGGAAACCGTGCTCGAGGAGAAACTCCGAGGTCTGGAAGCCTTCCGGCAGTTCCTTTTTGATCGTCTCCTTCACGACGCGGGGTCCGGCAAACGCGATGAGGGCCTCAGGCTCCGCTAGGTTGATGTCGCCGAGCATGGCGTAGCTGGCCGTGACGCCCCCGGTGGTAGGGTCGGTCATGAGACTGAAGTAGGGTACGCCGGCCTTAGCCAGCTGGCTCAGTTTGACGCTGGTTTTGGCCATCTGCATGAGGCTAAAGGCGGCCTCCATCATACGAGCACCTCCCGACTTCGAAACAATGAGTAGGGGGGTGCGCGTCTTGCGGGCCTCGTCAATGGCAAAGGCGATCTTTTCACCGACCACGCTGCCCATACTGCCGCCGATGAAGGAAAAATCCATGGCCGCGATGAGTAGGGGGCGGCGGTTGAGCTTGCCGCGGGCCACGCGGATGGCGTCCGAAAGGCCGGTCTTTTTCTTGGCGGCTTTCAGGCGGTCCTTATAGGACTTGAGGTCCTTGAACTGGAGCACGTCGACGGCCTCCATGTCCGACTCGTACTCCTCAAAGCTACCGTCGAAGATCAGCGAGAAATACTCCTCACTACCGATGCGCTCGTGGTAGTTGCAGTTAGGGCACTTGTAGGTGTTTTCCCTGAGCTCCTTGCGGGTGGAGGTTTCCCCGCAGCGGGGACACTGGTACCAGAGGCCCTCGGGGGCTTCCTTCTTATTGCGCGTGGCCGTTTGGATACCGTCCTTTAGTCGTTTAAACCAACCCATGTACGTTCGTTAGCGGGCGGTGAAGGTACGGCTCCGGCCGCGTTGGGCAAAGCATCGTTTAGTTGGTACGTAGGATGACGACGCCGCCGATGATGAGCAGAATACCCAGCACCCGCAGCCAATTCGTGGGATGCACCGGGATGCCCATCAGACCGTAGTGATCGATGAGCAGACTGAACACCATCTGCCCGGCTACGGTAAGTCCGATGGTCAGCGCCACGCCCAGCCGGGGGGCCAAAACGATGATGGCAAAAACGTAAAAGGCTCCCAGCACGCCCCCCATCCAGTAGTACCACGGCAGGTCGAACCCTCTGCGAATGTTGCCCATCGGCACCCGCGTGACCAGGCAGTACGCCAGCAGGGCCACCCCCCCGGCCACGAAGGAAAGAAAGGCCCCGTAGACGGGGCTTTTGACCGCCCGCCCGAGTCCGCTGTTGAGGCCCGCCTGGATGGCCAGCATCGCTCCGGCGGCCACCGCCATCAAAAAAAGGAGTGTTTGCTGCATGGGCTTTGCCGGTAGGCTGTATGTTTGTCGGCTCAAAGTAGAAAGTAATGCTGAGAGAATTTAACACCCTCACCGAGCAGGAACAGCAACTAATGTTCGACGCCATTCCCCTGATCACCATTCTGGTGGGAGCCGCCGACAACGTGCTCGACGAGGTAGAACTCTCCGAAGCCCAGCGCCTGGCCGACATCCGCAGCTACAACAACCGCGGACGCCTCAACGCCTACTACGAGCACATTGACGCGGGGCTCACCGCCCGCATCCAGCAACTCTTTAACGGCATGCAGAATGGGGTCGCGGAGCGCGAAGAGTACATCGTCGGGGAGCTCAGTAAACTCAACGCCATCCTCGCTAAGCTACGCGAACCCTACGGCTATCTGTACTACCACAACTTTCGCACCTTCGCCCGGCACATCGCCGAGTGCCACGGAGGCTTCATGCGCTTCATCACCGTGGGGCCTAAGGAGGCCAAGGTGGTAGACCTACCCATGCTGCACCCCGTACCTAAGCCTCCGGAAGACGAGTATCCTAACCTCATCTAGGCGGCCTCCGTCATCTGCTTTTCTTCCTGCTCGGGTGTCACGCCCTGGCTTCGGTAGATCAGGTATTCCACCAGGATGAGGGACGACAACACCCCCACCTGAGCGTACACCTCGCCGATGGCGGGTAGCTCGGTCACCAACAGGACCGCACTGGCCCCTACGCAGCCGATCCGCGCCAGCACCACCGACCGAAACAAGGACTCCGGTGCCGCCCAGTGAATGAGCGTGATGGCAGTCAAAAACAACACGCAGGCCCCGTGCAACAGGTATACCGCCAGGGGGGGGTGGGGGTGCTCCGCGATACTGGATTCGATCAGGATGAGGATGGAGACGCTGATGAGCATGACGCTGATGTATAAAAAGTAGTGGCTATACCCATAGAAGAACGACATCAGGGTACTGCGCCGGGTATTTTCCTTGAGCTGCTCGGTAATGGTATCCTTGCTGGCCTCGTAGAAGTACAGCTTCCAGATACACACCGTGAGGGCGAAGCCGCCGAGCACGTAGACCGCCACGTCATAACTGAACTGCTCGGCCTGACTGGCCGCCGTAAGTGCCACGATACCCTCGCCCAGCACGATGATGCTGAACAGCCCGAAGCGCTCCGGCATGTGACTGAGCTGCACCGGGTAATCGCGCCGGAACAAATAGATGGACGGGGAGGCCGCCGCCTGAATAGCTATACCCAGCACCCAGAGCAGGTAGCGAGAGGGCGGTTCGAAGATTAGGCTCAGGGCGAAACAGCCCATGGACAGCGCGATGGTACCCATAAACCGCCGCGTAAACCAGCGCAAATCGGGATACATTAGGTAGGCGCGCAGGTACATCAGCAGCGCCACGCCACCCATGAAAACGTAGGTGAGCTCATACAGGTGGGTACTGGTGGTGTTGTCGGCCCGGATCACCAGGGCCATGTACATCACGGCCGCCATGCCCGTCAGCATTAGGGCCTGATAGCCCACCGAGTCGTCGTCGAAGAGGTCACCGTAGTAGCTGTACTCCATCCAACACCACCAGATAGGTAGGAAGTACACGCACAGCAGCAACACACCCTCCCCGGTAAAGCGGTGCTCGAGCCGGTAGCTCAGCGCGGCCACGCTGACTACGAAGACCAGATCAAAGAACAATTCCAGCCAGGTGGCGCTACGCTCCCCGTCGGCTGATTTAAAGACCGGAGCATTGGGTTTGCCGTGCATGGGTTAATTTGAGCCCTCAAGATTAGTACTTTATGAACAAGCTTGCACTGCACTGGCAAATTTTGATCGGCATGGCCCTGGGCGTCGGCTTCGGGGTGCTGGCTGCCAGCCAGGGGTGGGGCGATTTTGTCAGCGACTGGATCAAGCCCTTCGGCACCATTTTTATCAACAGCCTCAAACTGATCGCCGTACCGCTCATCGTAGCCAGCCTCATCAAGGGCATCACCGATCTACAGGACATCTCCAAACTCAGCAACATGGGGGTGCGCACCATCGGGCTGTACATTATTACCACCGTAGTGGCCATCGTGGTCGGACTAGTCATCGTCAACACCGTAGGGCCCGGCCGGGGCCTGGACCAAACCACCCGCGACAATTTGCTCAACGACTTTGCCGCGGACGCAGGTGCAAGGATTACCGACGCCAGCGCTCAGGCATCCGCCGGCCCCCTGCAGGCCCTGGTCGATCTGGTACCCGAAAACATCGTGGCGGCAGCGGGCAACAACGGCAACATGCTACAGGTGATCTTCTTTGTGATCTTCTTTGCCGTAGGACTTATCCTCATCGATCCGGTGAAGGCCAAGCCCGTCAAGGATTTTTTTGACGGGGTTAATGAGGTCGTGCTCAAGCTCATCGACCTCATCATGCTGGCCGCCCCAGTGGGCGTGTTCGCCCTCCTGGCCGCCCTGGTGGTGGAGGCCCCCAGCAAGGATCTTTTCCTGGCCCTACTGATGTACAGCGGCTGCGTACTGGCCGGACTAGCCATCATGATCTTCATTGTCTATCCGCTACTCGTCAGAGTATTCACCGGCCGCAGCTACGGTAATTTTATGGCCGGCATCAGTCCGGCGCAACTCCTGGCCTTCAGCACCAGTTCCAGCGCCGCCACGCTTCCCGTGACCATGGAGCGGGTCGAGGAGCACCTGGGAGTTGATGAGGAGGTGACCAGTTTCGTGCTGCCCATCGGCGCTACGATCAATATGGACGGAACCAGTCTTTACCAGGCCGTAGCCGCGGTGTTCATCGCCCAGGCCTACGGCATGCAACTGGGGCTGGGGGATCAGTTGACCATCATTACCACCGCGCTTGCCGCGAGTATCGGCTCGGCCGCCGTGCCGGGGGCCGGTATGGTGATGCTCGTCATCGTGCTCGGGCAGGTTGGTATTCCGGAGGTAGGCCTGGCGCTCATCTTTGCCGTCGACCGACCGCTCGACATGTGCCGCACCGTAGCTAACGTGACCGGCGATGCGACGGTGGCCATGCTGGTAGGCAAGTCCGTCGGCAAGCTGCGGGAGCCCCACGAGCGCAAGCTAGATGACTACTATGTAGAAGTCTAGTACAATGCTGCCTCCGGCAGCGGTAGCAACATGCAGCCTCCGGCTGCGCTAATCAGGACTATTGGGACGCGATCACCCTGAACTCCCCCAACCGGTAAAACCCATCCCCCACCAGCAGCTCGTCGCGGTAGCCCAGCGGCACCTCCCGAAAGTCCCGTGCACTGTCCCGTAACCGCACGGCAAAGACGTAGTCTCCGGCCGGAAAGTCTTCCGGCACCGCAAAGTCGTAGCTTAGCCAGTTGGCCAGGTGTAATTCGCCTACCGTATTGGCTCCCGCGGGGATGGAAAAGTCCTTCCGGGCCGGTCCGATCAGGCGCACGTCCATCGTGTAGCGGGCGTTGGGATCTACGCTGCCCACCGTGCGCCATTCCATCTGTACGTCGAGGTCCTCGCCCGGGCTCACCTCGCGCGGCATATTCATGGCGTACACGTAGTGTCCGACGCCGTCTGCGGGGTTTTCGGTGACGGCATCGCTTAGGTCTATGTCCTGCCGACTGGCCGAATCACTGCAGGTCGGCAGCAGGAACAAAAAAGGAAGAATGAGGACGACGAGCTTCATACCACTACTTTGTGGGTAGAGGTAGTCTTAGGGGGGTATTGTTTAGGTACCGTAGAGCAAATGCACAATTGTGCCTACCTTGCCGGTACGCCGGATGCCTGACTAAGCGTCCGCCACGTTGTATTAAAGTTTATGTTTAGACAAGTTACGTACTCCGGTGCCGTTGATGGCTTGTCGCCCCGTTCCACTTACTTCGCCAAACCACTTAGTCAATGAAGTTATGTCTGCTCACACTCAGCCTCCTTGTCGGCTGGAGTGTGCAAGCCGAGCAGGTGTACCTGTTGTTCACCCCCGAATGCGGCCAGCAGCTCCGGTACCGCCGAAGTGTCGAACAAGCCCCCGCGCCCGATTATTTCACCTACGTCTTTGCCGACGAGCTGGATGGGGCCCGCTACCTCCTGGAGACCGACGCACAGGGCAGCCGGAGCCGTTCTACGCTGCCGGATAGTTACCTGAGCTGCGGCACCGCCGTACTGTCGGCCCGTATGATCGAGCGCATTAACGCGGGTACCGACCAACTGACGCTGTTGGTGCCCAGCCCGGACGGCGGGGACTACCAGGTGCAGCCGGTAGTAATGGCTGCGGTCATGCAACGAAGCGGCGATCAGATTACCTACAGCTCACCGCTGGCTACGTTTGCCTTCGATACCCGCCTGACCGTGATCGGCGAAGACCTCGACCGGGCCCACGAAGGGGCAACTGTATACTTCGAAGGACGGGAGGGGGCCGATGATTGCCAGGAAAGCTACCTATTTGTCCAGCACCACGCCAGCAGTGCCTATCCTGCCATCACCTACCGGATCTCGCCGACTCTCGGAATCCTTGAGCGCAGCATGGAGGGCAACGGCACCTACGGTAAGAGCGAGCAGATCATCGCCGTAGCGGCAAATGGCGTACCGATGGACACCTACCTCGCCGAGCACTGCGCCGAAGCCAGTACCTTACCTTCAGCCCCCGTCACGGACTTCGTTCCCTACTACGTGGAGCCGGTACTGGAGGATGTAGCGCCTTCCCCCAATGTTGCACCTGCGACCGCGGCAGATCCCGAAGTTCGGCACCGGGTGCAGGCGGGAGAAACGCTGTACCAACTTTCCCGCCGCTACGGAGTGGCCGTGAGTACCCTCAGGGCGCTAAACGGACTGGAGGGAAACACCATCTTCGTGGGTCAGGAACTGCTGATGACCCAGGGGGATACGTACCTCGAAGCTGCGCCCGGCAAACCCGCACCCGCAGTAGCCCAACCCAGCCCCGCGGTGGCTGTAGCGGCGACCAGCTCGGTCGTATCCGGTGACTACCACGTGGTACAGGCGGGCGAGACTATTGCCAGCCTGGCCCTACGGTTTGGGTATACGGAGGCGCGTTTTCGGGAGTTTAACGGAATCGCGGATCAACCCGTGGCGCTAGTAGGACAACGCCTCAGGACCTCGCACTGTAGCTGCCCCGCCGAAGCGGAGGCGCCGCCTACGGAGCAGGAGGAGGAGCAGGAGGAAACAGTGGCCTTATACAGCCCCCCCCCGCCGCCGCCGTCGCTGAGCCCACCAGACTTTACGCCGATCGTGGTACCGCCGGCCCGCCCCGTGCTCACGGAGCACGTCTCGGATAGGCCGGTCGCTGTCAGTACCACGGCGCTGCCGCCGGCCTACGGTGGAGGTCGTACGGTACACGTCGTCCAGGAAGGTCAGAGTCTTTACGCTATCGCGCGGCAGTACGGGGTGAGCGTGGGTGAGCTGCAGCAGCTCAACGGGCTGGGTCCCTCGGATGTAATCGTCCCATTCCAGAAGCTGTACGTAAACTAAAGCGGGGGGCGTTGCCTTTTAGCAGCGATAACCCGCCGATGGATCTATGGTTGCACTACTGCTATTCGCCCTTTTTTCTATTGCCTTCAGTTTCCTCTGCTCGATCTTCGAGGCCGTGCTGCTATCCATCACGCCGAGCTACGTGCGGGTAAAGGAGAAGGAGGGCGGTCGTATGGGTGCACTGCTGCGCCAGTTCAAAAACGAGCTGAATGAGCCACTCACCGCCATCCTTTCCCTCAATACGATCGCCCATACCGTGGGGGCTATTCTAGTGGGAGCAAGCACCGGTGCGGCCTTCGGAGAAGGGGGCATCCAGTTGCCGCTGGTGAATTACGAGCTGTCCTACGAGGTGCTCGTCAGTGTAGTGATGACGCTGGCGATCCTGATTTTCTCGGAAATCATCCCCAAGAACCTCGGGGCAATGTACTGGAAGCAGCTAGCCCCCTTCACGGTGAAGTCGCTCGACATTCTTGTGAAGATTTTCCGCGTGCTGGGCATCGTCTGGATTTCTAACAAACTCAACCAAATCCTCGGCGGCGGGGATGCCCACAGCACCTCGCTGACGCGCACGGAGTTCGCGCTCATGGCCGAGGCGCAGACCGAAAGTGGTGGACTCAAGGAAGAGGAGGGAAGAATACTCCGTAACCTGCTCAACTTCGAGTCCCTCACCGTGCACGACGTAATGACTCCCCGCACGGTGGTAGTGGGAGCGAAAGCCACGATGACTATCCGGGAGTTCTACGAAAAATTTGACAACAGCCCCTTTAGTCGCTACCCAGTCTTTGGTGATACGCGCGATCAGGTACAGGGTTACGTGCTGAAGGACCTGGTGTACAAGGCCATCATCCAACAGCGAGATCAGGAAACGATCGCTAGCCTGGTGCGGCCGCTACTGGCGATCTCCCAGGATACTTCCCTCCACCGCCTCATCGATATGATGCTAGAACGACGGGAGCCTATTGCCATGGTAGTAGATGAGTTCGGTGGCATGGAGGGGCTGGTGACCATGGAAGATGCGATGGAAACTCTCCTGGGGCTGGAAATTATGGATGAGATGGACAGTACCCAGGATATGCAAAGTCTAGCCCGGGAGCGCTGGAGAGCTCGGGCCAAGGCCATGGGGCTAGAGCTGCCGGAGCCAATGGCTTAAGGTTACCGTTCAGTCTATCTGTCCCCTCAGCCCCAGTTCGATTACCTCCAGGTTTTCCACCCGCCCCCGGTCAATAACGAAGCGGACCACCGTGCGCATCCGGTGAAAGCCGTGGCGGCCGCAGGCACCCGGATTGATGTGCAATACGCCACGCTGCTTATCCATCATCACCTTCAGGATGTGGCTGTGCCCGCAGATGTACAGTCTAGGGTGTAGCTCGTCGAGCAACCCGCGCACCCGTGGCGTGTAGCGACCCGGATAACCCCCGATGTGGGTGATGAGTACGGGAAGGTCCGCAGCGATAAATTGTTGGTTAAGGGGAAGGCGCCGGCGTACGGTCACATCATCGATATTACCGTAAACAGCCCGCAGGGGCTTCGCCGCCTCCAGGGTGTCCAGCACAGCGACATCCCCTACGTCCCCCGCGTGCCAGATCTCGTCGCAGTTCCGAAAGTGTTCCAGGATAACGGGGTCGAGGTAGGAGTGGGTGTCCGATAGCAGTCCAATGCGCATGTCAGTCCGAGCGATTGTGGTAAATACCCACGATCAGATCACCACGCGGGGCCAGTTCTACGGCGGGGTGGGCGAAGATGCCGGAGCGGTTGCGCACGTCGACTGACTCCTGGGGCCAGTAAAAATTTGTGGCCACGTAGTCGGCTTTCCCCCACTCGCTTTCGTGCACGATCTTACCCCGGGCGGCGGGGGGGAGCGCACGAATGTTATCGACGCACGGCCAGTTTTGGCACTTGACGCGTACGGTTTGCCCTTCCGGAATTTGCTCGGCTAGTTGTACCAAGGCTTCCCGGTAGCCGGCCCCCCAGTAGTCCATGTCGAAGCGAGCGGTGAGCTGACCGTGGATGAAGTAGTTGAAGTAGACCTGCTGAAGGGGGTGCATGCGTACCATATTGATCAGCGTGACGGTCAGCGCGAGGCCAAGTACAAGGGGCACCGCCCGTGCAAATTTGCTACGCGCGTAATCGTAGCCAGTAATGGCCAAGAAGACCAACCCGGGGTACACGAAGTGCAGGTGCCGCCACCCATTGTAAACGGTGGAGTGTAGGATGATTATCACGATGATAGGGCCGATCGAGAGTCCAAGTTGCACAAAATCCAGTTGGCTACCGAAGTCCTGCCAGAGTTGCAGCCGACGCAGGCCCAGCAGGCTCTGGCGAACGGTCCGGTAAAGGCCGGTCAGCATAAACACAAGATAGCCGATGGGGGTAGTGATGAGGATCCAGGCAGGGATGTAGTAAAAGGGGAGCTCGGTGGCCTTTAGGCGGTCTCCGAAGAGGAGGTTTGTACTATCCCAGGTATAGGAACCCATGTGGGCGATGGCTCCGGTAAGCCGGCTGCCGGTATCCACCCACAGATACGGAAAGAAGGGCAACATGAGCAAAAACGTGGCCGGTAGATAAAGGGCGATGTGTAGCAACCTGCGGAAGTTGCCCGGCCGAGCGAAGAGCTGCTCCCAGAGCAAAATGGCCACCGTGCCCCCCACCAGCGTCAGGGCAGGAAACCGCGTGTTGAGGGCCAGGGCACTAGCCAAAATGTGCCAGGCCAGCGCCCCGTAGGTACGCCGCTGGAGAAACCGGGCCAGGGTGTAGGTTGCGATAACGTAGGAGACCAGCAGTACGTGGTCCTTAGGATTGAAAAACGCGTGGGCGAAGATACGTGGAGTGAGTACTAACAGGAGCGTCCCGAGCAAGGGGTACCATGGCTGCGTCGGCCAGCGGATACGTAGGGTGCGGTAGAAAAAGATGAGGGCCAGGCCGAAGAGCAGGTACCCCAGCACGTGCCGAATCTGGTAAAAGCGGAAGGCATCGTCCATGGCTCCGAGCTTGACCTCGGCCACGGTGGCGATCATCTGAAACATCATACCGTACTCGGAGAACGAGCGCCCCTCCGTGGCTAACGGCGGGTGGTCGATGCCCAGGCGGTCGGCGACGTAGGCTACCGCTACGTGTCCCTGGCGGCGCTGCACCGCCTCATCGTAGGTCACCCCATAATCGTCCACGATGAGCCAGCCCACCACGAAGTAGGTAGCGAACAGGAGCAGGCTGAAAATTTGGTGAGGACGCAACGGCAGGCCTTGAGTCCGCAAAGGTAGGATGCTAGTCTTCGTCGCGGTCTACGTCCTCCTCCGACAGCTCGTCGAGGTCGATATCCGCCTCTTCGATATCGTCGTCGAACTTGTCCCCGTACTCCTCCCGTGCCTCGTCTGTCAGGATGCCGTCGTCATCGTAGTCGTCGTCTTCCTCGATGATCAACTGAGCCTCGGACTTCGTCATGCGAATGAGGTAGTACTTCTCCTCGGTTTCGAAGGGTAGGGCGCTGGCTATCTTGCCGTTCACGTCAGTGAAGCGGATCAGGTGGCGCTCAAAGCCATTGGGGTAGTTGAGTTTGATCTGTTCGAGCAGCTCGTCGTCGAGCTTGTCATAGTTCTTGATGACACGGGGCTTACTCATGCGCGCTAAGGGTGTGGGGGTAGGGTAGGGGCAAGGGAAAATACCGCCCGGGGCACAGCCGTGCGGGCCCCGGGCGGTGAGTAGGCTAGGATACGACGCTGAGCGATTTCTTGTGATCGGCAAGGAACTTCTCGAGTCCGATGTCGGTCAGCGGGTGCTTAAACAGGTTTTCAAAACTGCTCAGGGGGCAGGTGACGACGTCGGCTCCGGCCTTGGCGGCGGATACAATGTGACCGCCGTTGCGAATCGAGGCGGCTAGGATCTGTGTCTCAAATCCCTGGATAGCGTAAATTTCGGCGATGTCACTAATCAGGTTCATGCCCTCCCACCCGATGTCATCGATGCGGCCGATGAAGGGGCTTACGTAGGTAGCTCCCGCCTTGGCGGCTAGGATAGCCTGACCGGCACTGAACACGAGGGTACAGTTGGTCCGTATTCCCTGATCGCGGCACCAGGCCAGGGCCTTGACGCCCTCGCGGATCATGGGTATTTTGACTACGATGTTATCCGCGATTTTGACCAGTTCGCTGGCTTCGCGCTTCATACCTTCCAGGTCTACGGAAATAACTTCGGCACTTACGTCGCCGTCGGTGATTTCGCAGATCGTCCGGTAATGCTCACGCACGTTGTCCTCCCCACTGATGCTCTCTTTGGCCATCAGGCTAGGGTTGGTGGTTACCCCGTCGAGGATGCCGAGGCTTTCGGCCTCGCGGATGTCGTCGAGGTTGGCGGTATCGATAAAGAATTTCATACGGCGTTCGTTGCTTGGTTTAAGGCGCTAACATAGCACCTGCCGCGATGTTTCCCCCAAATTTGGCTATCTTCTAGCCCGGGAGCTTATACCCGGCGCAGCCGCAGGGGGTAGGTGCGGCCGCTATACCACTGGGGGACGTAGAGGTTTTTGTCCTCGTCCAGGCAAACGTCGTGGGGGTTGAGAAAGGTGCGGTTGTCGTATTTCACCCCCGTGAAGTCCGATTGGTCCAGCGGCGCACTTCCCCCCGGCAGAGATACCACCTTCATATTGCGGTCGAGCACGGCCACCATCCCGTCGTAGGCCCACCAGCTTTTGGTTACAATGACGGCGAAGTAGGTCTCTTCTCCGTCGATCACCGGCCGGCAGATCGATAGACCGGGCAATCGGTGCACTTCCAGTTGTTTACCATCCAGGCTCCACCGCTGAAACTCGTTGGCCCCGCGGCTGGTAATCAGTAGGGTCGGCTGGGCCGTCCGCTCGTCCAGGACGATACCATGACTACAGTCAAAGAATTCGCTCCCCCCAAAATTGTGCTGCAACCTGCCCTTACTATCGTAGCGAAAGATTTTGTTGCTCCCGTAGCCATCGGTGACGTAGATATCCCCGTTACCGGCAACGGTGGTTTCGGTCGGTTTGTAGGGCTTGCCGTCCAATAGCTCGGTCGGCGGAGCGTCCAGCTCGCGGATGATGCGTCCGTCCAGGTCCAGATTGATGACCCGCCCTTCGGTGCAGTCGGTGATCCAGAACGTTTGGTCCTCTCCCTCGCCGACCTTACTCAGGCCGTGGGGCTCGGGCAATTCGTGGGCCCAGGCCTTCAGCAGTTTACCATCCTTGTTGTACACCAGTACGTCGTGCTGATTGGAAACGGAAGAGCACACCAGGCGACCGCGGCTATCGAGCACCATCTCGTGGCAGTGCTGTAGCGGGTGCTTCTGGGGGTCGAGACTGCCCCACTTGGCGTCAGCCTGGTAGATGAAGGTGCCGTGACCGACGAGCGTTTTGGACATGGAGGGAGCATTTAGGGGTAGGACTAGGCCCATGCCAAGCGTGGCGGATTGCTTGATAAAGGTGCGGCGGGAGGAGGCGGGCGTCATTTCTTAGCGTCTTGTTCGGCGGGTTGGAGCGTGGCACCGGTATCGACCATGACCTGGGCGTGGGCCTCGGCGTAGGCGGTAACGGCGGCAGGGGTGACTGCCGTCTGCCACAGGTACACCCGGCGTAGGGCGGGCATTTGCGTAAGGTAATGGAATACTTCGTCTCCGACTTGCGTGTTGTAAAGATTCAGGGATTCGAGGTGCTGCAGGCCGGTGAGGGAGCGAAGTACGGTACTGTCCACCGCCGTCCCGTTCAGGCGGAGTCGGTTAAGGTGCTTGAATTCCGCTACCTGCCGCAGCGCCTCGGCGGATAGTTCCTGATTATCCAGTCCTAGGTAGGTGAGCTGGTCGGGCGCCGCGGCGGCCAGTTCGCGCAGGGCATTGGCGTCAACTGATTTGCCGGGCTGGGGCTTCACTTCCAGGGCGGGGCCTCCGGGCACCAGATCCGTGATCGACCAGTTGAGGGAGTAGAGTCCCTGCCGCGTCTTATCGCTCAACACCGTACCGCGCACCGTCTCCACAAACAGGCGGGGCCGCAGGTCCAACGCATAATCGCGCTGGAGCAGGGCCTTGATATCCTCCGGTACCTCGTCGAGTTGGAAGACGTAGCTCGTGTCCGCTCCCTCATTCAGCCAGTATTCGAGCAGGCGTACCTCGGCGAAGGTCATGCGCTCGCCCTGGGGGGGCATCGCCTTGACGTTCTGGGTGGGCAGGGTGACGCGATTGTGCCAGCGGCTGGCAATGGCGTTACCGGCTACGAAGAGCGGCCCGGACTCCCCGCCCTTAAACAGGTAGTGGGTGCTGTCCATTCGTAGCCCCCCATTTTGCTTCTCGCTATTGTGGCAGCGCACGCATTTATCGTTGATCACCGGGCGCAGGAACTCCGCGTAAACCGCGATACTATCCGTATTGCGGACTGACCAATCGGTGATGAGCATACTATCCGGTGTGTGACCACTGATGCGCTGCACCACGGGCGGGGCGTACTGAAAGAGGTACTCCTCGCCGTGGGTCAGATTCCCCCCCTGGTGACCGGCCAGGGTAAGGGCGGCGGCAGTCATCAGGCCATACACTTTGGTGGTGATTCCGCCCCGCGACTGCACGAATACGCCACCTACGGCCAGCACGGCCACGGCCACGCCCGCCCAGCGGTGCCAAAAGAGGGTCTCGCCGCCGTAGCCTCCTCCCGATGCGAGCAGCCAGCCGGCCAGGGCAGCACCCACGGCGGAGGCGGCTCCCAGCACCCAGGCCACCTTAATTGCCGGCCGTACCCGGTCGCCGGGCCAGAGCTCGAGCACCACGGCCAGGAGTAGAAAGCCAATGGGCAGATGTACTACCAGGGGGTGAAAGCGGCCCACGAAGAGGGCGTAATCGGCAAGCAGAAGATGGAGCATGAACGGCGGGAAACTTCTCGCACAAGGTACACCAAAGCCGGCAGAAATTGCCTACCTTTGCGCCCCGGCAAAACCGGCTGCCCCCTGGCGGGAGTAGGTCGGTATTACTAACTAACGACAGTTGTCACCATGCCAGTCAAAATTCGACTTCAGCGCAAGGGCCGCCGTAAGCGCCCGTTTTACCACATTGTCATTGCCGACGCCCGGGCTCCCCGCGATGGTAAGTTTATTCAAAAGATTGGTACCTACAACCCCATGACCGTACCGGCTACCATCGAGCTCGACCGCGAGTCGGCCTACGACTGGCTGATGAAGGGCGCCCAACCCACGGACACCGTGCGCGCCATCCTCCGCTTTAAGGGCGTGCTTTACCGTAAGCACCTCCAGCGCGGGGTAGCCAAGGGTGCCCTTAGCCAGGAGGAAGCCGATAGTAAGTTTGAGGACTGGATTGCCGAAAAAGAGGGTACCATGGCCGAGCGCCGCGCCGCCCAGGAACAGAAGGAAGCCGAGTTCCGCGCTCAGGTTTCCGGTACCCCGCCGCCGCCGCCCGAGCCTGAGCCAGAGCCCGCCGCTGCCGAAGACGACACTACGGTAGCTACGACCGAAGACACCACGCCACCCTCAGCTACCAGCGAGCTGGATGCCGCCCGCGCCGAGGCCGAAGGAAGCACCCCAGCGTCAGTAGCCGCTGCCGCTGACGTAGCCGGCGAGGCCCAGGCGGAAGCCGAAAGTGCCGAAGCCGCCGGTGAGGCCCTAGCTGCCGCCAACGAGGGGGAGGACGAGGCCGCTACCGGAAATATCGACAAGGAGGTCTAACCCCCTCCAACCTTAACGTTGTTAAAAGTGCCCCGCCTGCTACCCTGCAGTCGGGGCATTTTTATCGGTACTCCGCCCAGGCTTGCATCAATTTCCTGGTGGTTGCACCTGCGGCCCCGGCTCCAATTTCCTTGCCGTCTACGCGAGTAATGGGTAGGGCACCCTTTACGGTGCTACAGAGGATGGCCTCGTCGGCCCCCAGTAGCTCGGCTACGGAAACGGCTCGTTCTTCCACTGGAATATTTAGTTGACGGGCCAGCTTGAGCAGATGCTTGCGGGTGATGCCAAGTAGAATGTCTTCGTATGGCGTCACCAGGCTGCCGTCGTGAACAATTAGGAAATTAGACCGGTCGCTTTCCCGGACCAGGCCGTCACGATCTACGTAGAGCGGATACTGAGCCCCGCGCTGCTGTAGGAGGGGCTGGATGCGGATGCCCTCTAGGTAGTCGATACTCTTTACCCGGGGCAGCTGGCGCTCGTAGTGGTGGAGCATACAGTGGCAGCCCATCGCGTAGCGCTCGGTCGGGGGTGAGAGGTGGGGATAACCGAGCAGAAGGAGAGTAGGGGCAGTGGGCGTATAGCCATCTGCGGACAGGCCACCCGTGACCACGATGCGGATACCGCCATCCCCACCGCCGTTGCGTTCGATGAGCTCATGCACGATGTCGGTCAGACCACGGTCAGTGACCTTGAGCTCGAGGTGTAGGGCATCGATACTGTCCTGGAGACGCGCGAGGTGATCGTCAAGAAAGCGGGGCTTACCACCAGCAAAGCGGAAGTAATCGAATACGCCGTAGCCCCTTAGAATAGATAGATCACTAACGGGGAGCTGAGCCGCACCAGACGGGAGGAAACGGTCGTTAACGTAGACAGTGTCGAGCATTACAGGGTGATTTGGCCGGTGAAGACCCGCTCGGCCGGCCCTACAAGCTGTAAGTGACTGAAGTGGTCAGCGTGACGCTCGCCGGTGACGTAGAGCTGCCCGCCGCGGGCACGTACGGGGATGTGAAAAGGCCCGTCTTCCGACTTCGGACTGCGCAGGAGCAGACCGATGGCGGCCGCCGTTACGCCCGTGCCACAGGCCAGGGTTTCGTCCTCCACGCCGCGTTCGTAGGTCGCCAGCTCCAGACCGTCGCGCGTCTCCCGCACGAAATTGACGTTGATGCCCTTTGCGGCGAAGGGGGCGGACTGGCGGATAGCCCGACCCTGTTGTACTACGTTCACTTCCTCCAAGGAGGGTACGAATTGGAGATAATGAGGTGAGCCGGTGTTGAGCACGTAATCTGCGCCGTGGCGCTCAAAGTAACTTACATCGTTCATGCCCAGGGCAACCTCGCCGGCCGGTGTGAGGGTAGCCTCGTGGGGCCCGTCGACGGCCAGAAAGCGGTAGATGGTACGGTCGATGCCTAGTTCGGCGGCGAAGCGGACAATGCAGCGGCCGCCGTTGCCGCACATGCTACTGGGCCGACCATCGGAATTGTAGTAAAGCATCTCGAAGTCGTAGGGAGCTACGGATAGCCGCAGAAGCATGAGCCCATCGGCACCGATACCAAAGTGGCGATCGCAGAGCCGGGCGATACGGTTCTCGTCCAAAAGCGGGAGAATCCGTCCATCCCGGTCGTCGAACAGGACGAAGTCATTGCCCGCGCCCTGGTACTTATGAAACCGTAGCTCCATTACTGACGGGCCTTGCGCAGGGAGTCCTGTAGGGCGGCGTCCCGGTCGGCCTTGTCGTGGTAGTAGTCGCGCTGCTGCGGCTGTTCGAGCGGATCGTCGAACCCTACGGGCACGCCCAGGGTGTAATGACGGTAGGCCGCCAGGGCACCTAGTACCAGGATCAGCACCAGTCCAATGAGGCTTACCCGCCAGCCGAAGATGTTGCCGGAGGCGGGAGGGTCTCCCTCGGGTTGCGTATTGAATTTCACCCTGCAAAGGTAGCGTATCTTTGCCCCCTCAAGCCGTCCGCCGTTATGCCCGCCGTTTCACAGCGCTCTCAGTCCGTTCCCCTGTCGCCCTTCCGCAAGCTGATCCCCCTAGCCGACCGCGCCCGGGCCGCCGGCAAACACATCTACCACCTCAACATCGGCCAGCCCGACATCGAGACCCACCCCACGGCGGTGGCCAAGTTTCGTAAACTGCCCTGGCAGATCCTAGATTATAGCCCCAGTAACGGCATCGATTCCTACCGCGAGGCGCTGCGCGATTACTACGCCCGCTTCGACGTAGCGGTGACGGCCGATGAGATCATGATCACCACGGGAGGTTCGGAGGCCATCCTGTTTTTTCTGCTGGCCTGTCTCGATCCCGGCGACGAAATAATCATTCCCGAGCCGTTCTACGCCAACTACAACGGCTTCGCCCACATGGCCGGGGTGAACGTGGTGCCCATCACCTGTACGATCGAAGACGGCTTCCGGCTACCCGATCCTGCCGAGTTTGCCCGCAAGATCACGCCCCACACCCGCGCCATCGTGATCACCAATCCAAACAACCCCACGGGGGCCTGCTACAGCCGCGCTGCCCTGGAGGGACTCGCTCACATCGTACGGGAACACGACCTTTACCTCTGTGCCGATGAGGTGTACCGGGAGTTCAGCTACGATACCGAATTACAGAGCATCCTACAGCTACCCGGACTCGATGAGCACGCCATCATCATCGATTCGGTATCGAAACGCTACAGCGCCACCGGGGCTCGGGTGGGGGCGCTGGTCACCCGCAACCTAACCGTGCGCGAGAGTGTCGACCGCTACGCTAAGCTGCGCCTCAGTCCACCGGGACTCGGACAGCGCCTCAGTGAGATCATGTTACAGGACGATGGAGCCTACCTAGCCGAAGTGAAGGAGGACTACACCGCCCGCCGGGATACGGTCTTTCGCCGGCTGCAGACCATGCCAGGGGTATACAGCTACAAACCCGGCGGTGCCTTTTACTGCTTCGCCCGGTTTCCTATTGCCGACAGCGAAGACTTTTGCCGCTGGCTCCTCGAGGACTTCAGTCACGATGGCGCGACGGTAATGCTGAGCCCCGGTCCGGGCTTCTACGCCACGCCGGGGCTGGGGGAGGACGAGTGTCGTATCGCCTACGTACTAAAGGTCGACGACCTCGAACGCGCCATGGACTGTCTAGCCGCGGCGCTAGAAGTCTATCCCGGCCGGATCGAATTAGCGGCTACGGCGGAGCTGGGCGGTCACCTGTCCCAGTAGTACTTCTTCTACCCACAGCCGGTACTGCCGTGCACTGGGGTGCAACTTATCGGAGGCCACTAGGTCAGGCTCGGCCAGGCCGCGGCGGGAGATCGGCGTGATGTTGTAAAAAGGTACGTCGTAGCCTTCCGCGACCGCTTGGGCGGCCTGGTTGAAGGCATCGATCTCGCGGCTCACCGCCTCACTACCGCCGCCGAAGGGCGTGAAGGCGTAGTCGGGTATCGACACCACGAACACCGCGGAGGTATCGCCTCCCGCCAGGGCGATCGCCTGCTGCAGCAGATCCTCGAAGCGCTCCGTGTACCCGCTCACACCGAAGCCCTGGTACTGGTCGTTGACACCGATGAGTAGCGAGACCAGGTCGTACGGGCCGGCCGGTGGGTCGTCCGCGAGGGCGTTGCTCAGGTTGTCGGTGCGCCAGCCGTTCCGTGCTACGATTTCCAGTGGTTGCACTCCGATGCGCTCGCGCTGTTGCAGGGCCTGGGCCAGTTGGCGAGGCCAACGCTCGGTCTCCTGCACACTGGTGCCGATCGTGTAGCTGTCACCTAGTGCTAGGTAGGATATCGTGGTATCTACCGCCATCGGGGGAAGCTGCTCCTTCATGACGATGGGGTCATCTTCAGACGTACAGCCAGCCAGCAGGAATAACAACAGCAGGGGGTAATACCAGGCCTTGAACATACCATAAGGTACGGGCTGGGACGCGGCCTAGTTTTAGTCCAGGTCACCGTAGCGGTAAGCCTTGACCGTATTGACGAATGCCTTGACCCCCTCCAACGGGGTATCGGGATACACCCCGTGGCCCAGGTTAGCGATGTGCTTTCGCCCAAAGGTGTCCAGCATCCGGCGCGTAGCTTGTTCAATATCCCCAGGAGAGGCATAGAGCTGAGTAGGGTCCATATTCCCCTGCAGCACCTTGCCCCGCACCTGCGACCGCGCCTGCTGGATGTCGGCAACCCAGTCGAGCTGTACCACCTGGCAGTCGAGCCGGCCGATATTGGGGATGGCGTGGCGGGCATCCTTAGCAAACACCGTGACCGGCGTATCGCCGAGCTCCCGGCAGATCAGGTCGATGTAGCGCAGGCTAAACTCGCGGTAGTGATCGGGCGGCAGTACGCCCGCCCAGCTGTCGAACACCTGGATCAGATCCGCCCCGTGCCGGGTTTTTTCCTTTAGGTAAGCGGCCGTGGCGATGGCGATTTTTTCCAGCAATTGATGGCTGAGTGCAGGATCTTGATAAAGCATCCGCCGCGCCTTGCTAAACGTCTTGCTGCCACCGCCCTCCACCATGTAGGCGAAGATGGTCCAGGGCGCGCCGGCAAAGCCGATGAGGGGCACGCGGTTGTCCAGCCGCTTCTTGGTCGCATCTAGGGCATCGTAGACATACCGGAGATGCTGCGGGGCTTCTTCCGGCGGGCGCAGGGCAGCGACGTCCTCGGCCGTTTTGATCGTTTTGGGGAAGCGGGGGCCCACCTTTTCCACCATGGTGTAGTCCAGTCCTAGTGCCTCGGGGATGACGAGGATGTCGCTGAAAATGATGGCTGCGTCCACGCCGAGCTCGTCCACGGGTTGTACGGTAACCTCGGCGGCGAGGTCAGGGGTGGAGACCAGCTCCTTGAAGCCACTCAAGCTGGCGCGCAGGGCCCGGTACTGGGGCAGGATGCGCCCGGCCTGGCGCATGAGCCAGACTGGGGGACGTTCGACGGTTTCGCCGCGGGCGGTGCGGAGGAAAAGATCGTTGGTATACATGCGGCGAAGGTAGGGTGCCGGTCCGCGCCGCGGCAGTCGGGTAGTTTATTTGACCTAAGCTTTACTACATTCACCCCCAACTCCCTGCCTATGTTCATCATCGGAAGCTACACCCTAGCGGTAGCATTTTGCATCGTCACCATGCTCTGCTGGGGCAGCTGGGCCAACACCCAGAAGCTGGCGGCCACGAACTGGCGCTTTGAGCTCTTCTATTGGGACTACGTGATCGGCATCGTCGTTTTCGCCCTACTATTCGGACTGACTGCCGGAAGCGCGGGTGCAACGGGGCGTGGTATGGTAGCCGATCTGGCGCAGGCCGACTGGCCCAACATTGGCTCCGCACTCCTCGGCGGTGTCTTGTTCAACGCCGCTAACATTCTGCTGGTGGCCAGTATTGCTATTGCCGGTATGAGTGTCGCTTTTCCGACGGGCATCGGGCTGGCCCTCGTGATCGGGGTAGTAGTTAATTACCTCGACCGGCCCGAGGGCAATGCCACACTGCTTTTCGCCGGTACCTTCCTGGTGGCCGTGGCGATCCTCCTGAATGCCTATGCTTACCGACGGGCGGGGACGGGGCACAAGGACACCCCCACCAAGGGGCTGGTACTGGCCATCGTAGCCGGCTGTCTGATGGGCCTATTTTACAAATACGTGGCTAACTCCATGTTTGAGGACTTCGAGGTGCCGGTGCCGGGTAAGCTCAGTCCGTACTCTGCCGTGCTAGTCTTTTCACTGGGCATTCTGGCCAGCAATTTTCTATTTAACACCCTGCTGATGCGCTACCCCTTCGACGGCCCCCCGGTCAGTTTCGGCGACTACTTCCGCGGCGGCTCACGCAACCACCTGATAGGTGTACTCGGCGGGGTGATCTGGTGCGTGGGCATGTCGTTCAGCATCCTGGCTAGTGATGAGGCGGGCCCGGCCATTAGCTACGGGCTGGGGCAGGGGGCTACGATCGTGGCGGCGGTGTGGGGTATTTATGTGTGGCGGGAGTTCGCTGGGGCCCCTGCTGGTACTGGGACGGTGTTGAATGGGATGTTGGCTTGTTATTTGGTCGGCCTGGGACTGATCGTAGCTGCTGGATAAATAGGAGTAAAGGCAGTTGCCGAGATTTATTTACAAACCGCAGAGTTCGCAGAGCAACGCAGAGATGTGTTTGAGCCATTCTCTGCGTTTCTCCGTGCCCTCTGCGGTTCATATTTTGTTTGTGGCTCGCTGAACAGATTGATAACCATAAAGAACTACACTACAAGGCAAGTATCATGAGTAGGATAACCGTAGTAGGCAGCAGCAACACCGACATGGTCGTAAAGACCCCCCGCTTCCCGCAGCCCGGCGAGACCCTACTCGGTGGTGAATTCTTCCTCTTCGCCGGCGGCAAGGGCGCCAACCAGGCCGTAGCGGCCGCACGCCTCGGGGGGCAGGTACGCTTCGTAGCCCGGGTGGGCGATGACGTGTTCGGCCGGCAGGCGGTGGAGGGCTTCGGGCGGGAAGGGATCGACTGTAGTCACATCAGCGTCGATCCGAAACTGGCCTCGGGTACCGCGCTAATTACGGTGAACGGGGAGGGGGAGAATACCATCGTGGTGGCATCGGGAGCGAACGCGGCGCTTAGCGTTGAGTCGATTACCAAGCTTGACCTGGAGGAAGATGAGTACGTACTGACCCAACTGGAGACTCCCCTCGAAACGGTCCTGGAACTTGTAAAACATACCGATCGACTCATCCTCAATCCAGCCCCAGCTACCGATCTGCCGGATACAGTATTCGATGGACTTTTCATGATCACTCCGAACGAGACGGAAACACAACTGCTGACTGGCGTCCGGGTGACCGACGAGACATCTGCCGCTCAGGCTGCGGAGCTGCTGCAGAGTAAGGGGGTGCAGCACGTAATTATTACGCTGGGTGCGGCGGGGGCGTTTTACCTCGGTCCCGGTACATCATTCATGACCCCGGCACCCCGGGTGGCTGCGGTAGATACGACGGCGGCGGGGGATGTATTCAACGGCGCACTGGTCGTGGCACTGGCGCGGGGCGAGGACATACGGGACGCTATTGCCTTCGCGGTGCGGGCGGCCTCGGTAGCGGTCACCCGTATGGGTGCGCAGGACTCGGCACCGCGGCTTTCCGACCTGTAGCGATGGCTTCAGCCGTCGCTACACTAAGTCTGCACCGCGCCGACATTAAAGCGCTCAGTAGGTGCGTGCGTAGCCGCCTCGATGCCCGCTGAGATGTAGGCCCGCGTCATCCGGGGGTCAATGAGCTCGTCGACCCAGAGGCGGGCGGCGGCATAGTAGGGGCTGGTCTGAGCGTCGTACCGCTCGGTAATTTTCTTTAGCAGGGCCTGCTCTTCCTGCTCGCTGACCTCCTCGCCGCGGGACTTCTGGCTGCTCACCTGAATCTGCAGCAGCACCTTAGCGGCCTGCTCACCCCCCATGACGGCGATGCGTGCCGTCGGCCACGCGAGCATCAGGCGAGGATCGTAGGCCCGCCCGCACATGGCATAGTTGCCCGCCCCGTAGCTGTTGCCGACCACTACGGAAAATTTAGGTACGGTGGAATTACTCACAGCACTGACCATCTTCGCCCCGTCCTTGATGATGCCGCCCTGCTCGGAGCGGCTCCCGACCATGAAGCCGGAGACGTCGTGCAGAAACACCAGCGGGATCTCTTTCTGATTGCATACCATGATAAAACGCGCCGCCTTGTCCGCCGAGTCGCTGTAGATGACCCCGCCGAACTGCATCTCGCCCCTACCACTTTTGACCACCTCCCGGTTGTTGGCCACGATGCCGACCGACCAGCCGTCGATACGGGCATAGCCACACAGTAGCGTCTTGCCGTAGTCCTGCTTGTACTCCGTGAAGGTGCCCCCGTCAACCAGGGCGGCGATGAGGGCGCGGCCCTCGTAAGGTTTGGCGCGCTCCTCCGGGAGTATCCCCAGAACATCTGAGGCAGCGACCTCGACCGCCTCGCTGCGCTCAAAGGGGGAAAGCACTTTTTCGGGCACCCGGCTCATCAGATCGCGGATGGTTGTCAGGCACTCCCGGTCGTCAGCGCACTTGTAGTCGATCACGCCGCTGACGGAACTGTGCATGGTGGCCCCGCCAAGATCCTCCGCTTCCACTTTTTCTCCGATCGCCGCACGTACCAGGTAGGGGCCGGCCAGGAAGATGCTGCCCGTACCCTCCACGATCAGGCTTTCGTCGGACATGATGGGCAGGTAGGCCCCACCGGCCACGCAGCTACCCATCACGGCAGCGATCTGCGTGATGCCCAGGGCACTCATGCGGGCGTTGTTGCGAAAAATGCGGCCGAAGTGGTCGGCGTCCGCAAAGATTTGGTCCTGCATGGGTAAGAAGACCCCCGCACTATCGACCAGGTAGATGATGGGTACCCGATTCTCCATCGCGATCTCCTGCGCCCGCAGGTTCTTCTTACCCGTGATGGGAAACCAGGCGCCTGCTTTGACCGTGGCGTCGTTGGCTACGATGACGCAGAGCCGCCCCGCTACCCGGCCGTAGCCCGCAATTACCCCACCCGCCGGACAGCCCCCGTATTCCTCGTACATTTCGTAGCCAGCAAAGGCTCCGAACTCCAAAAATTGGGTGCCGGAATCGATGAGGGCGGCTACGCGTTCGCGGGCGGTGAGCTTTCCTTTCTGGTGTTGCTTGGCTACGCGTTTAGGGCCTCCCCCTTCCAGGATTCGCTCCAGGCGGTGGTTCATGCGGGCGACTTGGAGCAACATGCCGTCTTCGTGGGCGGCGGCCGTGCGTTCTTCTTTGGTCATACGTGGGGGCTTGGGCGGCGGAAATGTACGATATTCGCGCTAAGCCTCCTGTCATGGACCCCAGCCTCGTCGCCCTGCTCATTCACCTGGTGTTCTTCGCCATCGGGGTGTACCTGTACCTGTTCTCCCGGGGGCTGGTCCGGGCCGGTGATGTAGAGACCCGCGAGCGAGCTGAGACCTTCCGTAAGGAGAATGCTACCTGGATGCGCTACCTGGGGTTGGCACTGGCGGCTGTGATGCTGCTCAATCTGGTCTACGACGTATTAGCTCTACTAAACTAAACGCAAAAGGCAGCGAAGCGGTCCGTGAAGACCGTCCGCTGCCTTAGCGTGTACGTGTACCCGGAACGGGAATCGAACCCGTACTCTCAGTACTGAGAACTGGATTTTACCTACCACTACGGCTTTCGCCGCCGCCGCTGCTGCTTGGCGTTTGGGGCCTGGACTTTACCTTCACCGTGCCTGTCCCTAGAGACAGGTTTAGGTGCTCGCCGTCAAGTCTCTACACCTTCCCGCTCCCCAGTGGGCGCGGGCTTGGCTCGGTATTGGCACCGATGTCACCATCGAAGCGTTCACCGACTTTGACGAGTTCTACTCCGGCAGTTTCCTGCCGGGCAACCCTGATGTTAAGAGCCGACTAAGTCGGTTTTAACGACACTCCGCAGGTCATCAAAAGAGGAAGCATTCCTTCCGCTTATAATGCCCCGAACAGCATACGAAGTGCAAACTTGAGTCCAGCGCGTCTACCAGTTCCGCCATCCGGGCGGTACGGGGGTAAAGGTACGTGGTAGGTGTAGGGTATGCAAATGTAGGAGGCTTTGTAGCTCAGCCGGAGACTGCATTTTGGTGGTATCCCGATAGCTATCGGGAGTGGCAGTATTATTCTACTGCAAGTTACAGTCACTGTACCGAACTACTCCCCGCAACGCCTTCTTCAAAGCCCGCCGCGCTATCTCCTCCTCGGTGTATTCGATCTCGTACCAGCGGGGCTCTTCCTGTAAATTCAGCCGGCCATTGACCTGCACGGTTTTGGCGAGCGTTCCAGTGGAGAGATCATACACGTAGACAAACGCGGAGGCCTCCCGGTCGGCCGGGATCGCAGCCGGAAAACTCGGCACCAGCTCCCCCCGCCCGGGGCCAATGTCGAGGTATAAAATAAAATCAAGGTCCGTCTGCTCCACAAAGTAACGCAGGTGGTGCTCCGCTACTCCCTCGCCGTAGAGGGCCGGCAACTGCTGCGCCTGATTCATCTCATCCTCAGAGAGCACCTCCGGCTCGCCGCACTTTTTCAGCATGCCGCGTAGCTCCCGGTAGGCCTTATCCGCCGAGGCCGAATCACCGAACGGGCCCCGCGGCTCCAATACCCCGATACGCGCATCACGCAACGGAAGCTGCACTCGCTCGAAGGAGCCGGCCGTAGTGTAGTTGCCGCGGTGCACGCAGGAGGAAACCAGGAACACCATACAGCAGTATAACCCAGGGAGGCAAAGGCGCAAAACGAACGAGTTAGGTGAATGAGCAAAGTACTGGCACCAGTCCCTGTTTCATACTCCATCCGCCGTCTTTAGCACGAACTTAACGTCCGAAGCCTTATCAACCACCCCGCCCCCCCGATAGCTATCGGGGCCCCGCCCCCTGCCATATCTAACCGCCACCCCCTTAACTCCTTAACCCCTTAACCCCTTAACTCCTTAACTCCCTAACTTTTCGTACCTTTGCGCCTTCTTAGCACACACGGGTGGCTTAAGGACTTACGCTGGGGTGCTCCAAGGCACGATGAAGTAGGCCGTTTCACCCGTATAAAATAGGTGAAATGGAAACGTTTAACGAGACGTCGCTGCGCGATGACGTCAAGCAGGCCGTGGCCGAACTTGGCTTTACTACCCTCACGCCAGTACAGGCACAGACCATCCCCGCCATTCTGGAATCAGACCGCGACCTCGTGGCGCTGGCCCGCACCGGAACGGGGAAAACGGCTGGCTTCGGACTACCCGTCGTAGATGGCATTGACCCCGAGACTCATGCGGTGCAGGCACTTATTCTTTGTCCGACGCGGGAGCTGTGCCTACAAATTGCCCGGGACCTGACTGATTTTGCCCGCTTCCGGAAAGGAGTGAACGTGGTAGCCGTCTACGGCGGGGCGAGTGTCGGTGACCAGATCCGCGCCATCCGCGCCGGCGGCAACATCGTGGTGGGTACTCCGGGCCGCACCCTCGACCTGATCAACCGCGGCAAACTGGTCGTAGACCAGCTCAAGCGCGTGGTGCTGGACGAGGCCGACGAGATGCTCAACATGGGCTTCCAGGAGGAGCTCAACGGAATCCTCGACGCTACGCCGAAGGAGAAGCAGACGCTACTATTTTCGGCCACCATGCCGAAGGAGGCGCGCAAGATCTCGACCGACTACATGAACGACCCCCAGGAGATCAGTATCGACCATACGGATGCGGGGAACTCGGATATCACCCACATCTACTATAAGGTTAAGGGCTCCGACCGCTTCAACCTGCTCAAGCTGCTGGTGGAGCTCGACGAGGACATGTATGCGGTGATTTTCTGTCGCACCCGGCGCGAGGTGGATGGGGTGGCCGAAGATCTACGCTTTGCCGGCCATTCGGCCGATGCCCTGCACGGGGATATGAGCCAGGCCCAGCGTGATGACGTAATGAAGCGCTTCCGCAAGGGGCGCATCAAACTACTGGTCGCTACTGACGTGGCTGCTCGCGGACTTGACGTCAGTGACCTAACCCACGTGGTTAACTATAACCTGCCCGACGCCCCCGAGGTGTACGTACACCGTAGCGGTCGCACGGGGCGGGCCGGTAAGGAAGGCATCGCAGTGAGTATTGTAACCGGCCGCGAGCTGCGCAAACTGCGCGATATCGAGCGCTACGGCAAGATCGAGTTTAACGAGGCGCCGATCCCGAGTCAGGACGAGGTGTACAGTCGCAGGGCGCAGCGCTTCATTGAGACCCTGAAGTCCGCCGAGCTCAAGGATGATAAACTCCAGGCGCTGCTCCCCGAGATCAAGGACGCGCTGGAGGGCATCGACCGCGAGCAACTCATCGAGCTGATCGTAGCCCACGGACTGGCCGGACTCAGCAAGCAGCTCGGCGACACCCGTAAGCTGGAAGCCCCCCGGGAGGACAAGAAAGAAAAGAAGGGGCGGGAACGCAGGTCCAATGTCAGCTACACGCGGCTGTGCATGGCGGCCGGGCGGCGGCAGGGCTACACCGTACCCCAGGTGATCGGTATGCTCAATAAAAATGTGCCGGGCCGTAAGATCGACCTCGGCAAGATCGATCTACAAAATAACCTCACCTTTATCGACGTCGACGAGCGCGAAGCGACCCGCGTGGTAGCCGCCCTGGACGGCGTTCAGGACCGGGGACAGGATGTGAACCTGCGCATCTACGACGGCAACATTGCTTCGGAAAGTAGCGAGCGCAGTGAGCGCAAGCCCCGGAATAAGTACAAGGGTTTTGACGGAGGCTTCAAAAAGTCTAAGAAAAAGCACCGGAAGGGGCAGGGGAAGTAGCTCGTCCCGACTAACATCGAGACTCGGGTAGACCGCTGCGCGGGTAGACTTACTCGTAGCGTAGGGACTCAATGGGGTCTAGGGCGGCGGCGCGCAGGGCGGGATAGAGGCCTGAGATCAACCCTACGACCGTACACACGATCAGTGCCAGGCCGATCCAGAGCCAGGGTACTAGGAAGCTTCCTCCGGTAAAGAAGACCACCGCGTTGCCGGCCAGCACCCCTAGGAGTATACCCAGCAGTCCACCAAGTTGACAAATCACGACCGCCTCGAAGAGGAACTGCAGCAGCACGTTGCGCTGGGTAGCACCTAGGGCCTTGCGGACTCCGATCTCCCGGGTGCGCTCGGTGACCGAGACCAGCATGATATTCATTAGTCCGATGGCGGCACCGAGTAGGGTCATCAGGCCTATACTGACCGCGGCCAGCCGCAAAGTGACTGTATTATCCTTGATAATGCTGACGAGGTCGGAGCTATTCTCGACCTCGAAGTCGTTTTCCTGTCCGGCGCGCAGTCCCCGCACCCGCCGCATGGTGAGGGTAGCCTCCGACATGGCCGCGTCGATGCCGCTGGGATCGGGTACGGCAACCAGGATATCGTAGTTGGTACGGTTGGAGGCGTAGTAGCGTTTGGCGGACTGCAGCGGGATCAGCACCCGCTTGTCGTTGTTGTTAAGGCTACTGCCCTTGCTGGCCAGGGTGCCGACGATGGTATAGCGGACGCCCGCGGCCTGTATCTCCTTACCGATGGCAAATTGGTGCTTGCCGGAGAATAGCTCGTCAACGAGGTCGGCGCCCAGGATGGCAATATTGCCCCCCTCCTGCACCTCACGGGTGGTGAAGTTGCGCCCGGCCTCGATCTCGTAGCCCTTGCTGGTGAGGTAGTTACCGGTCATGCCGTAGAGCGACACGTTGGGGTTGGTCTCCCGCTCCCCGAAGGCGACCGTGGTGGCGCCCCGGGCGAAGAAGCTCACGCTTACCGTAGCGGGGTAGTTATAGCCCTCGACGAAGTCCATCGCCTGATCGTAGGTGAAGGGCTCGGACTCCTTTTGGTTGTTGCGGCCTCCCCGCGAACGCACCTGATCACTCTTGCGGTTGATCTCAAAGGTGTTAGCTCCCAGACTCGAAAGATTAGACGAGAGGGAATAGATGGCCGCATCGATGGCCGTAAGGATACCCACCAGCGCCATGATGCCGACGGCGATGATCAGTGTAGTAAGCAGTGCCCGCAGCCAGTTGGCACCTACACTACGCAGTGCCACGCGGATGTTTTCCATCGTATCCATAGGACATAAATGTAGGGCGGGGGTGGGGGAATATCACCGCTTTTTCGACGAATGGCGGCCCGGGCAACCAAAGCGGGGCTAGGTTTGTACTTTCTGCATTCTCTATGATCGACCTACCCCTAGCCCCCTCCCGCTCCGAGCGCCAGCGTAAGCCCGACTGGCTGCGCGTCAAGCTGCCCATCGGCCCCGACTACAAGCGGGTACGGGCACTCGTCGACGAGTACAAGCTGCACACCATCTGCCAGAGCGGCAACTGCCCCAACATGGGCGAGTGCTGGGGGGCGGGTACGGCTACCTTCATGATCCTGGGCAACGTCTGCACCCGCTCCTGTAGCTTCTGCGCCGTGAAGACCGGCCGGCCCACCGAGTACGATGAGGATGAACCCCGCCGCGTCGCCGAGGCCATTGACCTGATGCAGGTCAAGCACGCCGTGCTTACCTCCGTAAACCGCGATGAGCTGAAGGACCGCGGTGCCGAAATTTGGTACCAGACCGTCCGCCAGATCAAGGAGCGTACCCCCCGGACTACCATCGAATCGCTCATCCCCGATGTCCGCGGTAACTGGGACGCCCTTTACCGCATGATCGACGGTGGCCAGGAGGTCGTGAGCCACAATATGGAAACCGTCGAGGAGCTGTATCGCAAGGTGCGGCCCCAGGGACGCTACGCCCGCAGCCTGGAGGAGCTACGCCGCATCAAGGAGGCCGGCAAGCGGACTAAAACGGGCTTCATGGTCGGACTGGGCGAGACCGAGGCCCAGGTCGAGCGCATCCTCGATGATTTAGCAGCCGTGGGCGTCGATGTGGTCACCATCGGACAGTACCTCCAGCCCACCGCCATGCACCTGGCCGTGGATAGCTTCGTGACCCCCGATACCTTTGCGCACTACAAGGCGCTGGGGATGGAGAAGGGCTTTGACTTTGTGGAAAGCGGTCCCCTGGTCCGCAGTAGCTACCACGCCGAACGTCACCTGTAGCCTCGTCGGCCGAGCTTCAGCTCGTCCGCCGAGGATCACCGACCGATAATATCGTCGTTTTGAGCACTACCAGCACCACCCTCGGCGGACGACTCTCCTTCGTCGGTCGGCAGACGAGGATGGTCCCGATCTACACCCTAGTCTGGCTACGCATCGCCATCGGCCTGCTCGGTGCCGGCGACATCCTCGGCAACGGCATCTACTACCACTGGTACCTCGACGCCTACGCCGGCTTCACCTTTCGCTACTTTGGCTTCGAGTGGATGCATCCGCTACCGGAGCCGCTCCTGAGCCTCTACTTCATCACCGGCTTTCTGCTCGGCATCGCCGTGGCGCTGGGATGGCGCTTTCGCATCACGGCCCCCCTGTTCGCGCTCGCCTTCACCTACCTGTTCCTTCTGGAGAAGGCTCACTACCTCAACCACGCTTACCTCTTCACCTGGTTGGCCTGGCTGATGGCCTTTTCCCCGGCCTGGCGGGAATGGTCGCTCGACGTGCGGCGCGATCCCACCCAGTGGAGCCCCACGGTAGCGAAGTGGGATGTATACATTTATCCCCTGTTGATGGGCCTGGTGTACTTTTTCGGAGGCGTCAACAAGATCAACTACGACTGGCTCATTGAGGCCATGCCCCTCCACATGTGGCTACAACGACGGGTGGGGATGCCCCTGCTAGGACCGCTCCTGGCCCTCAAGCAAACCGCCTACGTGATGGCCTGGGGAGGCATGTTACTTGATCTACTGGCCCCCTTTATGCTCCTGCACCGCCGGCTGCGGTGGGTAGCCCTGGCGCTGTTGCTCTTCTTTCACGCCACTAACCACCTGATTTTCAACATCGGCATTTTTCCCTACCTCTCGCTAGTGCTCACCAGTATGTTCTTCGCTCCGGACTGGCCGCTGCGTTTTGTGCGTTGGTTGGCGCAAAGAAGTCACTGGGTGAGACGGTGGCGAACCAGCTGGCTAGGGCGCTTAGAGGGAACTGCTCCCACACCACCTAAGGCGCACCTGCGCCCCGCCGCCCTTATCCTGCTGCTGGCACTACACGTATTTCTGCCGCTGCGCAATTACCTGTTCGGCTCGGACGTAGACTGGACCGAGGAGGGGCACCGCTACAGCTGGCGGATGATGCTACGGAGCAAGCAGGGGGAGGGGGATTTTAGGGTAGTGGACGTAGGGACGGGGGACGTCGAGCGTGTAGAGCCCTCTGACAGTCTGGACCGGCGGCAGTACTACAAAATGGCTACCCACCCGGATATGATACTACAGTACGCGCACCACCTGCGGGACGTGCGTAAGGCGGCGGGGCAAGACGTGCGGGTATACGGAGATTTCCGGGTGCGGTTGAACGGGCGCAACGTTCAGCGCTTCATCGATCCAGAGGTAGACCTGGCGCGGACGGAGTGGAGCTGGCTAAGCGCTAAATCCTGGATACTGCATGAGGTCAGAGAGTAGAGAGGTAGCGGTCGCCACGGTCGCAGATGATGCAGACGATCAGGGCCTGGTCAAGTCCTTCGGCAAGGCGCAGGGAAGCGGCGGTGGCCCCTCCCGAGCTGGTGCCCGCAAACACACCACGCTCCGTAGCGAGCCGCTGCACGGTAGCGGTGGCCTCCTCCTCGCTCACGTCAATGATTTGATTCACCTGCGAAGCATCGTAAATGGCTGGAAGGAACTCCGGGCTCCAGCGGCGAATACCAGGAATACTGCTGCCGTCGGCGGGTTGTACCCCAATGATCTGGACGGAGTCCGACTGCTCGTGCAGGTACCGACCGGTTCCCGTGATGGTACCGGTAGTGCCCATACTACTCACAAAATGAGTGACTTGCCCTTTAGTGTCTCGCCAAATTTCTGGGCCGGTCGTTCGGTAGTGGGCCCGCCAGTTATCGGCGTTGCTAAACTGGTTGAGCTGCACGTAGTCGCCGCTATCCTCCATCTCCTGGGCCAGCTCGCGGCTGTACTCGATGGTGCGGTCCGCGGGCGTAAGGATGACGTCAGCGCCGTAGGCCCGCATACTTTTGACGCGCTCCTCGGTGCTATTTTCGGGCATCACCAGGGTGACTGGGATGCCGTAGGTAGCCGCGATCATGGCGATGGCGATGCCGGTGTTGCCGCTGGTGGCCTCCACGATCCGTTTACCGTTGCCGATAACTCCCCGCTCCAGGGCGCCTCGGATCATGCTTAGCGCGGCCCGGTCCTTGACCGATCCGCCGGGGTTCTGTCCCTCCAACTTGCCGTACAGTTTGATGTCGGGGTTGGATTGCAGGGCAGAGAGGTCTACCAGCGGCGTATTACCCACCAGGTCGAGCAGGGAGATCATCGGTCGAAGTTGAGGTAGGGCAACAGCTTAGCGCGGCGTTCGGCCGTAAGGGCGCGCACATTTTCTAGCTCGGCGGCGGAGGTGAAGGGGCCGTGGTTATCACGGTAGCGTACGATGATGGCGGCCGTGCGGCGGTCCAGGTAGGGGTGGCGGCTGAGTGCTTCGGCGTCAAGGCGGTTGATGTACAGCGGCGTTGTGATGGGACCGGCATGGAGCAGCGGCCGGATTTGTTGGTAACTAGAATCGGGCAATCCGTAGGTCTCTGCCACCTGCTGCACACCCGTAAATCCTCCGAGCCGGTCGCGGAATTTTACAATTTGGGCCGCGCGGTAGGGGCCGATGCCGGGGAGCTGCTGCCATTCTGCTACCGTCGCTCTATTAACGTCAATAGGTACAGGTTTTAGACGGGCCGGGGCCGCAGGTGCAGGGTCTTTTAGTGGGGCAAGGCGGACGAGAGGGAGTAGACGGTCTACCAACTGACTGTCGAGGGCACCAAGCTTACGGAGGTCTTCGGGACGGCGGAAGGTGCGGGGGCGGTAACTGCGGTACTTGATCAGGGCGCTTGCCTGACGTGCACTCAAACCAAGGAGTTGAAGGCTATCCTCGGGTAGCGTATTGGGATCGAAGGGAAAGCCGAGTGGAGGTGGGGTAGATTCAGAGGGTGAGGTGGTAGAGGGTGGGGGCGGAGTACCGCTTTGCTGATTGGGCAGGCGCGCTAGGGCTACCAGCCGGTCAGCCTGGTCCGGTCGCAGGACGTAGAGTTTCCGCAGGTCCTCGACGTCCCGAAAGGGTCGTTTGGCGCGGTAGCGGAGGAAGGCCGTGGCCTGCTTTTCACTCAGACCTAAACGTTGCAGTTCCTCACCCGTTACCTCATTTGGATGAAAGGGAAAGGATACCGTAGGGGCGGACTGAGAAACTGCAGATTCGCCCGCGGTTAGGCTACGCAGTGAATCGGCCAGTTGCACCAGTTCCTTATCCTGCTCCGTAAAGGCTGATTTAGTTGGTTTGGTGAGATAGCTGCTGAGGGCATAGCAGCCCACCACGAAAACGATGAGCAGCAGCAGTCCGCCGCGTTGTGCCCGGGTGTACGCCCAGGGGGAGGTCTTGGGTGGGGTGGGTGAGTGCAAGGCCAGAACTAAACCACAAGGATACAAAAAGCGCTCCTACCTTGGGGGCTGAACGGAAGCGTTGTAAATTTGGGTTTTTCAAACAAAAAGCGGGTATGATCAAACGGCTGCACATCAGCAACTACGCCATCATCGAGGAGCTGACCCTCGATTTTGCCGACGGCCTGAGCATCATTACCGGCGAAACCGGGGCGGGAAAATCCATCGTACTGGGTGCGCTCAATCTTATCCTTGGCGGCCGGGCGGACACTAAAACGCTGTTCGATGAAAGTCAGAAGTGCATCATTGAGGGGCGCTTCGAGATCGGGGCGTACGATCTACAGGCCTTTTTTGAGGAGAACGACCTGGACTACGAGCCGGAACTCATCATCCGCCGCGAGATCACCCCTTCCGGCAAGAGTCGTGCCTTCGTCAACGATACCCCGGCTAACCTGAAGGTGCTGCAGCAAATCGGGGCTACCCTCATCGACCTGCACCAGCAGTTCGATACCCTGTACATCAACAACAGCGAGTTCCAGTTGGAACTACTCGACGCGCTGGCCGGACAGCAGCCGGAGATCAAGGCCTACCGCGCCGATTACGGCAAGCTACAGGAGACCCAGCGCAGGCTTCGGCAACTCCAGGAGTCACAGGCCCAGGCCCGCCGCGAGCAGGAGTTTTTGGAGTTTCAGGTCCAGGAGCTCGAAGAAGCCGCTCTACAGCCCAACGAACAGGACGAGTTGGAGGGCGAGCGCCACCGCCTCAGCAATGCCGATGAGATCAAGCAACTCACCTCCGGGGCCTTCCATTACCTCACCGAAGACGATAACTCGGTCACCGACCGCCTCATGTCCATCGCCAACAAACTGGCCCCCCTGGCCGCCGGCGACAAAAAACTACAGGCCATCAGCGAACGCTTTGAGAGCCTGCGTCTGGAGCTGGAAGAAGTCGCCTCCGACCTCGAGGCCTTCGGTGAGGACACCGAGGTAAACCCTAACCGCCTGGAAGAAGTCGAAGACCGCCTCAACCTCCTGTACAAGCTACAGACCAAGCACGCCGTCAAGGACAACGAGGAGCTGATCGCCATCTATGATGAGCTTTCTAGTCGCCTCGGGGAATTTGCCGACCTCGGTAGCCAGATCACCAAGTTAGAAAAGGAGCGCGCGCGACTACTTGACAGCCTCCTCAAACAGGGCGAGACCCTCCGTAAGGGGCGCCAAGAAGTAGCCCCCCAGTTCGCCAGCAACGTCCGCCAGCAACTCGCCGACCTGAGTATGGCCAACGCCCGCCTCGAGGTAGACTTCAAGCCCCTCACTCAGCCCGGCCCCAACGGACTTGACGAGGTCCGTTTCCTCTTTAGCGCCAACAAGGGCGGCAAATTACAGAGCATCAAAGACGCGGCCTCAGGGGGTGAAATGTCACGTTTGGCCCTGGTCACTAAGAGTCTGGTCGCCAGCGCCATGGAGCTACCCACCCTCATTTTCGACGAGATCGACGCTGGCGTCAGCGGCGACGTAGCCCAAAAGATGGGCCGCATCCTCACCGACCTGAGTGCCCACCACCAGGTGGTCGTTATCACCCACTCCCCACAGGTGGCCAGTCGCGCCCACCGCCACTACTTCGTCTACAAGACCGATAAACAGGGCGCGGAGCGCACCATCACCCAGGTGCGCGAGCTCAATAAGGAGCAGCGCGTCAAGGCCATCGCTACGATGCTCAGCCAGAACCCACCTAGTGACTCGGCGCTTAAGAATGCGCGGGAGCTGATTGAGGCGGTGTAGGCCTTGCCGACGAGGGCCGCCGCGCAGCCACCACCCCATACTGTATAGCCCCCGTAGCAAACCCCCGCCGCATATACCGCATCGCCCACGCCCCCTGCATCGTACCCACCCCCGAACGCACCAGCCCGGGCCAGTTGCGGGGATCGAGTCCCGATCGAATCACAGCCCCCCAGAAGGGTTCCACGGCAGCGCTCCAGTCAGCGGTTTGCACTTCCTCGAATCCGCTTGCACCCGCGGCCGCGCCCAGTTCCGGTACGCTGACTAGCGGCGGGAGGTGGTACAGCTTACAGATTTGCTGCAGGGTATACTGATCGCTGGGGGAGAGATAGGGAGGCTCCGGGCGGCGGCACCAGGTGGCCATCAGTAGCCGTCCGCCGGGTTTCAGGAGCCGAAAAAAGAGGTCGAATAGTCCCTGCTTATCCGCCATGTGCTCGGCCGACTCCATACTCCAAATGAGGTCGTAGGTGCCGTCGGTGGTCGGATCCAGGCTATATACATCCCTGGCTACGATGCGGAGGCGGTCATCGACCCCGGCCAGACGGTTGTAGTCCCGCCCGCGCTCAGCCTGCACCGGACTCAGTGTCACACCCAGGCCGGTGGCGCCCGGATAGCGCCTAGCGAGGTAGCGACTGCTTCCACCCACGCCACAGCCCGCGTCCAGAAAGCTGCCCACCCCATCTGGGGCACCGCCCCACTGCAGCAGCGCCTCGATCATATCCAGCTGCGCCTGTCGGTGGTCGACCCGCCGCCGGCCGTCGGGACCGTAGTAGCCGTGGTGCATCTGCTCGCCCCAGGTGGTGAGCCAGAGGGGGGTAGATTGGTCGTAGAAGGTGCGGATGCGTTCGTTAAGGCCTACCATACTTAGCGCCTGCGCGTTAGGAGCAGGAGGAGGGTAATCGCGCCACCGACCAGGCCTAGGACCAGCTTTTGCTCTTTGTTGAGCGGCTGTATGTCTCCTTCTACGCCCCGTAGGGGAGCGCTTGCGTGGGCGAGTAGCGCCATCGGGATGAACAGAAACCCGGCGGCGGAGCCCAGCAGTACCCGACCGGTAAGCAGGAGGTTACGTCCTAGCCAGCCGCCCTCTGGCTCAGCGGGTACCAGGGCCTGACGACTACGCCGACCCTCGGCATTGGGGCTCGTGCCGGGAGCGGGTTTGGTACCGACGATGGCAATACCGTAGCGTTCGTTTTGCTGCCAGTGAGGCCGCACGTAGGTCCAGTCGACGCCGGTAAAACCGGCGTTGTGAAAGTAAAGGTGGTAGTCATTCTCTGGCGGAAAGAGCATCCAGGTGTTGGCGATGAACTTGCTGATGGGATTGACCGGCTCGATGGGCCCAATTATCAGGGCCTGTCCGCCCTCCTTGATCACCCGGTAGGCCTCATTGATGCCCCGCTGCGGGTCGGGCCAGTACTCGATGCTGCCGGCCGAGACGTAGCGGTCGAAGGTGTCGTCCTCAAAGGGCAGGTTTTCCGCATCGCCCAGGCGGAAGCGGCAGCGTTCCAGGTCGGCCTTAACCATGGCGCGCTCCATTTGCTGGGGGCTCTGGTCTACGCACACGACGTTTGTGGCCGGTACGCGCCGCACGATGCCCTGGGTGGTAAAGCCGGTGCCGGAGCCGACGTCAACCACGCGGAGGTTCTCGCCGTCTGACCAGTCGACCACGTCGAGCGCCTTTTCGCGCATGCTTTCGGTCCAGAACAGAGGATTGACCAGCTTATCGTAAAAATTGGAGAGGTAGCGGTAGAACCAGAAGGCTTCCCGCTTATGCTGCATGAGTCTCATTGGCGCGATTGGGTTGTTGGTTTAAGCCCCGGGCGGGAAGAATGTTCGCACCCAGGGCAGGTGGGCGGGTGCGCAGGTGCCGACTAGGTGGAGGGGGCCGATAATACCACAGCGCACGCTACGTTTGCGGCAAACAGCTACCTTGCTGGCTCATCCTACCTTTACCATTCTCTCGTGCCCACCGACCTGATTAAACGCGATTCTTCCTGGTTGGAATTCAACGCCCGCGTACTCCAGGAGGCCGCCGACCCCCGGGTGCCGCTCTACGAACGAATCCGCTTCCTGGCCATCTATAGCTCAAACCTGGATGAGTTTTACCGGGTGCGGGTGTCCAGTCTGCGGCAGTTCAAAAAGCTTCCGAAGACGGAACGCCGCGAGCTGTTCGACTTCAAGCCGAAGCGGGAGTTGCGTGAGATCCGCAGCACCGTGTACCAGCAGCAGGAAGAGTTCGGTCGTATTTTTCGCGAGGAGATCCTGCCCCAACTACGCGAGGAGGGCATCCATCTGATCCACTCCGATCAGATGACCAAGCCGCAACGGGCCTTTGCGGCTGACCACTTCGACCACCACATCGCCCCCCACCTGCAACTGCACTGGCTGCCCGGCGATGGAGACGAGGGCGGGGAGCTCCCCTTTCTTGACGACGGACAGCTCTGCCTCGCTGTCTCCCTCAACGAGCCCGAGGCCGAGGAGACCGGGGAGGTAGCCCTGGTACCCATACCGGTGAAGGAAACGGGCCGCTTCGTGGTGCTGCCGAGTCCCGAAAAGGACCCCGATGGCTACTACGTGATTTTTGTAGATAGCGTCATGCGCGCTAACCTGAGCCGCTGGATGGACCGGCGGGTGGACTTCGGCTACAGCTTCAAGCTCAGTCGCGATGCGGAACTGTACATTGACAATGAGTTCGACGGCGACCTGCTGCGCAAGATCGAGCGTAGTCTAGCGAACCGCGATACCGGCCTTCCCACCCGCTTTCTCTACGACGGCGACATGCCGAGCTGGATGCTCAAACGACTCAAAAAGGCGCTCAGGCTCTCGAAGTACGACATGATTCCGGGCGCGCGCTACCACAACTTCAACGACTTTTTCAGGTTCCCTCAGCCGCCGGGGCGCGACTACCTGGCCTACCCGGAGCTGCCGCCGCTGCCCCATCCGCAACTGGAGGGGGCAGCTAGTGTCATGGAGGTGATTCAGCATGCTGACATTTTGCTCAGTTTCCCCTACCAGAAATACGACTATATCCCGCAGCTGATCCGCGAGGCGGCTGACCACCCCGAGGTGACTAAAATTCGCATTACCCTCTACCGCGTGGCGAAAAAGTCGCAGGTCGTGCAGAATCTCCTGTATGCCCTGAAGCTGGGTAAGGTCGTCGAGGCCTTCGTGGAGGCCAAGGCCCGCTTTGATGAGGCCAGTAACCTCTACTGGGGCAAGGAAATGACGGAGGCCGGGGCCTACGTGCGCTACAGCTATCCGGCCGTGAAGGTCCATACGAAACTATTACACATCGAGCGGCAGACTGGGAACGGGGATACCGTTCACTACAGCTACATCGGTACGGGCAACTTCAACGAAAAGACCGCCAAGCTCTACACCGATCACGCCCTACTCACCTGCCGGCCTAAACTCGGTAAGGATGTGGAGCGGGTTTTTGATCTTCTGCGGGGCAAGTTGATCCTACCGCGCTGTAAGCACCTCCTGGTGGCCCCGTTCAACTTGGAATCTGAGTTTCTTAACCTCATCGACCGCGAGATCGCCATTGCTAAGGCCGGGGGCCACGCCTACCTGTTCCTAAAAATGAATAGCCTGGAGGAGCCCACTATGATCGATAAATTGCAGGAGGCGGCCAGGGTGGGGGTAGAGGTACGCCTCATCGTGCGCGGGATCTGCCGCCTGGTGCCGCGAGAGGACGAGAACATCCAGATCATCAGCATCATCGACCGCTTCTTGGAGCACGCCCGGATATTCATCTTTGGTAACGATGGGGAGGAGCTGGTCTACTTGGGCTCGGCCGACTGGATGAACCGGAACCTCTACCGCCGCGTGGAGGTCGTCACGCCCATTTTTGACCACCTGATCCGCCTGGAACTACGGCGCATCATGGACATGCAGTGGCGCGATAACCAGCGCGCCCGACTCATCTGCGATGGCCAACTTAATGCCTACCGCGAGCCGCAACCCCGGGACGGACACTTCCGCGCCCAGCTCGACATCTATAATTACTTTAAGGCACAGCTCGCGGCCGATTGAACTACCTCGCCCACCTTGCCCTGTCGCACTTTTCGGCCGACCTCCAGGTAGGAAATTACCTGGGTGACGTGCTACGGGGTGGGGAGGTCAGCGCACTGCCTCCGGAAATCCGCCGGGGCGTTATACTGCACCGCGCCATCGACCGGCTCACGGATGCCGATCCGGACGTGCGGGAGGTCAACCGGCTACTGGCCAGTAGACACGGCCGGTATGCCCCGGTGCTTTCCGACATTGCCTTCGATCATTTTCTTTGCCGTAATTGGACGGTCGTGATGCCTACGGCCTTTGCGCCGTTCTGCCAGCATACCTACGCGGCACTTCGGGCCGGTAAGCCACATATGCCTCCCCGGGCGGCGCGCTACGTGGAGGCGATGACCGACGATGACTGGCTTGCGCTCTACACCACCACCGCCGGAATGCGCCAGGTGTTTGCCCGGTTACGTTCGCGCCTGAGCCGACCCGAGTTGCTTACCGGTATCAACGGTAGCCTACAGGAATTCGCACCTGCGTTCAACCGCGCTTTCCTCCTGCTGTTCCCACGCTTACAAGCCCTCGCCGCCACCTACCGTGAGTCAACCCACTAGCCCCCCCAAACCGATCGACCTGCGCCTGGACCGTTTTTCGGGTTACCTGTCCATCAAATTGGAAGGTGACCGCAGGATGGTACTTGGGGAAATACGAAAGAAATGGTTGGTACTACAGCCTGAGGAGTTTGTGCGTCAGTTGCTGGTACAGTTCCTGCTGCGTGACATGAAGTACAACCGCAATCGCATCACCGTAGAACGGGGCGTGGCGGTAAACGGAGATCCGAAGCGAACTGACATTCTGGTATTCGACGTCCACATGCGCCCCTATTTGCTCATCGAGTGTAAGGCACCTAAGGTGCCGTTGAGTACGGACACCTTCCGGCAGGCTGCCCACTATAACGGCCCCCTTCAGGTCCCCTACCTGATGATTTCCAACGGGCGGGAATCGTACGTGGCCCAGATCGACTACGCTACCGAGTCCTACCGCTTCCTCGGCGCCGTACCGGAATGGTAATTGAGGCGCCGGTGACCGATCTACTGCGTGTATCCCACCTATCCCTAGGTTACGGAACGGGCCCCGCCCTGGTCTCGGACCTGTCCTTCGAACTCCTTCCGGGAGAGAGTCTGGGGATGGCCGGTCCCTCCGGCGCGGGCAAGACCCTGCTGGCCACCGCCCTCCTCGGTCTAGCCCCACCGGCCGTGAAGGTACGGGCAGGTCATGCAGCCTACCAGCTGAAGTCGGGCGTGGCGGTCAACGTCTTCGAACTAGACCGAAAGGCACGGACACGGCTGCGCGGGCGGGAAATCGGTCTCGTCTTTCAGGAGCCCGAGCAGGCGCTCAATCCCGTACTGAGCTGCGGACGACAGTTGCGCGAGGCGGCCACTATGCTATGTCCCGACATTCTCGACCAGAAAAGCCACCTTCTGGCCGTCCTTGGGCAGGTAGAATTAGGGCAACACCCGGAGCGGATCCTCCGATCGCTTCCGGGCGAACTGAGCGGCGGGCAGTTGCAGCGCGTGGTCATTGCCATGGCCCTCATCGGACGGCCCCGGCTCCTCATTGCCGATGAACCTACGACCGCACTGGACGGCATCACCGAGGCAGCGATCGTGTCCCTGCTCGACCGACTGCGACAAGACCTAAAACTGGGGTTGCTGTTCATCAGTCACGACCGGCGGCTACTGGAGCGAGCCACGGACCGGGTGGTCGAGCTACCGGTGGAAGGAGGGCACCACCCGCCGGCTGCCCGTAGCTCACCCCGCACGGTCTCCTTACTACCGCACAGTAGTCCGGACCCGATACTCACTGCCACCGCCATAGCGGTGGACTACGGCTCGAAGCATAAAGCGCTGCGGGAGGTCTCCTTTTCGTTTCAGCGGTATGAATGCGTGGCCATCACCGGACCGAGTGGCTGTGGAAAGACAACGCTCGCTAGGTGGATGGTCGGCCTGGTCGAGGGCCACCGCGGCACGCTTACCGTGGCGGATCGGACCTACCCTATGCCGGCAGCGGGCCGTACCGTACGTCAGGCGACGGGAGCTCAACTTATCTTTCAGGATGTGGCCGGTTCGCTAAATCCGCGGATGACCGTACGACAGTTGATCCTTAGTGTACCGCGCAGTACGCACGAGCAGATGGAGGAACTCTTGACAAAACTTGGACTTGAGCCACGGCAGTACGCCGATCGCCTTCCGCACCAACTAAGCGGCGGGGAGCGGCAGCGAGTCGCCATCGTGCGCGCACTGGCCGCACGACCGCGCGTGCTGATCTGTGACGAGGCCTTTTCCGGACTCGATGCACCGACTAAAGCATCCATACTGCGGCAACTGCGTAGTCTGGCAACGTCAGAGACACTTACCCTCGTCACGATTACCCATAGTCTACCGGATATTTTGGAGTACGCCGATCGGGTCCTCATCATGCAGGACGGTAAGGTCGTCGAACGTGGAACGCCGGCGGTCGTTTTCGCCCAGCCGGAAGCGGTAATTACCCGACGGTTGGTGGTCGCGGCTGGCCTGTACTGAGGTAAACCAAAGCACTGCGGTACCACGTTATATCCACCATGAAGCGACTGCCTCTGCACGTACTTTCGTTGCTCCTCTCCCTAGGTGTCTGCGCACAGTCCTACGACGCAGCCCTGGGCCTGCGGCTGGGTACGGAGTGGGGAGCTACGGCCCAGTTGCGGATTCCCCAGATCCACAAGAATTTTGTGCTTGAAGCCATCATTCTCTCCTCCCTCAGCAAGGATGAGGGCAGCCTTAGCCTGCTCGGAAAGCAGCACCGCCCATTGCTGTCGCGCCGATTGAATTTGTTTTATGGAGGCGGACTGCACGCCGGCTGGAACAATGAGATCGACACCGAGACCGGCCAGACCTTCAACGGACCGAAGGGTATCACCGGCATCGTGGGCCTGGAGGCTACCATCGGGCAGGTCAACCTAAGCTATGATTTTAAGCCGGCCCTGAATGTTACCGGCGGGGAATCCATCCTTTACACCCACACGGCCGTCAGCGTGCGCTACGTCATTGCCAAGCGTAACCGGCTATGGAATAAGGACAAGGAGAAGAAGATCCGCAAGCGACGCAAGGAGCGCCAGCGCGACCGGCGGCGGGAGGAACGCGCCAACCGCGACAAACGGTGGTATGAGGTCTGGCGGCGCAACTGAACCGCGCGCGGTAGGGGCGGTTTGGTGGTAGAACGTTTTGCTAGATGCCCCCACCAGACTACGACCTCATCATCATCGGCGCCGGCCCCGCGGGATCCACTACCGCCCGCTTCGCCGCCGAGGCCGGACTGCGGGTACTGCTGGTAGACAAGCGGCAGGAGCTTGGCGCTCCCATTCAGTGTTCCGGGGCCATTAGCGGTCATGGTCTGGCCACCGCCGGCATCGCGGCCAGTCCGGAGTTCATCCACGAGGCGATCTACGGCTTCGCGATCTACGATCGGGAGGGTGGGCGGACCGTGCACGACTACCGCCAACTTAAGCCCGACGAGTACGGCGCGGGAGAGGGCAAGAAGCCGCTGGGGTACGTGGTGGACCGCCGCCGCTTCGACCGTTACCTTATGACGCAGGCCGAGCGCGCGGGTGCCGAGGTGTGGCTCAAAACGGAGGGGCTGGGCTACCAACCCACCAATGATGGTCACTGCACGGTGTCGCTACGGCGGTACAATCAGGACCTACGCCTCACGACCCGGGTACTGGTGGGAGCCGATGGCCTCCAGTCGCAGGTTGGTAAGTGGGCCGGCTTACAAACCCACATCAAGATCACCGAGTTGGCCGGCTGCCTCCAGTTCATCGTCGATGGGGTGGAGACCGAAGGACTGCTGGAGATCGTCACCGGGCACGAGTGGGCCCCGGGGGGCTACGCCTGGGTATTTCCTAAGGGCCACGGTTATGCCGAGATCGGGCTGGGGGTCATCGCCACCATGACCGATAAGCCGGCCCAGTGGCACCTCGATAAGTTTATTCGCCAGAGCTTTTTCCGCCGCCGGTTTGCGAACTCCCGTATCCTGGAGGTGCAGGGGGGGGGAGTACCCCTGGCCGCGCCGCTGCGCACCCAGTATGCCGATAACCTCATCCTGGTCGGCGATGCGGCCCGGCACGTAAATCCCATCACGGGGGGCGGCCTGCACACTGCCGTTGCCGGGGGCAAGATTGCCGCGGATTTTTTGATCGGTCACCTCGGAGACGGCATGTCCCTCCAGGACGGTGCATTACGCGCCTACCAGACACTCTGGTTGGAAGAGTTAGGCGACAAGATGTGGAAGCTGTACGGTATCAAGACCGACATATTCCACAATATGAACATCCAGCAGCGCGACCAGCAGCTGTACGCCACGATGTCGGACTATTTTAGTCCTACCTCGGAATTCAAGAAAATATGAGCAAGCAACAGCCCGTCCTGTTTAGTATCGGCTGGAATGCCTGCATCAACTGTGGTGCCTGCGTAGCAATTTGCCCCCAGGAGGCGGGCTTCGTCAGTCCCTTCGATACCATCGCCGTAGACCGCCCCTGCGATATCGCCTGCCTACTCTGCGAGGCCATCTGCCCAGTGGACACCATTACCCACGTGCCGGTGCTTCAGCAAGTCGCCCAGCCAGCGCTTGCAACCGCTCCACGACGTACGCGATCTGCTCCTCCGAAACATCCAGGTGAGTCGTAAACCGTACCGTTCGGGGGCCGAAGGGAGTGGCCAGAATGCCTTCCGCCTTCAGCACCTCCAGAAAAGCGTTGGCAGACTGGTGGCGAAGGTGGAAGATGCAGATGTTGGACTCGGTCGTCTCCACGGAAGCGACGTAGGGCTGTTCGACTAGGGTGGCAGCCAGCGTTCGCGCCCGCTGGTTGTCCTGCCGGAGTCGCGCTACGTGGTGGTCCAGGGCATACAGACCGGCCGCAGCTAGGTAGCCCGCCTGCCGCATGCCGCCGCCGAATACCTTGCGGTAGCGCCGGGCCCGGTCGATGAGCTCGCGGGTGCCGAGGAGGAGGGAGCCAACGGGTGCGCCCAGCCCCTTGCTCAGGCAAATGGAAATGGAGTCGAACAGCTGCCCCCACTGGGCGGGGGATTCGCCGGTTTCGACCAGGGCGTTGAAGAGGCGGGCGCCGTCGAGGTGGGCGGCCAGACCATGCTGCCGTGCTTCCTCCACGACTGCCGTGGCTTCCTCATGGGTGTAGATGCTGCCCCCACCCTTATTACAGGTATTTTCGAGGATCAGCAGCCGGGTGCGGGGGAGCCAGTCGTAGGCGGGCTTGACGGCGGTGGTGACCTGGCCGGGAAGTACCTTGCCGCGCTCGCCGTGGAGGAGGTTCATGCTTACGCCGGACAGGAGGCTGTACACCCCGCCCTCGTACTGATAGATGTGGCTTTTCTCCTCGCACACGACCTCGTCCAGCGGCTGGGTGTGGCACTTGATGGCCAGTTGGTTGGTCATGGTGCCGGAGGGGCAGAAGAGGGCGGCCTCCATACCGAAGCGGTGGGCGGCCGTCTCCTCGAGCCGGTTGACGGTGGGGTCCTGGCGAAAGACGTCATCGCCGACGGGGGCGGCAAACATGGCCTCCAGCATAGCCGGGGTGGGTCGGGTGGCGGTATCCGAGATGAGGTTGACTTCCATGGCTTACTGGCGTGTGGTACGGCCCTCGGCGAAGGCTGCTAGGTAGGTAAAATGGGGACCGAGTTGGCCGTTGCGGGTGATGGTGGCGCGCTCCAGGATGTCACTCTCTGGCTTATCGAACTCGGGCACGATCGTACTCAGCAGGATTTCACCGAATGCCTTACTGGCATCGCGCGGCAGCTCGCTGGGGAGGTTGTCGATGGACATCACGTCAATTGCATCCACCGCGTAGGGGGCCACCTCCTTACCGGTGTGGGGGTCGAAACCATAGACCGGATCGGCGATGGTGGAGGCCTTTAGCGTAGACGGAACGCTGGAGAGGGGGGCAATGTCGCAGGTTACGTCAGCAATCGTCCGGATGTGAAAATGCCCGCCGGCCATATCCTTCTGGGTGAAGAAGGCCGGGGCCTTGCCGTCCCAGTAGATGCCGTTGATAAACGCATCGGCCACGGCCGCGTAGGGCGCGAAGGCACTCACGTACTCTTCACTGTGCTGGTAGAAGTGCTTGCGTTGCACGGCCTTACCACTGCGGTGCCGGGCGTAGTCTTCCACCGCGAGCTGGGTGAATACCGGTCCCTCGGTTGGTTTGAGGAAGTCTTTCGGCTTGACCCGCCGCAGGCCCGAATCGGTGAGCACCTTGGCTGCTCCGGCGCCTACACGGCCGGTGCCGGTCAGGACCACCTTCAGGTCGCCGGGTAGCGTGAGTTCACCGTACACCGACTTTGCGGCGGCGTAGTCGTATAGATCCTTTAAGCGAGGAAGCTCGAAGGCACCGCTACGCCGGCCGTAGGCCCACAGCCCATTGTGCGCCCCCACCATGCCCGCCCAGTACCCAAAGGCGATGAGGCGCCTGCCGTGGTCATCAGTTAGGTACTCATAGTCGATGTGTGTAATGCCCTTATCGAGCAGTGCCCGCAGCAGGGGCTGGTTGTAGGCCTGAAATTTGGCCACGTGGGCGAAATTGCAGTAGGTCTTATCCGCGATCAACCGACCGATCGGCACCTCCTTGATTCCAATGAGTAGCTGGCGGTCCGAGACATCCTCCTGTAATGGTACGCCTAGGCGGGTGTACTCGGCGTCCGTATAGCAGCGGTGGGGACTGGGCTGCACGACCACGTCGTAGCCGGCCTTGCGTAACCTAGCTAGCTGAGTTGGGGTGATGGCTACGCGGGCGTCGGGTGGGTACTTATCTTCCCGAAGGACGGCGATGGTAGGCGTGTGCGGGGTCGGGGGCATTGGGAGCTAAGGTTTATGTCGTTCCCACCAGATGCCGTCGTCGAGCCGGGCACTGTCAGGAAACAACTTCCACTGCAAAAAGAACATGACGATGGCAACGAGTAGTCCTAAAAATGCGCCGGCTGTAACGTCCCGCAAAAAATGATACAGCAAATACATACGGCTACAGCCCACCGTGAGGGCCAGCAAGAAACAAGCGATACTGATCGCGATCTTAGGACGGTGCACATTGAAGCACACAAAGCTATACAGTGCAAAAGCCGAGGCGGTGTGACCACTGGGAAAGCTGGAATAGCCCCAGTTGCGCATATTCTCATCGAATAGGTTCAGGCTATGCCAAGTGTCTTCAAAATTGTCGAAAAAGTAACGCATGGGCCGTGCTTCGGCAAAATAGAGCTTAAGTAGACCGGCCACTATCGCTACCGTGATCCCGGTAAGGGCCGCAAACAGGGCCGTGCGGAGCCGGAAGGTTACGGCCACCAAGAGCACCACCACGTACGCGATGGGCTCCCCAAGCCGGGTGGCGGAAATAAAAAAGGTGTCGAGCCGGTCGGTACGCAGCGCGTTGATGGCGATGAGCTCGTCCCCCTGCTGATTGGTAAACAGAAGGTAGAGGAAGCCCGCCAGGAGCAGCAGCACACCAATGAGAAAAAAGCGGTTAGCACGCAGAAAGGTCCGAAAACGAAGACTGGGTGGAACGTAGTGACGGCGGACGAACGGCATGCGGCGAAGGTAGACTATTTGCCCCTGCGTACCGCCCGTCGAAGGGCGGCCACCTGCTTACTGTCGCGCGCCCGCCGTAGCGCACTACTGATCTTCTCAGTGCTAACCAGCTTGGCGTCGTTCATGGCGCTTACCGTGATCCACAGGCTCACCGGAAACAAGATCACACAGGGCAACCAACCGGCAAACACCCCATTGACCACGAAGCTTTCCGCCAATTTACGGCAGAAAATGGTGAGAATGATGAAGATGACAAAGAAGATGATGCTCACCAGTATAGGGTACCCGAAGCCGCCCTTACGCACGATGGCCCCCATTGGCGCACCGATGAACACGAAGATGATGCACACCACCGCCATGCTGTACTTCATGTGCATATCGTATACGTGCTTCACCCGTGACTCCTCGATACCCGGCAGCAGGCGAATGGCCGACTCTGCCTGCCCGGCCACCGAGCGTAGAGACGAGCGGGCACGGTTGTATACCCGACTGCGCTCTTCTTTGGGTAAGCTATCCACCAGTGCCTCCAGCCCTGGCCAGGGGGTGCTTCGCTCCACCAGCTCATGATCAAGGGCCTTGGCGATGAGTTTTTCGCTGATTGCATTCTTAGTCGGCTGACCCACCGGTATAATCAGCGTGTCGGTAGCCGTGGTATCAAGCGATTCGGCTAGGGTGCCTAGCTCGGCCACCGAGTCGTTCTCCAGCTCCAGGTAGCGGGGCTGGGCCATTTTATCCGGTTCGATGGGTACGGGGGCACGAAGCACCGCAGTATCGCGCGGTAACTCCGGGAGGTAGGCCACCAGGTGGTTGCTCAAGCCCTGCTTACGGATGGCGATGTCTTGGCCGATCGAGTCCACCCCTTGTTGCAACTGCCAGGTAGAAAGCATGCTTCGGTTGGTGCTAAAGAGCGAGGAGGCGTGTCGCTCCAACTCGAATTCGCTAAGGTCGAATATCTTGGTATAGCTTGCAAAGTTGGTGCGCATGAAGGGGGTGCTACTACCACCGGCACCACCGGGCCGCTGCTCCACGTACTGGTGGCCATCGTAAAGCCGCATCACGAAGAACTTGCCGTCGGCGGCAGAGAACATCTCCCCCCGGTCGGCCATGATCTCGCTGAGCTCCCCGAGATTCGCCTTGGTCTGGTCGTAGATGAGTACATCGTCAATGTCACGCCCATTGTCGTCACGCCCCCCGAGCCGGATCGTGAACTGGCTAAAGTCCTCGTTGAACACCCCCGGCTCCATATTCAGCGTGGGCTTCTTCTGCTGAATGTCGTACATCCGCGAGCCGAACTGTAAGTTCGCCGCCGGGATTACGTAGTCCGAACAGGCGTACGATACACCCGCACTGATCGCACCGATCACGATCAGGGGTCGCATCACGCGCAGTAGACTTACGCCCGCGGACTTAAAGCTTGATAGTTCGTAGTGCTCAGCCAGGTTACCGAGTACCATGACCGAGGAGATCAGCAGGGCCAGCGGCAGCGCCAGGGGTACTAAGCCTACACACTTATAGGCCAGCAATTCCATTATTAGAAAGAAGCTCAGCCCCTTCCCGGCAATATCGTCCAGGTACAGCCACAGGATTTGCATCAGCAGCACGAAGAGTGCGATGCCAAAGGTCACGATAAAGGGGCCTACAAAGGACCGCAGCAATAGTTTATCCAGCTGTTTCATCCCAGCCCTGAAGACGCCCCCGCCACGCCCATTGTTGCCCGTCCCCGGCCTAGTCCTTCTTCTTCATGTCCTTCTGCAAACGATAAAACTCTTCGTCACTGGGGATGTGGCCATTATCCTTCAGGTTTTCGGTCTCCTGGCGGGCCTCCTGAGCAGTCAGTTCTTCGCGACCCTCATCGTCGCCCAGGGTATCCTCGTTGATGTTATAGCTCGTATCGTTGACTACGTTATGGTATGGGTCGCTGGAGCGCAGGTGCTTAGACCGCTGGGTGTTCTGCGCCTTACGCGTCAGGTAAAATACCACGAGCAGCACCACCAGAGCGCCGATGAACCAGTACAGATCATCCCAGAGCCCATCCGCTTGTAAATAGATCGACATATCGTTTTATCTTCTAAACCCGCTTGCCCGCATCCCTTGTTCATTCCGGGCGGGGCCGCAGGTGCGTCGCTGCTCGTAAACGTACCCCACCGGTTATGAATTTGATTGAACAGTACCACCTCATCCCGCGCGATATAGATCGTATCATCGGCATGGCCTGGGAGGACCGCACCCCATTTGACGCCATCACTTTTCAGTTTGGACTATCGGAAGCCGAGGTCATCCGCCTGATGCGCGATCAGCTCAAACTGCGTAGTTGGAAGGTCTGGCGCGCCCGCGTACAGGGCCGTAAGACCAAGCACCGGAAGCTGCGGGGTAATACGGTCGGGCGCTTCAGGGCGGACCGCCAACGCATCATTACCCACAACAAGATTTCCAAGCGCTAGGCCGGCCTTACCTTTAGGCGTATAACTATCCCCCTTATGGAATTTGTCAATGGCCGCTACCATGTCGGTGGCGTTGATGTACTGGATGTTGTGGAACGCTTCGGTGCCCCCGTGTATGTTTACGACGCCGCGCGTATGCAGCAGCAGTACGAGCGCATTTGCGCCGCCTTTGCCGGAGTAGAACGCCTACGCATCAACTACGCCTGCAAGGCCCTGACCAATCTTAACGTCCTCCGACTTTTTCGCCAGCTTGGCAGCGGCCTAGATACTGTATCCATGCAGGAGGTAGAGTTAGGGCTCATGGCCGGCTTCGACCCACACGATATCCTCTTCACACCTAACTGCGTGGGGCTCGATGAGGTCAATGAAGCCGTCACGAAGGGGGTGCGTATGAACATCGACAACATCTCCATTCTGGAGCAGTTCGGCGATCAGCACCGCGGGGTGCCGGTCTGCATCCGCATCAACCCCCACATCATGGCCGGGGGCAATAGCAAGATCAGCGTTGGGCATATTGATTCTAAATTCGGCATCAGCATCCACCAGGTGCCCCACATACTCAAAGTAGTCGGGGCACTTGACCTCAGGGTCGAGGGACTACATATGCACACCGGCTCCGACATTTTGGATGCCCAGGTCTTTCTGCAGGGGGTTGAGATTTTGCTCCGGGCGGCCGTAGACTTTCCCGACCTTGATTACATCGACTTCGGTTCCGGCTTCAAGGTGCCGTACAAAGAAGGGGGTATCGCTACCGACATCGAGGACCTGGGCGAGCGGCTGACGGTGCGCTTCAACGAGTTCTGTACCAACTACGGACGCAAACTCGAATTGATGTTCGAGCCCGGAAAATTTCTGGTCAGCGAGGCCGGTACCTTCCTGGTCCGCACGAACGTGGTGAAGACTACCCCGGCCACGGTATTTGCCGGAGTAGACAGCGGGCTCAATCACTTCATCCGCCCCATGTTCTATGATGCCTACCACCACATCACTAATATAAGCAATCCGACGGGCAAACCACGTATCTACACCGTAGTCGGCTACATCTGCGAGACCGACACCTTCGGTGTCAACCGGCAGCTCGCTGAGGTGCGTGAGGGAGACATCCTCGCTATGGCCAATGCCGGTGCCTACTGCTACATGATGGCTAGCAATTACAATAGCCGCTACCGCCCTGCCGAGGTGATGATCCTCGATGGGAAGGCGCACCTCATCCGCCGCCGTGAGACTATGAAGGACCTCTTAGGTACCCAGATGGACTTGCCTGCCCTAATCGACAACGCATCGGAACGTCTGGTATCCCTTACTTAGCCAGCGCTGCTTCGAGCTCCTCTAATTCGGGGTGTTTAGATTCGGTAGCCTTGGCTTTTTCCAGGTGTTCCTTGGCCTTATCCATGTTACCGCGCTTGACGTAGATGCTGGCTAGCATGCGGTTGACATCGATGTTGTCGGGACGTACCCGGTACTCTTTGAGCATGTACTCCAGGGCCTTGTCGTAATCGGCGTACTGGTCGCGGTAGAGCGTGGCGTACTCCATATCCATGTTGTGACCACTGTCGACGTCGTCCTGTAGCATGACCATAATCTCTTTTTCGATTGCGGTGGCCTCCTCGTCACGGCCCTGCAGCGTATAGAGCTCGGCAAGATCGACGTAATAACCTACTTCCGGGATGATGGCTTTGGCTTCGTTGAGCAGGCGCTCGGCCTCATCGTAGTCCTTACGGTCCATGGCTAGTTCGGCCTGGGCGGCAATTGCGAAGGGGTAGTTGGGCCGTTCCTGTAGGATGGTTTCGTACTGGGCAGCCGCCTGCTCGGGCTGGCCGTAGCGCCGATAGAGCTCACCAAGCGTGAGGCGGGCCCACGCGGTGGATTCGTATCCGGGGGCACCGGCGTTGACGGCGCGTTTCATGGCTTCGATGGCACCGTCAACGTCCCCGTGTATTTCACGCAGGTAGGAGACCCGGCTGTAGGAGCGCAGATCGGGGCGGATTTCGTTCATTTTATCCGCCGCGGCGATGGCTTCTTGGTAGTTGCCGAGCTCTACGTTGGCATCTACTACGGCACCGTAGACCTGGGCATTATAGGGGTTTATGCTGACTGCGGACTTAGCGGTAGCCAGGGCATCTTGGAAGTCGTGCTGGGATAGTTCCACTCCTGCTTTAGCAGCCAGGGCATCGAATTCAAGGTTAGGGTTACGCGCCCCGGCGTGGTTGAGTTCGAGGGCTTCGTTGAGCATCTTGAGGGCGGCGGGGTAGTAGTGGCCGTGCTCACCGGTCACCCGCGCCTCGTTGATAAATATTTTGGCCAGGGTGATCCGCGGCTCGATGGCTTTTGGGTCCTCCAGGCGCAGGGCACTGCTCATCTGCATGTATCCGCTCTGGGTGTTGTCCCACTCGGCGGTGTTTTGCAGTGCTTCCGGGCGCTTCAGCAACTCGGGAATGTCTACTTCATGGACGCCGGACTCGCTGGCAGCGCCGGATGTTGCCTCCGACTCGCCACAGGAGAACATGAAAAAGAAAAGGGCTAGGAATAGCGAGGTAGATAATATGGTACGCATAAGGGTTAGGATTGGCTCACGCAGCGCGTGATATCATAAAGCTAAACGAAAAGCGTGGTACCCCGAACTTCGAAGTACCACGCTTAGTCTGATCGTCAAATTGACGACTTTCGGATTAATAAGACTTTACCATTCGCAGGGTCTGCATGACCTCACCCGAGCCGTTGCTCACGACAGCGAAGTAAATACCCTGGGGCAGGCTAGTCACCTGTACGGGAATCAGATGCTCTCCGGCCTGGAAGGGACGGCGCACCAGGTTGCTCAGGCGGCGACCGTTGACGTCGTAGAGGTCGATGTTCACTGCCGTAGCTTCACGAACCCGCAGCTTAATCGTAGTCTGATTCTGGAAGGGGTTGGGGAAGTTGATACCCACTACGCGGGGAGCGTCGATGCCTAGTCCGTCAGTAGTGAAGAAGTCATCCACGGCGTTCGGACGGATCGCACCGCTACACTCACCCTTGGCACTATGGGGTAGGGCCAGGTAGGGGAAGGTGTCGCGGAATTCCTTGTCGTTCTCCTCGATTCCGGTGGTGTATCCGAGTACGCCCATTAGGTCGTCGGTTACCGGGCTAGCGGTGGAGTCAGGATTGTAATCATCGTACCAGAGACCGATGGCGGCAAGTACTACACCGGAAACGGCCTGGAGCTCGATACGCGTCACGTCATCCTCTAAGCGGCGTCCGTTGGGGAAACCATCCATGTTAGGTATGAACACGATGCTATCGGCGGTACCACCCATATAGGTGCTATCGGTAAGTCCGAGCACGGCCGCTTGGATTAGACCGAGGCTACTGAACGAGCTACTGTCGCGTGGGGTAGCAGGAACGGCCATATTGAGCCGAAGCATGTCACCACCGTTGGGTAGGAAGTTATTGATGAATGGCTGACCGGCGGCCAGGGGGTCACCACCCTTGCCCGTTGCGAGCTGGTAAGGGCGCATGTTAGGTACGCCAGTATGGAAGATAGGCCAGAGGTCAACGGAGCGAGGCTTGCCAGCGCCAGGCAGTAGCAGGGCACCGAAGGCGTCCTCGCTGAGCGCGGTGCTGTCGAGTGCGTCGGCTCCTTTGAGGCCGAATAGACCATCGGCACCGTTGGTGAAATCGAACATACCCAGGCTGTTTTCCTGAATACGCAGCGGCGCGAAGGCCGGCACGGCACCTCCGAAGAGACTGTCGTCCATATACAGTGCCAATTCGGGATTATAGAAGTACTGGTCCAGAATGGTATCCTCAAGCTCGTCGTAGGGCATTAGGGAGTTCCAGTAGTCTTTCATTCCTACTGGAATGATCGCCTCGTTGGTCAGTGGCATACCCAGGCGGCTTACCATTACATACTCGTTGTCCGTCACCTGGTAGCCGACCATATCGTTGGCCTTATTGATGTTAACATCCTGCATAACCCGCACCCGGGGCCGGCTAGCCGAAGCCCATACACCGATGACATAGTCACCATCTAAGATACTGGTGGGCGCATCGATATCATCATCGTCGTCTTCGTTATCTAGGTTATTCCCCTTATGAAGCATGTTCATAGGTATGTTAAGCACCAGCGCGTTGGTGTTGAAGCAGGCGAGTCCGTCGATGGGGTCGCCGTCCTGGCGGGGAGCATTACCAAGATCGAAGATGCCACCGAGGTCGACGAAGAAAGGGTCGTCTACGGGTCCGGCGAATACCATCATGCCATTGTCCAGGGTATCGACGGTGCTATTAGAGTAGCTTTCGTAACTGTCGCGACCTAATCCGACTTCTGACTCGATCGAGCGGGGACCGATGTTCGGTGCGGGCACTACACCGTCAGTGATGAGACGCGTACTGTTGTGACTTCTATCGATCATTTCGAGAATATAGGTCGTCTTCAGATTCTGTTTACCCAGGCGGATGTTGAAGAACGTCGATGGGTCCTCGTTTTCTCGCTTGAACGTGAAGCGGAAAATTAGATCGTCACCCTTCGTGGTAGCGTCGTTATCGACGTGAATCTCGTAGCGGATATCCTCTCCGAAGTGGTACCAGTTGGGGCCACCGTGGGGAAGTTGCATGGGGATGTAGGTAGCGATCAAGGTGACCATATCCTCCATACCGGGTGTCCGGAAAGCGTATACGTCGACGTTATCCGCCAGCGGATCGTCGGCGATGAGGGGCGCTTCCCGGTGGGAGGAGGCCAGTAGCCCCGTACCCATCATTACTCCGAGCAGGAGCAACAGCGCGCATTTAGTGGGTTGAATTAGTTGCATAATTTATTTGTGGTGAGCCCCGGCCGGTACCGGCCGGGGCGGTCTTTTAAGTTAGTTGAACGGAGGTAGTCCGGAAGCCTACTCGAAGTTGGTATGATTAACCTCGGTGCCACGCCAGGGCAGAGCCACGTAGGGGAAGGTGCTGCGGAATTCGCGGTCGTTCTCCTCTACCTCAGTGGTGTAGTTGAGTACACCCAGCAGTTGCTCCGTTACGGGGCTATCGTCCATGTCCGGATCGTAATCATCGTACCACAGGCCAATGGCGGCCAGTACAACGCCCGAGACGGCCTGAAGCTCGATACGAGTCACGTCGTCCTCCAGGCGGCGTCCGTTGGGGAAGCCGTCCATGTTGGGAATCATCTGTAGACTGTCGCCACCACCGGTGAAGGCCGGGTCAGTTAGACCCAGAACGGCTGCCCATACAAGTCCACGCGAATCAAACGCGTCGGAATTGCGCGGCGTGGGAGGCACGGCCATATTAAGGCGGAGCATATCACCGCCGTTGGGCAGGAAGTTATTGATGAAGGGCTTACCGGCCGCGAGGGGGTTTCCGGCTTTACCGGTAGCTAGCTGGTAAGGGGGTAGGTTGGGTACACCGGTGTGGAAGATGGGCCAGAGGTCTACCGAGCGGGGTTTCCCGGGGCCAGGCAGCAGGATGGGTCCGAAGGTCTCATCGGCAAACACCGTTCCCATCTTCATCGAATCTGTCAAACCGTTGAGGCCATCGGCGCCATTGGTGAAGTCAAAAGAACCGAGACTGCTCATCTGAATACGAAGGGGGTCGAAGGCAGGAACTGCGGCAGCAAAAAAGGCCGTATCCATATACAATGCCAGCTCAGGGTTGTAGAAGTACTTATCCAGTACTGTATCGGCCAGCTCCTGGTAGGGGGTGATGGCGTTCCAGTAATCCTTCATGCCGATGGGGATGACTACCTCGTTGGTTAGTGGCATACCCAGGCGCGAGACCTGCACGTAGTTGCCGCTGTCCATGATAGAGTCGGCACTTTCAATAGTACGCATAGCCGGACGGCTAGCCGAGGCCCATACGCCGATGACGTAGTCGCCGTCGAGAATGTTAGCCGGGGTACTGGCAGCACCTGCCTTCAGTAGGGTAGCTTTGGGTACCTTGATGGCTAAGGTGTGTACGTTAAATTGCGCAAGTCCGTCACGGCTGGGATCGTTTTCGCCCTGACGCGGAGAATCGCCAAGGTCGAAGACGCCACCCAGGTCGACGAAGAAGGGATCGTCGGCAGGGCCGGCAAATACCATCTCGCCCGTGGAGGCTTCCATAATACTATTTTCCCAGAGGTCCTCGTACATCGTGTCGAGTCCCACCTCACTTTCAATCGAACGGGGGCCGATGTTGTAAGGAGGTACCATACCGTTGGTCACGATCGTATCGAAGGTCATCATGCCATCCATACTCCGTTCCAGGGTGTAGGTGGCCTTGATGTTCTCAGCACCCAAACGGATATTAAAGAAGGTCGTGGGGTCCTCGTTAGTACGCGTAAAGGTGAAGCGGTAGGTGATTTCGTCACCCGGTGCGGAGGCGTCGTTGTCGACGTGGATCTCGTAACGAATGTCCTCTCCGAAGGTGTAATAGTTAGGACCTCCCTGCGGCAACTGCATGGGAATGTAGTTGGCGATGAGGGTAACGGTAGAGGTATCGTCGGGTGAGACGAAGGCGTAAACGTCGGTGTTGTCAGCGAGGGGATCGTCGGCAATTAGGGGCGCTTCCCGGTGGGAAGAGGCCTGGGCAGTTTGCCCTAAGCAGACGATCAACGCAAAACAACCCAGACAGCGGAAGTAGAGCTTGATCATAAAAGCTGTGTGTGGAAGATGGTTGATTAATTGGTTCGGACGGGCCGTAGCCCGCTCTAATGTACCTACGTGTAGCGAAGGCACCTTAGTTTTGTTCACCCGAAAGATAATTCACGGAAGTGTATTGTGGGGTCTAAGGCTCAGGGCTTTACAAATGATCCCCCGATAGATAACCGTAGTCACTCCAATTCTTCCCTTCAACCCACTTTTACCGCCCGCAAAAAGTTTTCCACCCGCTCGGAGGTAGTAAGTTGTCTTTGGTACTCCGGCAGACCAGGCACTCCCATGTACACCTCCGCATTCCGGTGCACCATGCGGCTGTCGAGCGGCGAGAAGGCCGTTGCGTGAAACTCCCGTGCCCCGGTGTAGGTAAGCACCTCGGCTACGTTCTCCGGGGTAATCCCGCAGCCCGGTAGTATGCCAATCCCGTCTCCGGCTGCCGCCACCAGGCGACGGATTAGTTCCAGTCCCTGCGGTACTGTCGCCGCCTGTCCTGAAGTAAGCACCCGGTGAACGCCAAGGTCCCGCAGCCGGTCCAGCGCCGCAAAGGGGTCACGACATACGTCAAAAGCGCGGTGAAAGGTGATCGACAGCGGGCCGGCTGCTTCCACCAGGCGTTGCACCTGCGGCCCCGCCACCTGACCCTGCGGGTCGAGTATGCCAAAAACCACGCCGGCCACGCCCACGCTGCGACAGTAGCAAACGTCAGCCTCCATCACCTCAAGTTCCCGTGCCGTGTAGTCAAAATCGCCGCTGCGGGGCCGGATCATCACCATCACGTCAATGTCCACTCGCGCAGCGGCGGCAATCGTAGCATGACTCGGCGTGATGCCCCCTTCGACCAGCGCCGCGCAGAGCTCCACCCGCTGCGCGCCGCCCGCCTTTGCGGCGTAAACGTCGTCGATGCCCTCCAGGCAGACCTCGAAGGTGACCTCACTCATGCTGGCCTAGTTTACTCGGTGGGACGACCATTTCGTTGGCCTGGCTTGGTGAATACACGGCGTAGTCGAAGCCATCCTGAATACAGTATCCCCCACTGCGCCCGTAGCGGTCCAGGCCAATAAAGCCTACCTGAATCTCGCGGTAATCGTGGTTTTTGGCGATCACCCGCTCGACCGCCAGCCGACACGCTTCCTCGGGAATATGGCCCTGTCGCATCAGCTCCACCACCAGGAAGGAGCCGCAGGCCCGGATCACCGCCTCCCCCCAACCGGTCGCCGTAGCCGCGCCCACCTCACCGTCTACGTAGAGGCCCGCCCCGATGAGGGGTGAGTCACCCACTCGACCGTGGTACTTGTAGGCCGCCCCGCTGGTGGTGCAGGCCGCGGCCAGGCCACCCTGCCGGTCAAGCGTAAGCAGACCGATGGTGTCGTGATTTTCGACGTTGATGGGGGGGCGGTAGCCGGGGTTGTCGCGTAGCCACACTTGGTACTCCCGGCGCGTCTCCGGCAACAGAAGCTCGGTAGGGGTGAAGCCCTCGGCCAGGGCAAAGTCACGGGCACCATTTCCCACCAGCATCACGTGGGGGGTGACCTCCATGACCCGTCGGGCCACGGAGATGGGGTGCACAAAACCTTCCAGGGCCGCTACGCTGCCGCAACGGCCGCTGCCATCCATGAGGGCGGCGTCTAGGGTGACCACGCCGTCACGGTCCGGTCGACCCCCCAGTCCCACGGTACGTACCGCCGGATCGGCCTCCGTGATGCGGACGCCGGCCTCGGCTGCATCGAGCGCGCTGCCACCGGAGGTCAGCACCTCCCAGGCCGCCGCATTGGCTGCCTGCCCGTGTTGCCAGGTACTTACTACTACCGGGCGTACCGCTACCGGTTCGGGGTCGGATGCGGTAGCGCAACCCGCCGCTAAACCGGCCACCCCAAATAGGGGTGCCTGGCGGAGGAAATCACGACGGTTAGGGTAGGGCATGGGCGGGGAGTTTACCAGCGGGGGATTTGCATGGTTAAACAGTGCAGCCCCCCGTGCTGCTCGATGAAGGGCCGGGAGGGCACCGGTACTATTCGGTAGCCCTGGCCCCCGAGTGCCCGCAGGGCCAGCTCATCGGCCGCCACCCCGTAGGTGGGTAGGAAGAGTGTTCCGTTGCTGATCAGAAAATTAGCGTAGGAAGCCGGAAGCTGGTGGCCATCCACCTCGCTGTACAGGGTACCGGTCCAGGGCAGCTCCAGCAGTCGGTAGTCGCGGCCCTTCTCCCGGAGTTCCTCGCGCAGCTTCACGAACTCGTCGTGCTGTGGATCATCCGGCGACGGCGGGCCTACGTAAGCGATCGTATCCGCCGTCAGGAAGCGGGCTACCGTGTCGATGTGGGCGTCGGTGTCGTCGCCGATGAGCTCCCCGTGGTCGAGCCAAATGACGCGTTTGACACCAAGCGTCGACCGCAACAGGTTTTCGGCGGCGGCTTTATCGGCGAAGTCATTGCGGCCCGCGCTCAGTAGGCAGCGCGTAGTAGTAAGTAGCGTGCCCCTTCCGTCGCTTTCTACGCTTCCTCCCTCGAGTATCTCCGGCACCCGCTGGTAGCCCACCGTGGGGTAAAGTAACTGGTGCAGGGCGCGGGGCAGGGCGTTATCCCGGCTTGCATCGAATTTGCCGCCCCAGCCATTGAAGGTAAAGTCTAGCAGTAGTGGTCCCTCCTCAAAAACGGTGATGGGCCCGGAGTCGCGTACCCAACTATCGTCAGCCGGCAGTTCCAGCACCTGACCCTGGAAGCGCTCCCGGTAAGGCCCAAAGAAGTCGGTATCGGGCACGATCATTTGCACCGGACAGACCTCCTGTACCAGATTAGCCGCCGTGAGCAGGGCTTCGGCGGCGGCGTTTAGGACCGGGCCCCAGTCTCCCCCCCGGCGCGGGAAGCAAAACAGGACGCACTGCTGGGGGTGCCACTCGGCCGGGAATACTCGCATCGTCGTAAATTACGCGGTCAATATCGCCCAAATCAGTCTATGTGCTACCGTATCCTTCTTGTTCTGGGCGCGCTCGCCGGTGCCACGCTGGGTTGTGGAGCCCCTGAGTCCGCCCCCGACCCCGGCATGGTCTGGATCCCAGAAGCAACCAGTGGAGGGTTCTGGATGGACGCCACGGAAGTGACGACCGCGGAGTTCGGCGCTTTTATTAACGCTACGGGCTACACGACCGAGGCCGACAGCTTCGGCTGGTCCGGGGTCTTCTCTACCGCAGAGCAGGCCTGGTTGCCGGTTACGGGGGCCAACTGGCGGTATCCACAGGGGCCCGCCGCCGCCGCGGCGGCTCCGGACCAGCCCGTCACCCAGGTGAGCCTGCGCGATGCCCAGGCGTACGCGCGCTGGGCCGGAAAGCGACTGCCCACCGAGGCCGAATGGATGCAGGCTGCTACCCAGGGCGGCCGCTACCATAATTACCCCTGGGGGGAGGATATGCTGCCCGATGGTACCTACCGGGGCAACTGGTGGCAGGGGCCCTTCCCGTACTCTGATGAGGTCCGTGATGGCTTTCCCGGTGTAGCCGCCGTGAAGCAATTTTCGCCGGCCGATAACGGGCTCTACGACATGGCGGGCAACGTATGGGAGTGGACGGCCACCGAGCGGGCCGCCACCGGTGAAAACGTCATCAAAGGAGGCTCGTTTCTCTGTAGCACTAGTTACTGCACCGGCTTTAACCTACAGCAAAAGCAGTATACAGCCAAGGACAGCGGGCTTAATCACCTGGGTTTTCGCTGCGTAGCGGGTTAAACGTGCACTAAAAGAAATGGCCCTCCCGGAGGAGAGCCATCTCGTACAAAGCTTAAAGTCGATCATGCCCCGCAAAGGTAAGTGGAGGAGCTACCAACTGAAGAGTTGATGCTTTGGAAGATTTGTGACACCTACCGTATGTGCGAAGGGTTGGTAAAAGGGTAGACGGCAGGCTAAGTGCTTGATTCTTAGGCTGCTGTCTGTCTGTAGCATGCGGGTAAATTGTGACGTTCAACCCCCTCCGCGTACCATAAAACGGCGCTTCGTGCTACTTCCCGAAGCATCAGTTACGGTCAATACGTGCAGTCCTGGCTCTAGTGGTAGGCTCAACTGATGGTACACCGTGGTGGAGCGAACGTACCGCCCGTCGAGGTGCCAGAACAGTTCGGCCCGCGGATCGCTAGTCGATACGGCGAAGTAGAACGGCTCGAGCTCGCCTCGCCAGTTTTTCACCGCGCTGAGCACGCCGCTTCCCTCTGGGTAAATGAACTGTAGGCCACGATCCCGCCCGATCTGCCCGCTGCACCCCGCCTGCCAGGCGGGTAGATCGCGATACTCTACGTGCCGCCGACGGTAAAAGTGGGCGCGCAGTGGGGGTAGGGTAAATACATTAGTCAGTACACCGTCCGGACTGCACTGCCTAGTCGTACGGTACGCGCCGTCGCTAGTGAGCAGCACGCGGTGGTGGAAGGGGCAGGGCAGGGTCTGGTCGTGTACGCGTGGCGTCAGCTGGGTAGTCGTCGGACAGTCCACGCCGGCAAGGTACCCGGAGACGCTACAGCTGCGTACCGACCTAAGCGCATCATCGGGCGGGGTAAACCAGTAGGGAGCATCGGGGGCGTAAGACTCGAGCAACCGAAACACGTCAAAGAGCACGGGAGCCGCCGCCTGCACCCCGATGAGCCCCGGTCGGCCCGCCCCGTCGGCGTTGCCTACCCACACGCTGACCACGTAGGCGGGCGTGGCCCCCACCGCCCAGGCATCGCGAAAGCCGAAACTGGTGCCGGTCTTCCAGGCCACCGGACGGTGACTTTCAAAGCGGCGGTAATCGCCCGATTCATCCGGTCGCCGTAGGTCGCGCAGTGCGTCAAGCACCGTGAACCCCGCCCCGGCACCCAGCCCGGCAACATCGGTCGGTAGGTTAGCCTGTCGCCGGGTGTGGTAGATCGATTGCTGCTGGGCCAGGCCCAGAAACCAGCGGTGGATCTCCTCCAGGGTGATCTCTGCCCCTCCGAGGATTAGCGAGAGCCCGTAGTGGCTGGCCGGCTGCCCCATATGCGCGAAGCCCGCCCGCTGCAGCCGGTCGTGAAAGCGCGCTACCCCGTAGTCGCGGAGCAGGTACACAAAGGGGATGTTCAGCGAGCGCACCAGGGCTTCATCGGCCGCCACGGCCCCGTCGAATTCGGGCGTGAAGTTCGCCGGCCGAAAGTTTTGAAAGCTTGTCGGTACGTCCGGGAGTAGCTGCTTCGGTAGCAGCTCGCCGGCGTCGAGCGCCAGGCTGTAAAGAAAGGGTTTGAGCAAACTGCCGGGGCTACGGGGCGCGGTGATTAGGTCTACCGACGGGGCATGCTCCGCCTTCAGGTCCGGCACATTGCCGTGGTAGGCGACCACTTCGCCGCTCCGTACTTCGGTAATCAGCACCGCCATATTGTGAATTTGATTCTGGCGGAGCAGCCGGTGGTGGCGATCGATCACCCCGGCTATGGCACGCTGCAACTGGGCGTCTAAGGTCGTAGGTACGCGTCCCCGTGCCCCCTCCGCAAGGCGCCGTTGCAGGTAGTGCGGAGCATCGCGGGGTAGGGCGAGGGGAGCACCCGGCAGTGGTTCCAGTAGCGCCAGTTCGAGGGCCCGTGGTGTCAGCGTACCGTCGGTGGCTAGCTGATGAAGTAGGCGATTTCGTTTTGACTGTAGGGCGTCCCGATTGCGCCCCGGGTGGATCAGCGCCGGACTGTTCGGCAGTACCGCGAGGGTTGCCGCCTCCGCTGCGCTGAGGGTAGCCGGCGGGCGACCGAAATAGCGGTAGCTCGCCGCGGTCAGCCCCACCGTATTACCCCCAAAGGGCGCGTTGTTTAACCACAGGCTTAGCAGCTCGGCTTTGGAGTACCGCATTTCCAGCCGTAGGGCGATAGCCGCCTCAATGAATTTTTGCCACAGGTTGCGATGGGTGCCGCCCCGTGTCATACGCGCCACCTGCATGGTCAGGGTGCTGCCCCCACTCACCACCCGCCCCGCCTCAAGGTTGTCCACCAGCGCCCGGACTACCGATCTGGCATCGATGCCACCGTGGTGGTAGAAGCGACGATCCTCAAAGGCAACTACCGCAGCCTCCAGAATTGGTGGAATACTGTCGGCGGCCGGCATCCGCCACTGTCCATCTTTAGCGATGTGGGCACTCAGTAACTGTCCCTGCCGGTCCAGCAGCTCCGTGGCTAGAGGTGCCGTGAAAAGATCGTCCGGCAGGCAGTTCCACCACCCAATGGTTAACACCAGCAGCAGACCTACGCCTAGCCCCCGTGTGGATAAACAAAAACGGTAAAGTTGGGCATTTTTATGCACAAATTGTTGTACTTTGTGTAGGTATAAACGATCTCTACGGGGAATAAGTGCAGTAGTATATGAACGAACGGACCGCCGAGAAACTCACCATCCTAGCCGATGCCGCCAAGTACGATGTATCGTGCAGTAGCAGCGGCAGTAAGCGTAAAAATACGGTAGATGGCCTCGGTAACGCCACCGGTATGGGTATCTGTCATACGTATACCCAGGATGGTCGCTGCGTATCGCTCCTCAAGATCCTGCTTACGAACCACTGCATCTTTGACTGCGCCTACTGTGTATCGCGTCGCAGCAATGAGGTCAAGCGCGCCGCCTTCACCGTAGAGGAGGTCGTAGACCTGACGCTCAATTTCTATCGCCGCAATTACATCGAGGGGCTCTTCCTGTCCTCCGGTATCTTCAAGAGTGCTGACTACACCATGGAGCGCCTGGTCCGCATCGCCAAGACCCTGCGTACCGAGCACAAGTTCAACGGCTACATCCACCTCAAGGCCATCCCCGGAGCCAGTGACGAGCTGATCCATGAGGCCGGTCTCTACGCCGATCGCCTCAGCGTCAATCTGGAAATGCCCAGCGAGATGAGCCTCAAAAAAGTAGCCCCCGAAAAGAACTACGCCGAGGTGTATCAGCCGATGAATTTTCTCAAGGAATCTATCGTTGGCTATAAAGAGGAAAAAAAGGCGCTTGTCAAAACTCCCAATTTTGCTCCTGCCGGACAGTCCACTCAAATGGTCATCGGTGCCAGTCCCGAAAGCGACAAGGATATTCTTACCCTCTCGGCCTCCCTGTACGAGGAGCAGAAGCTAAAGCGGGTCTATTACAGTGGTTACGTGCCCATCAGCACCGACAGCCGCCTACCCACCCTGGCCGCCCCGCCGCTGCGGCGCGAGAATCGGCTCTACCAGGCCGACTGGCTCATGCGCTTTTACGGCTTTGCTGCCGACGAGATTGTCGATGATAGTCAGCCGAACCTCGATCCGGATATCGACCCCAAGCTAGCTTACGCTTTGCGACACCCCGAGATGTTCCCAGTTGATATAAATACTGCACCCTACGAAATGATCCTGCGCATCCCCGGAGTGGGGGTAAAGTCCGCACTGAAGATCGTCAACTCCCGCCGCTTCCGCCCCCTGCGCCGCGAGCACCTGCAAAAGATCGGGGTGGTTTGGAAGCGGGCGCAGTACTTTTTGCTCTGCGCGGATAAAGATTTCCGGCAGCTGGGCTTCGATCCTACGGCGATTCGTCGGCAGGTGGTGCACGGGGCTAGTAAGACCGGGCGGCATGCGCAGGATACCGGGCAGTTGGCGCTGTTTGGCTAAACGAAAAGCCCCACCGAATCGTGATTCGGTGGGGCTTCACAATTTTACGAAGCGGAGCTTACATCCCCTGCTCCTCGAAGTAAGACTTTTCGATCGTCTCACCGGCCTGCACCCGTTCGATACGGGCCTTCATCTCATTGGAAGCATCGTAGTTATCGCGGCGGGCAAAGATCTCCTTCAGCGCGTTGAGGGTGTTGAGGTTGTTAGGATCGGTCTTTTCGGCCTTCTGGAAGTAGGGAAAGGCCGTGTCAAACTCGGCATTGATTTCCTTTTCCAGCGCCTCGTACTTAGCCTGCCCTTCTTTACTGAAGTCATTACCTAGCTCTACCAGATCGTTGGTCATGGTAGCGGCACGGTTGTAGTAAAGGGCACCGAGGCTGTAGATGAGGCTAGCGTTGTCGGGCTCGATTTCTAGACCCTTCTCGTAATTGGCCTTGGCCTGGTCGAAGTAGCCGGCGGCGGCATCAGGCTCCTCGGCACGCTTGGTCTGGTAGAGTTGGTCGTACACGGACCCAAGGGTACTGTAAAGGCTCACATTCTCGGGTTCAGCGGCGATAGCCTCCTCAAGCTTACCGGTCAGTTCGTCTAATTTGCCCTGGGCGAGGTAGTAGTTGATCTCGGTAAAGAGCAGCTGGGTCTCCTCGGGGAATTTCTCACGGCCCTCGTCGAGGTACTTACCGGCCTGTTCCATATCACCCTTACCACTGTAGACTTTGTACAGTCCATCGTAGAGGCCGACATCATTATAGCCTCCCTGGTGAAGCGCGATGAACAGCGGCTCGGCCGCGTCGTAGTTTTCGTTAAGTACGGCGGAGAGGGCAGCGTAGTAGCGCTCGTCGTTCAGCTTGGTCTCGTCCGCGGCAAAGGCACTCTCTCCACCATTCTGTGTAAGAAAATCGTGGACCTGAACACTCTTGTTGAAGGCCTCGTAGCTGTCCTCGTAGTTCTTATCCTGGATGGCATAAATCCCTTCATTGGAGATGTTGCCCTGTAGGGTTTGGAGGCCGTCGAGCGCAGCTTTCTTGCCACTCTTTTTGTCTGACATATTGTATGCCTTCATGTAGTAGTCGGCGGCGGTAGCGGCGGCACGGGCGACCATCGGCTCGATGGGCTCGTTGTTAGCCAGGGTCCGATCCTGAACGTACTGGTTGATAGCGGCGGAGTAGATATCACCGGCCTCGAGGTACGACTTATAGTCGGCCTGCACGGTGGGGTCCTCCATAGCTACCATGACCGCATCGACGGCTTCCTGGAGCTTAACCGCGTCACGGCTGGTGTTGTAGTTGTCGTAGGCCTTGGAAGCCTCCTTGAGTTGGTCCTCGCCACTCTGAGCGAAGGCGGTAGACACCGCAAGTAGTGCAACTAGCGCACTAAGGAATAAATTACGCATGATAGGTTGTGTTGGTTTCAATGTATGTGTGTGCATACGCCTCAAAGACAAGTGATCATCCGAGAGGGTAACAGTAAAACGTCAAGGGTAGCCCCAACGATGGTTAAGGCTACCTTAAAGTTATAAAACAGTCTGGTTGTATTCGTGTTCGGCTACTCTTCCTCACCGCCCACGATATCATTCTCGTCGATGCTCACAACGGCTACGTCGGCAATCGCATCGTCGCTGCCTAAGTTGATCAGGCGAACGCCCTGCGTAGAGCGACCCATGACCCGCAGCTCCTCCATTCCGGTACGAATCAGGATGCCGGAGCGGTTGGTGATCATCAGATCGTCGTCTTCGCTGACGGCCTTGATGGTCACCAGCTCGCCGGTCTTGTTAGTGATTTTCATGGTGCTAACGCCCTTGCCGCCGCGGTTGGTAATGCGGTAATCGGCCCAGTCGGACCGCTTACCCATCCCGTTTTCGCTCACCACTAAGATGGTCTTATCCGCATCGCGCTCGTGGTCGATGGTGACCATGCCCACTACGCGATCCTTGGGTCCATTGAGACTGATGCCCCGTACACCGGCAGCGTTACGGCCCATGTTGCGAACTCCGTTCTCCTCAAAGTGAATGGCCTGCCCCTTTGCTGTAGCTAGGAAGACGTGGCTGTTGCCATTGGTGAGGCGGGCCTCCAGAAGTTCGTCACCTTCATTGATGGTGATGGCGTTGACCCCATTGGTGCGCACACGGCTGTATTCCTCCAGACTGGTCTTCTTGACCTGACCCTTCTTGGTGGCAAAGATCACGGAATGCTGAGCCAGAAACTCCTCATCCGTCAGGTCCGCTACGTTGATGTAGGCCTTCACGTTATCATCCTTGGGCATGGCTAGGATATTCTGGATCACCCGTCCGCCGCTGTTCTTGCCCGCCTCCGGAATCTCATAGATGCGCAGCCAGTAACAACGCCCCTGCTCGGTGAAAAGCAGCAGGTAATTGTGGTTGCTGGCGATGAAGATGTGCTCGATGAAGTCCGTATCGCGGGTTTTAGTCCCGCGACTGCCGCGACCGCCCCGGCTCTGGGCCCGGTACTCGCTCACGGGTGTACGTTTGATGTAGCCCAGGTGGCTGATCGTCACCACCACGTCCTCATCGGCAATCATGTCCGTGATGGAGATATCGGCCGTATCCAGGCTGATCTCCGAACGGCGCTCGTCGCCGAAGCGGGCCCGCACGTCCTGTAGCTCCTCCTTGATGATGTCGCGCTGTAGCTGCTCGCTCTCCAGAATAGCGCGTAGCCGATCGATCAGTGCGCGGATCTCCGCGTACTCATCCCGAATCTTATCGATCTCCAGGCCGGTCAGCTTCTGCAGGCGCATGTCGAGGATGGCCTTAGCCTGCTCCTCGCTCATCACGTTGCCCTCCAGGACAAAGAGCTCTGCGGTCGCGACTTCACGAATCAGATCACCGAACTTCTGCCAGAACGCATCCCGGTCGGTGATGAAATTACCGGCCATCAGTCCGTCGCGGGCATCCTCCGGATTGGCACTGGCACGGATCAGGGCAATCACCTCGTCGAGGTAGTCCAACGAGATCAGCAGACCGATCAAAATGTGCGCCCGGGCCAGCGCCTTATTGAGTTCGTACACCGTGCGCCGCTGAATCACCTCCAGACGGAAGGCCACGAACTCCTCGATCAGATCCTTCAGGTTCAGGGTCATGGGCCGGCCACCGACCAGCGCCACGTTGTTGACTCCATAGCTCGTCTGCAGTGGCGTGTACTTATACAGGTAGCTGAGCACAATCGAGGCCATCGCGTCACGCTTCACCTCGATGACGATTCGCAGTCCGTCGCGATCCGACTCATCGCGCACGGCACTCACGCCGGTGATCTTACCGTCGTTGACTAGCTCGGCGATCTTAGCCACCAGCGTAGCCTTGTTGACCTGGTAGGGTATCTCGCTGATAATGATCGTCTCCTTATCGTTGGAGTCGACCTTGATGTCGGCCCGGCCCCGCACGACCACCCGGCCGCGACCGGTACGAAAGGCCTCGCGCACCCCGTCCATGCCGTAGATGATGCCGCCGGTAGGAAAGTCCGGAGCCTTCACGTACTGCATCAGCTCGTTGATGGTAATGTCCGGATTATCCACCAGGGCGATCACACCGTCCACCACCTCGTTTAGGTTATGGGGCAGCATATTCGTAGCCATACCTACGGCGATACCCGAAGCGCCGTTGACCAGCAGGTTCGGAATGCGGGTGGGCATGACGGTTGGCTCCTTGAGCGTATCGTCGAAGTTGAGCTGGTAGTCGACCGTGTCCTTGTCGAGGTCGCCTAGAATACTGTCACTAATACGCTGCAGACGGGCCTCGGTGTAACGCATAGCGGCGGGGCTATCGCCGTCCATGGAGCCGAAGTTGCCCTGTCCGTCAACCAGGGGGTAGCGCAGGCTCCAGTCCTGGGCCATCCGGACCATGGTATCGTAAACGGAGGAGTCGCCGTGGGGGTGGTACTTACCGAGTACCTCGCCGACGATACGGGCGCTCTTTTTGTGGGCGCCGCGGTAGCTGAGTCCCAGTTCGCTCATACCGAAGAGCACCCGGCGGTGTACGGGTTTGAGTCCGTCGCGCACGTCGGGCAGGGCCCGGCTTACGATCACCGACATCGAGTAATCGATGTAGGCCGACTTCATTTGGTCTTCGATATTGACCGGAATGATGCGTGAATTTGGCATACGGGTAGTTTAGACGGGGCGGGGCCGCAGGTACAAAAAACGTCGCAAAACAGCCAGTCCGCCCGCGCACGAAGGTACAAAAATCGTGCCTAAAAACCTAGCTAAACCATAGTGTTTATGGGGGGTTAAGTAGCCCATATGGCAGAGTCGCAAAAGGTCGTCAAACCTTACGGAAAAAAGGCCTCGAAGAAGGAGGAAGTGGGGCGGATGTTCGATTCCATTGCCCCCACCTACGACCTGCTTAACCGGGGCACCTCGTTTGGTATCGACACCCTGTGGCGTAAGAAGCTTATCGCTCAACTCGAGCCCCGAGAGCACCGTACCATCCTTGACGTAGCCACGGGTACGGCTGACGTGGCCATTCAGACCGTAAAGCGCGCCGGGGTCGACCACGTCACCGGTGTGGACCTCAGTGAGGGCATGCTAGCGTACGGCCGCGTAAAAGTCAGAGAGCTGGGGCTGGAGCAGCGCATCACGTTGGAGCAGGGGGACAGCGAGGACCTTCCCTACCCGGAGGCTACCTTTGACGCCGTCACGGTAGCCTTTGGCGTGCGCAATTTCGAAAACCTGGAGCAGGGGCTAGCCGAGATGCTGCGCGTACTGCGTCCCGGGGGCAAGCTGATCGTACTGGAATTCAGTCGTGTGAAGTACGCACCGCTGCGCTGGGCCTTCAATTTTTACTTTGGCAAAATTATGCCGCTCATCGGCCGTTTACAGAGCCGAGACCCCCGGGCTTACGCCTACCTCTTTGAATCCGTGCAGGTTTTTCCGAGCGGCCCGGACTTTCAGGCTATCCTTCGGCGGGTCGGTTATAAAGACACTACATGGCAAGCACTTACCCTCGGCGTCGCTTCTATCTATACGGCCTACCGACCGCGCTGACCCTCTGCCTTTCGATCCTGTGTTGCACCTGCGCACACGCCCAGTTTATCGGCGGGAACAACCGGAACTTCTACGATTTCCAGGCAAAGCCCTACTACTTTGGCATCACCCTGGGCTTCAATTCGAGCCGTTACACGCCCTTCCGTAGTCGTGAATTCCTGTACACCGATAGCATCGTCGGCGTGGAGAGCCTCAACGGGCCGGGCTTCAACCTGAACCTAATCGGTAACCTGAAGCTCGGTAAATACTTTGACTTTCGCTTCACCCCGGGCTTCAACTTTGCGGAGCGTAACCTGAACTATACCCAGAGTAGTGTGCGGCGCGTAGAATCGCAGGAAAAAGTTGAGGCGGTGTTCATCGAGCTGCCCTTTTACTTCCGCTATAAGTCGGCTCCTTACCGCGATAAGCGCCTGTTCCTGATCGCGGGTATGAAGTACTCCTTCGACGTGGCCAGCGAGAGCCGGACCCGGCAGGCGGAGGAGCTGGTACGTATCAGTCCGCACGATTTCGCCATCGAGTACGGAGCGGGGATCCAGATCTTTTTCCCATTTTTCATCCTTTCGCCGGAGTTCAAGATCAGCCACGGCATCGGTAATACGCTGCTCTTTAACCCTACGCTACCCGAGAGCCGGGTGCTGGAGAAGGTGACGAGCCGCACCTTTACGATCTCTTTTCACATCGAGGGATAGTAGCGACGACTTTAGTCGTCTAGCTGCTAAGCAAGAAAGGCAGCATGACGGCTCAAGCCGTCGCTACAGGGCCCGTACAATAGCCGCAAAGCTTTCCGCGTCAAGGCTAGCCCCCCCAACCAGTCCACCATCCACATCGGGCTGGGCGAAGAGCTCGGCGGCGTTGTCGGGCTTGACCGAGCCGCCGTATAGGATGGTCATATTCTCGGCGATCTCGCCACCGAACTGGTTACCGATCATGCGACGGATGTAGTCGTGCATCTGCTGCGCCTGCTCACTGCTGGCCGTCACGCCGGTACCGATGGCCCAGACGGGCTCGTAGGCAACTACTACTTCCTTTACCTGTGTCGGACTTAGGGAACCCAGGGCCTGTTCTACCTGCCTGCCGACCACCACTTCCTGGTTATTCGCCTCGCGGATGTCGAGCTTTTCGCCGCAGCAGTAGATGGGCTTAAGACCGGCGGCGATGGCCGCCACGATTTTGCGGTTGATGAGGTTGTCATCCTCCCCGGCGTACTCCCGCCGCTCGCTGTGGCCCAGGATCACGTATTCTACGCCTACGTCGGCTAGCATCTCCGCGCTTACCTCTCCGGTGTAGGCCCCCATGGGTTCCTGGTGCATCGTCTGGGCGGCCACGGCGTAGCCGGGGTGGTCTTTGAGCTGTGCCTTTACGGCCATGAGCTGAATCTCCGGCACGCCGAAGACTACGCGGGTGGGGGGGGTGCCTAGTTTTTCCAGGACAGCGCGCACGAGGTCGTTGCCCTGGCGGGGGGTGGTGTTCATTTTCCAGTTTCCGGCTACCATGCTGCGGCTCATAATATCTTATATTTAATTTGATTCTCTAATAGCTGGCGCAGCTCCGCTGTTACAGGGGGTTGAACCGCAGAGCGCGCAGAGTTACGCAGAGCCTCGTTCAGTCATACCTCTGCGTATCTCTGCGCCCTCTGCGGTTTTAAATGTAAGTTAGCACGGCTGCCACACTGCCCGAGCAAGTACGCTTACTTCCGCTTAGCCTCATTGCGCTCGATCGTATGCCCTGGGCGGCTCCACTTGATCCGCTGCTTCTCCGCAGGCGGGCCGGGGTCAGCAGTAGGCACCGGACGAGCCCCCTTAGCGTAAGCCGCCGTAGGCCGCAGCCCCAGCGCACCGAACAGCTCCATGTCCGCAAAGGCCTCTGGATTAGGTGTAGTCAACAGTTTATCGCCGGCGAAGATGCTACCGGCACCGGCCAGGAAACACAGCGCCTGCCCCTCGGGGGTCATGCTGGTACGGCCTGCGCTGAGTCGCACGGTGGTTGTGGGTAGTACGATGCGCGTCACGGCGATCATACGCACCATTTCGAAGATATTTACCGGTTCCTGCTCTTCCAGGGGGGTGCCCTCTACGGCAACCAGGGCATTGATGGGTACCGATTCGGGAACGGGGGTAAGACTCGCTAAGGTGAGCAGCATCTTCAGCCGGTCCTCGACGCTCTCTCCCATACCGATGATGCCTCCGGAGCAGACCGTCAGTCCGGCGCGGCGGGCGTTGCCGATGGTTTCCAGGCGGTCCTGGTAGCCACGGGTGGAGATAACCTCTTTGTAGTATTCCTCGCTGCTGTCCAGGTTGTGGTTGTAGGCGTAGAGTCCGGCGGCGGCCAGGCGCTCGGCCTGATTGGGGGTGAGCATACCGAGCGTAGCACAAACCTCCATATCCAGTCCATTCACGGTGCGTACCAGCTCCAGCACCTGGTCGAATTCAGCATCGTCGCGCACGTTTCGCCAGGCGGCCCCCATGCAGAGGCGGCTACTGCCCAGGCCCTTAGCGCGTTCGGCGGCGGTGCGCACCTGCTCTACGGAGAGTAGCGCATTCTCCTCAATGTCGGTGTGGTAGCGGGCGGCCTGCGGACAGTAGCCACAGTCTTCCGGACACCCCCCGGTCTTTATGCTCACCAGGCTCGATACCTGTACCTCATTGGGATCGTGGTGCTGGCGGTGCACCGTAGCGGCCCGAAAAAGCAGCTCCATCAGCGGAGCGTCGTGCAGCTCCCGCAGTTCGGCCAGCGACCAGGAAGCAGGGAGGGGAGAGGTCTGGACGGTCATAGGCCGGCAAATATAGGTACTGCCCCTCAGCCATCCGGCAAGCGGTACACGTACCACCACTTCTGGCGGTCGGCCCAGCCGAGTACGTTCACCCCGTCGATGAGTGCGGTACGGTCGGTGTACAGCAACTTGCTACCGGCCGGTAAGTCGGGTGGCTGCCGCGTATGTTCCACATAAAGACAGGGACCGGGGGCGGGGCCGCAGGTGCCTGCGGTATCGAAGGGTGGCTCAACAATCGTGGTACCGGAAGGCAAGTAATAGTGAGGAGTAGTCCCCTCGGCGGTGAAGAGTCGGGCGCCCGGTCCGGTTAAATTTGCACCAGCGGGAAACGTACGGTAGATGTACGCTGCTGGTCCGGTGCCGGAGTCCGCCCGGCGCACGACGACCGATAGCAGCAACACCATATTTACCCCGAGGCACACCCAGGCGGCTACCCTGACCCACCGCCAATGCCAAAATGGTCCGTAGCGTGCGGAGACCGCGCATGCTGCGCCCGCCAGTAGGATCGGCAGCAGGGGGATGAGTGGGAACAAAAAGCGGATGTCCTTACGGGCAAGCAGCATGTGTACCAGGACAAACAGCCCGACCATCCAGCTTACCGGGTCGCGGCGGTATACCCACAGGTAGACAATGGTGCCACCAAGGTACACCAGACCTAATGGCGGAATACCCCGTAGCACCACCAGCTCGAAGTACCCGTACCAGGGCAGGGTGCCGTAGCCGGCCGCGCGCCCCTCGATCAGGTTGGCGGCAAAGTAATGGTAGGCCGGTAGCGTCCACTCTCCGTAGAGCCAGTACGTCAGGGGGTAGGCGAGCAAGAGCACCGTGAGGCCCCCGGCTACTAGACGACCTAGCGCTATCCACGGTGCACGATGGATGAATACCAGCCACAGTCCAAACCCCACGACTAGCAGTCCGGCCTGGTAGCGGAAGAGGAAGGCCAGGCCAAAGCACACTCCACTCCAGAAGCTACTCCGGCCCCCGGCCGGGGTGTAGTGTCGATGCACCGACGGGGTACGGATAGGGTAGGTGATTAGGCCCAGTACCGCCGCTAGGCCCGACCAGTTCTCACTCGAAAATCTGACGCCACTGTAGTAGGCACACCAGTGGAAGAACAGGAGCACGATGAGGGCCGCTCGTAGACTAGTAGGTACAATACCCACGTACCGCCGGTAGAGCAGCACGGCTACCCCCAGGGTGAGCCCGGCCGAGAGCAGGCGAAGGAGAAAAGCTGCCACAAATGGATCTGCCGTTCCCACGCCGCCCAGTAGTCGGTAGATACCATAAGCTGCCGCGGGTTGTAAGGCCGGGCGCATCCGCTCCCCGTACTCCCACGGTAGCTCGTCCACCTGAGTGATACCCAGCCTGTAGGCGGCAAACTCGAGAATTTGGAAGTATTCATCCCCCTGGTGGTGTCCCGTCGAATTCCAGGCTGTGAGGGCAAGTAGTACGGCGGCGGTAATTACCCACTTACTCATGCGTCCGGCCTGAACGGCCTGTCGGAGCCGCTGGTACAAAATCGCTCCTGACCGGTTGTGGAAGCACCCTAACCAACTCCTCATTCAGCACCGGCTGACCGGCATCCACCCAGCAGCTGTACCAGGCCGACCCGACCGCCCGCACCGCGGCCCGAAAGCGATCCTCGACCATACCGTTCATAGCCTGAGACCAGGCGGCTGCATACTCGCGGCACTGCGTTCGTACCTCCCGCCCCAGGCGCTCCTCGACACAGAGTTGCTGATCGGACGAGAACTCCTGCCGCAGTCGGGCCTCCGTAGCAAGTACGCTATCGACTAGCGCATGGCTTTCGAGCACGATGTCCCAGTAGTAGTCGGCCGGGTCGGAGATGTAGTCCGCAGGGCCCACGAAATAGTCGTAGTTCGTGTCTGCAAACAGCTCCGGCAGCCGGCTCTCCCAGAAGGCGTGAATACCGAGCTGGTTAGTGAGCTGGCCATTGTAGTTTTCGGTGGTGTGCAACGGCACGTGGGCATCGCCAATGTAGTGACCGATCTCGGCGGCTAGCTGTAGTATACGGTCAGCATCACCCGCGACGAAGGCGTCGGTAAGCTGCCGGTGGTGACGCAGTAGGTGGTAGGGTAGAATGCCGTGCGCGGAGAAGTTATCTACCGGATAGACCGTTCCCACCGTGTCCGGAAAGTCCAAGCGGTGCAGGGAGTCCGTCACCACGGCCCGGTCAGCGTACATCGCAGGCAGCACGGCACTCTGCCACAGTCTGCGGTAGTCTGCGAGGGGGAGGTCGAAGCTGGTCGCACCACTAGTCAGAATTGCCTGATCGAATAGTACGGTATCCAGCCGCCAGTGGGAAGTGTCTCCTGCCGTATTGACCACATCCAGTCCACCCCGCCAGACAAGCGCATCCAGGTAGCTACGGGGTACGTCGTCAAAGGGAAGCTCCCCCCAGTGGTCCAGGTCGATGTAGTGGCGTACGGCCTCGTACTCGGTGGCGTAGCGGCGCTTATCGGGATCGACGGCGTGCTCGGCCAGGTAGTCCGCCTGCGGCCGGAAACCTACGCCAAGTTCGGGCGGAAGGGTGTAAACAGCCAGGCGGTTGATGCGGCGGTGGGCGAAGAAGCCCCAGGATGGGGAAGGGGATGGTTCGGAAAACGTTGCACCCGCGGCCCCGCCCAGGAGTACGATGAGAAGTGAGGGAAGAATGTACATGACGGGATAACTTAACGCGCGTAGCGGCGGCGACGGAGGATGTTGAACAGGAGGCCAAATACGGCAAGGAGTAGGAGAGGGACTGCCAGATTAAGGCTACGCCAGTACCCGGCCTCGGCCAGGGCGCGGTTCTGGTCGAGGAGGCGCAGACGTACCTCTTTGTTGCGGCTGTTGATAATGCCGGTGGGATCGAGGAGGTAGGCGATGGCATTGAGCATGAAGGTCTTATTGGCGTAGGGGATGCCGCTGAAGCGGTTGACGCCTAGCGTGCCGACCTCACCCCGGTTGCTTACGCTGTTAGCTAAGACGTCACCGTCGCTTACAACTAGCATGGCGGTGGGCACGGAGCGACTGCGGTACTCCCGGTCGCTGCGCCTCAGGAAGTCCCCGAAGGAGGAGCGCATGCGGTTGGCGTAGGGACTTTCAAAAGTGCCCTCCAGGACAAGCGCCAGGGGCAGATCAGCCCGGTTGAAGCGCTCCAGTTCAACGCTAAACTTCTGGGCGTCGAGGTCGATGACGGAGGGTACGGCCTGGAGCCGTGCGTTGTCGCTACTGGTCAGCAGGATAGTGCGGTTGAGGTCCGTGGCACCACCGACCTCCTCCAGTAGGGTAGGGTAGCGCAGGTCGACGGCGTCGATGTTCTGTACGATGGGCTGGTCCGAGGCGGGCAGGGCGGTGACGTGGTAGGGGAAGGGCACTAGGGTGAACCGCGGCCCCGTCGGCCCCTGACTGGTAGCTATTGGGATGGGACTATTAGCGAGGTCAAGCACCAGCTCAGTGCTAACGCGAAAGCCGTAACTGAAGAATAAATCCTCCAGTCCAGTAGTCCGGGCCTGGGGGATGGCCTCCCCCGTAGCCTGTAGGCTATCATAATCCATAGCTACTCCATCAATAGCCCAGATCACCTTGCCGCCCTGCATTACGTACTGGTCAAGCCGGAAGGCTTGCTCCGGCGTGAAGGGGACCGTTGGCTTAGCAACGATGAGCAGGTCGATCTGATCGGGCACCGTAGCTACGCTATCCAGGTACAGCGGCCCTACCTCATAGTCCTTACGTAGCTCGCTGACCAGGTCGGCAAACTGAGCCGGGGGCAGCTCGCCGTTGCCGAGGGTGAAGGCGACGGTGTATTTATCCACGGCGGTGAGGCCGGCGATGGCCCGGGTGAGGTTATACTCCAGTAAATTTTCCGCCTGGTTCAACTGCTGGGCCAGCGGCACGTCGGGGCGGGAGGCCTCCAACAGGGGTACGATGCGCTGCTGCTCGCCGCCGTACACGAGGGCGTAGGGATATACGGCGCGGGCGGTGCGCTCACCGGCCGACTGCTGGTAATCGGTGACCGGTACGATGCCGTCCTCAAACATCGCCTCCTGCCGCTGGCGCACCTCATCGGGGGTGCCTGCGAGTGGATCGGCAAACTCGAATTGGAGGTAGTCAGTATACCCGGCGAAGTCCTCCAGCTTCTCTTCCAGAGCGGTACGCAGGCGCTGGTAACCGGCGGGTAACTCCCCCGCGAGGAGGACGCGCACGTAGAGCGGTTCGGTCAGGTCCGTGAGCTGGTTACGGGTGTTGGTAGATAGCGTGTAGCGACGGTCCTCGGTAAGATCGAGGGCGGTGTACAGCCGGGTGCCCCCGAGGCGGGAGTGGGCCAGTACGTTCACCACCACGAGTAGGCAGAGTCCGAGGGCAAAGCGGAGCAGGGCCTGACGGCGGTATATACGTTCGCGTGGGGGCATAGGCGGTGGGAGGCGAAGATAAAGCGGCTCCCCGACAGAGTCCGGCGGCCGTTAATCCAGCTCGCATCCACGCGCGTTGTACCTTCGTAGCGGTCGCAAGCGTGGCGCTACCGGCCGAACTATGTCGATCACTGCACCCCTACGTATGAAGTTGCGCATTGTCTGTACCCTATTTCTTCTCTTCACCCTGCTGAGCTGCGGGGAGGATAGTAATCCCAACTACCAGGAGGAGGTTGCCCGCCCCGAGTTCTTTCACCGATCGGTGAAACAGCTTACGGACGTGATCGTCCACGATATTTTTTCTCCGCCGGTAGCGAGCCGTATTTACTCCTACTCTAGCATTGCCGGCTACGAGGCGCTGGCGGCGGGCGATCCCAGTCTCGAAAGCCTGGCCGGTCAGATTCCCCACCTGGCACCTGCGCCCGCGCCTCCTGCCGGACAGGAAATTGCCTACCCGATCGCTGCGGTAGCCGCTCAACTCAAAGTAGGCAAGAGCTTGATCTTCAGCGAGCCAAAGATGGATGAGTTTAAGGAGGAGCTTTTTCAGCAAGTGAGGGAGATCGGGGTACCGGAAGAAGTGTTTACCGCCTCGGTGGCCTACGGGGAGCAGGTAGCCGACCACATCATCGCCTGGTACGGCGGGGACATGTATAAGCAGACACGGACGTTTCCGAAATACTCGATCACCGATGATGAGACTAAGTGGCAGCCGACGCCGCCGGACTACATGGACGGCATCGAGCCGAGCTGGATGAAGATCCGGCCGTTTACGCTGGATAGCGCGAGTCAGTTCCGGCCACTGCCCCCAACGGAGTATAGCCTGGAGCCCGACAGTAAGTGGATGCGCGAGGTGAACGAGGTGTACACCGCCTTCACCGGTGTCGATGAGAAGGAAAGTGCCCAGCGGCAGGCGATTGCGCAGTTCTGGGACTGTAATCCCTACGTAAGCCACACGGTGGGCCACCTGATGTTTGCCACCAAAAAGATCACCCCCGGCGGTCACTGGGTCAACATTGCCGCGATCGCGGCCAAGAAAGCAGATGCCGATTTCACCCGCACGGTAGAAACCTACGCCCTGGTCAGCATGGCCATGTACGATGCCTTCATTAGCTGCTGGGAGGAGAAGTACCGCTCGAAACTGGTGCGGCCGGAGACCTTCATCAACCGCCACGTGGACCAGGAGTGGCGGCCGCTGCTACAGACGCCGCCCTTTCCGGAGCACACCAGTGGTCACTCGGTGGTGAGCCGGGCCTGCGCCGTGGTACTGACCGATTTGTACGGGGATAACTTTGCCTATGACGACGATAGCGAGGAGGAGTACGATCTGCCGACGCGAAATTATTCGAGCTTTTTGGCGGCTAGCGAGGAGGCGGCCATCAGCCGGCTCTACGGGGGTATTCATTACCGACCCTCCATCGAGTACGGGATGACGCAGGGGGAGGCGGTAGGTAAGCACCTACTCTCGCGCATCCACACCCGGTCCAAGATCACCGAGGCGCGGGGTGGCGATCTTACTATCAAACGGTGAACTTCGCGCTGCTGCTCATCGGGCAACTCATCCTGTATTCTCTACTGATGTTAGCCGATGAGTATGCCGGCACCCTGCTGGCCGCCATCCTCGGTGCTATCTGCTTTGCGATCTGGGGGCTGAGCCACGTGACGGAATGGGTGGAGCCCAGCCGGGTGAGCCGCTCGTACTATACCTATCTGGTGACGGGTTGGATTGCCCCGGCCCTGGCCCTGATCGCCTTCATTGCCCTGCGCGGCGGGATTGGCTGGCTGTGAGGCGAACATGTCCGGTCGCCACCGGCTTGACTACAACGTATGAAGCGTTTGATCTCCTACTCCCGGGGCCGGCTCTCTGCCTTTGGGTACGCCTTTCGGGGGGCGTATGACCTGCTGCGTAACCACGCGCCGTCGAAGATCCACATGGCGGCCTTCGTGACGATGATCGGCCTGTCGTGGGGGCTGGATTTCCCTCTCTGGAAATGGGTCGTGGTGTTGCTGTGCTCGGGAATGGTACTGGCCGCCGAGGCGCTAAATACGGCCGTGGAGTACGTGGTGGACCTGGTGAGCCCGGAGTATAACATCCTGGCCGGTAAGGCTAAGGACGTGGCGGCGGGGGCGGTGTTGTTTACCGCGGTGTTCTCCGGCATTATTGCTCTGTTGTTGGTATATGACTCAATGTGGGGGGGAGGTTAGTGGCGCAGCTTCGCTGCTATAGATAAGTGAACCACAGTGTACACCTGCCCTAATAAGTCTTAGTCATCCGCTCCGGCACGAGGATCGTATAGTCAGCCTTGCCGACATTTTCCTTGATCAACCCATCCAGGTCGGTCTGTTCCAGGGTGGTGAGGGTCACCACCCGCAACTGCGGTTTATACTGCCGCAGGTACCAACTGATGCCCTCGAAGTTGTCGCTGTGGTAGCTCCCATTGATGTGCAGGAAGGGCCACCCTTCTCGAACATTGCGGGCAATGAACCAGGCCATGGTAGCGTCCTTGATGGCCTGCGCTTTGGGGAAGTTCTCACCGGCGTGGCCGGGTCCCTGTCCCGGCATTAGCATCGCTTGATACCCCGGTAGGTCCGCATCGTAGGGTGGGGGAAGCGGGGGAAGCAGCGCCTGGTCCTCCGCCGGCAAAGACTGTAGTACTACGAAGCCGCGCTGGAAGACCATCCGGGCGTACTCCCGCGGCGTATTGGTAGCGTATACCCGGGCGCTCTGCTGCCGGGCCTGCTGGAGGAGCGGTAGGTAGTCCGTATTGAAGTTCGGCCACAGCCCACCCACTGCACTATCGAGCTGCTCTACGGTGAGGCTATCGGACATAAACCTATCGAGGGCGTCCTGCTCGTCGGTTTCGAACATCTCCAGGCCTAGATCGTAGGCCCGGAGGTCGCCGGCCACCACGAGCTCCAGCCAGTGAGCGATTGGGTTATTGTGGTACTCACCAAAGAGGATGACATCCGCTTCCTGCAGCTCGCGCAGCATCTTTTTGTAGGATACTTCCTTTCCGCTTTTCCCGAATAGTGCGTAGGCCTGGGGTACCGACTGCGACCATAAAGTGGTACTCAGCAGTAACCAAAGCATAATTTGGTATGGCATGGCCCCAAAGCTACGAAGTTCGTCAGGGTACCGTTTCGTTTCCAGACTAAAGGTGCAGCACCACCAAAATGTACGCCGTGAATCTAGTACGGCATCTCCCCACCCGTAACGCCCATCACCTCCCCGGTAATATAGCTCGCCTCCTGGGAAGCAAGGAGTACGTATACCGGCGCGATCTCTACAGGCTGCCCTGGCCGACCTAGTGGGGTCGTACTGCCGAACTTCTCGATCTTATCCTGGGGCTGTCCGCCCGACGGCTGTAGCGCGGTCCAGAACGGACCGGGGGCTACCGCATTGACGCGGATGCCCTTTTCGGCCACCTGCTGGGCCAGGGCCTTGGTGAAGGCTACGTTACAGGCCTTGGTCTGGGCGTAGTCCAGCAACGTTGCCGAGGGGTCGAAACTCTGCACCGAGGCGGTATTGATGATGGAGGACCCGGCAGTCATGTGCCTGAGGGCTTCTTTCGTGATCCAGAACGGGGCGTACACATTGACCTTGAAGGTATTGTCGAACTGCTCCGTAGTGAGATCGCTGATGGACTTCTGGGCCGTCTGCCGGCCGGCGTTGTTAACCAGGATGTCGAGTCCGCCGAGCTTGCCTACGGCAGTAGTCACTAGCTCCTTGCAGAATGATTCCTCGACAATGTCTCCGGGTATGGCTACGGCCGTGCGCCCCTCAGCCTCGATCAGTTTGATGACCTCCTGGGCGTTCTGCTCCTCAGTGGGCAGGTAGTTGATGGCTACATCGGCCCCCTCGCGCGCAAAGGCGATGGCGGCGGCCCGGCCGATACCGGAATCTCCGCCGGTGATCAATGCCTTACGGCCTTTAAGCCGGCCGAAGCCGACGTAGCTCTCCTCACCGTGGTCGGGCTCGGGGTCCATCTTATTGACCGAGCCGGGTCTATTTTGCGGCTGCCGGGGAAAGGGCGGGCGCGGATACTGGGTAAGGGGATTTTGCTTCTCGAAGCGGTTAGTTAGTTTGTCTGTTGCACTCATGCCCCCGTTAACCAGACGTTTTTCTCAAATGTTTGCTAAATACGGATGACTTTACCTACACTTACCACCACGGCCTACTTTCCTCCGTTGACCTGGTTTGTGCATGCCCTTACCGCCGGCAGCTGGCAGTGGGAGGCCCAGGAAACCTACCAAAAGGGCGGCTGGCGCAACCGTTGTCGCATCCTCACGGCGAACGGTCCGCTACTCCTATCCGTGCCACTCCGGGGCGGCAAGCACCAGCAGATGCCCATTCGCGAGGTGCTCATCGATGCGCGCCCGGACTGGCGGCGGCAGCATGCACAAGCCATTCGCTCAGCTTATGGCCGCTCTCCCTATTTCGAGCACTATGTAGAAGTGGTACTACAACTACTTCAGCAGCAGCACGATACGCTATGGGACTATAACCTGGCTATCACCAGAGGCATAATTCAACTTTTAGACCTCCCGCTCTCGCTAAGCTTAACCACCTCATTCCGGGGCGGGGCCGCGGGTGCAACGCAGGTGGAGGGGGGAGGGGGCTTAACTTCGTACCCCCAGGTATTTGCGGACCGTTTCGAATTTGTGAACGGGCTTTCCGTGCTGGATGGGCTGTTTTGTCTGGGGCCGGAGTTGAGCACTACCTTTACCCCATGGCAAACCTAATCGACGCCGGCCTCCAGGCTGACCGCGCCCGGCTGGAGGAGATCATTAAGCGACTGCACGAGTTGACCATCCGTATCGGATACGAGGACATGGCCCAGACCGTGAGCGATCTGCGCAACCGCATCTTCGAGCCCTTCATGTTCGTGATCGTGGGGGAGGTGAAGGCCGGTAAGTCGAGCTTCGTCAATGCCCTCCTGGCCACGGGGGAGGAAATCGCCAAGGCCGCCCCACAGCCCATGACCGACACCATCCAGCAGATCATCTACGGGGAGGAGCGCCGCGAGGTGACCGTGAACCCCTACCTGAAAAAGATCTTTCTGCCGGTCGAGATCCTCAAAGAAATCGCCATCGTGGATACCCCGGGCACCAACACCATCGTGGCCCACCACCAGGAGATCACCGAGCAGTTCATCCCGGCCAGCGACCTAATTGTGTTTGTCTTCGAGGCTAAGAATCCTTACCGGCAGTCGGCCTGGGACTTTTTTCAGTACATCCACGGGGACTGGCGGAAGAAGACCATCTTCGTACTACAGCAAAAGGACCTGGCTACGGAGGATGAGCTAGCCGTCAACCTCGCCGGCGTGGCGGAGAAAGCGACCAAAGAAGGTATCGAGCATCCCCGGGTATTTGCCGTTTCCGCTAAGCTGGAGCAGGCCGGCATGTACGACAGTGGGTTCGAGCCCCTGCGGCAGTACATTGCCGATCATATCACCGGCGGCCGGGCCCCCCGCCTGAAGCTTACCAATAGCGTCCTCACCGCCCAGACGATCAACGGGCGCATCGCCGACGGGCTGCTCCTGCGCCGGAGTCAGTTTGAGGCCGACACCCACTTTCGCCAGGACATCCAGGAGACCCTTGAGGAGCAGGCCGGCCAGAGCAACAAGCAGGTCGATCTGATGGTCGAAAACCTACTGCTGACCTACGACAACATTACGCGCGAAAAGCTCACCGAGCTGCGCAGCGGACTGAGCATGTTTGGCCTCGTCAAACGCAGCGTCGCCTCCACCTTCGGCAGCACGCCGAGCGCCAAGACCTGGCTGGAGCACCTGGCTCGTGATCTGGAGACCGAGCTCAACGATAAGTTACGCGCACGTCTGAACGAAAACGTCATCGACCTGGCCGAGAGCATCCAGCAAATGGTCAAGACCATCGACCTGAAGATCCGCAGCAGCCAGACCATCCTGAGCAATGACCACGAGCTGTTTTCCAGCATCGCCGAGCGACGGGAGAACGTGCTGCGCGACCTACAGGATCAGTTTAATCGCTTCGTAAGCAGGACGGAGAACTTTACCGACGAGGCGCTCTTTGCCGACCGCGAAAATTTGGCCCCAAACCTGGCGGCCGGAGGAGGTATTGCCGCGCTGGGGGTGATCCTAATGGCGCTCAGTACGCTGCCCGTACTCGACGTGACCGGTGGAGTCCTCACCACGGTAGGCGTGATTTTCGCCGGCTTCAGCACCCGGGGCAAGCGCCGCCGCATCGTGGAGAGCTTCGAGCAGGAGATCGCTACCGGCCGCAACCGCCTGGCTACCGAGCTGGAAGAAAAACTGAAGGCCTACATCACCACCCTGCGCCGGCGCATCGAGGCCAACTTCGGCCGTTTCGACGAGATGCTGGACCGGGAGCAGAAGAACCTGCTCATCCTGGAGGGGACGCACGCGGAGGTAGATAAAGAGCTGGCTGAGCTCAGCGAGACTATCTAATGCGCTACTTTCTGCTCGACAAGCCCTACGGCGTGCTGAGTCAGTTTACCCGGGAGGTGCCTACTCACCGGACGCTGTCCGATGTATATGACTTTCCGCCGCACGTCTACCCGGTCGGCAGACTGGATCGCGACAGCGAGGGGCTGCTGCTCCTGACCGACGATACCCGCCTTAATCACCGGTTGCTGCAGCCGGCCCACGGGCACCGGCGTACCTACCACGTGCAGGTCGAGGGCGCGGTCGGGGAGGAGACCACGGCGGCACTTGCGGCTGGCGTGACAATCCGCCTAACGGGCCGGGAACACCGTAGTCGACCGGTGGTAGTCGAACGGATTGCACCTGCGTACCCGCCCAGAGTGCCGCCCGTACGGGAGCGGAAGTACATCCCAGATACCTGGCTGGCCCTTACGCTGACGGAGGGCAAAAATCGCCAGGTGCGCCGGATGTGTGCCGCAGTAGGCCACCCCGTACTGCGGTTGGTTCGCTACGCCATTGGCGAGGTGACGCTGGCTGACCTGGAGGGGCAACATGTGCGGGAGGTAGGGGTTAATTGGCTGAGTCAGCGGCTCGGATTGCTGAAATAACCTACTTTCGAACCCTTACTAACGGTACCGATGGAACGATTTCGTAGAACGGTGGAACACTCGGCTTTCGGCGTCTGCGCCTGGCTGGGGGACAAAATGGGCATCCCGCGGGCGCGGGTCCGGACCTACTTTATTTACCTTTCCTGCCTGTCGCTGGGGTCTTCTTTGCTCTTTTACTTCTTCGCGGCCTTCTGGCTCAACGTGCGCAACTACATGCGGGAGGGCCGGCGGCAGATGGGCTGGTAGATTGGTAGGGTAATTATGTACACCCCGCCTACCGCTACATTACTGGCCTGGTCGGAGCGCGTAGGTGAGGCTGCAGCGGCCGGCCAGCCCTTCTTTTTTTCTGCTCGATTTTGAGCTTCAACGGCCACGTTTTTTCACGGAGCAGGAGTGGCTGCGGCCGGGTAACCTAGCCTTTGATTTTCCCGGGCGGCCCGACCCTCAGCCCGAAACCACGCGGGTCACCCAGCTCACGGCACGGACCATAGCAACCCAGCAGTACCGTGAGGCTTTTGCGCTTGTCCAACGCGGGTTGCAGCGGGGAGATAGCTTTCTGACCAATCTGACCTTTCCTACGCCGATTGCGCTGGACGCGGACCTGGGGACGGTCTACCGCGCCGTAGAGGCTAAGTACCGGGTGCTGCTACCGGATGAATTCGTCTGCTTCAGCCCCGAAACCTTCGTGACCATTGACCCCGAGGGGTACATCGCCACGAGTCCGATGAAGGGGACGGCAGCGGATACCCCGGCCGACCGTGCGGCCCTGCTCAGCGATCCTAAGGAGATAGCCGAGCACGCCACCATCGTGGATCTACTGCGCAACGACCTGAGTCAGGTAGCGCGCGGGGTACGGGTGACCGACTACCGCTACCTGCTGGCTACGGAGCGCGGCGGGGGCGCACTCGTGCAGACGAGCTCCGACATTGGAGGACAGCTACCCCGGAACTGGCGGACTACCCTTGGAGCGACGTTGCTGCGACTCCTTCCGGCCGGCTCGGTGAGTGGAGCGCCGAAGTGGGCCACCCTGCAGTTGATCCGCCAAGCGGAAGGACAGGACCGGGGGTACTACTGCGGAATCGCGGGCTATTACGACGGGCAGCGGCTCGATACCTGCGTCCTGATTCGCTACATCGCCCACCGCGGGGGCAGGTATTTTTTTCACTCCGGGGGGGGAATCACCGCCCGGAGCGACTGGGAACGGGAATACCAGGAGATGAATGCGAAAATCAGATTACCGCTGCGGGCCACCCAGTGACGGAACTACTTCACCTATTCCGCCACCTACTTATCTTGCCGCCCTTCGCTAAATGTCGTAATTTTTGTCCCTTTCGAGTCCTATTCCCCCCCTACTGGAGACTATTCGTCTTGTTGATGGAACCGCCCCGCTGCTTGACTTTCATCAGAAGCGGGTAGAGCGTTCACGCAGAGCCTATTACGGGAAATTGCCCGCATTCAAATTAGCGGATGTACTGGATAAAATTGATCTACCCCCTAGGGGTACGCATAAGTTACGCCTCATCTACGCTAGCGAACTAAGCAGTTACCAGATCACTCCCTACGAGGTGGGAGTAGTACGTAGCCTCCGCGTCGTAGCGGGTGATGGACTGCACTACGGGCGTAAGTACGCAGACCGTCAGGGCATTACCGACCTGTACGCCCAGCGGGGGGAGTGCGACGACATCCTCATCGTACAGCGGGGATACCTTACGGACACGAGCTACGCCAACATTGCCCTCTACGATGGATCGCAGTGGTACACCCCCGCCTGGCCCCTGCTGCGGGGTACGCGCAGGGAACAGTTACTGCAGGCCGGAGTGCTTCGCCCGTCTGTGATCCGGCTACGCGATCTGCAGCAATTCGAGTGTATTCGGCTCATCAACGCTATGCTACCCTGGGGCGAGGGCCCTAGGGTGGCTACCTCGGCCGTGCGGGGGGTACACCGGTTATTGGGCCGTTAGGACATTTTACCCCCTGCGGTCATTGAACTAATGGGGCGTTATGTAAATTAGGTGGCAAAACCCTTCCCAACTTGAACTCAATAAACGAGGAGGCGGACCGCGGTCCGCTTGGTATAGCGATCATCGGACTCGGTGGTGCCGTAGCCACCACCGCCGTAGCCGGCACACTACTCATTCAGCGCGGTGAGCAGGGCACGACCGGTCTACCGCTCGCCGAGCACAGCGATCTGGACCTTACCCCCTATACCGAGCTGCACTTTCGGGGTTGGGACCTTTACGACGACAACCTACACGCCGCGGCTAAGCACCACCGGGTACTCGACCGGGAGCAGCTTGACGCCGTCGAGAAGGATTTACAGAAGATGCGCCCCTGGCCCGCCATCAGCAACCGCAATTACTGTGAGGGGGTAGTCGGGGCCGCCGATAGCACCGAGACCCACCGCGAGCTGGTCGCCGATATTCAAAACCGGCTACGGGAGTTTGCCGCCGAGATCGGTGGCCGCGTGGTAGTGATCAACCTAGCCAGCACCGAACACGCTATCGACCCCAAGGAAAATATCTACCAGTCGGTGGATGCCTTCGAGCGCGGCGTGGAAGCTAACGATACCTCCATCAGTCCCGCCATGCTCTATGCCTACGCCTGCATCACCGCCGGCGTACCCTACGGTAACTTCACCCCCAGCCGCGCCGCCGATATTCCGGCGCTGCGTAAACTCGCTAACGAGCGTAACGTACCCGTAGCCGGTAAGGACGGCAAAACGGGTCAGACCTACATCAAGACCGTTCTGGCGCCGGCCCTGCGCGCCCGCGCCCTGCACGTGGACGGGTGGTTCTCGACCAATATCCTCGGCAACCGCGACGGGGAGGCCCTGCGTACGCCTAAGTCGCTGGAGAATAAGATCACCACGAAGGGCGACGTGCTCACCAACTGCCTGGGTTATCCCGTGGAGAGCCACCTCGTGCGGATCAATTATTACAAGCCCCGTGGCGACGATAAGGAGGCCTGGGACAACATTGACATTTCCGGGTTTCTTGGTCAGCGCATGCAGATTAAGGTGGACTTCCTCTGTAAGGACAGCATCCTGGCCGCTCCCCTGGCCATCGAGATCGCTCGCTGTTTGGATCTTGCCGGCCGCCGGGGTCGGGGCGGGGTAGTGGAGTCGCTGGGCGTATTTTTCAAGGCCCCCATGACCCGGGAGGGCGGGGAACCTAACCACAACTTCGCCGAGCAACAACTCGAGTTACTCCGCTGGCTTCACGAGACCGATGCCATGGCATCGCACAGCGCCCCTACACCGGCCTCCGATACCGTCACCGCCTGATCGCCGATGTCGCCGACCCTCGATTTAGTACGTACCGCAGCTTTGCTGACCGAGCTGCAGGACCTGAAACGACTGCACCCCGCCCACCTGCCCCATAGTATCGCTACGGAGCTGTTTTGCGAGGCCTGGATGCGAGTTTTGCGGGGAGACGATACGACAGCGGTGGCTTTACGTACTACACTGGTTGCACTGATCAATGTACTGTTTCCGGGAGCGGATGAGCGCTTCTTCACGGTGGCCGGAGTGGATGAAACTGAGATAGCGGAGGTGCTGCACAACGCGCTACGCCGCACCGGTGGTAGGGTCCTGGAGGGGCAGTTGTACGATCGACTTGCGACGGGGATTCCCGACCTGGCGCAACAGTTCGCCGGTCACGCCGAACAGGTGCACGAACACCTTCCCGAAGCCCTCGTGGTGCTCTGCGACCAACCGCGAGCCGGCGCCACGCATCCGGAACTGCCCCGCTTGGTCCTAAGCCCGCCGGAGATGCACTCCGACCACTGCCTGATGGCGGCCGTCTACGCCGTGCTCTTTGCCGAGCAGTACGGAGCTGATCCGGGCACGGCCTTCCTGGGCGCGCTGGCCCATCACCTGCACAATGCCTACCTACCCGACTGTGGCTACGCCGGAGAGCTCTGTCTGGGCCGTCACCTTCAGCAGGTTATCCAGAACTGCCGGGCGGAAGCGCTCGCGCAGTTCCCGTCGCAGTTGCGGCCCCGCATCACGGAGGCACTCTACCACCACGAGCGAATTGACACGCCGGAAGGGCTGGCCATCAGTGCCGGGGACGTGCTCGACCGGGTCATCGACGTGAAGTGGCGAACGCGCGCCGCTGCGGTCACCGATCAGGATATCCTGGGTGAGCTGGACCTGGTACACCCCGGTCCACTCAAGGATTTCCAGACCGAGCTGCTAAGTGCCACCGGCTTATGGGGGTAGTGCTGTGTAGCCCCACGAACGGCCGCCCCCTGGTGCCGCGGGGACCGCAACTGCTCAGCGACGGGGAACGACTGTGGCCCGTGGTGGAGGGCATTGCCTACTTGCGGACCAAGGAAGAACTGCGCCGAGCCGTAGTCGAAGCCCTACAGGCTGACCGGGAGGGCCAGGCATTGAGGTTGCTACTGGCGGATCAGGATCGCTTCAGTCCAACTAGTCCACCGGATACTGCCGCGTTGAATACTTTACTAGGTGCTGGGCAGGAACTGACACTGCGCCGGGCTATGGCGCTGCTCAATTTCGGCCCGGTTGCGGACTATTTCACCTACCGTTGGTCCTCGCCAACCTTCGTGGGGGGCCTCCGATTGCTGGAGCTAAGTGTGCCCAATCGCGGCGGCCGGGTGGTCGAGTATGCCTGTGGCATTGGCCATTTTTTACGGGAACTGGAGTCGATGGGCGTCAGGACCGTAGGCGTAGACATTGTGTGGGCCAAGCTCTGGCTGGCGCGTCGGTTTATGGGGGTAACCGGGACCCTGATCTGCGGTGATGTGGAAACTGGAACGGTGGTCGGGCCGGCCGAGCGGTGCACCGTACTCTGTCACGATGCCCTGTACTTCTTTGAGCACAAGCAGTCGGCGCTCGACAACATGCGTCGCGTAGCGGCCGGGGGTAGGGTAGCAGTGGGGCACGTGCACACCCGGCTCGACCAGCACCGGGTCGGCTTTGCCGAGACGCTCGCTGTCTATCGCCAGTTGACCCCGGGCACTATTGAGGACGACCGCTCGTACGGTACCGCCTGGTTCACCGCGGGTTTACCAACCGCGGCGACCCAGCACAGCAGTGCGGTAGCCTGGATGGAGGGAGACCCCCTACCCACCGCAGAGCAGTTGCACTTTGGGCCCGCACTAAGTGACCTTCAACAGAATCCCCTACTGGCCCTGGGGGAGGTACGCTGGCCTACGCGGGGATGGCAACGGGAGTACCAGGAGGACGCCGCGCACATCGGTCCGTATGCGCTTACGGATCTTGTGGCCGACCCCCTGGTGCAGCAGCTTACAACCGGCTCCCGGCAGGTAGGCGACCTCTGCGAGCAGGAGCGCCTTTCCCTCTACCGCCGCCAGGCGCTGCTTAACCTACCCCCCCGATGGTGACCCGCTTTGGTATCGTCGGCTTCGGTTGGGTGGCGCAGGACTACATGCTGCCCGCCCTGGAGGCGCACCCGCAGACGGAGCTCTGTGCCGTGGTCAGTGTGCGGAAAGAAGACTTTGTGAACCTGCCCGGTGGGGTGCGTCCTTACACCTCCGTCCAAAGTATGCTCGCCGCCGAAGTACTGGACGCCGTGTACGTAGCCTCCCCCAATTACCTCCATCCGCAGCACGTGGCGGCCTGCACCACGGCGGGACTCGACGTACTCTGCGAGAAACCCCTAGCCCACACCTATGCCGCTGCCGAGGAGCTTGGGCGGGCGGTGCGGGCGGCGGGGGTGCACTACGCCACGGCCTACGATCAGCGCTACCACCCGGCCCACCGGCTGATGCGCGACTGGGTGGCGGCGGGAAGGTTGGGTACCATCACTCAGGTGCGTCTTGACTACGCCTGCTGGCTGCCCGCCGGCTGGAGTGCCGACAATTGGCGCATCGACCCCGCACGGGCCGGCGGCGGGGCCATTATCGACCTGGCACCTCACGGACTCGATCTACTAGAGCTGCTGCTCGGTCAGGCCATCGTGGACCTACAGCTTTTCCAGCAACGCGCCGTGCAGGATTACACCGTAGACGACGGCGGCGTGCTCAGTATGGCGTTTCGGGGGGGTGCACTTGGCGTGCACACGGTTGGCTATAACCGTCCGGAGAGACTACCCCGCCGCCGCATCGAACTCATCGGCACCGAGGGCATGCTCACGGCCGAGAATACGATGGGGCAGGACCCCGGCGGTACCCTTACCTTTTTCCCGGCGGCACAGCTGGGCGGCGGAGCACAGGTGCTGCCCTTTGATGGAACGACGAGCCCCTTCTACCTGCAGCTCGATACCTTTCTGCGCCAGCGGCAGGGGCTCGCTACCTATCCGCAACGTACCTTGAACGACGATCTCCGGCTCGCGAAACTACTCGACGATGCCCTGGCAGCAAATCCTACCCTATGGCCCTGACGCACTACGCTTGTACCCACTGTGGGGGCTGGATCCTCTGGTTCGCTAGCCGCGAACCCGTGGCCTGCCCCAATTGCACTGACGTAAGAAACGCGCTGCCGCAGGACGATTTTACCTACCTACCCATCGCAGAGGCTCCGGCGCAGTTTTCTACTAGGTGGCAGGAAACCCTACCGGGGCTCTGGGAATTCTGGACCACCCCGCAGCTCGGCCTGGGCTCCCACGGCTGGCTGCTACAGCGGGAGGCAGGCAACATTGCCTTCGAGGCCGCGCCGTTCTACGATGAGGCCTCGCGCAAGCAGCTAGAGGTACTGGGCGGCATCCAGGTCCTGGCCGCCTCCCACCCCCACGGGTACGGGGCGCTCTGGCAGCTACAGGAATTCTTCGACCCCGAGCTCATCATTCATAAGGACGATCTGAAGTACACGAAGGCCTTTCGGGTCAATCACCCCATCGACGACTTTCACGCCATTGATGCGGAGCACGAGATGCTGCGGCTGGGGGGGCACTACGAGGGGCAGACCGCCCTGTACGATCACCCCCGCCGCATCCTTTTTCTGGGCGACGCTCTCAAGATCGACTTCGATGCCGCCGGGAGGCCCGTTGCCCTGAGCTGCCACAAGGGCTACCACTACGCCATCCCACTGACGCGCGACGAACTCTTGCACTACCGCGAGGTGTTCGGTCGCTTTGATTTCGCCCACGTCTGTACCCCCTTTGAATTCGGCCGGGGGGTGAACCAGGCTCTGGCTACCGCACTTATCGATTACCTACTAACCCATGGCATCCACACCAGCCCGGTGCCGCTAACAAGCCTCCATGCGTATGTCTGATCAGCTGGACCGTGCCCTCTCTGCCTACCGAAATTCCCTGCCCCACGGCACTTATGAAACCCTACGCATTGACGGGGCCGATTACTTGGGAATCCCGATCTATAACGTCGATCTGTTCACGCCGGATAGCTACTACAGTGGCATCGGTTACGGAGCCAACGAGACCGAGGCCCTGGTGGGCGCATACGGCGAGCTTGCGGAAGACTGCCACCTGCAACTTTCCTTTCCCGAACTGCCCATCCGGGAGGCTAGCTACGGGGAGTTGGTACACGAACACGGGAAGGATGGGGTGCTTGATCCGCTAACGCTGGTCCTGCCGGCCGGATCCCCGTATACTACGGATTCCCGCCTACGCTGGGTGCCGATTGAGCGGCTGCGGGATGGGGCCCGGGTCTGGTGTCCGGCCGAGTTCGTAGTGAGCGGTGACTGGGAGCTTCCGGACTACGGCAATAAGCTGACGACCTGTATTTCCAACGGCACCGGAGCGGGCGATACCGAGGAGCGTGCCATCCTCCACGCCCTGCTCGAGCTCCTGCAGCGCGACGGCAACGCCGATAGCTTTAGGGCGCTGGATCGCGGTCGGGTCATCGATCCCGCTACCGTGAGTGAGTCCGTGCGGGAGATCATCGCTTACCTCAGAGGCAAAGGCCTGGATGTCACGCTCAAGCTGGCCCGGGTAACCTGTGGCTGCGCCAGCGTTTACGCGGTTGGCGATGACGTAAGCTCCGATGCCTTCGGACTAAGTGCTACGGCCTGCGGAGAGGCTGCCGACCCCGACATCAATAGGGCCTTGCGCAAGGCGGTGCTCGAATGCGCCAGTAGCCATAGTCGCAAACGCTTCAACAATCTACCCTTTCGGCGACTGGATGGCGATGTGCCCGATGACTATTTCGACCGTATCCGGGCAGCAATCGACCTCGACACCGAGGAGGAGCGGGCACTGCGTGCCATGGTAGAGTTTGTCACCTCCGATAAGTCCGTCGTACGGCAGCGGCTGGCGGGTAGTGTCTTTAGCCACCGCGAAACCGTCGCCGCTACCGATCTTCCGACGCTGCCGCAAGCGGAGGTGCCCGAGCGATTGCAGTACGTGCTCCGCCATCTAGCCGAAAACGGTATGGAACCCTACGTGTTCCGTGCCGCCACCGCCGGCCCCGACTGCCACGCCGTGAAGGTGGTGGTGCCGGATATGGAGATGGAGTTTGGTAGTTACCAACGCATTGGCCACCGCGGCGTACAACGGCTGCTGCACGACGACCCCTTTAAGTTGCTGAGCCGTGCGCCAGCAGCGGGCTGCGCGCGCATTCGACTTACGGATCAGCGGGAGCGGGAGTTAGGGGGGCCCTTCTACCTCAACACCGCCCGGCTCGATGCGCTGATTGAGCCGCTCTACGGACTGTACCGGGAGCCCACCGCCCACGCTGCTCCCATAGCCCTGGAGGAAGACTACTTTGAGAGCAAATCTATCATCGCATGAAACTGCGTTACGCGTATAACACCAATGGAGCGGCGCACCACAGGCTTCCGGACGCCCTACGACTGATTGCCGAGGCTGGCTACGACGGAGTTGCACTCACCCTTGATTGGCACCACCTCGACCCCTTTGGCGAGCGCTGGCAGGCCGATACCCACAACGTCCACCGTCTCCTGGAAGAGCACGGGCTCAGCGTAGTCATCGAGACCGGTGCCCGCTACCTGCTCGATCCCAAAGAGAAGCACGAGCCTACCCTTATCAGTCCCCTGCCCCAGGACCGCGCCCGCCGAATAGCCTTTCTCAAGCGGGCCGTCGATATTGCGAAGCTCCTGCACGCCGAGACGGTTTCGTTCTGGGCCGGCGTGCGTAAGCAGGCCGTCGCCGAAAAAGAAGCTTACCACCACCTCGGCGAGGGGCTTTTGAAAGTAGCCGATTATGCGGAGCAGGAGGATGTCCACATTAGCCTGGAGCCGGAACCCGGCATGTTCATCGAAACCAATGCCGACTACCAGCGCCTGCTCGATACCCATCCCTCCCTCCAGGACAGCCTTCACCTGGCGCTCGATCTCGGCCACGTCTGGGTCACCGGTGAGGACGATCCCGCCCGGGCCGTACACCGCTACGCCGACCGCCTCGGCACCGTATCCATCGAGGGCATGAACCAGGGCCAGCACCTCCACCTGCCCCTCCACGAGGGCGACATGGCAATTAAGCCGCTGTTAGAAGCCCTACATGATGTTAGGTTCGACCGCCTGGTCTGCGTAGAGCTGAGTCGCGAAAGCGTGCGGGCCCACCACGCCATCCCGCAGAGCATTGCTTATCTGCGGGAGGTGGAGGAGTCGTTGGATAGGTGATTCGTCGCTGTTTGCCTACTTGACCGAACGCGCAAAGGCCCCAAGCGCTACGTGCAAGGGGCCCTTCCCCTAACCCATTTACCCCCTTACACCGTGCGCATCTGTTTCATTTCCCGCCGCTACTTCCCCGCCGTCTCCGGCATGAGCGTTTACGCCCGCAACCTGACCAAGGCACTGAGTGAGCGCGGCCACGCGGTGGTGATGATCAGCCAGTACCGGGAGGACCCCACCGGGGTGCGCATCTACGGTGGCGGACCTCCGCCGGATGAGCCCTGGATGGACGTGCACGGACTGCGGTCCATCGGCGAGGAGCAGGGCGTCGATAACCCCCCCGCCGACTTCGAAGCCGACACCCGCGCCATGGTCGCGCTGGCCGAGCGCCTGCACGCTGAGCGGCCCTTCGATGTGGTGCACGCTCAGTATGCCTATCCCACCGGACTGGCCGCCCTGGAGGTAAGTCGGCGGCTCGGTATTCCTAACGTGGTATCTATTCAGGGGGGCGACGGGCACTGGGTGGGGCTCTGCTGCACTACCCACCACCGGGCCATGCAGGCCGTGCTCGATCACAGCATGGCGCTGGTTATCGGTTGTGATAGCTTTCGCGACGAGGTGGTCGACAATCACGGCACCGCAGCGGAGCGCTTCACGATCATTCCGGGAGCGACGAATACCGAGCAGTTCCGCCCCCGCTCGACGGGGGTAGGGGAGTTGCGCGCACCGGCCCGACTGCTTTACCACGGGCGAGTGGACGCGCGCAAGGGGAGCCTCGATTTTATCCACTGCGGTAAGGCATTGATCGAGGCCGGCTTCGCCATTCGGCTCATTGTCTCCGGTATCGGACCGGACTTCGATGCCACGGTGGCCCTCGCGCACGAGCTAGGTATCGCCGACTGCACGGAATTTCCCGGTGAGGTAGCCTACGCCGATGCGCCCGCCCGGTACCACGCCGGCGATATCTTTCTGAGCCCCACCTACGCCGAAGGCTTTTCCAATACCATCCTCGAGGCCATGGCCAGCGGGCTGCCCATCGTCAGTACCCGTACGGTCGGCGTGGTCGACTGCGTACGCGACGGCGAAAACGGACTACTGGTCGAGGCCGGTGATCTGACCGCCCTCACCGCCGCTACCCGCTCGCTCCTCGAGCAGCCGGAGCTACGCCGCAAACTTGCCACCACCGCCCTGGACGAAGTGCACGCCACGTATTCCTGGCCCGTGGTGGCCGCACAGATCGAAGGGGAATATCGACGCATAACCAATAAGCAGGTCGATACCGCCTGGACTAATATCATCACCGTTGACGAAGAGGCGGAAGGTGCCGACCTCAGTTGCCGCTTCCGCACCCAACCCCACCTGCTGTGATTCTGGTGTTCTCGCCCCACCTTGATGATGCCGTGTTTTCGTGCGGAGGACTGCTAGGCCAGCTATCCGGCGAATTGGTACGGGTAGTGACCTGCTTCACCCGTTCGGTGCCCGATCCGCAAGGGTTTGCGCTAGCCTGTCAGCTCGATAAAGGACTTGCCCCCGGGGTAGACTACATGGCGCTTCGCCGCGCCGAGGACGAAAAGGCCATGGAGCTACTCGGCCTGCACCCTGAGCACTGGGACCTCCCCGAGGCCCCCCACCGCGGCTACGAAAGTGCCCCCGCTCTCTTTGCCGGCGTCCATGCTGACGACACGATCCAGGAGGAGCTCCGCCAGCGGGTGGCTTCGGCCATTTACGATTACCGCCCGTTGACCATTTTCTATCCCCTGGGGGCCGGCAACCATGCCGATCACCTACAGGTCATCCAGGCAGTGAAATCACTTAAAAAGTACTGGGAGCAGGTAGATTTCGTCCAGTACTACGACCAGCCCTATACTCACCGACATCCCACCGCGTATGCCGAGATTGATGCTGCCACCCCACTGCACACGTCGAAGAAACTTCCGGCAAAGCAAACGCTCGGCTATTCGTTGCCCCCCGCTACCTTACAGACCAAGTACGCCGCCTGTCTAGCCTACGCTACCCAAATCGGCTTTCAGTTTAAGGACCGGCACGGCATGGAAAATCTACTCGGGGACCGCGAATACTACCGCACCACGCACGCTAGCCTGCGGCCTCTAGCATACGGCGCAGGTTCGTGACGGTCTTGACCGGCCCGCCCGTCATAATTTCCCTGCGCAGCCAGTTGGGTAGGCCGGAGCCGGCATCGGTGCGTACCGTCACCTGTAGCAGCACCGTACCATCAGTCTGCGGACTCACGACCCACTCCCCGTCGTACACCGTCGGGCGATCCCGTCCATCGGTCGGGGGAATAGCCTCGGGGGAGCCGGCTATGGTACGCGTGAATACGCCCCGGTCGTCCACGTGCTGTGTCACCCGCGCCACCACTTCCTTATCGCCAAAGGGGAAGGGCATGTCAATGCCGGATACGAAGATGTAGTCGTCGGCCCGGCCACCGTCTACGATATAGGCCCGGTCGCAGCGGTGTACCCAATTGGGATAGCCGGCTGCGTCATCGAGGATGGCACGAACCGTTTGCACCTGCGTCCGCGCCCTGGTCATCACCCGCACGCTCATTTCGCCATTTGTCTCCTGGCGTACAAATACCTGCACCCCGGCGTTATCCGCATCCAGCACGAACTCATCCCGCGTGTCCTGCGCAATTAGCGGGGCGGGGCCGCAGGTGCAAGGTAAAATGAACGACAGGAGCAGTACCGCTGGCGTCACGCGATTTAAGTTGGGCATGGGTTGCAATAACGGAAAAAGTCGTCGTACGTTGTGAACACCGAATCTTTCCCTACCTTAGTCACGGCAACCGGTTGTATTCCGGTCCGTCATGGTTTACCATCACTTTCCCATCCCCTATGCTTCAAACCGGTACCACGCTACTTCTATTCCTGGCTGCAGCCGCCTTGTCGGCCCAGTCGCCGTTCACCTCCCTGACCAACGGACGCGACCTCAGCAACTGGGAATCCTACGGCGGTCAGGCCCCCTATTCTCTCTCCGGTGATACGATCACCGGAACGGCCGTGGTCAATACTCCGAACACCTTTTTGTGTACGGAGCGACCTTACTCCAACTTTATCCTCACCCTAGAATTCAACGACGATGCTCCCCTGAACAGTGGGGTGATGGCGCGGGGACAGTGGCGGCAGGACGGTGACATCCGTCGCATCTACGGCTACCAGGTAGAAATAGACCCGAGTGCCCGTGGCTATACCGGTGGTATATACGACGAGGCACGCCGGGGTTGGATCTACCCCCTCCATTATAACGACGAGGCCCGCCAGCTTTACCGCCAGGGGGAGTGGAACGAGCTGCGCGTCGAGGCCATCGGTGACAACCTGCGCACCTACATCAACGGAAAGGCCGCCGCAAACTTGGTCGATAGCGTGGATGCATCCGGCCTGATTTGTCTACAGGTACACGCCATCAAGGAGGATCTGGCCGGGAAGCAGGTGCGCTGGCGCAACATCCAGGTGCTCGACAACGCGACCGAAGCCGACCGTATGCCGGCCGTGCAGGCACCGGTAGAAAACATGATGGTCAATACCCTAACGGAGGCCGAGCAGCGGCAGGGGTGGCGCCTGCTCTTCGATGGCAGTTCGACCGAGGGCTGGCGGGGGGCAAAGCTCGATGAGTTTCCGGCCTCTGGCTGGGAGGTCGCAGATGGCCAACTGCGTGTACTGCCCGGTAACGGGGGGGAGAGTGCCAATGGCGGTGACATCGTGACGAAGGATAATTTCAGCAACTTCGAGCTGGTCTTCGAGTTCAAACCGGCGGAAGGGGCCAACAGTGGGGTAAAGTACTTCGTGGACCCTGATCTGAATAAGGGGCAGGGCTCGGCCATTGGGCTAGAGTATCAGATTCTGGACGACGAGCGTCATCCCGACGCGAAGCTAGGCGTCATGGGTAATCGTACGATGGCCTCCCTCTACGATCTTATCCCCGCCGCCGTGCTGGACGTGCCCGGCCGGGGTAAGGAGTACAAGATCGGGCAGTGGAATCGCGGCCGTATCGTCTCTAAGGACGGCCACGTCGAGCACTGGCTCAATGGCTACAAGGTGGTCGAGTACGATCGCTTCAGCCCCATGTTTCAGGCACTGGTCAACTACAGTAAATACCGCGACTGGGAAAACTTCGGTCGCTTCCCCCAGGGGCCCATTCTGCTGCAGGATCACGGCGATGCCGTGGCCTTCCGCACCATCAAAATCCGTGAACTTTAAGTCGATTATCATGAGCAACCGCCGCACTTTCATCAAAAAAACCGCCCTGGCCACCGCCGGGCTCGGATTGGGGCTGCCGGCCTACAGCCGCACCCAGGTGATGGGGGCCAACGACCGAGTCAACGTAGCCGTATTCGGTACCAATAGCCGGGGAGAATACCTGACCGGTACCTTTGCCACGGCCGACGACTGTCGCGTAGTCGGTATCGGTGATGTCGATACCCGGGCCATCGCCAAGGGACAGCAGCGCGTCGTAGAAAAGGGCGGCAAGGAACCAAAGGGGGACCAGGACTTCCGACGCTTTCTCGACGATAAGAAGATCGACGCCGTAGTCATCGCTACGCCCGACCACTGGCACGCCCCCATGGCCATGATGGCCCTCGACGCCGGCAAGCACGTCTACGTCGAAAAGCCCTGTAGTCATAACCCTGCCGAGGGCGAGATGCTGGTCGCCAAGCAGGGCAAAACCGGGCTAAAGGTGCAGATGGGTAACCAAACCCGTAGCAGTGTGAGCCTGAATAAGGTAGTCCAGGAAATCCACGACGGACTCATCGGCGAAGCCTACGCGGGTAAGGCCTGGTATGCCGCCACCCGTGGCCCCATCGGTGAGCACGAACCGGCCCCTGTGCCCGAGTGGCTCGACTGGGAGCTGTGGCAGGGCCCGGCCCCCCACCAGGATTTCGACGCCCTACTGGTACACTACAACTGGCACTGGTTCTGGAAGTACGGTACCGGGGAGCTGCTCAACAACGGTACCCACGAGGTGGATATGTGCCGCTGGGCGCTCGGCGTGGACTTCCCCGAGCGGGTGACTTCCACCGGAGGCCGCTTCGCCTTCGACGATGCCTGGCAGGCCTACGATACGCAGCTGGCCGGCTTTGAGTTCCCCGGCGGAAAGCATATTCACTGGGACGGGCGTAGCTGCAACGGCATGCCCCTCTGGGACCGCGGCCGTGGGGCCATGATCTATGGTACCGAGGGCAGCGTGCTGATGGACCGTAACGGGTACATTGTCTACGATTTACAGGGTAAGGAGCTGCGCCGGGAGGAAGAAAGCGAGGCGTCCGTCAGTATGGATACCACCGGTGGCGGCAACCTGGACGAGCTCCACATCGGCAACTTCATCCGCGGGGTAAACTCCGACGAAAAACTCAATTCTAACATCGCCGATGCCAACCCGAGTGTGACCATTTGCCACCTCGGTAACATGGCCCAGCGCACCAACAGCGTACTGAACTGCGACCCCGCTACGGGTAAGCCCCTCGACAATCCCGAAGCACTGGCCCTCTGGCAGCGGGAGTACGAGCAGGGGTGGGCTCCGACGGTGTAGTCACTACCTTTGCGGGGTGATCACGCACTTTCAGCTTGACGACCTGCCGCCCTTCCGCCACGCCGTGCTCACCATCGGGAGCTTCGATGGCGTACACCGTGGTCACCAACAATTGCTGCGCCGCATCCGGCGCATGGCCGAGGCGCGGGGCGGGGAGAGTATCGTAATCACCTTCGATCCGCACCCCCGCAGCGTGCTGCGACCGGATGATGATAGTCTGCGGCTACTCACTACCACGGAGGAGAAGGCCGTCTACTGCGCCGAGCAGGGAATCGACCACCTGGTGGTCGTACCCTTTACGGCGGCCTTTAGTCAGCAGAGTCCGGGAGAGTACATCGAGCACTTTCTCGTCCGCTACTTTTCTCCGGAGCGCATTGTTATCGGCTACGACCACCACTTTGGACGGGATCGCGCGGGCAACGTAGAATTTCTGCGCTACCACGCAGCTGAGTTTGGCTACGAGGTGGTCGAGATCGCGGCCCAGGAGGTGAACGATATAACGGTCAGCTCCACCAAAATCAGACAGGCCCTCCGGGAAGGACGGGTGGTGGGTGCGCGCGAGCTGATGGGTCGCCCGTACGGACTATCCGGGCGGGTAATAATGGGTAAACAAATCGGGCGTACCCTGGGCTACCCGACGGCCAATCTAGAGCTGCTCGATCGGCTCAAGTTGGTACCGGCCAATGGCATCTACGCCGTGCGTGCCTGGATTGGGGAGGCCTGGCACCAGGGAATGCTTTACATCGGTGACCGGCCGGTGCTGGGCGACGGGCGGGGTACGATCATTGAGCTACATGTGCTTGATTTCTCGGCCGATCTGTACGGGCAGACGGTGCGCGTAGAATTTGTGGACTATCTCCGGGGGGATGTGACACTGGATGGGCTGGCAGCCCTACGGGAGCAGTTGCAGGAGGATGAACAAGCGGCCCGCGCCGTGCTGGCTCGGCAGGCAGCAGCTTCATCCGCCGATACAACACCTAGCAATCCGGACACCGCAGTGGTGATCCTAAACTACAACGGGCGGGGGTACCTGGAACGCTATCTACCCACCGTGGTAGCCGAGCTCGAGGCAAACTGCCGGGTAGTGGTGGCCGACAATGCGAGTATGGACGATTCGGTAACCTATCTACGGCGCGAGCATCCCGGGATTGACGTGATCGAACTAGCCGAGAACTACGGCTTTGCCGGGGGATACAACGAGGCCCTGCAGCGGGTAAGCGCTGAGGTGTATGTCCTACTCAACAGCGACGTGCGTGTCACCCCCGGCTGGCTGGGCCGCGTGCTACCTCACTTTCGGGACGGGATGGTCGGAGCGGTGCAGCCCAAGGTGCTGGCCGAGCACCAGCCGAGTTGTTTTGAGTACGCGGGGGCTTCGGGGGGGTACCTGGACTTTCTCGGCTACCCCTTTTGCCGGGGTAGGGTGTTCGGACATACGGAGCGCGATGAGGGGCAGTACGACGGGGTGGCGGAGATATTCTGGGCTACCGGGGCGGCGCTGTTTATCCGGTCCTCGGTCTTCCACGCGTTGGGGGGGTTTGAGCCGGAGTACTTCGCGCACGCCGAAGAAATCGACCTGTGCTGGCGGATGAAGCGGGCGGGCTACAAGGTGCTTGTGGAGCCCGCCGCGACCGTCTTTCACGTGGGGGGCGGAACACTCGCCTACGACACGCCCCGCAAGGCCTACCTAAACTTTCGCAACACGCTGGTCACTAGTTTTAAGAACGAGCACTCCACGCGGCTCCTGTGGTGGGTACCCGTGCGACTGCTGCTCGACGGGGCGGCGGGCCTGTTATTCCTCAGCCAGGGAAAGTTTAGCCATATCACTTCGATTCTGCGCGCTCACCTCCATTTTTACTCCCGCCTTCCCCTGTGGGTGTACCGGCGCGCCCGGCGTACCGCCGAAATCAATGCTGCCCGGGTGGGGCCGCCGCGTACCGATGCCGGTAGGGTCGCCGACAGCATCGCCCTGCATTACTACCTGCTCGGGCACAAGCGCTACTCCGAGGTCGTGGTGGAGCAGGTGAGGGTGGAGCCGGAGGCCGTGGGGGGCAATTAGCCATCGTAAAAGAATGGGCAGTTTAATGGTGGCGGCGGGGTAGGCCCGTTGCATATTTGCCGGTAACGAAAACTGCTAGCCATGGCCACGTTAGATTTTGGGGGGACGAAGGAAAAGGTCGTCACCCGTGAGGAGTTCCCCCTGGAGAAAGCCCGTGAGGTGCTAAAGGATGAAACGATTGCCGTGATCGGCTACGGCGTGCAGGGTCCGGGACAAAGCCTGAATCTGCGCGACAATGGGTTCAACGTGATCGTGGGCCAGCGCAGGGGTGGAGCCTCCTGGGATAAGGCCCTGAAGGATGGCTGGGTAGAGGGAGAAACCCTTTTCGAGATCGAGGAGGCCGCCGACCGGGGTACCATCATTCAGTACTTGCTCTCCGATGCCGCCCAGATCGAGGTCTGGCCGCGGATCAAACCCTACCTCACCGAGGGTAAGGCGCTATACTTCAGTCACGGCTTCGGCATCACGTACAACGACCGCACCAAGATCGTCGCTCCGGATAACGTGGACGTTATTCTGGTAGCGCCTAAGGGCTCGGGCACGAGTCTGCGGCGGCTCTTCCAGGCGGGCCGGGGGCTTAACTCCAGCTACGCCATCGATCAGGACGCCACGGGACGGGCCTACGAGCGGGTAATCGCCCTGGGCATCGGGGTGGGCTCCGGCTACCTCTTCGAAACGGACTTTCAGCGTGAGGTGTACTCCGACCTGACCGGCGAGCGGGGAACGCTCATGGGAGCCATCCAGGGAATTTTCGAGGCCCAGTACGATGTGCTGCGGGCAAACGGACATACGCCCTCGGAAGCATTCAACGAGACGGTAGAGGAACTTACCCAGAGTCTGATGCCGCTCGTGGCCGAAAACGGCATGGACTGGATGTACGCCAACTGCTCTACTACGGCCCAGCGCGGTGCCCTGGACTGGAAGGACAAATTCCGCGACGCGGTCAAGCCCGTTTTCGAGGACCTTTACCGGAGCGTGGCCAGTGGCGAGGAGGCCCAGCGCAGCATCGACTCCAACAGCCAGTCGGACTACCGGGTCAAGCTCGAGGAAGAACTGCGGGAGCTCAACGAGAGCGAGATGTGGCAGGCCGGACGAACGGTACGGGGGCTTCGTCCGGAGAATGCCTAGATAAACGGCGCCGGGCGTTAACCAAGGTAGGGGTGGTGCGTTATTGCTTGCACCTGCGGCCCCGCCCACTTGCCTCACTAATTACTCGCCATGGATGCCGCCCAAAAACGCGCCGCTAAGATCGACCGCCTCGACCACGCACACTTCGACCTGGTGGTGGTGGGAGGGGGCATCACGGGGGCCGGAGTGGCCCTTGATGCCGCTAGCCGTGGTCTGAACGTAGCCCTCATCGAGCGTAGTGACTTTGCCTCGGGTACGAGCTCTAAGTCGACCAAGCTCATTCACGGAGGGTTGCGCTACCTGAAAAATTTGGAGATCGGCTTAGTGCGCGAGGTAGGGCAGGAGCGCGCGGTGGTGCATAAGCTTGCCCCCCATCTGGTACGCCCGGAAAAGATGCTGCTGCCGCTGGTGGAGGGTGGCTCGCTAGGGAAGCTGAGCACCAGCATGGCCCTGTGGGTGTATGATTTTCTGGCCGACGTGGAGGGCGATGATAAGCGCGTCATGCTGACCAAGGAAGAGACCCTGGAAACCGAGCCGCTGCTGCGCGCAGACATCCTTAAGGGCGGCGGTTTCTACGCCGAGTACCGCACCGACGATGCCCGCCTGACGATCGAAAACGTGAAAACCGCGGAAGCTAACGGGGCCCTGGCCATCAACTACGTAGAGGCGACGGGATTCGTCTACGATGAGGGGCACCACATCCGCGCGGTGAGGTGCCACGATCGGCACGCCGACCGTGCCTTCGAGGTGAGCTGCGAGCACGTCATCAGCTCGGCCGGGCCCTGGGTAGACGATTTGCGTAAGATTGACAAGAGCATGAACAACAAGCGGTTGTTCCTGAGCAAGGGGGTGCACATCGTGGTCGCCCGCGAGCGGCTGCCCCTTCAGCACGCCTGCTACTTCGACGTGGCCGACGGGCGGATGCTCTTTGCCATACCGCGGCTGCGGTGCACCTACATCGGTACTACCGATACACCGTATAAGGGGGATCCGAACGCCGTACCGGTATACCGGGAGGATGTACAGTACCTGCTCGACGCGACCAATGCGATGTTCCCGACCGTGAACCTGGTCGTAGAGGATGTGGAGTCGAGCTGGGCGGGCGTGCGGCCGCTGATATTTGAGGAGGGAAAGTCGGCCGGCGAGATGTCACGCAAGGATGAAATCTTTGAGAGCGAATCGGGACTGCTCAGTATTGCGGGCGGTAAGCTGACGGGTTACCGGAAGATGGCCGAGCGGGTGGTGGACCGACTGGGCAACCAACTGCACGAGGACGGGGAAAGTCTGTCCAAAACCACGACGCGGCAGATCATGCTGTCGGGCGGGCCGTTTGCCGACTTCGACGAGGTGCTGGTCTACGAGCGGGAGATTGCCGAGCAGTTGCGCGCCGCCAGTTTAGCCCCGGAACGGGCGGGCTACCTAGTGGCGAATTACGGCAAGCAGTCGCCGACGGTAATCGCCATGGCACGCGAGCGGAAGGAAGGTAGTGACGTGAGCCGCCTGGCCTGCGCCGAGGCTGCCTGGTGTATTGACAATGAGCTGGCATTGTATCCGCTGGATTGGGTGGAGCGGCGGTCGGGACGCCTATACTTCGATATGCCGAGCATTGCCCCGGTACTGGATGAGGTGCTGGACGCGTTCGCCGAAGCCTACGGGTATTCGGAGGCCGAGCGGGAGCGTGAGCGAAAGCGGGTAGAGGACGCCATTACCTGGGTGAGCACTTTTGCGCCACAGCCGGCCGAAGCCACTACGGCGGCGTAACAAAAAGGGGAAGCTGCTGTTAAGGCGGTAAAGCGGACGGTATGACTTCCCAGGGATCCATCTTTGAGCGGCGGGTAGACCCCGTGCTACAGGCGGGCGTCATCCTGGCCATGGTACTAGTGATCGATGTGTTCAGCATCATTGTGGCCGGAACGGACACGGTGGGGGTAAGCAATCGCTTTCCCTGGTTGTGCGCAGCGAGTTTTATGCTTTTTTTTGCGCTCTTCAACTCCGTGCTGAGTGCCTCGGCGGAGAATACCGCTAAGTACTGGGGTCGTAGTATGTACAGCTTCATGGCGCTTGCCCTGGGGGCAGGTCTGCTGGCCTGGGCCTTTAGCGGTATCAGCATCAACGATGCGGGGTCTTACCGCTGGATCTACCTGGTGGTGACGGTAGGCTATTTGGTCTTTCTGGGCATGATCTCACTGATCAAAAATGTGGTCACTTTCGCCCAGCGGGAGGAGTGGAACAAGCCCCGGCTCAAGAACCGCCGCCGGGAGGACTGAGCAACCTAGCGGTGCCGTTGTGGGTTAGCAAGGGGCACCTTTTTCAGCTATGCAGTTACTTCCCGCCGACACCCCCGAAACCCTGGAATTCGATAAGGTCCTGGCCCTCCTGGAGCGACAGTGTCAGGGAGATTTAGGTCGTACGGCTGCCCGGCAGTTGCTCCCTTCCACCAAAGTCACCGAGGTGAATAGGTGGCTGGACGAGGTGGCCGAGTTCCGGCAGGGGACCGAGGAGAAGAACATGTTTTTGATCGGGGCCTACGACGATGTCGAGGAGGAGCTGCGAGCACTGCGCGTAGAGGGCTACGTACTGGTGGAAAGCGGCCTAGCTAAGTTGAACGTGCTGCTCCTGCAAGCCAAGCAACTATTCGGCTTTTTTCAGGGTGCGGCTCGCCAGGCTAAGTACGAAAACCTTTACGCCGTGGTACGGCAGGTGGACTACGTGCCGGAGCTCTCGGTGGCCATTGAAGCGGTCATCGATGCAGAAGGCAGCATTCGCTCGGATGCCTCGGAAGAGCTTGCGCGCATCCGCCGGCTCATCGGGAGCAAGCAGCGGGAGGTAGAAAAGGCTTTTCGTAGCGTCATTGAGAAGTACCGGCGGGCGGGCTACCTGACCGATACGGTTGAAAGCTTTCGCAATGGGCGCCGCGTCCTGAGTGTACCGAGTGAATTCAAACGCCAGATACGGGGCATCATCCACGATGAGTCGGCGACGGGAAAGACCGCCTACATCGAGCCCGACGAGGTGATCGGGATCAACAATGACATTTTTGACCTCCAGCAGGAGGAGCGGCGGGAGATCTACCGAATCTTGCGCGAGCTCTCCGCTCAGCTGCGACCCTATGTCGACCAGATTACCGGCTACCGCGACCTGATCGCCTACTTCGACCTGGTGCAGGCCAAGGCACGACTGGCCCAGCAACTGAAGGCGGAGCGACCGAAGGTCGATCAGCAACCTCGCTTGTGGATTCGCGAGGGGCGGCACCCCTTGCTGTACTTGAAAAACCGGCAGTACGGCAAAAAGACCGTGCCCTTCGACCTGAAGCTAGGGGGTAAGAACCGGCTGCTGATGCTATCGGGACCGAATGCGGGGGGGAAGTCCATCCTGATGAAGTCCGTAGGACTGCTACAGCTGATGTTACAGGCGGGGATGTTAGTGCCGGTAGATAAAGAATCGGAGTTTGGTATCTTTCATCGCGTCTTTACTGACATTGGGGATCAGCAAAGCATTGAGGACGACCTATCGACCTACTCCAGCCGGCTAAAAAACGCCCGGGAGTTTATTAAATCGGCCGATGACCGCACCCTGTTGCTAATCGATGAGTTTGGGGCAGGTACCGATCCGGCGCTGGGGGGCGCGATTGCGGAGGGCGTATTGGAAGGGCTCAACGCCAAACAAGTGTATGGCGTCATCACGACCCACTACAGCAACCTGAAGATATACGCATACAAAACCGCCGGCATCGTCAACGGGGGGATGAACTTTGACAAAGATACCCTATCACCGACCTACGAGCTACGGGTAGGCCGGCCGGGCTCGAGCTACGCCTTCGAGATTGCCCAGAAAAGTGGGCTACCTGACGAGGTACTCGCCCACGCACGCAGACGGGCCGGTAAGAACGAGCGAGCCGTCGACCAACTCCTCGTCGACCTCCAACGCGAAAAGCAGGAAGTGGAGGAGCAGTTAAAGGGCCTAGAACAGAAGCAAAAAACCCTCGATGCCCTCACCCGTACCTACGAGGAGCTGCACCGCGACATCGAAGTGCGTCGCAAACGCCTGAAATTAGAAGCCAAGGAGCAGGCCCTTACGGAAACGGCGAGGTACAATAAGGAGATGGAAACCCTGATCCGGGAACTCCGCGAAGAGAAGAAGATCGAAGAAGCAAAGGAGCAGGCGAAGGTGCTGCGCGAGGAACGCGAGAAGATCGGCGAGCAGGTGACCGACCTGCGGGAGTCTATTTACTACCAACCGCGCAAGGGGAAACACGCCAAGGAGGCCTTCAAGGAAGGTGACTACGTCAAACTACGCACGGGCGGGGCCAGTGGCACCATCGAATCCATCGATAGGAAGCGCGCCGTGGTGATTGTCGGTGACCTCCGGCTGACGGTCAACCTGCGCGACATCGAGCATGCCGATAATCCCATGTCGCTGCGTAAGGAGCGCAGCGTGACCAGCGACATCAGCGCTGTTGCCACCTTCGACAATAAGCTGGACGTGCGCGGGATGCGCTTCGAGGAGGTGCTCAATACCACCCAGGCCTTCGTTGACCAAGCCCTCATGGCCAACGCCAGCCAGCTGCGTATCGTACACGGCAAAGGGAGCGGTGCCCTAAAGCGTGCCGTGCGGCAGAAGTTGCAGGAGTACAACCATGACTTTACCCTCATCACGCCACCCCGCGAGCAGGGCGGTGAGGGCGTCACCATTGTAGAACTATAATCCTCTCCAGCTGTGGAAGTTTCCCGTATCGCCGAAGCGCTCGCTACCGTCACTGACCCCCAGACCGGACAGGATCTGATTACCGCCAACATGGTGTTGCATCTGAAGGTCGAGCCCCCCAATGTGTCCTTTACCCTTCAGCTGCCGAAGCTGGAAGCGGATTACAAGCAACAACTAAATTTCGCCTGCCAGGAGGCCATCCTGAATGTCTACCCCGAGGCTCAGGTACACGTGCACATGCAAAATCCTGGTATGACGCCGCAGGCTGGCAGGGGCGGCGGCGGCCCCCAGCAGAGCAACCCGCTGCCACACGTCAAAAATATTATCGCAGTAGCCAGTGGTAAGGGTGGGGTAGGGAAGAGCACCGTAGCGGTTAATCTTGCCCTAGGACTCCAGCAACTCGGCGGTGCGGTCGGCTTATTAGACGCCGATGTCTACGGTCCCTCCGCTCCCACCATGCTCGGACTCCAGGGACAAAAGCCTACGGTAGAGACCGTCTACGGCAAGCCTAAGATCAAGCCACTTTATGCTTACGGACTACCGGTGATGAGCACGGGCTTTGTCGTGGAGCCCGAGCAGGCGGTTGTACTGCGTGGGCCGCGCCTGGCGGGTATCATCAAGCAGTTCATCGAGGAAACCGTTTGGCCGCCGCTTGATTACCTCATTGTAGACCTTCCTCCCGGCACCGGCGACGTCCAGCTCACCCTGGTGCAGGTGGTAAGCGTCACGGGCGCCGTACTAGTCACCACCCCCCAGAAGGTCGCCCTGGCCGATGCGGTCAAGGCCATGAATATGTTCTTCCTGGAAAACGTCAACGTTCCGGTGCTCGGCGTGGTGGAGAATATGTCGTACTTCACCCCGGCCGAGTTGCCGAACAACAAGTACTACATCTTCGGGCAGGGCGGGGGGAAAAGCCTAGCCAAAAAGAGCAACAGTATGTTGCTAGGGCAGATACCCCTGGTGCAGTCCATTCGTGAAGGCGGGGATGCGGGCGCTCCCGCCGTGCTCGATAAGGAGAACGAGGTAGTGCGGGAGGCCTGGCTTAAGGTAGCCCGCAACGTAGCGCGGCAAACCGCCCTGCGCAACGAGATGATGGCCCCCACCGCACGGGTGGAAATGAAAAATTAGGAGATGAAGGGTGTGAGGACTCGCTGTAGTGCGGTGTTGACGGCGGTGATTGCTGGTTCTAATTTCCAGGCTGATCGATCCCGGGGGGTAACGTAGTTGCTGATGGCGCGAAGTTGCAGCGCGTCTACGCCCGCTGCCATACAGCCGTAAAAGAAAGCGGCTCCTTCCATGGATTCTACCTGTGCATCGGGGAAGGACTCCCGCAGCCGGGTGATGGTAGTTTGGCTACCCGTAGCTCGGTGCACGGTGAGTCCCGCAACGGTGGGGTAGGGCAGGATGGCAGAGGGCCCGGCGGGTCGCAGAACACCACCTTCGCCAAAGGGAAACCCGGGTGGAAAACCCAGGGCTGCTGGCGGAAGAAGTTTTCCGTTAGGGTCTTCTGCTCCCCAGTCACCCAGCTGTTCGCTTATTACATTGACGACCTGACCGAGGGCCAGGGCGCGATCGAACGCCCCCGCAACACCGACCTGGATAGCCAGCTGTACGGCGGGCGGAGCCGGTAGGCGGCGACCGAGTAGGAACGCCGTGGAAATCAACCCGAGTCCTCCAAACACTACCTCTATCTCCACCCGCTCGAAGCTGAGTACGTTTTGCTCCTGCCGCACGGCCAGCTCCCTGAGCCAGGCCACGGTAGGGCCTAGCTCGGACGGGGTGGCGGCGAGGAGCAGGATTCTCACCACTGAAGTTGCACTAAGGTCGCGGTCGCCGGTGTGTGCAAGAATGCGGCCACCACGCGCTTACCGTACACGCGCTGAAGGAGCTCGGACTGCAGCCGAAGCTCCGCTAGTCTTAGAGCCTGCTGCTGTTGAAATTGCTTCGGGGACAGGCAGATGTTCTGAATTAACACGCATTCGTCATCCGGTAGGGCACCTACCCAATCGAGCTGCTGCGCGTACTTCCGGTCGGCAACCCTTCCACGTAGGGCGAGGTGACGGTGTACTTCGGCATCCGGCCAGTTAGCCTCCGTAAAATCCCGGAAGCCGTCGGACTGCCGGAGCATCTCCTCCAGTTCGACCGGTACACCGGGCAGAAACTCGGCCAGCAGTTGCTCGGCCAGCTCCCGCCGATAGGCGTTATCGTTGCCAACAGGATCACCCGCGATAAAGGTACTGGCACACCGTGCGTAGGCACGTAGATCGACCGCTGGATCGGGTTCGGCAAGACTAGCGTAGCTGATGAGGGAACCAGAGTCGCAGGGTCCGTAGGTATCAATGATAAACCCGTCGTCCACCCAGCGGGCAGCGTGGCCGTCCCGGCCCGATCGCATCCCGGTAAGGAATGGCACGGCAGTAAAGCGCGGCTCCGACCGTGGCTGCGAGATGGGCTCGATGAACTGCACGGTCGTCTTAGCGATGTCGTGGCCGTCCCAGCTAAAGGGGGTCTCGGTAGTGCCGGGCTCCAGTACGGTGGTCTCCTTGCCCCCCCGGCCGTACACACGGTCTAGCCAGGGCGCTCCGTACTTCCCCGTCGGTAGGATCAGGTAGTCGCGTGCGCGGGTCATTCCTACGTACAGTAGCCGGGCCTCCTCGGCCAAGGCCGCCTGCGTAGCGCGGGCTTTCCAGTTACTGGCCTCCAGCTCGTCCACCCAGGGAATACCCCCAGTGAGGCGACCGTAGGGATTGGCCCAGTACCGGAGCCAGCGGTTGGCAAGCGGCCGATCTAGGTCGACCGGCGCGTCGGGATCGTCGGGGATGACGGCACGGCCCCACAGCTCGGCGCGTAGTTTTTGGTCCAGGTCGTAGCAGATCACCGTAGGCCACTCCAGCCCCTTACTGCGGTGGTAGGTCAGGACGTTTACGGCCTCCGGACGCTCGCTGGCGCCCCGCATATCGTCCTTTTCGCGGGCCAACTGGTTGAGGTACAGCAGGTAGCCACCGAGGGAGGCGGCGCGGTGCTGCCGGTGACAGGTTTCCTCGTAGGCCACGGCCAGACGGCGTAGCTCGTCGATGTTGCTGAGCCGCTGCTCCCCGTCGCCCCAGGCTACGGCGATACGGCGCAGGTCAATGCGTTCGAGTACGATGTTGAGCATCTCACTGGTGGAGTGCTCGGAGGTGATCTGGCGCAGGGCTTCGAGTTCGCGTAACAACGGCTCATCGACCGCCCAGGGTGGGGGTTTAGCGCTTTCCTGCTGCGTTTCGAGGTACTGGAGGCGGTGGTCGATGACACCGGGCAGGTCATACCGGCTACCCAGTAACATGATCTCAGCGACGGAGAGCGAGTCGCCGCCACTCAGCATATACTTCAGGCAGGCTAGGAGCAGGGTAGCCTCGGCGGTCTTCAGCAGCCCGTCGCGGGCGATGGCAGCAGATAGCCCCTGCTTCGCTAGCGCCTGTGCCATGTCCTGGCAGCCGTAGTTGGTCCGGCAAAGAATAGCTATATCACCGGCCCGTAAACGCCGCTCCTTCGGCTCCCCCTTAGGTAAAATCAGTGGCGGTGCTTCGAGCAGCTCGCGGATGGCCTTGGCCATGGCCTCCTGCATGAACGAGGCCCTCCAGCGACTGCTTCCATCGATGCTGAAGTGCCAGTGGATAAGCCCCGCCGTCTGGCTCAGCAGTTTGCTTTCTGCTCCTGCGAATCTAGATCCTTGTCGACAACGCACCGGTTCTAGCGCCACTTCGTCCGCCGAAAACTCCGGGAAGGCGCTCACGAACAGACTATTGCAGCTGTACACGATGTCTTCCCGGCTGCGCCAACTCTGCCGCTGGATATTGGCCGGGTCGATGGGGCCGTTGGCGTGCATCACCGCCGCCATTAAGCGGGGCTCCGCCCCCCGGAAGCCGTAGATCGACTGCTTCGGATCACCCACCCAGACGCTCTGTTTAGCTAGCTGCGAAAGGCGTAAAAACAGCGCCAGCTGAATGGGGGAGGTATCCTGAAATTCATCCACCATCAGCAGGTCGAGCTCACGCGATAGGGTTTCCTGCACACTGGGGTGCTCCAGTAGTTTGAGCACCAGCACCTCCATGTCGGTGTAGTCAATTCGCCCCCGGTTTTTCTTGTAGCGGTCGTACTCAGCGATGGAGTCGCGGGCACAGTCGAAGAGCAGGTCCTGGTAGCCCCTGAGATCGTCCTGAAAGGCCGCTAGGGCAGCGTGCTCCTGCCCCAGTGTTGCAAGCTCCTCGACCAGTTCGCGGCTCTTTGCCCCGACCTCCTTAGCGTAGCGGCCCATTTTGGCGTACTCCTGCCAGGGCAGGTAGCCGTATTGCTGGAGCTGGGCGAGTGATTTGCGCAGGCCAATGGCGGCCGTCTCGGTTTTTTTCGTGCTGTCGGCAGGATTATTGAGCAGCGCTTCGAAGGTTTCCTTCAGCACGCGCTGCATGCGCGTCTGGTACTGGGCCAGGGTGAGGTCTTCACGGGCCGGGGGCAGGAAATATTTGAGCGTAAACCAGCTATTCGATTTGCTGCGCTTGATGTCCTCGTCGTCGAAGTTGTTGCCACGAATGATTTCTACCAGGCCTAGTACGTCCTTGCGCCAGTTGTACTTCTCCCCATTAGCACTCAGGCCCAGCCGGTCGCAGAGCTCTTCGATCTCCCGGATGCGATCCAGATCGATCACCGCGGCCATGCTCAGGTTGAAGAGTCGCTGATCGTCGCCGTCTGCGATGATGTCCACCTGCGGACTCACCCCCGCCTCGTAGGCAAAGCGCCGTAGCAACTTCACGCCCAGTCCGTGGACCGTACCGATCAGCGCATTCGTGAGCGCACCAGCCTCCCTGGTCATGCCATCGCGCAGGAGCTTGACCCGTACCCGCTCCTTGAGCTCCGCAGCGGCTCGCTTCGTAAAGGTGGTAGCAATGATGCCACTAGGTCGTACGGCCCCGCTCGTCAGCAGTTGGGCCATTTCCTGGGTGAGGCGATAAGTCTTTCCGCTACCGGCACCGGCGGAAATCAGTTTAAGGTTGGCTAACACGGCGAGGGCTTAGGCCGGTAAATGTAAAACAATCCGTTTTACAATCAGGCATCCGATAGCACCCGCTCCCGAATCCGCTCCAGTTGCTCCAGCAGCCAGGCATCCAGGTTGCGGTACCAGTCCAGGTGGGGCGAAAACTTCGTGCAGCTGATGCACTGCGTGTCCTCGAACTGCTTCTTGCAGTTGGGGCAGATGGCGGTGGTCTCAAAGGTATCGAAGCGCGTAGCGCAGTGATCACATACCCAGTGGGCGTGGCCGTCGGGCTCCCAGTCGCACCTCGGGCAGGCTATTTGTACTTCCATTTGCAGAAGACACTTTGCTCCCCCGTTTGGATTTGTTCACCACGGAGAGCCTGGCGACTCACAGAGGGTTTCACAAAGGTTTCACAGAGGTAAGTGTCACACAGCTTCTTCAAACAGTCTGCACCCGCTGCGCCCCCGGGCGCAAGTCTCTGTTACCTCTTTGCCTTGACTGCCTCAGTGATACCTCGGTGAAACCCTCGGTGTGGCCCCTATAAGGGACTCCGTGGTGAATCATCTAACCCATTCAAGACTATTATCAAATCAGCATCTCAAATAAAATAGGCTGATCGTTCAGGTGCTCAAACCGCATCTTCCGCGCATTCATCCGCGCCAGCAGTTCCTCAAAATCCCCCCGCCGCCCCAGCTGAATCCCCACCAGCGCCGGCCCCATCGCCCGGTTATGCTTCTTCGTATACTCGAAGTGGGTGATGTCATCATCCGGTCCTAGCACGTCGAGAAAGTCGCGCAGGGCCCCCGACCGCTGCGGAAACTCCACAATGAAGTAGTGCTTCAACCCCGCGTACATCAGCGCCCGCTCCTGAATTTCGGGGGTGCGGGTGATGTCGTTGTTGCCGCCACTCACCACGCAGACGATGCGCTTGCCGCTCAGGTCACCGAGCTGGTCAAGTACTGCAATGGAAAGCGCCCCGGCCGGCTCCACGACCAGCCCATCTTCGTTATACAGATCGAGCATCACGCCGCAGACCTTACCCTCGTCGACCAGCTCGATGCGCGAAAAGGTCTCGGCTACGATGGGAAAGGTATGGGTGCCCACCCGCCGCACCGCCGCCCCGTCCACGAAGCTATCGATCGTCTCCAGGGTCACGATTTTACCCTGCAGTATACTTTCGTACATGGCCGGCGCTCCGCTGGGTTCTACGCCGATCAGCTCGGTATGCGGGCTCAACTGCCGGAACACACTACCGATACCGGCACTGAGTCCGCCGCCCCCCACGGCCATGATCACGATATCAATGGGCTCGGCGGAGGCGTCCAGTATTTCCAATCCCACGGTACCCTGACCCGCGATGGTCTTAAGGTCATCGAAGGGGTGCACGTAGGTCAGTCCGCGCTCGGCGGCCACCCGCATCGATTCGGCGTAGGCATCGTCGTAGGTATCTCCGGTCAGCACCACGTCGACGTAGTCCCCGCCGAACATGCGCACCTTGCGTACCTTCTGGGCCGGCGTGACGACGGGCATGAAGATCGTGCCCCGCACCCGCATGGCCTTACAGGCGTAGGCCAGTCCCTGGGCGTGGTTACCGGCACTGGCACACACCACTCCACGCTCGCGCTCTTCCTGACTCAGCGAGCTCATCTTGTTGTAACTCCCCCGAATTTTGTAGCTGCGCACCTCCTGCAGATCTTCCCGCTTCAGGCACACCTCCGCCCCGTACAGGTCACTCAGTCGGGTGGAGCGCATCAGTGGAGTTTCCAGCGCGATCCCCCGTAGTTTGTGGCGGGCCTTGATCACCTCCTCCACCGAGATCAGTCGGGTATCCATACGCGTCATGCCCTAAAGGTACAGTAGGGCGCGGACGCGGGTGCGGCGAATTGTTAACTTTGGCGCATGCAAGCCCCCGAGATCATCTGTACCGGCGAAGTGCTCGTCGACCTCATCAGCACGGAGTACGGCGCCGATTTTCGCAGCGTAGACACCTACCGCCGCTTCGCCGGCGGCAGCCCAGCCAACCTAGCGATGAACCTTGCCCAGCTTGGCCGTCAAGTGGGGCTTGTCGCCACCATCGGCAAGGATGACATCGGTGCCCTGCTGCGCGAGGAGCTGCGGGAACGGGGGGTGGATACCCGGCACCTCGTAGCGGTGAGTACCCCAACCACCCTGATCCTGGTTACCAAGAGCAAGGCCGTGAGCAACTTCGAGGCCTACCGGGGGGCGGACACCGAAATCACCGGCGTGCAGTTTCCGGATAACTACCTCAGTGAATGTAAGGTCTTTCATACTACTGCCTTTGCCCTTAGCCGGGACCCGGCCCGCAGTTCGATCCTCTCCGCCGCCGCCCGGGCCGTAGCCGCCGGGGCCCGCCTTAGCATCGACGTGAACTACGCCCACAAGATCTGGCCCGATCGCCTAGAGGCACTCTGGGTGATCAATAGCTACCTCAGCCTGGGCACCGAGGCCGGCCGCGAAAGCCTGGTAAAGTGCAGCGAGGTCGACTTCGTGCGCCTGTTTGACGAGCCGCTGGATGACCGCGAGGACGCCGCCGAGCGCCTGCTCGACCTGGGTGCCGGGGTGATATGCCTCACCCTCGGTGAGGAGGGGTGCTACGTGTATACCGACGGGGAGAATTTCAGTCTGCCGGCACGGCCCGTAGAGGTACAGGATACCACTGGGGCGGGCGATGCCTTCTGGGCGGGTTTCCTGGCGGCCCACTTGGCGGGAAAAGATTGGAAAGCTTGTGCGGAGGCGGGCCGTGTGGTGGCTGAGATCAAGTTGACTACCGTAGGTCCGCTGCGGCAGGAGCTCGATCTAGAAGAACTGCTCGTTCAATAGCGTTGCACCGGCGTCCCCGGCCGCCTACTTTTGTGGGTATGGAGCTGGTAGAGATAGGCCGTACGGGGCGGCCGCACGGGGTGAGGGGGGAGCTGAGTCTGCACGTGGAGGAGCTGTACCTGGATGATCTGCTGCGGGCAACAGCCGTGCTGATCGGGGAGCCGGCTATCCCGTACTTCGTGCAGCATTTCCGGGCCGGCGGTAAACTGACGGTGACGCTGGAGTCCTTTACGACGCGGGAGCAGGTGAGCCTGCTGTCGGGCCAGCCCCTGTGGCTACCTAGCGACCAGGTGACGGTGGAGGAAGATGACGAGATTACTCCCTGGGACAAACTCATCGGCTACCGGATTGTAGCGGAGGGCTACCCCGTACTGGGGCCAATCGTTGACATCGTGGACCTACCCGAGCACTACCTGGCGGAAATCGAGCACGAAGGGAAGATCGTCTACATCCCCCTGCACGACGACCTGGTGATCGCCGTGCGGGAGGAGGAGGAGACGGTGGAGATGGACCTGCCGGGGGGCTTGCTGGAGCTGGGGTCTTAGCGCTTCACGACCTTACCCGACTGGCGGCCCTGGGGCCCGTCGATGTGGTAGAGGTAGAGGCCGGCGGGAAGGTCCTGAAGGGGTAGGGTAAATTGAGCCTGGGCACCGAATTGTTGGTAGCCGGTGGCGTAGAGCTGCCGGCCCTGTAGATCGGTGATGGAGGCACGGTAGCGGTCTGCGGATTTTGCGGTGAACGTTAGGGTAAGTCGGTCGGTAACGGGATTCGGATATACGGACAGTCCGTAATCAGCAACCGGATTACGGGTTGAAATGGTAAGATCCGGGTCGACAATAGCGTAGATAAACATCTCGACGTTGAGGAAGGTGCTATCGCTGGTCTGCCACCGTTGGTTAAGTGGCACGTAAATTCCACTAGGGGTGGCCCGTTCGATCACGTTGTTCCCGTCGCCACAGCTATCCACCGTGGAAAAAATGCCGACGTTGCCACCAGGCGGTGCCTCACCAATGTTAAATAGATCGATGTAGACCCAGAAGGAATCCCGCTCGACGATGGGCGGGTCGGGAAAGGTGAAGGTGGTGAAGCGTATTAACGAATCCGGTAGCCTGATATCGCCTATTCGTACACTATCACTGGTGGCAAGCAGCTCCCCGATGATCGTATCCGAAATAAGGTCATTGTAGATGCGCGCCGAAACCACATAGTCTGCCAGTGTGTCGTCTGCTACCGCGAAGGCTACACCTACCTCGGTGACCTCGTAGCGTTCTTCTCCCGGAAAAATCAAGCGTTGAATCTTGGCAATGTCCCCGGCTACGTTGGTGCCTGTAACAAACCCACCATCCATGCCGAGTTCATATAGTACAGCTCTGTTTGCACAGGTGTCGTTCTCGATCACATCAGGAAAGATCCGAGTCGGTACAGATTTTTCGAAGGCTTCCCGAGAAAAGGTGTGTACCTGGCCAGGCTGTACGAGCTGTTGTGTAAAGCAGGCCAGCGGCAACGCGAAGAGTAAACTCCAGAGTAAAGCTCTCATCATGGTAGGTAGTTAGTGTCAAGTGATTAGGACACAAAGTACCTAAAGTTTGCTAGCGCTTCATCACCTTGCCTGACTGCCGCCCTTCGGGACCATCGATGTGGTAGAGGTAAAGGCCGGCGGGAAGGTCGGCTAGGGACCAGTCAACCTGGTACTGTACACCACCAGTAGTTGCTGGACGTGCCTCCCGCAACAGTCTACCGGAAAGATCGGTGAGGCGGGCGGTGTACAATGCGGCGGCACTGCGACCGGTAAAGCGAATACTATACTCGTCGAGGGCAGGGTTGGGGAAAGACTCGATGCCGTAGTCGGCCAGGCGGGGGGTGAGGATGCCGGTGGTCAGAGAGTCATCGACCGTGACCTCGAAATAAAGTTCCGAATTGAGCCCGTAGATATTGCGGAGGGTGTTTATCGTTTCCGACAAGCCTACCCGCGTCACGATCACCACGTTGCTGCCATCGCCACACCCGTCTTCGGTCGACAACAGGCCAATGAACGGAGGTGGACTATTGTCGTAGGCCCTCGAAAAATCAATGCCAATGAAGAACGAGTCGTTCGTCATTACTACCGGCTCGGAAAAGGTGAAGGTGGTGTACAGTACATCATCTGCGTCGACTTGAAGATCTGCCGCACGCACAGAATCACTCTCACCCAGTACGGTGAAACTACCAGATAGGTCACTGCCACCGTCCGACAGCACGAATGCATTTAAGTATATATCATCGGCCCCCTCACCGGGAAACTCAAACGCAACGGCTACGGAAGTAATGCGGTAATTGGAACTGTGGGGATTTACAATCCGCTGAGCCGTAAGTATGTCTCCGTAGAGATTACTGCCGAAGACAAAGCCGGAATCGGAGACGGTCTGTACGATAGCTGTCTCGTAGCATGCTAAATCCGCCACCGGAGGAAGCAGGACGTCTTCGACATTTTTATTCATGTCGCGCTTTGCGGAGTGTCCGCGGTCGAGTGTACGTGGATGACCCTGGAGGGGCGTACCCCGTTGCGCGATTAGTAACAGAGGAAAGAAAAAAACGATTAGTAGTAAAGTTTTCATCATAGCAGCAGTTAACGAAGTGATCGGTTCGTATTCCTCAAGGTCACGCCATTCTACCGCCCCCGCAAGGCCCAAAGTTCACTTTAGCAAAACTTTATCACCCGCGGTAGGCCGCCCACTGCCGCGCAATGTACTTCCCAATAATGTCAAACTCCAGATTCACACTACTCCCCGGCCGCAGCTCCCGGAAGTTCGTATGGTCGTGGGTGTAGGGGATGATGGCCACCCGAAAGGTATCGTCCGTAGGCTCCACCACCGTAAGGCTGACGCCATTTACGCAGACGCTGCCCTTGTCCACCAGCAGATCGTCCGTAGCGTAGCGGAAGGTATAGTACCAGCTGCCCCCACTTTCGATTACCTCGGTGCACTCGCCGACGGTGTCCACGTGCCCCTGCACGATGTGGCCGTCGAGCCGCCCGCCGGCGACCATGGCGCGCTCGAGGTTCACTACACCGCCAACCTCCCAGTTGCCGAGGCGGGTACGGTTCAGCGTCTCTTGTACCGCGGTTACGGTGTGGGTACCCTCGCCGAGGGCCACTACGGTCAGACAGACCCCGTCGTGCGAGAGGCTCTGATCCACCCTTAGCTCCGCGCTGATGGGGCTGCGTACCGTGAAGTGGACGTTCGACTGCTCGCGTTCCACGGTCGTGATGGTACCCGCCGCCTCAATAATACCTGTGAACATGCTAGGGATGATTAATGAACTGTCGCCGTGCTACTACTCGATGACTACCGTTCGGAAGTCGAAGGGTACAACAACCGAGGCCGTGCGCTGGTCGAACTTTAGCGCGTGGGGAAGCAACTGCCCGTCGACCGTCACGCGACCCGGGGGGTGGGTAAGCCCCACCAGGCGAATATTGGCGTAGCGGAAGCTAGCGTTATACTGTCCTTCAACCTCCTGCGTGAGGGTGATCTGCCGCCCGTCGCGCTGCATTCCATACCTGCGCAGGGTGTACTGTTGGACCCGGTAACCGTAGCCCTCGCCGGCATCCCAGTACAGCGCGCTGCTCCCGGAGTCGGCCAAGAAAAGCGATAGGTGCAAGGTCTCCGCCTCCGCTAACTGACGGGTGTACTGCACCTTATTGACGGTAGGTAGTATGGCTCCGGCCCGGACAAAGATCGGCAGTCGATCGGCCTTAATGCGCGCCCGCAGCCTCTGCTGTCCACTGTAGTGCTTGCCCGTCCAGAAATCGTACCAGTCTCCCTTCGGTAGGTAGATGTTCATCGTTTTTACCCCCGCTTCTATTACCGGGCATACCATAAGATCGTCACCGGCCAGAAACTGATCGCCGTACTTGCGGCACTGTGGGTCGGTCTGGTCATAGAAAAAGAGGTTGCGCAGCACCGGCGTGCCGGTCTGGATGTGGTGGCGAAAGGCGGTATACAGATAGGGCAGCAGCTTATACCGCATCTCGATGGCCAGTCGGTTGCGCCGGGTGTGGTCGCCGCCGTGGGCCCAGGGCTCCTGGTCTTGCCGGTCCTCCCGTTCCGCTTTTTTGACCTTATCCGCCTGGGCCTCCGCTGCCCCGTCGGTGTTATTGCCCATGCTGTGGATACGCATCAGCGGGTGAAAGACGGCCAACTGCAGCCAGCGGGTCAGCAGCTCAGGGGTGGGGTCGTCCACAAAGCCGCCGATGTCGCTACCCACGAAACTGTAGCCGCTGATGGATAGCCTCAGCGACTGCCGGTTAGCCAGCGCCAGGTGCTCCCAGCTGGCCACGTTGTCGCCCGTCCACAGCGAAGCGTAACGCTGTCCGCCGCTGAAGTTAGCTCGCCCGAGTAGGAAGGGGCGCTTGGCGGGTTGTAGCGCCTTAAGCCCGTCGTAGGTAGCCCGCGTCATCTGCATGCCGTACACGTTGTGGGCTTTTTTGTGATCCCCACGGTGGCCGTCGAAATCGTGCCGCACATCAAGTGGAAACGTCAGGGCGTTGACCTTGAACAGGGCTGGCTCGTTCATATCGTTCCAGAAGCCGCTCACGCCCTGTTCGACGTAGAGCTCTTGGTAGAGTCGGCCCCACCATTCGCGCACCTCGGGGTCGGTGTAATCGGGCCAGACGCACTCCGAGGGCCATACCGGACCGGTCATTTGCTCCCCCGTACTGCGCCGGCAGAATACATCGCGCTGTTCTCCGTCCTGATAAACCGCGTAGTCATCATCCACCCTTATACCCGGGTCGATCATTACTACGGTGTGAAAGCCGTCGTCGCGCAGCTCCGCGATCATCCGCTTCGGATCGGGGAAGTAGTCCTTGTTCCAGGTAAAGCAGCGGTAGCCATCCATGTAGTCGATGTCCAGGTAAATGGCGTCGCAGGGGATCTGCTTTTCCCGGAAGGTAGCCGCCACCTCCTTCACCCGCGCCTCCGGGTAGTAGCTCCAGCGGCACTGGTGGTAGCCCAGGGACCACAGCGGTGGTAGCTCTGGCAGTCCCGTAAGCTGGGTGTAGCGCCGGGCTACGGCATCCAGCTCCGGTCCGTTGATGAAGTAATAGTCGAACTCCCCCCCGTCGGTCCACACCGTAGCCAGTCCGTCACGGTGGCTATTGAAATCGAAGTGGCTGCGGTAGGTATTATCCACGAAAATACCGTAGGCCACCCCGTCCCGGAGTCCGTAAAAAAAGGGTACGGCCCGGTAGAGGTTATCCCGCTCCCGTCCGTAGGCAAAGGAGTCGGCACACCAATTGTCGAGGTAGCGTCCGTTCAGGTCCGTATCCCAGGCCTTGTCGCCGAGCCCGAAGAAGCCTTCCTCCCGGTCGGTGGTGAACTGTAGCCGCATCTGATCCAGTCCCCGCATGAGGGTAAAGCGGGTGTAAAAGGGAGCCGCATACTGGTGTAGCACGTGCCCGGCACTACGGTCCAGAATAGTCACGGCGCCGTCGGCCTGCCGCAGCTGTAGTTCCAGCTTGGCGGTACGGATGATAAAGGTATCCTGCCTCTCCGCAAACTCTACCTGCGTGCCCTGCATCCGTGCTTCCGGGTCCCGGGCGTAACTGAAATCATCGGCGTCCTTACCGAAGGCATAAAAGAAGCGGATCACCTCCTCGCTCCATACTTCTAGCCGCAGGCGCACCTCACCGGCCCCGTTGACGAGGAAGGTCTGACTGCCCTGGCGGTGCACTTTCTGCACCGCCCCCACCGAGTGCTCGTAGTACACATCTTCGTAGCGCAGGGTGCTCGTCGTATCGTCTACGTTCACCACGTCCGCCGGCGGGGCGTAGGGCGGCCGGGCTACCGCCTTGATCATCTTAGCCATGCCGCAAGGTAGAAATTATCACTGCCCTGTTCTCTAGTTGTTCAGGCTCCAGTCGTAGTCCAGGTAGTTGATTTCCTTGCCGTCGGGAATATCCGTCGTCAGGTACTTATTCAAGTATTCCCGGACCTCGCCAAAATCCTGGCCGTACCAGTCGAAAATAGGGGACACCCGTACCACCTCCTCCTGGGTGACGTTGAGTGCCTCGTCGTTGATGAAGCCGCGCGCGCGTTGGTCCAGTAATTCATTCAGGTTCTGGGCGGTAAACGCCTGATTGGGCAGCGGCGGACAGCTCCGGGCCGCGCACACCAGGGCAAAGTGAATACGCGGCTCGCGGTAGGTAGGCCGGATAATTTCGTGCTCAATTTGGTTCAGGCTGTAAGTTTTACCTGCTAGTGCGATCCATTTTTTGTCCCAGGGCTCATTAATGTCGCGGATGCTCTCCAGTGGCCAATTATCTAGGATCAATTTGATGGTGTAGGCATTGTAGGTGTTGATCCAGTACGCGAGGGATTCATCGCGACTCCAGTCCTCCCCGGGCGTCTCCTCGGCCAGGGTGGTTAGGTAGGTATCGAGTGCGGCGGCGTCACGTTGAAAGCCGACGTAATCTACCCGTCCGGCGGCGCTGACGTGTTTACGTAGTAGCTCATCCCAGGCCGTGTGATCGGGGGCGCTGCTCACGGCGGGTGAGGAAGCTTCCACGGGGGCAGGGGGGGGCGGGGACGCCGGTGCGGCGTTGGTCGGGGGAGGCGGAGCCACGGGGGTGGGGGCAGGAGCCACCGCGCGTTGGGGGGCGTCGTTGGGGGGTACTTCCGGATTCTTCTCCAGGGTGTACTCGATTTGGTCGGAGGCTACGGTGTCCTCGGTGATGGGTAGGGTACCCAGATCGGCAGTCTGGGTAGTCGACGCGGCGGGCGGCGGGGGGCCATCTGCACAGGAGGTGGTGGTCAGTAGTAGTAGGAGTAGCAGACAGGTGGGGAGGGAAGGTAGCGTAGCCATGGTAACCGAACGCATGAGGCCGGTGGCTGGGTTCACGCCAATAAAAAGACCCACGCCAGAAGGCGTGGGTCGACATAAAGCTTTCTAACTACCATAATAACAAAAGGTTACGGCGCATATCACCGTTAAAAAACTGTCTTTAGCCGATCGCCGTCAGTACGGTCGATCGCTACAACCGAAAAAATTGGGGGTTAAAGGAGCGTTACTGGAATAAATTCTTTGGGTATTGGGTACATTAGGAAAACGAGGTGATCCCGGTGGCCGCACCCCATTTACGTGGGGTGGGGGAGCAAAATAAAAAAGGCCCCCACCGCAGTGGGTGGAGGCCGAAACATTACACTTTCTAACTACCGTAAAATAAGGCGTCGATCGGGTGGCCCGATCAAGATGTAGACCGACAACGGAAGGTAGTAGGTAGAGCTTCCGCATGCAGTAAAGGTGTAGGGTTTAGGTTTATCATGAAGCCTGATGCAAGGAATTCCTTCCATCGGTACGACAAAGATAACGGCCAGGTCTGGGGCCAAACACCCCACGGCCGTGGGGCATGGGGGGAATAAAATAGACCCGCACGTTGCACCGTACGGGTCTGATAAGTCTTTAAGTCTATTCTACTGAGAAACTGAGAAACTGGGACGAATCGCGTCCGCTAACAAACACTTCGAAAATAAAGGCGTGCGAATAAAAATTCACACTCCCGTTCAAAAATAGGTTTAAAAATGAGAGACACAACATCGACGCGAAAACATTTTTCCGCCGTCGATATGACAAAAGTACGGCACGGACGGGGATAAAGCACCCCACAACCGTGGGGTTTGGAAGGTTTGGACAAAATATTCTTCTACCGCAAGCGGGGTTGTTTTCGACCTATGTAGCCGGATAAATAAACACCATCCACCAATTCTATCCGTTAGTCAGCAGCATTATTCGTTTTACCTTAAGATTGAAAGAGTGTATTATAATTTTTCATTTGAGCGATTCTGAAAAACACCATTTTTTATTTTTTACCCAATTCCCCCCAATTTTGCCTCCTAAATCCAGCAGCACCCTGTTGTCAGCATGATGTATATTAGGATTCGCAAAACCCTCCCACCGTGCGCCTCCACCCGTGTTTACCCTTCTCGCTGCTGCTTGTTTTGGTCACGGCGTTCAGCACGCTACTGCCCGCACAGCTGGCCTTCGATCCTACTCCGGTACGCGAACCCGATGGACTGGCCTTAACCTGGAGCCCGCTCAGCATGCTTACCCTCCCCGAGCGGTACACACTGGGTTTAACGCTGACCAAGGGGCGGTGGGCCTACGTGATGGAAGCTGAGTACGGCGGGGGTATTCTTCCCACTATTACAAACGACAACGACCACGTATACCGCCTTGCTGGAGGACGCATCGAGGCGCGGTACGAGCTCTGGCCCCCCGATCCGATCTTCGTGCAGCGGCGCTGGCACTATGTGGGCCTGCAAGTGGGCTACCGGGATTACCACCGGGAACTTTTTGACCGGGACTACGTAGCAGCGGACGAGGTGAAAATTAGTTTCGACCGGGCCATCCAGACCTTTACGCGCTACGAGGCCATCGTGAATTACACCCTGCGTCTGCCGGTAAGCGACCGCTTATGGGTCGAAGGATTTACAGGACTAGGCGCTGCGCTGCGCACCGTGGACTACCGGGATGTCATAAATCAACGCGAAACCGACCTTTTTAAGGAAGTCATCGCATCAGCAATCTTTCCCGGTTTGGGACTGTACGACGATACACTACCGGAGGGCACCCGGCTCGTGCCCGCCTACCGCCTCGGCTTCCGGGTGAGTTATTTACTGAGTCCGGCTAGGTAGTCCTGAAAGCTCTGGGTTTTCCAGTGCCGCTCCTTGATGTACCGAAGTTCATGGATGTAGCGCTCGGCGGGTTTGAAGCCCGGACTGATCGTGATCCGGTTACGCTGCTCGTCGAGGTACACTACGCTGGGGTAGCTCATACGTCCGTCTAAGAGGGCGACGGCCAGGGCATGGACGCCGCGGCGGCCGTTGTTCGGATCGTACTTGAAGGTATGGTTGTCGTAAACGATGTCCTCGGTTTGCTCCGCATTAAGCTTGACGGCGTAGAAATTGTCCGCGATGTAGCGGGCGATCTGTTTTTCGGAAAATACCTTCTTGTCCATCTGTTTGCACCAGCCACACCAATCGGTATAGACATCGACCAGCATCGGCTTCGGTTCGGCGGCCTGCCGTTGCATGGCTTCCTCCCAGCTCAGCCACTCTACCTGCGCGGTAAGGGGTAGGGCAAGGAAGACAAGGAGGGGCAGGAAAAACTTCACGGTCAGTGCTTTAGGTACCATAAGTAGGTAATGAACGCATTTAGTATCCGGTCGGATTAAAATCTCGGGCAGGGCACGGCCTCGTCGTCTTCACTCTGGCCGGTGTACGATACGCTCAGCTCAAACGCCCCGCGGTGGCGGGAGCTTACCTCCTGGGGGTTGACGCCTACGTCATAACTGAGCCCGAAGAGAAAGCCGCTTACCTCCAGGCCGACCAATGCGGTGAAGCTCTCGGGTCCAAAGCCATTTTGGTTTTTGACGCCCCGCACCCAGCCTCCGAGATGTATGGCGCTGGCAGCCGCGTCGCTAGTCAGCAGCCGGACGTTCGAGCCGACCTGTAGCATCGCGTGGGGGCCTTGCTGAGTGTAGTAAAGTCGCGGAGAGACTTCGGTATTGATGCCGGTAGGAATACGAAAGTTTACGTAAGTGCTGTAGCGCCGGTACAGCGTATTGGTCACTTCTACCTCATCTCCTGCCGTCACGGAGGCATAAAAGCTCTGTTCGGGCGTGGTAAGGTGGTGTACGGCTGCCCCCAGGAGATAGCCCGTCTGGCGGCGGGTGGGCGAGCGGCTGTAGTTGAGCCCTAATTGATAGTCTCCGAACGCGACGCTGTTTTCCGGGAGCGTCTCCCGGGTGGAGCGGGGCACGAAGGCAGTCAGGCCGTTGAACTCGTCCTCGAAGGTAAGGTCCCCGTAGCCGACGTTGCGCTGTACGATGCCGGCCTGGCCACCCAGGCTCAGTACTTTTTCGCCCCGCGCATCGAGGGTCTTATGGAAGGCGGCCGCCACCATGGCGTGGTTGGTGGTAAAGCCCACCTCGGGCATCCGGTCGTTGAGAAAGTACACGCCACCACCGAAGGCATCGCTGCCGCGCCGCTTGGGCCGCAGGGCGTAGTGGAAATCGGCGGCGAAGGCCGAGGTCTGGAAGGGGTCCTGCAGCACCTGTCCCCACTGACTGCGGTGATTGATCGCGACGCGGTAGCGGCCGGAGAAAAGCCCGGTCAGGGCGGGGTTGAGGGTGGAGGGCGAGGTGAAAAACTGCGAGAAATAGGCATCCTGCGCCCTGGCCGGAGCGGCAAGGAGTAGGCAGGCGGCCGTAAGACTGGCAAGGGCATGGCGGTACATGGTACGAAGGTACTGCAGATACCCCGGCGTGCCAATGCGCGTGCACTACTTGGCGGTCGCCCCGGATGCTCGCCCACTATTGATTTTTTGACCTACCTTGACCGCACCCGCGTCCCCGCCCCGTTGTACTGCTTTTACTTGACACTTTAGACACAGCCTATGTCCCGCCTGGTCATCATTTCCAACCGTCTGCCCATCACCGTAAACCGGAGCGACGGCGAGCTCCACTACCACCCCAGCGCCGGCGGGTTGGCTACGGGGCTCAACTCCCTGGATGAGAGCTACCACAAGATCTGGATCGGCTGGCCCGGTCAGGATATCACCAACGAATGGGAGCGCGAGGCCATCAAAAATGACCTGATGAAGCGCGGCCTCGTGCCGGTGTTTCTGACCGAGCGGGAGATCGACCTGTACTACGAGGGCTTCAGCAATAAGACGATCTGGCCGCACTTCCACTACTTCACGGAGTATACGACTTATAACGACGAGATGTGGGCGGCCTACCAGGAGGTGAACTTCAAGTTCTTCCAGGCCGTGGAGGAACACCTGCGCGACGACGATATGGTGTGGGTGCACGATTATCAGCTGATGTTGCTGCCGGCAATGATCCGGGATAAATTCCCGCAGATTAGCATCGGCTTTTTTCTACACATACCCTTTCCGAGCTACGAGGTGTTTCGTATCCTACCGTGGCGCAAGGAGATCCTGGACGGTATCCTGGGCTCCGACCAGGTGGGCTTCCACACCTTCGGCTACATGCGGCACTTTCTCTCGGCCGCCTACCGGATTACGGGCTACGAACACGAGTTAGGCCGCCTGAGCATCGACGACCGGCTGGTCAACGTAGATGTTTTCCCGATGGGAATTGATTACGAGAAGTACGCCAACCCCGATGTAGACGCCCAAACCGATCGCAGTAGCGGCGAGATCCGGAAGCTGCACGCCAGCCGTAAGATCATCCTGAGCGTAGATCGCCTGGATTACACTAAGGGCATCCCCCACCGCATCCGTGCCTTCGGAGCATTCATTCGCAACAATCCGGAGTACATCGGTAAGGTGAACCTGATCATGATCGTGGTACCCAGTCGCTCGAACGTCGACCAGTACCAGAGCCTGAAAACCGAGGTGGACGTGCTGGTAAGCCAGGTCAACTCCGAGTACAGCACCTTCGACTGGATGCCCATCCACTACTACTACCGCTCGGTAAATTTTGCCGCCCTCACCACCCTATACAAGGAGGCGGATATTGCCCTCATCACGCCGCTGCGCGACGGGATGAACCTGGTGGCTAAGGAGTACGTCGCTGCCAAGGAGGATACGAAGCGCGGCGTCCTGATTCTGAGCGAGATGGCCGGAGCCGTCTACGAGCTCAACGACGGGGCCCTTACCGTGAACCCCCAGAGCAGTCGCGATATCCAGCAGGCCCTCGTCGAAGCCCTCCAAATGCCACTGGAAGAACAGGAGCAGCGCCTGCTACAGATGCAGGAAAAGCTGCGGCAGTACGACGTCAAGCACTGGGCCGCTACCTTTATCAAAGAACAGCAGAAATTACAACAGAAGAATAAGATGCACCACACCACCCACCTCAGCGGCGAGGCGCTTGACGCCGTGGCCGAAAGTTACGAGCAGGCCGACAAGCGCCTGCTGTTTGTCGATTACGACGGTACCCTCATGGACTTCGACCCCGATCCCCAGGCGGTGAGCCCCGACGATGAGGTCCTCAACGTGCTCGCCAAACTGGCCGCCGACCCCCAGAACACCGTGGTGATCAACAGCGGGCGCGATAAGACCACCCTGCAGAAGTGGCTCGGCCACCTGCCCGTACACATGGCCGCCGAACACGGGGTGTGGATGAAGGAAGACGGTAAGTGGGCATTGAACCCCAACGTCGTCGACGATTGGAAACCCAAGGTGCGGGAGCTGCTCGAAAACCTGGTTAGCCGTACCCCGGGCTCCTTCATCGAGGAGAAAGACTACAGCCTAGCCTGGCACTACCGTAATATCGACCGCGACCTCGGTAGTAAGCGGGTGCGGGAATTTCGCGATATGCTTAGCTACCTCATCCAAAACCAGGACCTGCAGGTGCTGGAGGGGAACAAAGTCGTGGAAATCAAAAATGCCGGCGTCAATAAGGGCAAGGCCACCCAGTATTTCGTGGGTAAAAGAAAGTGGGACTTCATCCTCGGCATCGGCGACGATAGCACCGATGAGGACATCTTCCGCGCCCTGCCTGACTGGGGCGTCAGCGTGAAAGTAGGCAAGGGCCGCACCGCTGCCCGCTACAGCCTCTATGGCGTGGCCGAGGTGCGTAACATGTTTTCCCGCCTGGCCCACAGTACCCAAAAAGCCTGATGATGCAACAGCTAGGACTCATCACCGGTGCCAGCTCCGGCATCGGCCGCTCGCTGGCCCACGAGCACGCCCGCCGCGGCCGCGACCTGCTCATCGTCGCTCGCCGCGAAGACGAGCTTAACGAGCTGGCCGACGAGTTACGCGAGAGGTATAGCGTAGCGGTGCGGGTGGTCGCCAAAGACCTTACGGACCCCGCCTCCCGCCGCGAGATCTTCGAGCTGGTGGAAGGGCAGGGACTCACCGTCGATTACCTCTTCAATAACGCCGGCTTCGGCGGTGCCGGCCAGTTCCACGAGCAGGACTGGGACATGCTCAGCGGCATGATGGAGCTCAACATGCGCGCCGTAGCGGAGCTCATGCACCTGTTTGTGCCGGGTATGGTGGCGCGGGGTCGTGGCCGGGTGCTGAATACGTCCAGTACGGCCGGCTTTATGCCCGGACCGTTGCAGGCCGTCTACTTTGCCACCAAGGCCTTCGTCAATTCAGTCAGCAAGGCCGTTGCCTCGGAACTACAGGGCACCGGCGTGACCGTCACGGCCCTCTGCCCCGGCGCGGTCAAGACCGATTTTGCCGATACCGCCGGGCTCAGCGAATCCAAGCTATTCGAGAGTGCTGCCACGCCGCAGACGACCGCCGCCCAGGGCTACACCGCCATGGAAGCCGGTCGCCTGGAGGTGATTACGGAGGTGGGGCTGGCCGTGGCGATCAAGGGGTTGATGCCGTTCATTCCGGAGCGACTGGCGATGGCTGGGGTGAAGAAGATCCAGTCGTAGCTGCTCGTCTGCCGAATTCTTTTCACTCCGCTGCAGCGGAATGAAAAGTTCGTCCGCCGAGGGTGAGACTAATACCCCAATATCTGCAACATACTTTCCGCCGACTGCTTACCCGCCAGCAGCCGGTCCACCAGATTGCCCTCCTCGTCAATGTCGATGATGATGTGCTGTGGGCTGGGAATCATACAGTGCTTGATGCCGCCGTAGCCGCTGATGTTGTCCTGGTAGGCGCCGGTGTGAAAAAACCCGAGGTAAAGGGGCTCGGCATCGCCTTCCTTATCTACGGGCAGATAGACCTGGGACTCGTGCACTTCCGAGTTGTAGTAGTCAGAGTTGTCGCAGCTCAGGCCCCCAATGTTGACGCGGCGGTAGTCGCGGTCCCACTTGTTGATGGGTAGTAGGATGAAGCGCTCACCGATGCCCCAGGCGTCGGGTAGGGTAGTCATGAGCGAGTTGTCGATCATGTACCACATCTCGGAGTCGTTTTGCTGCTTGCGGGCCAGGACCGAAAAGACGGTAGCGCCGCTCTCTCCCACGGTATATTTACCGAACTCGGTGAAGATATCGGGCTCGGGCACCTCGTCCTCCTCGCAGGCCGCCAGGATATTCTTGACGATCTCCCGTACCATATACTTGTAGTCGAACTCAAAGCCCAGGCTATTGCGGATCGGCATGCCGCCGCCGATGTTGAGGGCGTGGAGGGTAGGGCTTTCCTTTTTGAGTTCCCCGTACAGCCGTACGGCCTTTTTGAGCTCGCCCCAGTAGTACAGGGTATCCTTGATGCCGGTATCGACGAAGAAGTGGAGCATATGGAGCTCCAGTTTTGGATTATCGCGCACGCGCTCGCGGAACAGCGGCATCACGTCGCCGTTGCGCAGTCCGAGCCTGCTGGTGTAGAACTCAAAGTTGGGTTCTTCCTCCGTAGCCATGCGAATTCCAATCTTGGCCACCCCCAGCACGTGGGCCTCGTAGTAATCGAGCTCGTGGCTATTGTCGACTACGGCGATGACGTTTTCGAAGCCGTCGTTCATCAATCCTACGATGCCCTCCAGGTAGTTTTCTGGCTTGAAGCCGTTGCAGACGATGTGGATCTTCTTATCGAGCTGCTTGCGGGCGTAGAGCCGGCGGACCAGGTCGATGTCGTAGGCCGAGCTGATCTCCAGCTGCACGTCGTGGTCGAGCGCTTCCTCCACCACGTGGGCAAAGTGGCTGCTCTTAGTGCAGTAGCAGTAGTTGTACTGTCCGGCGTACCCCTGTGCGCGCATGGCCCGGCGGAAGAGGTTACGGGCCTCCTTGATCTTACGCCCGATACTGGGCAGGTAGGTCAGCTTCAGCGGCGTGCCGTACTTGCGGATCAGGTGGATGAGCGGAATCCGGTTGAAGGTCAGGTAGCCATCGGCTAAATCAAAGCCCTCCTGGGGGAAGTAAAACGTTTGATCGATCAGATCAAAGTATTTGTTAGCCACGACGGTTTTTTTAGGGCCCGCAAAGATACACTGGCGGGGCCGCAGGTACAATCAAGGTCGACCCGCAGCAAATTGCGCGCAGTAGCGTACTTTGACTACCTTACGCTGCACGTTTTAACTACCGATCATGACCCTAAGACCACTCACGGGCTTTTTGTTTTTCCTCACGCTGACCGCTTCCCTTAGCGCCCAGCTGACGCCCCAACGGGCCATCGCCGAGATGGGCCGCGGTATCAACCTCGGCAACACTCTGGAGCCCCCCGATGAGGGCGCCTGGAATAACGGTCCGGCGGAGGAGAAGTACTTCGACGCCTACGTCGCGGCGGGGTTCACCAACGTGCGCATTCCCGTACGCTGGGACGAGCACACCGCCGACGAACCCCCCTACGCCATCGACCCCGCCTGGCTTGATCGCGTCGAGGAGGTCGTCGACTGGGGGTTAGACCGCGATCTCTACATCACCATCAACGGCCACCACGAGGACTGGCTGAAGAACGACTACGCGAATCCCGCCACCCGCGCCCGCTATGACGCGATCTGGGAGCAGATCGTGGAGCGCTTCGGCGATAAGTCCGATAAGCTGCTCTTCGAGATCATCAACGAGCCCTTTGGTATGACCGTGGCCGAGGTCGACGACCTTAATGCCCGTATCCTGGGCATCATCCGGGCCGACAACCCAACGCGGCTAGTCGTTTTCGGCGGCAACCAGTACGCTAACTCCGCGGAGCTCCTGGCGGCAGCAGTTCCGGAAGACGACTACGTCATCGGTTATTTTCACTCCTATGATCCCTACCAGTTCGGACTGAACGGAGAGGGTACCTGGGGCACCGCCGATGACTACCAGCAGCTCGATCGCAAGTTTGCCGCCGTAGCTGCCTGGTCTACCGCCAACGACGTACCGGTCTACCTCAGCGAGTTCGGCGCGGTACTACAGGCCGACTATAACTCGCGGATGCGCTTCTACGCCGCCTTTACGGAGGCTGCGCTACGCTATGGTTTTGCCTTCGCGGCCTGGGACGACGGGGGCATGTTTCGCATCCTTAACCGCGAGACCAACACCTGGCCCGAGGTGAAGGATATCCTGATCAACACCTACGCTACCTCACCCACCGATGTGGTAGCCACTGCATCCGACCCGGCCGCGGCAACCCAGGAAGTGACCGTCACCTGGCGCAACCGCAGTGACGCCAACACCATCACCCTGGAACGCCGCGTGGGGGAGGGGGGCTTCGTGGCCGTGGCTGAGCTGGCGAGCGACGCTAGCAGCTACACCGATACGGACGTCGAGACCGGAAATTTCTATACCTATCGGGTGGTGACTACCGCGGCGGATGGTACCCTGCTCCAGTCGTACCCCGCCCGGGTTTTGCTGGCCGGCGAGCAGTTCCCCTTCCGCGATACGGCCTTGGTACTGCGTGATACGCTCCAGGTAGAGGACTTCGACCGCGGAGGCGAGCAGGTGGCCTACCACGATCAGGAATCCGAGAATATTCCTATGGGCTACCGTCCGGAGGAGGGGGTAGACATCGGGGCGCTCGCCGGCGGTGGGTTCGCCATCGGCTACATCGCCCGGGGCGAGTGGTTGGAGTATACGGTCGACGTACCTGAGGGTGGAACCTATTCCCTGAGTGCGCGGATCGCGACGGCGCAGGGTGGGGGCAGCTTCCAGCTCAGCTCCGATCTGAACGGCACGCTTACCACGCTTAGCGTACCCACGGAAGGGACCGGTAGCTACGAGGCATTTGAGACCTTCCCCGGCCGGGGCGTCATGCTCCTCGAAGCCGGCCGCCAGATTCTGCGTATTGATATCACCGGAGACCGAGCCTTTAACTTGGATTATCTCGTCTTTACTCCCGTAGAGGCGGATACCAGTGCGATTGTCAATTACTCTGACGGACTGGACACCGCCACCACGGCCTTTTCCGGTACGCCGGCGGGAATTACCTACTCCCTCGCCGCCGACGGAGTGCTGACCGTAGTAGGAGATGGCAGTGCCCCCCAGTACCAGACCTTCCGCTACACCCTGCCCGATACCCTGCTGGCGAATGCAGTGCTATCCCAGAGCAGACTGTATGTGCGGGCACGCACGACCAGCGGGCAGCCGGTCAACCTACGCGTTGATCTGATCGACGAGAATGAGTTGGCGACCACCCTGGCCGGTAGAACCAAGGGCATCACCGGACCGGACTTCAGCGAGTATCTCTACGACTATACCGGTGGCTATCAGGATGGCGGCTACGGCGGCACGGGCTGCACCGCCAATGCCCCCTGCGACGTTGACGGCACGCGCATCAAGGCTATCGCCTTTTACCCCGATCCCGCCGACGGCGGGTTTAACGACACCCTACAGATCGACTATCTGAGCTTCGGTCAGCCCCTCGATACCACCGCGACCGGTGGCGACCCGATCGGCATCATCAACTACCAGGACAACTTTGACGAGGGAGGCGACGCCTTCTCCGGTACGCCGGGCGGCATCACGTACCGCGTGGACAACAGCGTGCTGACGATCGCGGGCGACGGTACCTCGGCACCGTACCAGACCATCCGCTACACTATTCCGGGCAACGAGAGTGGGGCGAGGCTCGCCGATGCCGCCGGTAGCAACGACCTGCTCTTCATCCGTGCCCGTACGACCAGCGGTGATACGGCCAGTCTGCGGATCGACCTGGCCGACCGCTACGATAACCAGACTACGCTGGCCGGGCGCACGCTGCGCATCGGCGGTACCGAGTTCATGAACTACTCCATCAACTACGCCGGTGGCTACCAGGACGGTGGTTACGGCGGTACGGCCTGCGCTGCGGCTAACCAGCCCTGCACCGTCGATGCCCAGCGCATTCAGGGGCTCATCTTCTACCCCGAGCCGGTGGCCGCACAGTTCAACGATACTATCGAGATCGACTGGATCAGCTTTGGCGGGGTAGTCGTGGTCGGCGTGCGTGACTTTGTCGAACTCGATCGCTTTGCCGTATTCCCTAATCCGGCTAGCGAGACGCTTAATCTGCAGATTGACTTACACGCTGCCACTCCCGTAGGTGCCGAACTTTACGACGCCACCGGTCGGCGGGTCCTACAGCGTGATTTCGGACGGCTTATCGCAGGTGAGCAGCAGCTACAGCTTCCGGTGACCGGCCTACCCCAGGGCCCTTATTTCCTACGCCTCCGGGTGGGAAGTAAGTTCACCCGCGCTGTGGCGGTCACCGTCCGCTAGTAGTAAGCTCGGCGTGCAACGCCTCGACCGTTTAGCCCCTACGGCTTTTCGTATCTTGCCGATCATGGATTACATCTCCCTGCGCAACCTCCGCTTCGTGCTCCACGAGGTGCTCGACCTCGGTCAACTGCGCCAACTCGAGCGCTTTCAGGATTTCGACGAAGAGGCCATCGACTTCAGCCTCGACGCGGCCAAGCAACTTGCCGACCAGTACCTCTACCCCGTGTACCGGCAGATGGACAAGAACAAAGCCTACTATGAAGACGGAGAGGTGCACGTGCTGCCCGAGGTAGGGGAGGGGATGCGCGCCATGGGCGAGGCTGGCTGGCTGAGCGCCAACTGGGACTTCGAGCACGACGGGCAGCAGATGCCCCTTACTGTACACAACGCCGGCGGTCTGATCTTCCAGGCCGCCAACGGCAACCTGGCAGCCTACGGCTTTTTGACCACCGGGGCGGCCAACCTGATCCGGGCCTTTGGTAGCGACGACCTTAAGGACACCTACCTGGAGCCCATGGCCCAGGGCCGCTGGCAGGGTACCATGGCACTGACCGAACCCCAGGCGGGGAGCTCGCTGAGTGATATAACCTCTACGTACGAGGAGACCGAGGAGGGGCACTACCTCATCCGCGGACAAAAGATCTACATCAGCGGTGGCGACCATACCGGAGTAGAAAACGTAGTGCACCTTTTACTAGCTCGCAAGAAGGATGGGCCGAAGGGCGTCAAGGGGGTAAGCCTTTTCGTCGTGCCGAAGTACCTGCCGGACGGAGGAGACGGCAAGGAGGACAACCACGTCACCACCGCCGGTATCTACGGCAAAATGGGGCAGCGGGGCTACGTCGCCGCCCACCTCATGTACGGTGAGCAGGGGCCCACCCGCGGCTACCTGGTCGGCGAGGAATTTAGCGGCCTCAAGCACATGTTCCTGATGATGAACGAGGCGCGGATCGGCACCGGCATGATGGCCGCCGGCTCAGCTTCGGCCGCCTACTACGCCAGTCTGAAGTACGCCAGGGAACGCCCCCAGGGCCGCCACCCCGACAATAAGGACATCAACGCCCCCCAGGTCACCATCATCGAGCACGCCGACGTACGCCGTATGCTGCTGTTCCAAAAGGCCGTCGTCGAGGGCAGCATCCACCTGCTCCTGCAGTGCAGTCTCTACGAAGACCGCTACCGGGCCGCCGAGGACGAGCGTGCCCATTTACTCCTTGAGCTCCTCACCCCCGTTGCCAAAAGCTTCCCGGCCGAATACGGCAACGAGGCCGTCAGTACCGGTATGCAGGTACTCGGTGGGGCGGGGTATACGGATGACTTCCCTCTGGAGCAAATCTTCCGCGATATCCGCGTCAACTCCATCTACGAGGGCACCACCACCATTCACGGGCTCGATCTGCTGGGCCGCAAGGTGCTGATGCGAAACGGACTAGCCGTGTGCTACCTTAACGAGGAGTTCCTGGCCACGATAACGGAGGCCACCACCCAACCCGCCGTAGCCCCCTTAGCCACCGCACTCAGCAGTAGCCTTCAGGGCCTGCAGGCGGTGATGGAACGCTTACTGGGGTTGGCCCGTATGGAAGACGCCCGGGTCTTCCTCGCCGATGCCACCGTATTTTTGGACTACTTCGGCCTCCACGTACTGGCCTGGTGCTGGTTGCAACAGGCGACCGTGGCCTCCCGCGCCCTCGACACCGGAGCGACCGTAGGCAAGCCCGCCCTCGGGGAGGACGACCAGGCCTTCTACCGCTCTAAGGTACAGACGGCCCGCTACTACTTCACCTACGTGCTCACCCGCGCCGCCGGCCTGAAGCGCACCCTCCTGGCCGAAGAACGCATCACGCTAGACACCGAGCCCGCCCTACTGGTGTGACGAGCCCCTTACCTCCTTAAGCCCCCCGATCCCATGCGCCTTGTCCCCTTCGCCGCCCTACTATTCACCCTTGCATCCTGCGCGCCCCGCCCGCCCCTGTTTGGTGTGGAGTCCGGTTCGTTCCGGGCAAGTTTCGACCACTACGCCATCAATGTGGATGACGTGGATGCTAGTGTAGCCTTTTACCAGCGCGTATTCGACCTGCCGGAGATATACGACGGGACGGGAAAGGACAACATTCGTTGGCTGGCCCTGGGCGACGGCATGGCCCTGCACATTATTGAATCAGACCGTAGCCAGGTCAACCTACAGAAGGGCGTTCACATGGCGATCAGTCTAGGCGATTTCGCCGGTTTCGTGGAGCGGCTACGTACCCTGGACGTGCCCTTCGAGAGCTGGCAGGGGGCACCGATGGAAACAAACGGCCGGCCCGACGGCGTGCAACAGGTATACCTTCAGGACCCAGACGGCTACTGGATCGAGGTTAACGACGGCCGCTCAATCTTCGGCAAGGCTCCCGTCAAACCCTGATGATGACCGTCAACCTTCGCCGGCGCGACGACGCCTTTCTATTCGAAACCACCAACGCCGAGGGGCTTACCGTACTCGCCGACGCCAGTCCGGCCATCGGTGGGCAGGGGGGGGGAATGCGGCCCATGGAACTCGTGCTGGCCAGCGTGGCGAGTTGCTCCGGTATCGACATCATGCTGCTGCTCAAAAAACAGCGGCAGGAGGTGCGTGACCTGCGGGTGCGCGTGACCGGGCAGCGGGCCGAGACTGCACCAAGGGTATTCACCGCCATCCAGGTGCACTACCAGTTTGCGGGGCCGCAGGATGCAAAAAAAGTGGAGCGGGCGTGTAGGCTCAGTATGGAGAAACTCTGCAGCGTCAGTATGATGCTTAAGGCGGGTGGGGTGGACATCAGCTGGACATACGAGCTTACCGCATAACGCATGGGGTGGGGTGGGGGTAATAGGTACCGCACCATCACGTTGAAAGAGTAATGCTTGCCACCTTTCGCACACTGCCGCATCTTTTGGTGACGGTTTTTATTTTGCTCCTCACCGGCTGTGTAGCCGGTCAGAGCGAGCAGGACCTAGCAGATCAGCTACCCGCCGATACCCTCGAGCTGCGGTCCCTTCAGGCTACGCGCAGTAGCTCTCCCTATATCGTCCTCGAATGGCGCAGCCTACCCGAACGCGACAACGATCACTACCTGGTGGAGCGTTCCGAAGGAGGGACCATGTTTACCGTGGTAGGGCGGGTGACGGGTCACGGAACTACCAAACGGGGGTACGAGTACAACTTTTTCGACTGCGCCGGCAGTGACGCGACGATCTACTACCGCATCACCCAGGTAGACTTTAGCGGCGCTACCCACCGGAGCCGTGTCTACGTCGTGCCCACCGATCGGGTAGAGCGTTTACCCCTACCGGGGCTGGAGCCGGATTCCCTTCGCTATCAGGTAGTTACGCTACTGGGGCCCCTGCGTTAAGTTTTCCCTACAAAAGTTTGTCGGCTGCTTCCCAGGGAGTAGCTTTGCGCTGACACTATGATGCTAGCGTCTATCTACTGGCGCGTGAACACGAGTCCCGTGTCCGCCTTTATTAGTTACGGTACGCTTGGTCAGAGGCGGTGACGGAGTGATGGTGTATGCAGTAAAGACGTCGATCTTGCACATTCATTGTTTCTTAACACCTCTTTTTCACGTAGTTGTACCGACTTTCCTGTCCACCCCGCCCCCGCACGGCAGGTCACGCTTTTCTAACCTACGACACTAACACACACTATGCGAACACTTTACCCTTACTCTTTACATTTCTTGCGCTACTTGCCGGTCTTATTGGGCCTGCTGGTGACCTTACCCATAGTCGCGCAGACGTTTCCCGGCGATGTAACAATCTCCACCCAGGCGGATCTTGATGCCTTCGTCCCCTCTGGGGGCGGCACCTATGATCGCGTCGAGGGCAGTTTTATTATTCGGCCGATCGACAACCCGACTGCCGCGCAGGTACTTACGGATTTTACCAACGTCGCGGACCTAGTAACGATTACCGATGTTTTCAGAATAGATAACTACGAGGGTGAACAGACCACCGGGAATCCTCTCTCTCAGTTTGCTAATATTGATAGCATCGGATCGCTTCGCGTTTTCGACAATGTAACCTTTAACTCCGGTCTGACTGGATTGAGTAACGATAGTCTCCGTATAGTAGACGGTACGCTGGAAATTGGTAATAATGAAAACTTGGTAAACACAGCCTTTTTTCCATCTCTGACCAACGTTAATCTTTCCTTCATAATCAGGAATAACCGCATACTTCCAAGTGTATCACCACCCGTCCTAACCACTATTGGAGGAAACTTCCGTGTCTTCGACAACGATGCATTAACCAACTTAGATAACTTTAATCAAGTCTCGGTCTTTTCCGGAGGATTTTTTATTCAGGACAACAGCACGCTTTCGAATATAGATGGCTTTGCTAATTCTAGCAACGTACGCTTCGATATCACTGCATTAGTAGTGGAAAATAACCCGGAGCTTGAAACACTGGGTGGTACCCCCGGTCCAAACGTAATCCGTCTGCGGGTCTTAGACAGCATAATAATTACTAACAATGTTTCGCTGACTGAGATTAGCACTGAGATTCAGGGTGGACAAGCTGGAGGTGACATGACGCTCTCCGCAGTACGTATTATTAACAATGACAACTTGACCTCGGCGGTTAGAATATTCGATCGTGATTACATGCTCAGTATCGGAGATTATATTGTCACCGATAATCAAGACCTTAACAATCTAGGGGGTCAAAATATCAACATCACCGGTAATCTCAACATATCGGCCAATCCAAATTTGACGAGACCCGGCAATTTTGCCGCGACAACTAACTTAAGCGGCGACTTGACCATATTCGACAACGCTATCCTCAATACGTTCGTTCGCCTGGGTGGCAACGCACCGGGAAATGGACTACGGACCGTCGCTGGTGACATTCGTGTAGAGAATAACCCTCAGTTGACCAATTTGGAGGGTTTTAGAAGACTGACGCAAGGGCAGTCGCTGATCCTTAACTCGATCGGACTGGTTTCCGATCTATCCGGAATCCGAAGTCTTGACACGCTGGCCAACTTCCTGACCATCACCAACAACCCAAACCTCAGCGACTGCTGCGAGATCGCCTGTGAACTGATCGTTAACGGCCAACAGGTAGATGGTACGAATAATGCGGTGACTATCAACAATAACACCGGAGGTTGCGAAGACAAACCCACCTTCGTCTCCAACTGCCAGGACCAGCCCGGAAAGGGCTGCCTAGCCGCCGCCCCCGTAGAATGGCTAGCCTTCACCGGCGCCCTCGGCAGCGGCAGCATCGATCTAGTATTCTCCACCGCCACCGAGTCCGACAACGACTACTTCCAGATTGAGCGTAGCGTGGCCGGTGGTGCCTTCGTGGCCATCGGACAGATCGACGGCGCCGGCGACAGTCAAACCGCTCTGAGCTACTCGTTTAACGACTACGACTACAGCTCGGGACTGAACTACTACCGCATCCGTCAGGTCGACTTCGACGGCACCGAGGCCTTCTCCGATGTAATCGTCGTGGATGCCGGTGGCAGCAAAATCGCCCTTACCCTATTCCCCAACCCCGCCAACGGCTCAAACGTGACCCTGCAACTAGGCCGCGACTGGAATGCCGATCGAGTGACCGCTCAGATCTACTCCGTTGCCGGACAGTTCGTGCGCGAGATCCGTGCTACTGGGAACAGCCGCCTGTTCCTGCCCACCGCCGATCTTCAGGCCGGTATGTACGCGGTACGGGTAAGCGATGGTAACCGCACGGTGACCACCCGCCTCACCATCCGGTAAACTTGTCAGTTTGACCCTTACTTTAGGAAGACCATTCCCGCACTGGGGGCAGCCTACTAGCCGGGGTATACACGCTACGGGTACTCAATGACGACCAGTGGCTACACTGGCGGGCGGTGGTAGACTAATCCCGGCCACGGTTGAGTACCTTTTCCACGCTCACACCTAAGCGGCTGATCAGTTTGCCCTGTTGGGCGATGGTGGCTTTGAGTTCGCTCATCTCGTCGTGCACGTAGCGCTGAATGTTCTGCGGCGAGGGCAGGAAGGGGGTGATGCGGGCGCGGACGTACCAAATCTCGCGGAGATCACTTAGGGGAATACGGTAGGTGTCGTAGAAACTGTTGTCCGAAATAACCTCCAACTCCTTGCTATCGGCTAGGTAGTTCCGCACCCGTTTGACCACCACGTCGCTACGGGTCACGATTACGTAGGCATAATTGTCCTTGATACCACTCTGCCAGAGCGTGGGTTCCAGGAAGGCGCAGACCACCTTATCCCCTTCGAACAGCGTAGGCTCCATGCTATCGCCGGGTACGTCGAAGCTGCGGTGGGTGCCCACTTTGTACTTATAGTCCGGCAGGCTGTAGGTGGGTAGACTTTCCACAAACGACGGGTCACTGAGCTCAGTGGCGTAGACGCTCTGCGCCGGCAGGGGCACGTGCACGATGAGCTCATCGGCGTCCGGGGTAGTTATCGTGGTCAATACCCGGAAATTCTGGTTACTTTCCTCGGTCATGAACATGGGGCCGTCGCCGGTGAAGATGTAGACAGGATTGAGCTTGTACTTGGCGATGGCCTGCCGCAGCAGCTCGATGGTCACGTCGCGGCGTCCCTTGAGGATTTCACTGAGCGACTGGGGGAGGTAGTCCAGGGAAAGGGCAAAGGCGCGGCTAGACCGAATGCGTTTCTCCGCTTTGAGCTTATCGTGGCATTTGATGAAGCGCTGAGAAACGACGTTTTTCATGGAGCTTGGTTTAGGGGAGCAAAGATACACGACGGGGCGTAGTGACCACGGTGATGCAGACTTACAGTGACATCCTTTTGCGAATTAGTCCTGCCCCTTGATGATTGCATCGTCCTGCTTCCGCTTGCCCATCTCGATGGTCTTTTCCGCTTCTTCCAGGTCATCTCCCTCGGGTGCATCTCCCTGCTTGGCCTTCGCTTCAGGCTCGTAACTGAAGCGGATCAGCACGGGGAAGTGATCGGAGCCTACGTAAGGCAGCCGCTTCAGCTCCAAAACCGCTAGATCGCTGGAATGGAATACGTGGTCCAGCGGCCACCGTAGCAGGGCGTATTCGGCGTGATAAGTCGAGAACAAGCCCCGGCCCCGCCGGGGATCGAGCAGCCCACTCAGGCGCTGAAACAAGCGCGAGGAGTGACTCCAGGCCACGTCGTTCATGTCTCCGGCCACGATCGTCGTACGGTCGGGTTTATCCCGCACCTCGAGCCCCACCAGGGAGAGTTCTGCGTCGCGCCCCGTGCTGGCGTACGCCTCGGAGGGACTAGGGGGCATGGGGTGCAGAAAATGGAGGTCGACGATGCGCCCGTTCTCGAGTCTCACCTGGGTGTCAATACTAGGTATATCGTCCTTGATGCGGTACTTCACCTCCGGGTCGATGAGCTCTATCTTGCTCCAGAGGTGCATGCCGTATAGATTCTCTAGGGGCACGGGTACCCGGTAGGGATAGTCCTCCCCAATACCCTCGGTAAGTTTCTCTTCCCACCAGCCGTTGGTTTCCACGGTGAGGAGGACATCCGGGTCATTCTCCTTAATGACGCTGATTACCAGGTCGGTGCGTTTGTTGGTCTGCAGCACATTGGAGATCATCAGCGTGAGGTGCCGGTCGGTTTGTTCGGTGCGCTCGGCGTTGCGGGCATCCGTTTCGTGTAGGGGGGTGTAGGGATAGATGCGGAAGGCCTGGTAGAGGGTAGCGGCGGCCAGAATGATTCCCACCGTCCAGTTCATCGCCGGACTGTAGTGCCGCGATAGACCCCAGAATATGGCTGAGCCCGCCAGGATGACCACCAGTTGCTGCCGTGGATAGTCGAAGCCACGAATCCACCAGTCATCGTATTTGAGGAAGGGCATCAGTGTGCCGACTACGCCAATGAAGCCAAGCGCGTAGGCAATTATTCGGAGTACGAGCACAGAATAGGTGTGTGTTTAGTCGGTAAAAAGTAGTTGTTGTGCCAAATGTTCGGGTTGCGGCTTCTACCGCGGGGGTGCAATATAGCAGGATGCCCACGGTTAGCCCTATAGCGTATTTTTGTACCGCCTAAGTGTTCTACGTCCCAAAGTACTCCCATCATGTGTTGCCCCGCTGCTTTAAGTCGGTTCGTCGGTCTATTCTGTTGTTTTCTTTGTTCTACGATCGTCCCTGCCCAGGAGCCACTCACGCATACTGAAATAGGGCAACTGATTGCTGAGTACCGTAGCGACGCCCGCGGTCCCTACAAGGGGATCTACTGGTTTTGCTCCGACGGTAGCACCCGCGCAGCCCGCGACCCCTGTCCTGACGACCCGCGCGCCCACCAGCACGCCGACTACAAGCCGGCGGTCGATCGCCTGATGCGTAACCAAGGGTTGTATTTCGGACAGATCCTCACCGATACCCGCTACGCCAGCTTCTGGGATGCTGAGCAGGACCACGACCGCCTCAAGCAGTACCAACTGAATAACTACCTAGTCGGCGTAGACAACGGCTGGATCCTCGAACAGGCCCGCTTCTACCGCGGGGCCTTCCAGGTAGAGGACGAGGAGGAGTGGGGCCGCAAGTTCTTACAGTGGCTCCTGGCGCGGGAGGAGGTACTGCGTACTGACTATTACCTAGTGGCGCAGGCTGCGCGCGACATTCCGCACCGCGGCGATACAGACCTGAACCAGCGCATCCGCGCACGCTCCAAGGAGATTGCCGACCGCTACCCCGCCTTTATGGATCTCCGTATCAAGATCCACGGTCGCCCGGGTGCCGAGGACGCCGCGGCCATTCGCGACTTTATGACCGCCCACGAAGGTAAGCTCCGCGACAACAACTTATACGAGTCTGCTGCGGAACTAGCCACTGACATCGACGACGCCTACGGGGGTAACGGCCTGGCAAGCATCACCGATCTACTCACCAGCCTGCCCGAGTCCGACACACTACACCGCCGTATCGCTACCTTCGTTGCGACCCAATCCGATACTACCGGACGGGACCATTCCGTGGCTCGGCTTACCGCTGCCACCGAGCTCAGCCTGGCCGTCCGCCGTAGTCTTGCCAGTGACGGTCGGCGCGCCGCGCACCGGCTCACCCTACTGGACATCAACAACGAACTCGGTGACCTAATCTTCCGTAGCGCCGGAAACTGGCAGCCTACGGTGGCCCGCGAGCAGATGGAAAAGATTTGCTACCTGGGCCAGGCGGCTACCGGTGCCGGCTTTGTCGAACTCTGGGAACACGACGCCGGCGGACCGCTACTAGCCGATCCGAACTACCAGTACGTATGGCCCCATATGCTCACCGCCTACCTAGATAACGCCCGCCGCTTCGTCGAGTGGGGCACGGCGACCAACCGCGCTACCTACGCCGACGTCGTAGCCCGCTACGCTGCCTTCGAGCCGATGGCGCTGGGCTTTCTCGACGATCGCATCCGCGCCTCGGTGCTGCTGCCGCTCGGACAGGCCGTGGGCGAGCTCGGCGACTGGCTGGCCAACAACAGCGAGTCCGGCAACGCCATCCTCGATATTGCCACCCAGGCCCAGGCCCGCGGACTCAACGCCGGCTACGCCCGCGGCGTGCTTCACCTCCTTGAGGGAACCCCGGACGAGGTGGAGGTCAATAACCGCGACATCTTCGTCTTTAGCCGCCCTCCGGCCGACCTCAAACCCGTAGGCGGTATCCTCACCGTCAGCGAGGGCAATATGGTCAGTCACGTCCAGCTGCTGGCGCGAAACCTTGGCATTCCCAATGCCGTACTAACCGAGCAGCAATTCCAGGAGCTGAAGGCCTACGCCGGCCAGGAGGTCTTCTACGCCGTCTCGCCCTCCGGCGCGGTGATCATGAAACCGGTCGGTGAGATGAATGATACGGAGCGCGAACTCTTCGCCGTCAAGGAACGCAACCAGGAGCGCATCCGCGTTCCCGTCGACCGCATCGACCTCAGCACCCGCGATATCCTCAATATGCGCAGCGTCGGGAGTGAGGATAGCGGTGTCCGCTGTGGACCTAAGGCCGCCAACCTAGGTCAGCTCAAACGCCTTTTTCCCGATAAGGTAGTGGAAGGCCTCGTCATCCCCTTTGGCGTATTCCGTGATCACCTCGACCAGCAGATGCCGGGCCAGCCGGCCGGTACCTCCTACTGGACTTTTCTCAACGACCGCTTTATTCGGGCCAGGGCCATGGAACAGCAGGGTAGTAGCGAGGCCGAGGTAGAGGCTTACACCCTGGAGCAACTTGCCATTTTGCGCGAGGCCATTACCGAAATTAGGATCCAGGGTAAGCTCATCGCCCAGCTCCGGAGCGGATTCAGTGAGGTACTCGGCGACCGCTTTGGCGCCGTGCCCGTTTTTCTTCGCTCCGATACCAACATGGAGGACCTGGCCGACTTCACCGGCGCCGGGCTCAACAAGACCGTTTTCAACGTCGTCAAGGAAACGGCCATTCTCAACGGCATCAAGGAAGTCTGGGCCAGTCCCTACACCGAGCGGAGCTACCGCTGGCGGCAGCGCTACCTTCTCAATCCCGAAAATGTGTTTCCCAGCATCCTCATCATTCCCAGCGTCGACGTCGACTACTCGGGCGTCATGATCACCAAGGGGGTTACCACCGGCAACCAGGACGATATCACCGTAGCCTTCAGCCGGGGCGCCGGTGGGGCCGTCGATGGACAGGCCGCCGAGTCCTACCTGCTCGACCACACCGGCCGCTTCACCCTGCAGGCCCCCGCCCGCGAACGGCTGCACCGCCGCCTCCCCGCCACCGGGGGCAGCGTGATGGTGCCGGCTGCCTTCGACCGGCCCATCCTAAACCAGCAAAATCTCGTCGACCTTTACCAGCTCGGGCAGCGCATTGAGGAGGTAATGCCCACGGCTCCGGGCGTCAGTTCCGAGGGGCCCTACGACGTGGAGCTTGGTTTTCAGGATGATAAGATCTGGCTGTTCCAGATCCGCCCCTTCGTCGAAAATAGCCAGGCGCAGCGCTCGGAGTATCTGCAGAGTATTTCCCCACCGGTGCGGGAGGGGGTGTACATCGACCTGGCCTCGGCGCTGTAGCGACGGCTACACGGTCGCTACCGGAACAGACCGTGCAGCTTACCGTCCACCATATTGATCACCCGCCCCAGGTCCTCCTTCTTATTGGCAAAATCAACCTCATCGACGTTGATGATCAGGATGTTACCGTCGGTGTATCCGGCGATCCAGTCCTCGTAGCGGCGGTTCAACTGCTTAAGGTAGTCCAGGCTCATACTGCCCTCGTAGTCGCGGCCGCGGCTCTCGATGTGGGCCACGAGGGTACCGATGCCGGCCCGTAAGTAGATCAGCAGGTCGGGAGGCTCGATGCGGCTGGTCATGGTGCGAAACAGCTCCGAATAGCTCTCGTAGTCGCGCTCCGTCATCAGGCCCATCCCGTACAGGTTCGGGGCGAAGATGTTGGCGTCCTCGTAGATCGTCCGGTCCTGGATCACGGTGCGGTTGCCATCCTGTATCTCCAGGATCTGTTTGTAGCGGTTGTGCAGGAAGTACACCTGTAGGTTGAAGCTCCAGCGCTTCATGTCGTTGTAGAAGTCACTCAGGTAGGGATTATTCTCCGCACTCTCGTAGTGTATCTCCCAGCCAAAGTGGTGCCCGAGCTGCCGGCAGAGGGTCGTCTTACCGGCTCCAATATTGCCGGCGATCGCTACGTGTTTGATCTTACTATGCTCCATGCGGCGCGCAAGATCGTAAAAAACACTTAGGGCGGGGTCGCCGGTGCAACGGCCATAGCGCTACCAGCTGATCCCGAAACGGGCCTCAATCTGCACCACGGCACCACTGACGTCGTTGGCCGTCACGTTCGGAACGTCGTTCACGCCACTGGCAAAGCGGTAACCCCCCTCGATGCCCAGGCGAAACCACTGGAATAGATTTAACTCCGCGCCGGCCATGACCTGACCGACGAACATCCGCTCGCGGAAGTCCGTCACCGTTCCATCTTCACCGGTATAGCTGCCCTGGATACGACCGGGGCCGAGAATGGTGGTGATCCGTGGGTGGATGGTGTTGTCCGCCCCGGGGCTGTAGGCCACGATAAAGCCTCCGTGGCGGAAGTCATACGTGGGCCGGTCCCCCGTGGGCAGTGCCTCGTCGGTGGTAAAGGCATCCCGCGACGACCAACCACCGTAGCCGATGAACACCTCGTCGTCGAGTTCGAGCCCGCCAAAGCCGCCGCGTACCAGCGCCCAGTCGTCGCCCGTGGCGGAATAATTATAGGTAGGTCCGCCCCATAGGCCCGAAAGGTCGAGATCGCCGAAGAGGGTGCGCTCGCGCCGCAGGCTGTAGCGGGTGCTGACCGTGCTGTTAGTAGTCTTAGCGGGGAGCGTTGCGTAGGTACCCGTTGGCGCGGCGACCGTCATAGCCAGGGTAGGGGAGTCCTGCGCCCGCAGCAGTCCGCCAAGGGCTAGAAACAGAATGAGGATGGATAAGCGTCTCATGGCATAGGGATTTTGTTGTTCTAAAGAGATTGCACCGGCGGCCCCGCCCGCTTTGTGAGTAAGGGCGACGACCGTACCCCAAAGGTTGCACCCGCGGTTCTTAAATTTTGTTAGGGAGGTATTAATGGTTCCCTAAAGTCGGTAGGGGTGGGGTACTTTGGCGCGAAAACAGAACAAATGGCAGGCGGAAGTATCCTCATTAAGGGCGGAATGATCGTTAACCGGGGACAGCGGGAGGAGGGTGACCTGCTGATCCGCGACGGATTTATCGAGCGGGTGGGGGGTACGATTGACGTGGCGGCCGACCGGGAGATCAACGCTGACGGCTGTCTGGTGCTGCCCGGTATTGTCGACGATCAGGTGCACTTCCGCGAGCCGGGGCTGACCCATAAAGCCACCATTGCCTCCGAAGCGCGGGCAGCCGTTGCGGGCGGGACGACCAGTTTTATGGAGATGCCGAATACCAAGCCGAATACCCTCAACCAGCTACTGCTGGAGGAGAAATACCGTATCGGGGCGGCCGGTAGCGTAGCCAATTACAGCTTCTACATGGGTGCGTCGAACGACAACCTGGACGAGGCGATACGCACCGATCCGCAGACGGTCTGTGGCCTAAAGATCTTTATGGGAAGTAGTACCGGTAATATGCTGGTCGACAACGAAAAGACGCTCGATGCGCTCTTCGCCCAGAGCCCCCTGCTCATCGCTACCCACTGCGAGGACGAAGCTACCATTCGTCACAATGCCGCCCGGGCCCGCGAGAAGTACGGTACGGACATCCCCGTCCGGGAGCACCCGAACATCCGCTCGGCCGAGGGCTGTCTGAGGAGCAGTTCCCTGGCCGTAGCGCTGGCGAAGCGGCACAATACCCGCCTGCATATCCTTCACATCAGCACGGCCGATGAGGTGGGGCTGTTCCGCAACGATATCCCGCTGGAGGAAAAGCGCATCACGGCCGAGGTCTGCGTGCACCACCTCACCTTCAACGCCGACGATTATGCCCGCCTGGGCAATAAGATCAAGTGCAATCCGGCCATCAAGTCCGAGCACCACCGGGCGGCCCTCCTGCCCGCCCTGCTGGACGACCACTTCGACGTGATCGCCACCGACCACGCTCCGCACACGGCCGCAGAGAAGGCGCAGCGCGATTATTTCGCCGCACCCGGCGGTCTGCCCCTGGTGCAGCATAGCCTGGATATGATGATGCGGCTGGAGCAAGCTGGCCAGATCAGTCTGGAGCGGATCGTGGAGAAAATGTGCCACGCCCCGGCCATGTGTTTCCAGATCGACCGGCGGGGCTACCTCGATGCCGGCATGTGGGCTGACGTGGTGGTGTATGACCCGCGCACGGAATGGACGGTGGCCCCGGATAACATCCGCTACCACGTGGGGTGGTCGCCGCTCGAGGGGCAGACCTTCCGGGGCAGGGTGCGGGAGACGATCGTGAGTGGGCGGCTGGCTTACGCCGCTGGCCGGGTGGATGAATCGGTGCGCGGCGAGCGGCTAACCTTTCGGCGGTAGCCGGTGAACTAAAGAACCCCGGTCATCCCTTGCGGGGCCGGGGCTCGTTCCAACTTACTGATACCAAATAAAACAAGCGGTGACGGGGCGGACCCGTCATGTCGTGATTTCCCAAAAATAAGAAGAGTGGGCCGGAGCCGCAAGCGCCGCGGGTAAAAAGTCACAAACTTATTCCAGCTCGGCCCGCAGGTAGCGGTAGGCCGCCGTGAAGTTAGGTAACCCGTAGCCGACAGAGTCATCGGGCGACTGAGCCCGGGAGGCGGTGGCGCGAATGGCGTCAAGGATCTGCTGGTTGGTGGCGCGGGGAACGGCCTGTAGGAGGCAGGCCACGAGGCCAGTGATTAGGGGAGCGCTCAGGCTGGTACCGTTGGCCCCGGTGAGGCCCTGACCGTTGGCGGCAACGGCCGCGACCATGACGCCGGGCCCGCTAACGTCTGGTTTGATCCTGCCGTCCGCCGTAGGGCCAAAGCTGCTGAAGTAGGCGCGCTCGTCGGTATCGTCAAGGGCCCCGATGCTGAAGGCCTGGGTGGCGTCGGCCGGAGTACCGATGTAGTTCCAGGCGTCGGCTCCATTGTTGCCGGCACTCGTCACGACGATCATCCCCCGGTCAAACGCCCGGTCGATGGCCAGCGAGGCGGGACTGTGGCGGCCGTCCAGGTCCGTATAGCGGTAGTTCATGGTGGTGTCGGAGAAGGTGGTGTACCCCAGGCTACTGTTGACCAGGTCCACGCCGGCGCTGTCGGCCAGCTCCAGGGCGATGGCGTAGTTGACTTCCTCCATGCGGTGTTCGCCGCGGCTGTTCTCTGTTTTGAAGAGGAGGTAACGGGCCTCGGGCGCCATGCCGATGAAGAAGAAAGGATGGTGCGCCGCCATAGTGCTGAGTACTGTAGCTCCGTGGGTGGAGCCGTCCAGGGCGGTGGTGTCCTGCTCCACCAGATCGTAATTAGCGGGCACGGCTTCGGCTTGATCGTAGCCCAGAAAATCCTTGTAGCCGACATCCGGAAAACCGCCATCGAAAACGGCGACGAGAACGCCCGCTCCGCGGAAGCCCATCTGGTGAAGACTATCGCCACCGAGGTGAGCCAGGTTCTTCCACCCGAAGCCGTAGAATTTTTCGTTTACGGGTACGGGATCGACGCGCGGGGCCGGGCGGTCGAGTCGCGGACGAACGGGCAGTCGACTGGCGCGCTCGTACTGTAGGGGGGCCGCATAGAATGAAGTGTCAACGAAGGGAAGCTCCCGCACGCTGGCGTACTGCTCGGGGGTAGCGGCGATGACTACGCCATTCATCCACTTGCTGCGTAGCCAGATGGGTAAGTCCTGCTCGGTGAGGACCGTTTCGTAGGCTGGATTGACCGGTAGGTCGAGCTCCGTAACGGCTACACCGTGCTTCTGGCGACGGGCGAGGGCACGTGCGCTGAGGAACTCCTGCGGACGATCAATGCTGTAGGGGTAGTCCGCCTCGTCCATGGCTTTGTCCGTAAAGCCGATGAAGTAGAGTCCGGTGCCGGTAGTGGCCTGAGCGGAAAGAAAACCGGCGGCTAGCAGGACCAGCAACTGAGGAAATAGTAGGCGCATAGGATCAGGTAGGGGAGGAGCGGAGGAGATGGTCGTAGACCAAACGCGCTACGTCCGTGGTCCGGTTGTCAATACGGACCCTAAGCTGCGCTTTTTCGTAGCAGCCCCGACGTTCGGCCAGTTTGCTTGCGATGGCCTGCCGGAGGTCCGTGGCCGAGGCGAGTAGGGGGCGGTGGGCCGCCTCCGGGCGGAGCCGCTCGAGCAGCAACTCGACCGCAACGTCGAGGAAGACCGTGGTGCCGATGCGATTCAGCTCCTCGATCAGTCGGTGGTAGCAGGGCGTGCCGCCACCGGTGGCCATGACGAACATGGGTAGGGTAGCGAGGCTGAGCAGCACCTCGCGTTCGAGCTCGCGAAAGTAGCCCTCGCTGTGCTGGGCGAAGATTTTGGTGATCGGCATGCCGGCTCTGGCCGTAACGTAATCGTCCAGATCGATGAAGGGCATACCCATCAGTTCGGCGAGGGCCCGGCCGGTATGGCTCTTTCCGGACCCCATGAAGCCAACGAGGAATAATCGCATAGGCGCTGCGGTGCGTACGAATCTAGCAGGTGGTGGGGTCCTAAGGTAGGACATGTGGGTGAACCGCCCCCGGGCCTGGCCGTATCTTGGCCCCCTCATGAGCGATAAGCAGAATGGTTAAATGGTTAGTGCTGGGGATTGGCGTAATTTATCTCGGTTGTGGTACGGTGGAAGATGAACAGCGGGTGGAAGCTACCCCATCTTTGGCGGATACTACGGCTAGGTACGTTCGCCGGGAGGAGCGAGCCGTGGCGACCCCGTTAGACACCGGCTCCACGCTGGCCTTTACGGATACGGACTTCCGTTTCGGCCGGGTGCGGGCCGGTACAACCGTGCGCCACCATTTTACCTTTACCAACGAAGGGCCGGCGCAGCTACGCATCGGTGCGGTGGCGAGCTCGTGCGGTTGTACGGTGAGTCGGTACCCGACCGAAGCTATCGATTCCGGCGCGAGTGGAAGTGTAGAGGTGACCTTCCGTACCTCCGCCACGCTCGGGCATCAACACCGTGCGGTGGTCCTGCACGCTAACACCACCCCACCCCAAACTACGCTATACCTTAGCGGTGAGGTGGTACCCTAAATCTCAACCGTATGCTATACCTACAGGCCGGCGGAGGCCTCTTCACGAACGGATTTTTTATGATCGCCATGCTGGCGGTGCTCGTTTTTACCATGATCCTGCCCCAGCGGCGGCGTAGTAAGCAGCAAAAGGAATTCATGAGCGGACTCACCAAGGGCCAGCGGGTGGTAACCGCCAGTGGCATCCTGGGCCTCATTGATAAGGTGGACGAGCAGGTAGTGACCCTCAACGTCGGCAACAAAACGTACATTCAGGTCACCAAAAACGCCATTTCGAAGGAGCTTACCGATGCGATCTATCCTGCAAAGACTGACGCATAGGCTGCCCCTACGCAATATGGCCACCACCGATCGGCAGGTCCTGCTGATCTGTATGGGACTGGCCTTCGTGTTCTGGCTGATCCTAAACCTCTCCCAGGAGTATGAAATCAGTAAGGATGTACGCCTAAGCTACGTCGTGAGTCCCGAGCGGGTGATCGCCGGTACGCCGCCGCAGTCGGTACCCGTTCAGGTGGCCGGCCGGGGCTGGAACCTGATCTGGGAAAGTGTGCGGGGTCACACGCTGGACGTCACCATCGACGTGGACGATCAACAGGAGTTACTACTCAGTAATAATTTGTTGCGGCAGGAAATCAGCCGACAGTTAAGTAGTGGGGATGTAACTGTGGTCAGCATGGGCTTCGAATCCGCTCAGCTGCTGACCACCCCGCGCGATGGTAAACGGGTGCCGGTGGTGCCCAATCTCCGGGCGACCTACGTTGCGGGCTACTTCAGTCCCGACCGGCCCACCGTTCTGCCGGATAGCATCACGGTAAATGGCTCGGCCGATGCCCTGGCGGAGATTAGCAGCTGGCCTACCCAGGAGGTAGTATTGGAGAACGTTGAGCAAAATACGGTGGTGACTGCCCCGTTGATGCAAGCGCCCCCGGGGCTCACCCTCAATTACCAGGAGGTGCGGATAGGTCTTCCCGTCGAGGCGTTCATCGAACAGCAACTCAGCGTGCCCATTGCCCTGGACCATGCGCCGCCCGGCGATTCCGTGCGGGTATTTCCCAATCATGTTACGGTGACCCTCACCATTCCTGAAAGTGAGTTCGGTCGGTACTCGATGATCGACTTTCGCGTGGAGGCGGACCTAAGTCAGATGCGCACGGCCGGTAAGGATAATACGATCCCCCTGACGCTGACGCGGGTACCGGAGTCCACCAAGAGTGTATCCTTCGCTCCGCGGGCCGTGGAGTACTACGTCTACCGCCGCGACAATTAGTACCGGTCACGTACTGCAGAAACCGGCATCAGCTCATCGTAGGTACCGGTGAGGGTCGGCGTTTGGATGTTGCCGGTGTACCCCCGCACCTCACGGTGTACGTAGGCGAACAGTTCCTGGATGGACACCAGGCGGTCCCCATTCGCGTCTGCCTCTCCCTTGAGGCCACGTATCAGGTAGTGGCTGAATACGCCGGCGCGCAGTCCACCGTCCTCCATGCTGATCTCCTCGCTCCTGCTTGACATCATCAGCGCGGTGGAGGCCTGGGCGTCGGTCAGCGCGGAGTAGTAATTGGATAGGGTCTCGCTGCTACTCCCGCCGCTACGGGCGGCCAGGCTGCCGCTGTGGCAGGCATCGGCGATCACCAGTTTGTGGCGGGAACGGCTTTCGAGCAGGGCGTCGTGGACGTCCTCGTGGCGCAGTGCATTAAGCTGACCGTCGTAGTCTACGGGAAGGAAGGACCCCGGTAGTCCGTGGCCGCTGAAGTAGAATAGAATCACGTCGTTTTCGTCCGCCCGCCGGTAGGTTTCACGCATGGCGGCTAGAATATTGTCGTGGGTGGCCTCCTCGTCGATTAACACCCGGACCTGGTCATCGCTCAGGGCACCTCCCTCCACGCTTTTGAGGAAGGCGTAGACCTGGTAGGCGTCGTCATCCGTGTAGCGTAGGGTCTTCATGTGCTGGTAAAAGGCGCAGCCCACGACTACCGCCCATACCCGTACCTCGGGGTCAAAGGCGGTCACCGCCAGGTCGGCCGGTTCCGTACTGGAGGTGTAGAGTTCGCGGTAGAGCGAGCCATCCTGCCAGATACCACCCTCGATCTGACCGCTGGCGTAGTGCATCACCCCCAGGCCGTTGGGCCGGTGGCCGCTGAAGTTGCCGAAGTAAGTATCGCCGGTAGTGAAGCGCACCGTGCCGGCCCCATTGGGTGAGCCGCTGCGGAATTGCCCTTCGTAGATCGTGCCGTTGGAGTAGGTGAAGCGCCCCGGTCCGTCCGGACAGCCCTCGTTGCAGGAAACGAGGCCGTCCGTGGTCCCAGTGAAGCCTAGTGCGGCCCAATTAGTTTGTAGCTCGCCGCGCACCCAGTCACCACTCACTTCCACGCCGTTAGCGTAACGCATGCTACCCTTACCGTGGGGCAGGTTGTCGGTCCACTCTCCCCGGTATTCATCGCCGCTGGCGTACTGCATCGTGCCGGGGCCGTGCAGCAGGTTGCCACTCATGTGGCCACGGTAGTAGTCGCGATTGGCAAAGGTGAACGTCACCTCCCCCTCGAGCTGATCGTCCCGCCAGGTACCTACGATACGACTGCCGTCGATGTAGGCTAGCTCTCCCTTACCGTCGCGTTTTCCGCTCCGCCAACTGCCCTCGTAGCGATTGCCGGTTGCGTCAATTAGTCTGCCCTGACCCTGCTGCAATTGCTGGACAAAGCTACCGGTGTAGATCGACCCATCGGGATAGGTAAGGGTACCCACCCCCTCGAACTTACCGGCGCGAAAAGCACCGGAATACAGGGCACCATCCGCAAAGCGAAGTACTCCTTCCCCGTTATAGCAGTTGCCCCGCTGGCACCGGCCCTGGGCGAAGCCCGTAGCTGCAAGGAGCAGCAGACAGGCCATAATCTTGAGTTTTAACATGTTTGACGAATGTGAATGTGCTGGTATCAGTGAAACTCCTTCCATTCCGTAAGCGGATGGAACGGCTATGCGGGCATGCCCCAAGTAGCTAGCCAGGGCAGGCGGTATATCCGTAGGTAAACTTGCAGATCAAGGGCTAAACTTAAATTTGTGTGGAGAGAGACGCTGAAAACCAAATTAATGAGAGACGAAGGTATAGCAGCAGTTACTACCCTAAAATTGCACCTTTTGCCCGCAGTTAACCTGCCCTTTAACGGAACGGTAGCTTTACCGGGGTGAACGGTCAGCTCGTTATACGTACCGATCACCCTTCGTTACCTAATCGGATTCTTACCTGCTGTGTACATTACGCTCCTACACTAGTCAACCGTCTATGCGTTTTTACTCAGTCGTAATTTTCTTTATTTTTTATAATTGCATCTTTGCTCAACTCGATCCCTACCAGCGCTTTGACTTTCCCGATAATATGGGTGCGGCGGAGGTGCTCACCCCACGGCAGTTTCTGGGGTACCGACTGGGGGAACGGTTTACCGAGTACGCTACCGCAGTGAGTTATTTTGACTACCTGGCGGAGCAGAGCCCGCGGATCAGATCCGAGCGGTACGGCAGTACCTACGAGGGACGCCCACTGGTGCTGCTCACGGTGACTAGTGCGGCCAACATGAACCGATTGGAGGAAATCCGTCAAAACCAGCACCTGCTGGTAAATAGCTTCCGGGGCGGAAATGAACGAGAGGTGCAACGGGTGCTGCAGGATCAGCCGGTCATCAATAGCTACAGCTACAACATCCACGGCAACGAGGCCAGTAGCACCGAGGCTGCCCTACAGGTAGCCTACGAACTAGCCACCAGCGAAGACCCCGCTACGGTGGCCGCCCTGGATAGCAGCGTTATCCTCCTCTTTGTCTGTATCAATCCCGACGGACGTGACCGCTACGTCTACTGGTACAACGGCATGGCGCGGGCTACGGGGGGGGAGGACCCCAACGACCTGGAGCACCACGCCCCCTGGCCCAACGGGCGCACGAACCACTACTGGTTCGACCTGAACCGCGACTGGGTGTGGGGCGTGCACCCCGAGAGCCGGGGACATACCGGAGTATATCAGCGCTGGATGCCCAGCGTACATACCGATTACCACGAACAGGGCTACGATGGCAACTACTTCACCGTGCCCGGCACCACGCCGCGTAATTTACTGCTACCCGATGCCTACGAAAGCTGGGCTGATACCTTCGGCCGGGCTAATATCGCGCGCTTCGATGCCCAGGGCGTGAGCTACTTCACCCGCGACCGCTTTGATTTCTTCTACCCCAGCTACGGCAGCAGTTACCCCTCCGTGATGGGCGCCATCGGCATGCTCACCGAGCAGGGCGGGATCGCCGCGGGCCGGGCCGTGGAAACCGAGGACGGCTACGTACTCACGCTACGGCAGCGCATCTGGGACCACTACACCACCAGTATGGCCCAGGTGAAGACCGCGGCCGCCAACCGACGTGCGCTGATCGAATACAGCCTGGCCGCCTGGAACCCCCTAACAAGCAAGGAGGGCACCACTGGCTACCTGATCGAAAACGATGGAAGCGACTACGTCGACGACGTTCTGCAGATGCTATTGCTCAACGGAGTGGAGGTAGAGCGGACAACGGAGGATCTCACCGCCACCGGTATCAGTTACCGTGATGGCACCACTACCGAGCGCACCCACCCGGCCGGTAGCCTCATCATCGCTACCGAGCAGGCCCGCCACCTGTTTCTCAACAGCATCATGAGCCGCTCGCTCGAAATAGAGGACAGTGTGATGTACGACATGAGCACCTGGTCGGCGCCGCTGGCGTACAACCTGGAGGCCTACAGTTTTAGCCGTCCGATTCAGGTGAATACCGAACCGGTCACCGTGATCGAGCGCCGGGGAGAGGTATCCGGACTCGGTGGTTCGGAGGCGGTCTACGCCTACGTCATCGACTGGTCGCAGCGGCAGGCACCGCGGGCCCTCTCCGCGCTGTGGGAAGCGGGACTGCGGGTACGCGCTGCACTACAATCCTTTACCGCTGACGATGGCCGTACATTTTCCGCCGGAACCCTGATCGTACTGCGGGGGCGTAACCTGGAACACGCCGACACCCTTCCTGCGCTAATGCGCCAACTTGCCGACGACCACGGGCTCCAGATTCACGCCTTTGCTACCGGTCGCATGCGGGCGGGTAACGACCTGGCTAGCACCCGCAACTTCCCGCTACCTAACCCCCGGGTAGCCATGCTGGTAGAGCCGCCCTTTGACACTTACACGAGCGGCCAGGTGTATTTTCTCTTCGACTGGGAGACCCACCTGCCGGTGACCCGTATCCGCACCTCGCTACTGCGGCAGACGGCGGTGCCTAAGTTCGGCAGCCGCTACGGGTACGCCACCCTGAACGACTACGACGTGCTCATCCTGCCCGATACCGATGACCTCGAAGCTGTCTTCGGCAAGGAGGAGCTAGGGCAGCTTAAGGCGTGGATCTCCGCCGGCGGTACCCTGGTTACCGTGGGCTCTACCGCGGAGTACTTCACCAAAACTTCCAAGTTTAACGAGCAGGAACTACGTAAAGCCGAACGGGACACTAGCCAGGCAGCCGCCGACTTGACCTTTGCCGACCGTACCGCCTACTTCGGCAAACAAACGGTGCCCGGTACGGCGCTCAACGCAAGTATCGACGTCACCCACCCCCTTGGATTTGGTCTGAAACCGCAAATCTACACCCTCAAGTTTGGCAGCAGTGCCCTGGTGCCCGCGGCGGAGCTACAGAGTGTGGGACGCTACGCCGCGGACTCCACCGCGCTCCTGGCCGCCGGTTACGCCAGCCAGCCGAACCTCGACCGACTGGCGGGCAATACCTGGGCCGGGGTGCGTACCCTTGGCCAGGGTAAGATCGTGTACCTCCTGGACAATCCCCACTACCGCATGTTCTGGCGCGGACCGAGTCGGCTGATGCAAAATGCGGTGATGATCGTGCCCGGCATGTGAGGTTGCGCTCTGCCATCAACCCCAACCCCCCACATTCGTTGTAGGTACAACTAAGCTCACCTCTTCATGCTTGACTTCCCCCGCCACCTGCTTTGCACCTGCGCACTCGCCCTACTGACCGTAAGTTGTGCGGAGCAGCCCAACGCTACCACTTCCTACACTGCCCTCGCTACCATTCCGGGGGGGGGTAGTGTAGCCGATACCGTGGCGATTCACCCAATCTTTCATGCCTCTACCGTACTTACCCAGGGTGATCGGGTGATCTTTGTGGACCCCTACAATGGGGCGGCGCGCTACACCAGCTACGGCGCGCCCGATATGGTGCTGATCACCCACACCCACCCCGATCACATGGACACCGCCACGCTGGCCGGACTTGACCTCAGTGCCGCTATCCTCATTGCCCCCCAGGCCGTGATCGATGCACTGACGGATAACCCCTTTGTCGCGACCTACGCACTGGCTAACGGGGAGGAATTTAGCGACGACGGCGTGACCGTCACCGCCGTAGCGGCCTATAATCCCCCGCCTAAGGAGAACTTCCACCCCAGGGGCAAATTCAACGGTTACGTGCTGGAGCTGGATGGTAAGCGCTACTACTTCAGCGGCGATACGGAGGGCGTGGACGAGATGCGGGCCCTGGAAAACATCGACGTAGCCTTCGTGTGCATGAATCTGCCCTACACGATGGATATCGAACAGGCCGCCAGTGCCGTGGCGGACTTTGCCCCGCGGGTGGTCTACCCCTACCACTACCGCAACCAGGACGAGACGAAGAGCGACGTGGAAGCCTTTCGCCAACTGGTGCAGGAGGCGAATCCAGACATCGAGGTACGGCTGGAAAACTGGTACCCGGCCAAATAACTACTAGTCGCAGGTATAGCTGCCCTCCTTACCGACCCGAAGGACTGTTTGCGGACCCAGCGCCCCGCGGAGTTCCGGTCCGTTCTGCTCGATGAGCTTCCCCTCGTAGTAATACCTGGTTGCCAGTGTCGGCAGGCTGCCGCCCTGCTCCGTCGGCGGATCGGTGGCTAGGGCCGCAAAGTACACCTCGCCGTCCTCCAGGTAGTACACCTCGGTGTATACTAGCGTAGGCTGGGGTGGGGTAGCGAGGTGGTCCGCCTTCACCAGGTCATCGCCGAGGTAACAGCGGGTGAAGACACCACCGCGATCCTGCCCCGCACAGTCATAACGGATAGTGTCGCAGCGTAGTCTGCCCTCCAGGTACATCCGGTCAACCCGATCGACCCGCTGCTGCGCGAAACTGCGCTGTGCATTGGTATCGTCGGCCCCGGAGCGCAGGCCGGGACCGGCCACCTCCGTATCGGAAGTAGGCGGTGGGGGAGTGCGCTCATTGCCGCAGGAAGACCAGCAAATAATCAGCGGGAAAAGGTAAGTGAGTCGGTACATACAGGCGTTTACTTCGCCACAATATCCACTTTCCGGTACGCTTCGATCACGGCCTGCTCGCCGGCCTCACCTTCTAAACTGTTGCCATGCTCCATGCCGTAGACGCCGGTGAAGCCCTTTTCGTGAATGTGCTCCAGCACGCGGCTGTAGTTGATCTCTCCGGTGGTGGGTTCTTTGCGGCCGGGGTTATCCCCGATCTGGAAGTAGGCGATCTCCTCCCAGGCCGCGTCGATGTTCGGGATCAGGTTGCCCTCCTGAATCTGCTGGTGGTAGATGTCGAAGAGGATCTTACAGCTGGGGCTACCCACGGCCTGGCACACGGCGTAGGCCTGGGCCGCCTTGGTCAGGAACAGTCCCGGGTGGTCCCGGTAGTTGAGGGGTTCGAGCACCATGACGAGGTCGTGGGGCTCCAGAATGGCGGCGCCCCGCTTCAGGGTTTCCACCACGTTGGCCATCTGGTAGAAGGGCTCCAGGCGCAGTTGCACGAAACCGGGCACGACGGTCATGTGCTTAGCGTTGCAGCGTTTGGCTACTTCCACGGCCGCCTCGATATCTTTCAGGAAGGCATCGCGGTGCTCGCCGGCCCCGTTGGTTAGGGTGGGTTCGGTCCAGTTGATCGTGTTGGCGACGAACACGCCCATGGTCATGCCCCGCTTAGTGAGTAGCTCGCCGATTTTAGTTTGCATGGCTGCATCGCGTTTCGGCATCCCGTTGTCTTCCCAGGCGTGGAAGCCCAGGTCGGCGGCGTAATTGATCTGGTCGAGAACGTCGGGCCCGGCGCTGGCGCGAAACATCCCGTCGTGTGGCGCAAAGGCTAGGGTAAAGGGCGGGGCCGCGGGTGCAGCCTCCTCCTCCTGCGGGGAGGGGCATGCGAAGGCGAGCGGAGAAAGACCCAGAGCGGCTCCGGTTAGTTTGATGGCGTGGCGGCGTTTCATGGCGAAGAGTTTACGACAAGCTAGTAAATAAACCGGTACTTCCTTTACATTTGGGCATGTCAAAGTTTTTCCTGTTCGTTATCCTTAGTTGCCTACTGGCGTGCAGTTCCGACCCCCTGGACGTACAGACCATCGAAACGGAGGAGACCGCAATGACCGATGGACTGACCGCGCTGGCGGAACTACCCAGCGGAGAAGGATGGACCGCGGAGAATGGCGTTCTTACCGCCACGGGCCCCGCGACCATCGAGCTGTTGCCGGAGCACGGTGCGTTGACCCTAGCCTTCAGCTTTCGCTACGGTGAAGGGACTCAGGCCGAGCTGCTGCTCGACAACAGTTTTGCCATCCAGTTGCCGGCGCTGGAGCTGGGCGATTCCGCCGTGCGGCGCAGCAACACGGCACCCTCGCCCGGCATGTGGCAAGACCTGGAGCTAGCTTACCAGCCCGCCCGCGGCGATGCGCCCGCCCTGCTGGTGGCTGCCTACCTGAATGGCAATCTAGTGTACTACCAGGAAACGCTGGCGACCGGTGGGCAGGGTGATGGGCCGCTGGTACTAGCGCTCCAATCGGGCACGCTGTCCATCACGGATTTACGGAGTTCCGACCGGGCGGGTAAGTCCTCCAGGCTGGCGAGCAACGGGGAGGTCGAGCTTCAACTGCCCCTGATTCACTACGCCTACTATCCCATTGACGGTAAGCCCGAGGACGTGACGAACTGGGGCACGATGACGCCGGCTAGTGAGGGCTACATCGGCCGCTTCGATCTGGGCGCCATCCGCGATCGCCCCACGGCCTACGCCGTGCGCTTCACCTCCCAGCTTGACGTGCCCAAGGCTGGCAAGTACACCTTTACGATGTTCTCTCCTTCCAGCACCCGCTTTTATATCGACGATCAGCCGGTGGTCGACCTCGGGGGACGTAGCGACGAATCCGAGGGCGAAGGCTCCATTCAACTCAGCGAGGGCACCCACGAGGTACGTATCGACCACTACCAGTACGGCGGCTGGAACCGGCTCAACCTGGCCTACCTGAATAGCGAGGGAGAGGCGGTGAGCTTCAACGACCTGCCGGAGGGACGCCCGGTTACCACTCCTTCGGTGGGGGAGGGCCTGGAGTTGAAAACCGACGACCGGCCCTACCTGCTGCGTAGCTTCCTCAACTTCCCCCCCACGCGGATGTATGACTTCACCGAAAAGCGCACCCACGTGGTAAACGTCGGGGAGGCCGGCGGTCCCCATTACAGCTACGATCTACACAACGGAAGTCTACTACAGATGTGGCGGGGCGGTTTTGTGGACGTAGGCGATATGTGGGTCGAACGGGGCGAGCCGCAAACCGCCCGGGCCCTCGGTAGTGTCGTGGCCTTCGACGGTCGGCCGCAGTGGTCCGAAGACGGAAAGGTGTGGCCGGATACGCTCGCCGAACTACACCACCTGCGGTACGAGCTCGACCAAACCGGTCGGCCCACCTTCTTTTTCGACCTAGCGGGAAGCACGGTCACCGACCGCATCGTACCCGAGGGGGCGGGCCTACTCCGCACGCTGACCCATACCGGTGGGGAGGGTGCCGTCTACACGCAGCTCGCCTCCGCGCGTAGAATCCGGGAGACCGGACCGGGCACGTTTGAACTCCAGGGTCCGGGCGTAACGATTTCCGTTCAGGAGCTGGCTGCCGGCGGCCTGCGAATCTTACAGGGGGAACGGACGAGCCGGCTGGTCGCCGAGCTACCCGCCGGGGAGCACATCAGCTACCGCATCGACTGGTAAGGTCGGCAGCACAACTATCTGCCGTTGCTGCCTTTTATAAGGTATTCAATCTGATCTACATGCAACTACTTCGCCTAACCGTTTTTCTGCTCTGCTCCTTCCAGCTTGTGGCCCAGGACGAGTCGGACTTTTACGCCCTGGAAAAGATTGCCATCCCTGAAGAGATCAAGCTCGAAGTCGGCGGTATGGACTTTTTGCCCAACGGCGATCTCGCCGTCTGCACCCGTCGTGGGGAGGTGTTCATGATCAGCGATCCTGGTGGGGCTGCCAAGTATTCGCTCTTCGCGCGGGGTCTCCACGAGCCGCTTGGCTTAACGGTGCACGACGGTGCCACCTACATCGCGCAGCGGGGCGAGATCACCAGGTTGACCGACCGCAACGGCGACGGAACGGCCGATGTGTACGAAACGGTCAACGAACTACCCCTCACCGGCAACTACCACGAATACCACTACGGCCCCCTCTTTCGCCCCGACGGTAGCATGATGACGACCCGCAACGTCGGGTGGGAAGGGCGCGGCGTCAGTAAGTCCGAATTCCGGGGCTGGATGATGCAGTATGATCCGGCCAGTAATAAACTGATTCCCTACGCCGCCGGTATGCGTAGTCCCGCCGGTTTTGGCACCAATCTGGAGGGTGACATCTTCGTGGCCGAAAACCAGGGGGACTGGATCGGCTCCGGCCGCATCACCCACCTCGAAAAGGGAGACTTCGCCGGTCACCCGGCCAGTCTGCGCTGGAGTGGCAGGGAGGGGAGCAGCGTTGACCTTAAGGAGGAGGACCTGAACGATGACTTCCGAACCATGTACAATGCTCGCGAGGAGTTAGACCAGGTCAAACTCCCCGCCGTCTGGTTTCCCCACGGTATTCTGGGCATATCTACCGCGTCGATTATCGCCGATCGTACGGAGGGCGCCTTCGGTCCCTTTGCCGGGCAGCTGCTGGTGAGCGATCAGGGGCAGAGTAAAATCATGCGTGTGGCCCTGGAGAAGGTAGACGGGGAGTACCAGGGCGCTGTGTTTCCCTTCCGGGAAGGGTTTAGTTCAGGGCTGATCCGACTAAACTTTGCCTCCGATAATACGCTGTACGCCGGCCAGACCGCCCGCGGTTGGGCGGCCACCGGTGGAGAACAGTACGCCCTGGAACGACTGAAGTGGACGGGTAAAACGCCCTTCGAAATGTATGCCGTACGGGCCACTGCCGATGGGTTCGATGTTGAATTCACCAAGCCCATCCCCGCCGGCAACGTCCGGCCCTCCGCCTTCGCCATCCAGAACTTCACCTACCTCTACCACCACAACTACGGTAGCCCGGTCGTGGACATCGAGGATAATGCCATCAGCTCCGCGGAGCTGTCGGAGGACGGCAAGACCGTACGACTTAAGGTCGAGGGCCTCCGCCCGGGCTACATCTACGAGTTGAAGGTGTCCGGATTACGCAGCGCGGATAATGATAACCTGCTCCACGATTTCGGCTACTATACGCTGAATGCCATTCCCGGTGGGGGTAGCGAGGAGTCACTAGCAGCTGCCGGTGAAGTCGCCGAGGATCCGACCGCCAGCAAGCGCCCCACCAGCATGCCTGCAGACTGGAACGGTGCGTTTGACGAGGAGATTACCCTCGAATCTGCCCTCGGTATGCGCTTCAAACAGCAGTACCTGACCGCCACCCCCGGGGCTAAGATCAAATTTACCTTTCGTAATCCCGATGACATGGAGCACAACTTCGTCCTCACCAGCGGGAAGATGGGCGATAAGGTAGGCCTGGCCGCCGCTGACCTGGGACTCAAGGGTGCCGCCTCGGATTACATCCCTGACATGCCGGAAGTCCTGGTCCACACTGAGCTCGTCGCCCCCGAGACGGAAGATACAATCTACTTCACCGCCCCCACCGAGGCAGGCACCTACGAGTACATCTGCACCGTGCCCGGCCACTATAAGGTCATGCGCGGCATCCTAGTTATCAAGGGCCCCGCCAGCTAGTCAGTGCAGTACAATGCAATGCTGCCTCCGGCAGCGCCAGTACGATGCTGCCTCCGGCAGCGCTGTTGACCGCAGTCTACGACTGCGAGTCGTTCTTTTCTACGACCACACTCACTACATTGCCCCCAAACCCGGTAGCATTCACCAGTACGCGACTAGGAGCTAAATCGCCTTTTTCTTCCACCGCCGCCGCATAGGGCAGTCCCACCACCCGCCCCATCTTCAGCATCTGCACCCCCGCCACCAAACCCAGCGGCCCACTTGCACCAAAGGTGTGCCCCGTAGCCCACTTTAGGGACGTAACCGTCGGATCAGCCCTGCGCTGTCCAAAGACCGCACCGATTGCCGCCCGCTCCGCTGCATCCCCTTGCCGTGTCCCCGGGGCGTGAGCAACGACAACATCGGGGAGTTGACCCTCCCCAATGGCCTGCCGCATAGCCCGTTGTAGACCTTCACCGGTAGGCGTTATGCCGGTCCGACTTACCCCCGTTTCCCGGCAAAACCCAACCTCCAGGGCGGGAACCACTGCAGCTGCCCCTACTAGTTCCAGTGCCAAGAAGGCGGCCCCCTCACCGACCACCATACCCGACGACGGACAAGCTAGGGGCCGGCAGGCATACTCCGTATTCGCGTCAACGCGTGCATACACGCGTAGGGCACGCATTTGCTCCAGCGTGAAGGGCGTTAGGGGCGCTTCGGTACCCCCAACCAGCACCCGCTCCGCCATACCGGAACGGAGCAGCGCCACCCCGTGCAGCAGCGCGTGCAGACCCGACGAACAGGTCACGCTTAGACTGGACGCAATCTGCTCTACCCCAAAAAACTCCGCCAGTACAAAGCCAATGCTTCCTAGGGTGGTAGCCGGCGAAGTGCGTGGCGGTACCGTCCCCTCCCGGCTAAATGTACCGTAGCCTTTTTCCCACGCCTGGGTGGGACCGCGCGAGCAGCCCACCAGGATCGAAAAATCTCTGCCCGACCACCCCGCCGCCGCCACTGCCTGATCCGCAGCGTGTAGTGCCAGTAGCGCCGTGCGATCGACCGCGTAGTCGGCAGTGAACGTATCAATGGTGGGGCGAGCGGGAAGCTGTGCTACGGGGTAAATTGGTACACCCGTCACCTGGTCTACCGCCCAAGTGCGTAGCCTCCGCTGGTAGGTTTTCCAGCTGCTTGCTGCATCGGCACCCGCCGCCGATACCGTACCCATGCCGACTATTCCTACTCGCATCACATCCGCCGTTCCAGGTGCCGGCGCAGGGAGCTGCATAGTCCGTCTACCTCCTTCAGGGTGTTGAAGGCGTGCAGACAAATGCGGAGCCGCTCCTCCCCGCGGGCTACGGAGGGGTAGCGAATGCCCTTTACCAGGTAACCATCCGCCAATAGATCGGCTTCCAGGTCCATCACCTCACCCTTGCTCCTGGGGTACACCAGTTGAATGGGTCCCCGTGTCTGCTGCGTAGGTCCCTGAACCCGTTGGTAAAAAGTGTTGGTGCAAAACCGTTCGATGACCACAGCTAGTTTGGCGCGCGCCGTTGTCTGCTCGCCATTCAGGAGATCGTATCCTCTGGCGATGGCGGTCAGCTGTTCCGGCCGCGGACCGGTAGTGAAGATGAAGGGCCGGCTAAAATTGATCAGGTAATCCCGTAATGCTCTCTCGCCTAACACAGCCGCACCGCTCGCTGCGGGTGCCTTTCCGTAAGTGGTGATGGTAGCTAGGACTTGGTCCTGCAGACCGAGTTCCGCAACGAGTCCGGCACCCTGACTACCGTCAATGCCGATCGAGTGCGCCTCGTCCACAATCAGGTGAGCACCGTGAGCAGCGCACACCTCGGCCAGCTCCGGTAGGGGGGCCAGGTCGCCGTCCATGCTGAAGCGCGACTCCGTGACTACAAAGCGTTCTCCCTCCGCAGAGGCTGTGGCGAGCAGACGGCGCACGTCCTCCACATCATTATGCTGGCACCGGCGCGCCGCCGCCCCGCTGAGCCGGATGCCGTCGCGGATGCTGGCGTGGATAAGGGCATCATAGATGATGGTGTCGCTCCGCCTGGCCAGACAGCTCAGCACACCGAGATTGGCCGTGTAGCCACTGCCGAATAGGAGTGCGGCGGGGTGGCCGTGAAAGTCCGCAATGTGCTGCTCCAGGGCGGTGATATCACCGTGGTCGCCTGAGATAAGTCTACTCCCCGGAGCAATTGACGCGAACACGCGCGTTGACGGGAACACCCCCTGCTGCTGCTGTGTATGCGCAAACCCCAGGTAGTCATTGGACCAAAAATCAATCCCCTCCCGCTGCCCCGGAAGGGTACGGTAGGTGCCGGATTCGCGGAGTGCTTCCAAGCGGTGAGTCAGAAATGGCACGTCCAAACCTAGTTGCCCTGTTTGCTGGCCGAGCGGAAGATGCGGTTCCAGTTCACGCCGTTGAACAGACTGCCCTCCTTGATGCTGAACCAGATAAATAACGGCTTGCCCAGGATGTGATCCTCGGGCACAAAGCCCCATACGCGGCTGTCCTCGGAGTTGTGGCGGTTATCACCCATCATCCAGTAGTAGTCCTGCCGGAAGGTATATTCCGTGATTTCCTGGCCGTCAAGGTAGAATTTACCCCCCCGTCGTTCGAAGCTGGGATGGTTTTCGTACACCTTGATGGGCCGCCAGTAGAGCTCGTAGCTGCGCTCCTCGAGTCTGATGGTCTGGCCCCGGGCGGGGATTTGGATGGGACCGTAGTTGTCTACCGTCCAGTCGCCGAAGTACTTGGCGCTGTGGGGGTAGAGGCGTACGCCATTGGGCTGTGACTGGTCGAGGAAGTTGAAGGTACCGCCGGGGTCACCTTGTTTTAAAAAGTCGAGCTGCTCGGCGCTGAGGTGGATGATGTAGCGGTTGCCCTGGGACTGCGCTACATCATCGGTAGAAATTCCCATATCTGCCCAGCGCGATTTATTCGGTGGACCGGTGAAGGTGATGTCGTACAGAAACTGGATGTTCTGCGGATCCTCTACCTGCGTCCCGTCGATGAACAGCTTGCGGTCTTTAATTTCCAGGGTCTCACCCGGCAGGCCGACGGCACGCTTTACGTAGTGGTCTTTTTTATCCACCGGCCGGGTGACCAGGTCGGCACGGTCCGTCTCGATAGCGCGCTGTGCATTGGGGTCGATGTTACCCATTTCAAAATCGGAGGCCGAGTAGGTACGGTAGGGGAAAATGTAGACGCTATCGCCAGCCGGCACATTAAATACCACCGGATCGTAGCGGTCGATTTTCTCCAGCGCGGGCAGGCGGCGGTAGGGAAGGCGGGCCCCATCGATGTAGCTCTCACCCCCCACCAGCGGGGCGCGGTTGTGCACCAGGGGTAGCATCAGGATGGTTTCCGGTAGCCGCAGTCCGTAGTTCACCTTTGACACAAAGAGGAAGTCCCCCACGTTAAGGTTCCCCTCCATGGAGGGGGTGGGAATGATGTAGCTTTCAATGAGCAGCAGCCGGATGAGCGCCGCGGCAAAAATAGCGAAGATGGCGGCTTCGGCCCAGTCGCGCAGAATAGGTTTAGCGAATGGCGCCTGGCTACGCAGCTTGCGCACCTCCCGCTCATCCTTGGCCTTTTCTGCGGCGGCCAGTTTGGCCTGCCAGGCGCGCTCTTCCACCAGGATGGGCCCGCGGTACTGCGGCTCCGTCGTGCTCAACCAGCCGAAGTACCCCCAACTGGCCACCACGGCAGCCACGTGCTCGAAGAAATTGAAACGGTTGAAACTGCGCGCTAGGTCCACCATCAGTCCGGCAAACCAAATCATGTTAAACCAGGGGATGAGCAGCAGCAGACTGTAGCTACCCTTACGCCCCACCAGTTCGGCCACTACCCACATATTGTACCCGGGGATGAGTCCGTGCCGGGCCGGTCGCCCGGCGTAGGGGAAAAGCCGGGAAAGCGCCAGGCTCAGCCCGAGGTAACCAAATAAAAGGACCAGGGTCAACCAAGTCATACCGTGTCATTTAGCGGCGAAGGTACACTACGTCGGGGGCCTTAGTCGGCCGATTCGACGAACCCCTCCAGCCAGAGCTTGTGTCCCCCCCGGTGGCCGCGAAAGTAGACCTTGGCGTACTTGCGGTAGTAGCCGGCGTTGGTCGCATCGTAGGTGACGTTGATCGATCCTACCCCACCGGGGGCTACCGGCGTTTCCTGCCATTCGGTCGCCGTACAGCCGCAGCCTACACGGACGTTATCGACGGTTAGCGGCGCGTCGGTCAGGTTGCGGTAGCGGAAGGTGTAGGTGACCGGCTGGTGCTGGAAGGTATCGCCGGCCGCTACGGTCATCTCCTGCAGCCACTCCACGGGCTCGGCCTGCGGAAAAGAAAACAACTGCAGCAGTAAAATCAGGTACGCCATGGGGGGTAAACGTCGCGGCGGGGTCACTATTTCGTTAAGGAACTCCTATACTTGCTCAGCGGCACATACGGCGGGGCCGCAGGTGCATTCTTCCTAGCAAAAGCCATTCCTAATGAAAAAGCTTGTCTTCACGCTCACCCTTCTTCTCGGCACGGCCACCGCTGCCTTCTCCCAGGTCGTCGTCGATGGCGTCAACATCAACAATCTGGAGGAGGTGCAGATGGTGCGCATGATTGCCCAGGAGCGCTTCCTATCCAACAAGGTCACCATCTTCATCGACTACGGCCAGACCATCAACGGCGGCAGCCGCAACCGCATGGAGGTCATCGACCCCAGCACGGGCGACCGTATCCGCTTCAACTCCGTGATGCACGCAGTGAACTACCTCATCGCCAACGGCTGGACGTACGTAGAGGCCATGGTGCTCCCCAGTGAGGGCAATGCTAGCACTACGGGGGGTAGTACACAGTACCTGTTTGTGCGGAACTTGGCGCGGTAGGTCCTATAGCACCACCTCCAGCACGTGCGCAGGCCAGTACCCCGGATCCAGCCGCACGTAGTTCGCCTCCCCATTCCACCAGTAGGTCAGGTCGGTGAGCAGTTCGTTGACGCGGAAGCTTTTAGGGTTGCCCAGGAGCTTCTTTGGCACCGCGCAGTAGCCATCCTGCGGCTGATCTTGATCGAAATTGACCACGCACCAGATGATGCTCTTGCGGTCGGCGCTGTACTTCACGTAGCTCAGGAGCTGCGGATTCGTAGTATCGGTAAAGACGATGTTGTTGGTTTGCTGCAGCGCGGGGTGGGCGCGACGCAGTTCGTTGATGCGGGTATAGGTTTCGGTGACGCGGTTGCGGTACGACCAGTCGTAGTGGCGGGCCACGTACTTCTCGCTGTCATAGTATTCCTCCTTGCCGTTGGTGTTACCGCGGTTCTCCTGGATCTCGTAGCTGGGACCGTAGAGCCCGTAGCTGCTCGATAGAGTAGCGGCCAGTAGTAGGCGCTTGACGAACTGGTTTTCCCCCGCCCCCATCATCTCGTAGGCGAGAATGTCGGGGGTATTGGGCCAGAAGTTCGGCTGCATGAACTGTGAAAGCTCCGTGGTGGTGAGCTCTTCGAGGTACTCGCGCATCTCCTCGGCGGTCGTGCGCCAGGTGAAGTAGGTATAGCTCTGCTGGAAGCCCCGCTTAGCCAGCTCCGCCATAATGGCCGGGCGGGTGAAGGCCTCGGCGAGAAAGAAGACGTCGGGGTACTTCTCGTTTGTCTCACGGATAATATATTCCCAGAAGCGGTACGGCTTGGTATGGGGGTTGTCCACGCGGAAGATGCGCACCCCGGCCTCGCACCAGTACAGCGTGACGCTGAGTAGTTCCTCCCATAGTGCCTTCCAGTCCTCGGTCTCGAAGTTGATGGGTACGATGTCCTGGTACTTCTTCGGAGGGTTCTCGGCGTACATAATCGACCCATCGGGCCGCCAGATGAACCATTCTGGATGCTGCTCGATATAGGGGTGGTCGGGGGCACACTGGAAGGCTAGATCCAGGGCCACCTCCATACCGTACTCCGTGCATTTGGTGAGCAGGGCCTGGTAGTCGTCAATCGTACCGAGCTCGGGTAAGATGGCTTTGTGCCCGCCCTCCTTCGCGCCGATGGCCCAGGGGCTACCCGGCTCTCCTTCCATAGCCTCGGTGGCATTGTTGCGGCCCTTGCGGTTGCGGTAGCCGATGGGGTGCACCGGCGGCATGTACAGCACATCGAAGCCGAGCTCCTGGATGCGGGGCAGTAGATTTTCTACGTCCTTAAAGGTACCACTGCGGTTGAGGTCCGGCGAGGTTGAGCGGGGGAAGAGCTCGTACCAGCTGCTGAAGCGCTCCTTGGCGCGGCCTACCTTTACGCGTAGGTTCAGATCGTAGGTGGTCTCGTGGCGGCGCAGGGGATACCGGTGCAGCACATCGGCAAAGGCATCGCCGAGCACGTAGTCAACCGCCGTCTCGGTCTCACCCCCGAGTTGCTGAATGGCCGCGGTCACTTCCTTTTTACCGCTGCCCTTCAGCGTATCGGCCTCCTCGCTCAGAAAGTTGGCCCCGATCCGGAGTTCTACGGACATGTCCTGCCCGTCGGCCCGCTTCTTCTTGAAGCCCCGGTACCAGGTCTTAAGGTGATCGACCCAGGCCACGAGCTTATAGTCGTACATGCCCTGCTCGTCTACGGTAAAACTGCCCCGCCAGAGGTCGTTGGCCTCCTCTTCCATTTCGATTTCCTGCCACTCACTTGCCCCCGCCTTTCGGTAAGCCAGCACGGCGCGGAGGTAATCGTGGCTATCGCCGAATATTTTGGCGTCCACCTCGACCCGCTCTCCGACGACCCGCTTGATCGGAAATCTGCCGTTGTTGATCTGGGGATTGACGTGGTCGATGATGGTACGATTCTGCATATTGGTTCTTTGGGAAAGCATAAAGGCATAGAAAGGATTGGCGCGGCGGACGTTCACGTAGATGTACGATTTACCCAGTAATTTACCCCGCTCCAACCAAGCCCAAGTCTCCCGCGTTACACCCCTTTACCCCATCAACCCTACCTTACTACATGGCATACGATCTCATCGTCGTCGGAAGTGGACCCGGCGGCTACGTCGCCGCAATCAGAGCCGCCCAGTTGGGCATGAAAGTCGCCGTCGTCGAGCGCGAAAGCCTCGGAGGCATCTGCCTCAACTGGGGCTGTATCCCCACTAAGGCACTGCTGAAGAGCGCCCAGGTATTTGAATACATCAGCCACGCGGGCGATTACGGCATCGTGGTCGAGCAGCCCAAGGCCGACTTTGAGAAAATGATCGGGCGCAGCCGCAGCGTGGCCGACGGGATGAGCAAAGGCATCAATTTCCTCTTTCGAAAGAATAAGATCGAGGTGCTGGCCGGCAACGGCAAGCTGGTACGCGGCAAGAAAGTAGAGGTGACCGACGAAAACGGAAAGGCCACCACCTACGATGCCGAGCACATCATCCTGGCCGTAGGCAGCCGCGCACGTCAGCTTCCCAACCTGCCCATCGACGGTGAGAAGATCATCGGCTACCGTAAGGCCATGACGCTGCCCACGCAGCCCAAGCGGATGGTGGTCGTAGGTGCCGGTGCCATTGGCGTGGAGTTCGCCTACTTCTACAGCAGCATCGGCACCGAGGTGACGATCGTGGAATACATGGAGCAGGGCCTGGTGCCCCGTGAGGATGCCGATATCTCCAAGGAACTCGCTAAGGTGTACAAGAAGAAGGGCATCAAAACCCTAGCAAATACCAGTGTAGAAAACGTAGATACGAGTGGCGACGTGCTCAAGGTGACCACCAAGAACCGCAAGTCAGGTGCCGAGGAAATCATCGAGTGCGACGTGGTCCTATCCGCCGCCGGCATCACCCCTAATACGGAGAATATCGGACTGGAAGACCTAGGTATCGAAGTAGACCGTGGCCTCATTCACGTCGACGCCGAGTACCGTACCAACGTCCCCGGCATCTACGCGATCGGTGACGTCACCCCCGGCCCGGCCCTGGCCCACGTAGCGAGCGCCGAGGGCATCATCTGCGTCGAGGCCATCGCGGGCATGAAGCCGGAGCCCCTCGACTACGGTAACATTCCGGGCTGTACCTACTGCTCCCCCGAGGTCGCCAGCGTAGGCTACACGGAGGCGGCCGCCAAGGAGGCCGGCTACGAGGTAAAGGTGGGTAAGTTTCCCTTCTCCGCCTCCGGTAAAGCCAGCGCTGCCGGTGCCAAGGAGGGTTTTGTCAAGGTCATCTTCGATGCCAAGTACGGCGAATGGCTCGGCGCCCACATGATCGGGGCCAACGTCACCGAAATGATCGCCGAGGTCGTGGCCAGCCGTAAGCTAGAAACCACCGGCCACGAGATCATCAAAACCGTCCACCCGCACCCCACCATGAGCGAGGCGGTGATGGAGGCTACGGCTGCTGCCTACGATGAGGTCATTCATCTATAGACTCGGCGGACAAGTAAATTGAAAAGCCCCGGCTGGATCTCGCATCCAGTCGGGGCTTTTTCATTGCGTTAAAAGTAGTGACCTAAACCTCCTCCTTTTCGGCGGCAGCCTCGGCAGGAGCAGTCTCCTCCTCCGTCTTCTTCGCAAAGCGGCTCTTACCGAACTTCTTGTTGAACTTATCGATCCGACCGGCCGTGTCGACAAACTGCATCTTACCGGTGAAAAAAGGATGGCTTTCGCTCGAGATCTCAAGTTTGATGAGGGGATACTCCTTACCGTCCTCGTAGGTATCGGTGTCGCGCGTTTTGGCGCACGAGCGTCCCAACCAGCTGACGTTGGCGTTGATGTCGCGGAAGATTACCGTGCGGTAACTTGCGGGGTGCAGCTCCTTTTGCATTACTTTTCTAGTTTAGCGCGCAAAGGTACGGCTAGTTCCGCGTTCGCGCAAACGCCCCCGGGGTGGTATGTTTGCAGTATGCCGCGGCTGCTTGTTTCCATCTTTGTTCTTCTATCGCTCGGCCTCGCCGCCCAGGCCCCGCCCGCCCCGGGCGATCTGCTGCTCAGCGAAATACTCTTCGATCCGGTGGGGGAGGGCGCCGACTTTGTGGAGCTGTACAATGCCTCCGCGGATACCCTTTCCATCAACGGACTCCAGCTCATCAACGCCCGCGGAACCACCCGCACTCTGACTACGGAGCAGTGGCTTCCCCCGGCAGCCTATGTGGTGCTTACCGACAATCCGCAGGATATTTTGATGCACTTCCCTGACGCCCATCCCGACTTTGTACTGGACCTTGATTTACCTTCCCTACCCAATACGTCGGGTACTGTCGAGATCTTCACGGTAGACGGGGTGCTGCTCGATCGATTCGACTACGAGGAGTCGATGCACAGCGTATTGATCGACCCGGAGGGGGTAAGCCTAGAGCGGCGCAGTTTCGACCTCCCAAGCGATACGAAGGACAACTGGCACAGTGCCGCCAGTGGCGCGGGCTACGGTACCCCCACCCAGCCAAATTCCCAGGGGGATGTAGCGGCAGTAACCCGGCCCGATGTACAGCTCTCAGAGCCGGTATTCTTTCCGGCATCCGGTGGCCGGCAGCGCTCCGCGACAGTCACCTATCGCACCGCTCGTCCGGGCTGGCTAGCCCAGCTGGCCGTGTTTGACTCCGCCGGCCGGCCCGTTGCATCCCAGCCGCGTACCGAGCTGCTGGGCACCCGGGGCGCGCTCAACTGGGACGGCCGGGACTCTACCGGCACGCTACAACCCGCTGGCCCCTACGTGCTGCTCGTCAACCTCTTCCACCCCGATGGGCGCACCGCTACGTTTAAGTTCGTAGCCGTGCTTTCCAGTTAAGGCCCGCCGCCCGTGGATCAAATTCTGTTCGACTTCTTCAACCACCAACTCGCCAGTCCCTTTCTGGACGCGGTCCTACCGATCTATCGGGAAAAGACGACCTGGATCCCCCTATACCTCCTGTTCCTGTTTTTCCTCGTGCGCACCTACGGCTGGCGGCGCTCGCTCTACCTCATCCTGTGTATAGCGGCAGTTATTGCCATTGCCGATCAGCTCGCTGCCACACTACTCAAGCCCTGGGTCGGCCGCCTCAGGCCCTGCGCCGAGCCGAGCCTGGCCGGTCGGGTGCGGGAGCTCGTCAGCTGCGGAGGAGCCTACGGCTTTCCCTCCAACCACGCCACCAACCACTTCGCCGTGGCTGTGGTCCTCAGTCTCACGTGGGTGCGCGGGACCGTGGGGCGACTAGCGCTATTCCTGTGGGCAACGTCCATTGGCCTGGCGCAGGTCTACGTCGGCAAGCACTACCCCAGTGACGTCCTGGCCGGCGCATTCCTGGGTACTGCGGTGGCCATCATCGGCGTCATGGTCTACTACCGCCTGGTCGGTCGTCTGGCTATCAGGACCCCCCTACGGCCGCCGATTAACTAATCCGCGCGCGCCGGCGTTTGCATCACCACGCACTCCCGTATGGCCCTCTGGCAGTACCTACTCTTATTCAGTACCGCGATCCTTGGCGGCGGACTGGCACTCCTCGGGGAGGAACGCGCCCGCAAGCAGCTGCCTACGCTACTCTCCTTTAGTGGGGCCTATCTACTCGCTATTGCCGCCCTGGAGCTACTGCCCGAAGTGTTTGGCGCGCGGGGAGCGGGAGGGCCGGGACTGTTCTTACTCCTCGGCTTTTTCGTTCAGCTACTTCTAGAGGGGCTTAGTCAGGGCGTGGAGCACGGGCACGTGCACGTACACCGGCAGGCGCGCTACGGCTACGGCATCCAGGTGATGATCGGCCTGGGGTTGCACGCTTTGTTGGAAGGATTACCGCTTGGCGCGGGGGCGGTCATAGGGGGCGGGGCCGCTGGTGCAACACACGGAGATCATTTGCTCTTTGGTATCGTACTTCATAAGTTACCGGCCGCCTTTGCCCTAGGGCTGTTGCTACGTAGTTCGGGGTACAGTACCGCCTTCGTGTGGGGCTGCTTACTGGTCTTCGGGGCGCTCTCCCCGCTAGGTGCAGCACTTGCCGAGGTGGTGAGTATCAATCCCGTCTGGCGCGCGAACATCCTGGCCCTGGTGGTGGGTAGCTTTCTTCACATCTCCACTACCATCCTCTTTGAGGCCGACGGGACGCACCAACACGGGATTTCCGCCCGTAAATTCGTAGTGATTCTCACGGGCATGGGGGTGGCTTACCTCACGGCGCACTGACTTGATGTCGCACCACCTACTTCGCACCGGCGACCCCGCCCGTATCCGCCTCATCGGTTTGTTGTGCCTGCTGCTGGGTGCAGTATTGTTTAGCTCGAAGGGGATCATCATCAAGCTGGCGTACCGGTACGAGGTCAGTAGCATCAGTTTGCTCGGGCTGCGGATGATCTTTTCGCTGCCGCTCTTTCTGCTGATCGCCCACTTCCGAAGTGGTGACCGAGCGACGCGTGCGCCAATGACGGTCGCCGATTTTTTCACCATCGTCGTGCTCGGGGTGGTGGGCTACTACCTAGCCAGCTATGCGGACTTCCTGGGCCTCAGGTACCTGAGCGCGGGGATGGAACGGGTTATTTTGTTTACCTATCCCACGATGGTGCTGCTACTGCAGCGCCTGGTATTCGGTACGCCCATCCGTAGGGTGCAGTGGATCGCGACCGGCATTTGCTACCTCGGTATCGTCGTGGCCTTTGGTGGTTCTGACCTGCGGGTGGGAAGCGGGTTTGCGACCGGGGCCGGATTTATTTTCCTAAGTGCCCTACTGTACAGTGCCTACATGATCGGTAGCGGTCGGTTGGCCCCCCGCCTCGGTAACGTGCGGTTTACGAGCCTGGCACTGATCACGGCTTCCCTGAGCGTGATTCTGCACGTGATGCTCAGTAGCGATCCCCTGCTGGGGCTGCCGGTAGCGGTATACGTGTACGGTGGCGTGATGGCGGTGTTCTGTACCGTAATTCCAAGTTATCTGGTCACCGAGGGAGTACGCAGACTTGGGGCCGGAGATGCGGCCATCATCGGTGCCGTGGGGCCCGTGGCGACCATTGTGCTGGAGTACGTAGTCCTGCACGAGCACATGAACCTATTGCAGGGCCTCGGGGCGGCATTGATTATCAGCGGAGTGGTGGTGATTGGCCGTAGCAAAGGCCGCTAGTTAAAACAAATTGTAGTATCTTCGGGCTCGAAAACAGCAGCATGGCAAAGGTAAAAGTGGCGTTCTTCTGTACCAACTGCGGTGCGGAGAGCCCCAAGTGGATGGGGCAGTGCCCCGCGTGCCGGGAGTGGAATACTCTGGTGGAAGAAAAGGTGGTCAAAACCAAGAACGATCGTCTGGAAAACAAGCCCGACTGGCGGCAGGTGGGTAACGGAGCGGCGGCAGCGGCGGCCGGTCCGATCGGTAAGGGTCCGCGGCCCGTATTACTAGACGACGTCACGGCCGGTGCGGTCGAACGCCTAATCGCACCCGACCGCGAGCTCAACCGGGTGCTCGGGGGGGGGATCGTGCCGGGAAGTATCGTGCTGTTCGGCGGGCAGCCCGGCATCGGTAAATCGACCCTGCTGCTCCAACTTGCCCTGCGGCTGGGCAAGCGCGTGCTCTACATCAGTGGCGAGGAGAGCGAGGAGCAGATCAAGATGCGGGCCGACCGCCTGGGGGGAGCGGGGGAGCACTGCTACCTACTGACCGAAACGAATACCGATGCCCTGCTCAAACACGCCGCGGCGCTGAAGCCGGACCTACTCATCGCGGACTCGATTCAGACACTGGCCAGTCCGCACGTCGAGAGCATGGCCGGCACGGTCAGTCAGGTGCGCGAGTGCGCCGCCGAGCTCCAACGCTTCGCCAAAGAGAGTGGCATTCCGGTCTTTCTCATCGGACACATCACCAAGGAGGGGAGTATCGCCGGCCCAAAGTTGCTGGAACACATCGTGGATGCGGTACTACAATTCGAGGGCGACCGCAACTACACCTACCGCATCCTGCGGACGCTCAAAAATCGGTTTGGCTCCACGGACGAGCTGGGTATTTACCAGATGGAGGCCTCCGGACTGCGGGAGGTATCCAACCCCAGTGAGCTGCTGCTGAGTGAGCGCGACGAGAATCTGTCGGGCTCCGCTGTCTGCGCTACCCTGGAGGGCATGCGGCCGATGCTCATTGAGACCCAGGCTCTGGTAAGTGCCGCGGTGTACGGCAATCCGCAGCGGTCCGCCACCGGATTCGATCTGCGCCGGCTGTCGATGCTCCTAGCGGTGCTGGAAAAACGGGCCGGCCTGTCGGTTGGCAACCAGGACGTGTTTCTCAACATCGCCGGTGGGCTGCGGGTGGATGACCCGGCCATCGACCTATCGATCATCGCGGCTATTCTCTCCTCAGCGCAGGACGTGATGGTGCCACCGGATCTTTGCTTTGCCGGGGAGGTGGGACTAAGTGGAGAAATACGCGCCGTGACCCGCATCGAACAGCGTATTCAGGAAGCCGACCGGCTGGGCTTTCGGGGCATCTACGTAAGTAAGTACAACACCAAGGGCCTTGATCCCGACCGCTACAGCATCCGTATCCATACCGTAGCCACTGTGCGTGAGCTCTTCGAGGCGCTATTTGCCTAGCGGCGGTCGAGGAGTCGACTGAGTAATCGTCGCCGATCCACGATGATGGTAGCCTGGCCCTGCATCAGGGGGCTAGCCTCAATTCGGCCACCGGTGCTGGTCACCAGGCCTTCCGGAAAGGCCACCTCCAGGGTAAGTTGATCATCGACCGGCACTAGCCCGATGGAGGCTACCCGCCCGTGGACCGAACCATACTCCAGGGCGGGCCAGCGGTCGAATGCCACTACCACGTCCTGGCCGACCGTCAGCCGGCCACTGCCCGCTACGGGTACCGTTACCCGCCCTACGGTGGTGCCGGCATCGCTCGGTAATACGGTGGCAAGCAGCTGGTCTTCGCGTACGTAGGTCCCGCCCTTGATCTCCGGCTGGAGGAGTACGGTGCCGGTAACGGGGCTCACTACGGTAAACTCCCCTTTCCAGCTAGCTACCGCAGCCTGTAGCTGTCCGAAGGCCTCGGCGAGCTCGTCGGCCGCCAGCCGGTTGCTGCCCTGCTGCCCACTGCGGTAGGCTTCGATCTGATTGCGCATCAGTTCGATGGATAGACTCGCGGAGCGCAGGGCACTGATCCGTTCCTGAAGGGTCTCCTCCGCTTGCACCGATTGCTCCTGGGCCCTGGCCAGGCGATCTGCGTTGCGGAGGCCTTCGTTTTGTAGAGTTTGTTCCCGCTGCAGCTCGGTCCGTGCGCGCGCCGCGGCATCCTCCACCGCGGTCTGGCCGCTGCGCAGTTGCCGGATCTCCCGTTCGGTAGCACCAATCATGTTCGCTAGCTCAGCGGAGGTGTAGCCATCGAGCCTGCGGTCGGCGAGATTGCGGTACACCTCCTGCCGTTGCTGAAATACATTGACCGCATCCTGTAGGGGGCCCAGGAGAAGCTTCGGCGACACGGTCAACTGGAGGAGCCTGGCCGGACTGCTGCCTCTGAATTCGAGGAGGCGATCCTCCAGCGCCAGCACGTGCTCGAAGCGCGCCCGCGCATCGGTAGCAAGGAGCAGCGTCTGTCCGGCCTCCACCGTATCTCGGTTCGCGATCAGCACCCGATCCAGCGTCATATCTCGGGGTGCCTGTAGTCGCCGGGGCGGGTCTACGGTCGTCAGCACGAGATTGCCCCGTAGCGTTGCGGGGTAGCGATAAAGTCCGCTTAGAAGTAGGAGCGCTAGGATTAGCAGACCCAGCACGAGCATACCGCGGCGGGCTACCCAGGGTGCCGGCCGACCCAGCACCGCTTCTACCTCGGGGCTATGGCGCAGGTCGGTCACTGTCCCAGCAAAGTTTGGTTGCGGACCAGCTGGTAATAGGTACGTCCTTCGGCCATCAGGTCGGCGTGGGTGCCGCGCTCTACGATACGGCCCCCGTCCAGCACTAGCACGTAGTCGGCCCGTTCAAAGGTAGTGTAGCGGTGGGCCACCAGCAGGATGGTAGAGCCCTCCATGTAGGTCAGGAGACTGTCCATCAGCGTCAGCTCGGTGAAGGCATCCAGCGCGGTAGTGGCCTCGTCCAGGAACAGGTAGCGGGGCCGGGGGTAGATGGCCCGGGCCAGCAGGATGCGTTGCTGTTGTCCCCGGCTAAGTCCCATGCCGCTGGCCCCCACCTTCGTGCCGTAGCCCTGGGGTAGCCCCTCCACGAAGCGGTCGAGCTGCGCCACCTTGGCCACCTCCAGCAACCTGGCCTGATCCACGCGCTCTTCTCCCAGCACGATATTACGGGCGATGGTATCGCTGAACAGGTAGCCCTCCTGGCTCACCATGCCGACGTGCTCGCGCCAGAAGGTGAGATCCAGACTCGACAGACTAGTGCCCCCCACCCGGAGTTCGCCGGCCTCCGGGAGGTAAAAGCCAACTAGTAGTTTGAGCAGCGTTGATTTTCCGCTGCCGGAGGAGCCCACCAGCGCGGTGACCTTTCCTACCGGTAGGGCCGCCGTGACGCCCCGTAGCACCCAGGGCGCATTGGGTACGCGGTACCGAAAGGTGATATCCTGCAGCGTGACCTGGCCCCGCTCCGGAATCACGCGTAGTTTAGGCGTAGTGGCAGACTGCTCATCGTCCTTGCGGTGAATCTCCTGGATCCGTTCCATGCCGATGCGGTTTTCCTGGTAGGCAGCCACGAGGTCCCCCAGCTCCTCAATCGGGCTGTTGAGCTGGGCCAGTAGGTAGTGAATGGCTACTAGTGCACCGATGGACAGATCACCCGACACCACCGAAAGGGCGGCTAGCAGCGTGATGGATAGGCTTTTGCACTGGTTGATCAGGGTGCCGATGGTGCGTTGCGTCTGCTCCAGGCTGTTGAGCGCCACCGTCGTCCGGTAGAGTGTGGCGCGCTGACGCTCCCAGGCCCAGCGGCGCTGCTGACCGGCGTTGTGCTGCTTGATCTCGGCCATGCCGTCGATGATTTCCATCAGCAGCTCGCTATTATTGGCTGACTGCTCGAAGTGCAGCCGGTCCAGATTTTGCTTCCGCCGTTGCAGGTGTACGACCCACGCCAGTTGCAGCACCGTACCCAGTAGGAAGACCGCGAACAGGGTAGGATTCCAGAGCACGAGTACGGCCGCGAAGGCTACGAAACTCACCATGCTAAACACCTGGGGTAGGGTGCTGCCCGTAAGGAACTGTTCGATCCGGCTGTGATCCTGTAGCCGCTGAAACAGATCGCCCCGGCTGCGACTGTCATAGAATTCCATGGGTAGCCGCACGAGCTTAGCCAGGTAGGCACTGACCAGGCTGACGTTGATCCGGCCCCCAATGTGAACAAGCACGTAGCGCCGTAGCGCCGTCAGCGCGGTGGTGGATAAAAGCAGTACGCCCTGGGCGATGACGATCAGCACGATCAGGTCCGGGTCGTTGAGTACGATGCCCTGGTCCACCAGGTTCTTAATTAGAAAAGGCAGTAGTAGCGCGAGAAGCAGGGTGAGTATCACTCCGGCAGCGAGATTGAGACTCAGGCTACGGTACTGCCGAATGTACTGCCACACGTAGCGCAGTCCGCCGGTAAGTGGTGGGCTCCCCGTACGGGTGGCAAAGCCGGGGGTCGGTTCTAGCACCAGCACGCTACCGGCAAAGGTGCCGGCCTCCGATAGGGAATGTGACCAGGCCTCGATGAACGACAGTCGGCCTAGCTGCGTGCGGCCTACCGCTGGATCGGGATCAGCAATGGTAAACACGCCGCCCGTGGTATCCTCCAGTACCACGAAGTGGTCCTCCCGCCACGGCAGGATGCAGGGTAGGGGCACCTCCCGTTCCAGTTGGGGAAGCCCGACGGTGAGGGCCAGGGTTTGTAACCCAATGCTTTCGGCGCCCTCGCTGATGCCGAGTAGACTTACCCCCTCCCGGCTGATTCGCGTGCGCTCCCGAAGCTCCTCCAGGCCGTAGTCCTGGCCGTGATACTTTGCTACCATGCGCAGGCAGGCCGCCCCGCAGTCCATCTCCTCGAACTGTTGGTAGTAGGTCAAACGCATAGAACTTTGGTGAAGATAAGACCGTTAGACTGGCTCCTTTATTTTGGCCGGGCCCTTCCACCCGTGCGAAAATCAACCGTATGAGCAAATTAGGACGCGTGCTGGTCGCCATGAGCGGCGGCATCGACAGCACGGTGACGGCCATGATCCTGCACGAGCAGGGCTACGAGGTGGTCGGCATCACCATGAAAACCTGGGACTACGCCAACTCCGGCGGCAGCAAAAAAGAAACCGGCTGCTGTAGCCTGGATTCCATCAACGACGCCCGTTCGGTAGCCGTCGCGATGGGCTTTCCCCACTTCATCATCGACATCCGAGAGGAGTTCGGCGATCACGTGATCGACAACTTCGTCGACGAGTATATGGCCGGTCGTACCCCGAACCCCTGCGTGCTCTGCAATACCCACATCAAGTGGAGTGCCCTGCTCAAACGCGCCGATGCCATGGACTGCGAGTTCATCGCCACGGGCCACTACGCCCAACTGCGTCAGACCGAGGCCAGGCGCTGGCACGTACGCAAGAGCGCCGACGATAAGAAGGACCAGAGCTACGTACTCTGGGGTTTAAGCCAGGAGTGCATGGCCCGTAGCCGCTTCCCACTAGGCCACATGACTAAGCCGGAGGTGCGCCAGCTCGCCTACGATTTTGGCTACGAAGAGTTGAGTAAGAAGGCCGAAAGCTTCGAGATCTGCTTCGTACCCGACAACGACTACCGCGGCTTCCTCAAACGGCGCCTTCCGGAGCTCGAAGCACGGGTTGCCGGTGGCAGTTTTGTCGACACCAGTGGGGAGGTTATAGGTACCCACGACGGCTACCCCTTCTATACCATCGGCCAGCGTAAGGGCCTGGGGCAGGCCTTTGGACAGCCCATGTACGTCACCAAGATAGATGCCACTAGCAATACCGTGACCCTCGGTCCGGTCGATGCATTAGTAAAGAACGGCATGCTGGTAGGTGGTGCTACGCTACAGAAGTACGCCGAGCTGCCCGCGGGCGGGCTCGAACTCGTCACGAAGGTGCGCTATAAGGACCAGGGCACCCTGAGTCTCGTCGATCAGTTCGCCCCGGACCGGCTTTCGGTAGAGTTCTACGCCGAGGTGCGCGGCGTGGCTCCAGGCCAGAGTGCGGTGTTTTACGAGGGGGATGATGTGGTGGGGGGTGGACTGATTCACGCCTCGCGGTGATTACCGACTTCCGCTATACAGCTCGTACTTACAGAAGCGCGTCTCCACCGGACCGTTCATCAGCGGCACCTTCTGACTCGTTCGTAGACCCACCCGCTTGACCGCCCGCGCGTTTGCCGAGATCAGCCAGGCTGTGTAACCGGCCCACCGTTGCTTTAGCGTATCTCCAATGCCGCGGTAAAATCCTTCAATATCTCCGGTTTCCATTCGGAATTCGTAGGGTGGGTTCGTAACCAGTAGGCCAGGCGTCTCGGGTGACACGGGCAGGGGGGTAAGGTCAGCGAAGGCGGAGGTGCGCAGTTCCACCAGCGGCAGTACGCCAGCGCGGTCCAGTGTAGCTCGGGCGACGGCGATGGCTACCCCGTCGATGTCCGCTCCCAGGATCGGCTGCCGTAGCGGTACGATCCGATCCATAGCCGCTTGCCGCAAACTCCCCCATTCGGCCGGGTCGAAGTCCGGCCACCGCTCGAAGCCGAAACTCCGCAGTAGCCCCGGCGGACGGTACGTAGCCCGCATCACCGCCTCCGCTAAGATGGTTCCCGAGCCGCACATAGGATCCACAAAGGGTTGCTCTCCCGTAAATCCGGCAATAGCCAGCATTCCCGCCGCCAGTACCTCATTGATGGGCGCCTCCCCGGTGCGGCGGCGGTACCCCCTACGGTGTAGGCTCGCGCCAGAGGAGTCTACACTCAGGTCCACCTCCCCCTCTCCGTGGATCCGCAGGTGAATGCGCAAGTCGGGATTGCCCTTATCCACCGAGGGCCGGGTCTGGTACTTATCGCGCATCTGATCCACGATGGCGTCCTTGGCCAGCTGGGCGATGTAGTGCGTATTACGAAACCACCGCCCCGGGTCCACTACATCGATGTAGAGCGTCCCCTCCGGCTTCAGGTACGCTCGCCAGTTCGTGGCCCGCAGCCGGTCGTAGAGCTCCTGCTCCCGGTCCGCCCGAAAGGCATCGATGTTGATCAACACACGCAGCGCCGTGCGTAGTTCGAGGTTCGCACGGTATACCAGCGTCCGGTTTCCCCGACCCGTTACTACCCGTCGTCCGGCCTGCAGATCGGTCACTCCCAGCTCGCGCAGTTCCGCGGCGAGCACCTCTTCGAGTCCGGCTAGGGTAGGGAAGGCAAGATCAAGCGTAGCCATGAGTTGTAATAAGGGTGAGTAATGAGTTGGCCGGGACCGCAGGTGCAAAGGTGGTGCTAATCCATGGCATCGAGAGATTCGGACTCGCCCCAGCGGTAGGCATCGGGCAGCTCGAAGCCGGCTAGGTCGAGCACACGGTCGACCACCGTACGCACGATCTCTTCGGCCGTCGTGGCCCCCGAGTAGAAGGAGGGTACGGCCGGACAAATTATTCCTCCCGCTTCGGTGATGGTTGTCATGTTCCTGAGGTGAATGAGGCTATACGGTGCCTCACGCGGCACCACAATCAACCGGCGGCGCTCCTTCAAAATGACATCGGCCGCCCGGGTGATCAGATCGTTGGACACACCGGAGGCAATCCGCGCCATCAACCCCATGCTACAGGGGCAGACGAGCATAGTATCGTAGTGGGCACTGCCGGAGGCAAAGGGTGCAGTAAAGTCCCGCTGCCCATAGTAGGCATAGGGATAGTCCCGCCACCCCTCATCCCCCAACTCAAATTGCCAATTGTACTTACCGTTCTCGGTAATTACTACTCCAACATTTTCCCAGATTGATTTTAACTCTTGAAGCCGGTCAAGTAGCACCTTTGCGTACAACGAGCCGCTACTCCCACCTACCGCAACCACTACTTTTCTCCCAGACATCTTTACCTTTTGACCGTATCGATTACCTACCCTTGCGTTCTGCCACTGATTACTTGATCATGGTTAGAAAGGTCGAGAAAAACCAGTTGGAGTCGACTTTAACCAGTGCGGCCAGGGCCGAATCTGCCTTATGACTATACAACTTCAGCTCCTTGACTACCTCGCGAAACTCCTCCGCCTCAGCAGTGTCCCCCTCGACGCCCGTGAGGTCATCCAGTAGGTGCAGCATGGGTTCGAGCTCCCGTTTTTTGCGGGCGATGATGATGTTCTTGACCACCTTTGACATATCCTTTTCGGCCACGAAGAATTCCTTTCGCTCGCCGGGGATCAACTTCTTGTGGGCCAGCCCCCAGTCCAGCAGCATCCGTGTGGTGGTATTAACATTACCGCGACTGATCTGTAACTCCTCCATAATATCTTCGGCACTGAGGGGATCGCTAGCCACCAGAAGCAGGGCGTGGATCTGGGCCATGGTACGCGTCACGCCCCAGGAGCTACCAAGTGCTCCCCAGGCCTCGATAAATTTATCTTTTCCCTCTTGCAATTCCATAGTGGGGTAAGGTGAGTGTCTACGGCTTAGTTTAACCCCAGTCGGTATTTAGAGTGTACGCAACAAACCCCGACCGAGCTAACTCGGCCGGGGTTCGTACCTGGGGTCCATCAGGATAATGGACTTACATCATGCCGCCCATACCACCGGGCATACCGCCGCCGTGGCTATGGCCGCCCATGGCGCTCTCTGCCTCAGGCCTGTCGTTAATGACACACTCGGTGGTCAGTACCATACCGGCAATGGACGAAGCATTTTCCAGTGCGATGCGGGTCACCTTGGTGGGGTCGATCACACCGGCAGCCTTCAGGTCCTCGTACTCTCCGGTACGGGCGTTGTAGCCGTAGCTACCGCTGTTGGAGCGTACACTCTGGAGCACGACGCTGCCTTCTACACCGGCGTTATCGACGATGGTGCGTAGGGGAGACTCCAGTGCCTTGCGGACGATCTGGATACCGATCTTCTGGTCTTCATTCTCGCCCTCGAGGCCCTCCAGGCTATCGATGGCGCGAACCAGGGCGACGCCGCCACCGGCTACGATACCTTCCTCGACGGCAGCACGGGTAGCGTGCAGGGCATCGTCGACGCGGTCCTTTTTCTCCTTCATCTCCACCTCGGTAGCAGCACCTACGTAAAGTACGGCTACACCACCGGCAAGCTTAGCCAGGCGCTCCTGGAGCTTCTCGCGGTCGTAGTCGGAGGTCGTAGACTCAATCTGCTGCTTGATTTGATTGACCCGACCCGTGATTTGGTCGGCCGAGCCGGCACCGTTTACGATCGTGGTGGTGTCCTTATCGACCGTGAGCTTCTCGGCGCTACCGAGTAGATCCACGGTGGTCTGATCAAGCTTGTAGCCCTTCTCCTCGCTGATGACGGTACCCCCGGTCAGGGTAGCGATGTCCTCGAGCATGGCCTTACGACGATCGCCGAAGCCGGGAGCCTTGACGGCTACCACTTTTAGTTGAGCGCGCAGGCGGTTGACTACCAGCACACCAAGGGCCTGACTTTCTATGTCCTCAGCAATAATCAGCAGCGGGCGACCGCTCTGGATTACCTGCTCCAGGATGGGCACGATGTCCTGCATGTTACTGATCTTCTTATCGTGGATCAGGATGTAGGGGTTTTCGTACTCGGTGGTCATGTTCTCCGTGTCGGTCACGAAGTAGGGGCTTAGGTAGCCGCGGTCGAACTGCATACCCATCACCTCTTCGACGTAGGTATCCGTACCCTTGGCTTCTTCGACGGTAATCACGCCGTCCTTGCTCACACGGCGCATGGCGTCGGCGATGAGGCTACCGATCTCGTTGTCGTTGTTGGCCGAAATAGCAGCGACCTGCTGGATCTTATCGAAATCGTCGCCGACCACCTCACTCTGTCCCTTCAGGTGCTCGATAACCTTCTTGGTAGCCAGGTCAATGCCCCGCTTAAGGTCCATGGGGTTGGCACCGGCGGTAACGTTCTTCAGGCCGGCCTGGATCATGGCCTGGGCCAGGACGGTGGCGGTGGTGGTGCCGTCACCGGCGATATCGGCGGTTTTGCTGGCGACCTCCTTGACCATCTGCGCGCCCATATTGGCTACAGCGTCTTCAAGTTCGATTTCTTTGGCTACCGTGACCCCGTCTTTAGTAATTTGGGGGGCACCGAATGATTTTTGGATGACGACGTTGCGTCCTTTGGGTCCTAGGGTGACCTTTACGGCATTGGCGAGTGCGTCTACACCACTGCGTAGTTTTTCGCGTGCCTGACGGTCGAAGCTAATTTCCTTAGCCATGTTAAATTGAAATTTTAGAGTTAGTTAGATTGTGATGGGGGGCGATCCGCGATCCTACAAGATAATCAGGATGTCGTCCTCCCGCATGATGAGCAGGTCCTGTCCCTCGTGCTTAAGTTCCTGTCCGGCATACTTACCGTATAGGACGATGTCTCCGGTGGAGACCGTCATGCTGTTACCGTCCTTTCCGGGACCAACCGCGATAACTTCACCGCGTTGCGGCTTTTCCTTGGCGGTGTCGGGAACGATGATTCCACCGGCGGTCTTTTCTTCGGCGGGAGCGGGCTTGACCACTACGCGATCATTGATCGGCTTCATGTATGGTATGATTTGGTTAATGAAATTTGGGTTGTTCCGGTCAGCGGACGAAAGGCCTTCTGACACGCATGCCGCTGCTAAGACTGTGCCATCCGGTGGTGGCGGTCAAAATGTCAGACTACAGACAGTGGGTACGGCCGGTGGTGTGTCACTACCGTTGACTACTTTTGCCGCTTAACCACCTTGCCCTATGGCCACGGCCCCCTCTCCCGCAGTAAATGCAGACGTAGCTAAGCAACTCGGGCTAACCGCCGAGGAGTTCGACCGGATCGTGGAGATTATGGGCCGGACCCCGAACTTCAATGAGCTGAGCATTTTCTCCGTGATGTGGTCCGAGCACTGCTCGTACAAGAACTCCATCAGGTGGCTTAAAACGTTACCCCGCGATGGCGAACGGCTGCTGGTGGGTGCCGGGGAGGAGAATGCCGGACTAGTGGACATCGGCGATGGACTGGCCTGCGCCTTCAAGATCGAATCCCACAACCACCCCTCAGCCATCGAGCCCTACCAGGGGGCGGCCACCGGGGTAGGGGGCATCCACCGGGACATCTTCACGATGGGTGCCCGGCCCATCGCCTCCCTCAACAGTCTACGCTTCGGCGATCCGCAACTCGCCCATACTAAGCACCTGGTGGCCGGCGTGGTCAAGGGGATCGGTGACTACGGCAATTGCTTTGGCGTCCCGGTCGTGGGTGGCGAGGTCTACTTTCACCCCAGCTACAACCAGAATATCCTGGTCAATGCGATGTCGGTGGGTATCGTACGGGTAGGACAGACGGTATCCGCCTCGGCCGACGGACCGGGTAATCCGGTCTTCATCGTAGGCTCAGCCACGGGGAAGGACGGCATCCACGGGGCCACCTTCGCCTCGGCCGATCTGACCGAAGACAGCGCTCAGGACCTGCCGGCCGTGCAGGTAGGTGACCCCTTCCAGGAAAAGCTTTTACTGGAGGCGAGTCTGGAGGTGATCGCCACGGGAGCCGTAGTCGGTATGCAGGATATGGGAGCGGCCGGTATCACCTGCTCCACCTCCGAAATGAGCGCCAAGTCCGGCACCGGTATGCGCATCGATCTGGACCGGGTGCCGACCCGTCAGGCTGACATGAAACCCTGGGAGATCCTACTGAGTGAGAGTCAGGAGCGGATGCTAATTGTGTGCCAGCACGGTCGGGAGGCGGAGCTACAGGCCGTATTTGACAAGTGGGACCTGGAGTGTGAGCAGATCGGCGAGGTGACCGATACCGGCAGGTTGGAGTTCGTGGCGGGGGGCGAGGTGGTGGCCGATGTGCCGGCCGAACCCCTGGTCCTCGGTGGGGGGGCTCCGGTGTACGAGCGGGAGACCCGGCGACCTCGGTACCTCGACCGAGTAGAGGCCTTCGACCTGACCTCCGTACCACTTCCGTCGGACCTGCGCACCGCCGCCCAAACCCTCTTTAGGGCGCCAAGCCTGGTGAGTAAGCAGTGGGTGACCGAGCAGTATGACGGCACGGTGCGAACCAACAGCGTGACCGAGGAGCAGCCCGCCGCCGCCGCCCTGGTGCGGGTGAAGGGGACCACTAAGGCCCTGGCCGTAACTACGGACTGCAACTCCGCCTACGTGTACGCCGATCCCTACGTGGGTACGATGATCGCGGTGGCCGAAGCAGCGCGTAACATCGTGTGTGCCGGTGGGGAGCCGGTAGCGATCACCAACTGCCTGAACTTCGGCAATCCGTACAATCCGGAGGCGTTCTACCAGTTCGTGCACGCCATCAAGGGAATGGGGGAAGCCTGCCGGGCCTTCAATACACCGGTGACCGGAGGGAACGTGAGTTTTTATAACCAATCGCAGTACGAGGACGGTCGCACCGAGCCGGTATACCCTACACCGACCATCGGGATGCTGGGCGTGGTAGATAACATCAAACGTACCATGACCCTGGGCTTTAGGGATCAGAACGACGTAATCTACCTGGTAGGAGAGAGCCACGATGACCTGGGCTCATCGGAATACTTACGTGCCGTTCACGGGGTGGAGCACAGTCCGGCACCCTACTTCAGGCTGGAAGAGGAGATCAAATTGCAGCGTGCCATTCTGGCGTTGATTCGCGGGCAGCACGTCAAAAGTGCACACGATGTCAGTGACGGGGGGTTGTTTCAGACCCTGTGTGAGTCGGCCATCGCGGGCGGACACGGCTTTACCGTAGAGACTGACGCAAACTTCCGTAAGGATGCTTACTTGTTTGGCGAGGCGCAGGGTAGGGTAGTAGTGAGCGCGGACGAATCGCAGACGGCCGGCCTGGAGGAGGTGCTGCACGAGCACGGCGTCGTGTTCCGGGTCCTGGGGCGCGTGGAGGGGGACGATCTGACGGTAGACGGGGAGGATTGGGGGCAGCTAATGGAGTGGGAGCTGCGCCACAGTCAGACCCTGGGTATGATCCTGGAGGGCTAGGGTCAACCAAAGGGGCGAGCAACGCTTTTTTTACCCAAAGGACTTCTGCCTATGTACCGCCTGCTTATTCTTCCGCTCTGTGCGCTACTTACCGTGTTGGCTTCTTGTACCCCGGATGGGACGAGTTCTTCCGGCGGAACCACCATCAGGGTGCAGCTGGCCCAGGCTGGTGGTCTGTCCGCAAACCTAGACCGTATCACCATTGGTGGGGAAAAGGAGATGCTCAAGAGCACAACCATCGATGAGCGGGGTAACTTTAGCTTTACTTTTCCACAGGCGCTGCAAGGTGGGCTCTACCAAATCAGGGTGGGAGCACAGAAAGCCACCTTTGCCCTGGAGTCTGCCGATTCGGAAGTAGATATTACGGGGGAGCTCGCCAGCTTCAGTAATTACGACGTGGAGGTGGGTGGCAGTGCGGCAGCCACCGAAACGGTACGGACGATGCAGCAACTGCAACAGCTAGGGGAGCTGGCCGAGTTCCAATCCCTAGTAGACGACGTCAAAAATCCCTACACCGCCGCCTTTGTCACCTTCAATGCCCTGCTGCGCGCCGGCGAGCAGGCCCTGCCGATCCACGAGGCCGTGCTCGAGCGGCTACCAAAAGATGCGGACAGCTATACGACCTACTCCACCTACATCAATCAGCTGAAGCAGCAACTGGCCTTTCAGAAAGCCCAGCAGTTGATCAAGCCCGGACAGCCGGCACCGGATTTGAAACTGCCCGGCCCGGATGGCAAGCTGGTATCGCTTTCCGACCTGAGGGGCCAGGTGGTGCTACTTGACTTTTGGGCGGCTTGGTGTGGGCCCTGCCGGCGCGAAAACCCCAACGTGGTGAAGGTATACGAGCGGTACAAGGACCGGGGCTTCACCATTTACAGCGTGAGTCTTGATGGGGTGCGGCCGGAGCAAGCGGCGCGCTTTACACCGGAAGAGCTTGCGGAGGCGACCGAAAACCAACGGCAGAAGTGGGTGGACGCCATCGCGCAGGACGGCCTCACTTGGCCGCACCATGGCAGTGAATTAAAACACTGGGGAGGAGAAGCCTCGGCGAAGTACGGCGTGCAGGCCATCCCGGCCACCTTCCTGATCGACCGCGATGGCAACATCGCGGAGATCGGACTACGGGGGGCCGCTTCAATCGAGCAGGCGCTACAGCGGTTGCTTTAAATTAGTGAGGTGCCGGCTGCTAGTCGGACCGGATAGCACTCACAGTCAATGGCGTAGGTAGCCCGGTAGGCGTCGGTTACCGTCTGCAGTACGTCAGCAAGACGATCTTCGCGGACCAAATTGAGGGTACATCCGCCAAAGCCACCCCCCATCATACGGGCGCCGGCTACTCCATCCAGGGCGGTGGCGGCGCGCTGTAGAAAGTCTAACTCCTCACAACTTACTTCATACTCATCGCGCAGTCCGGCGTGGGTGGCATTAAGTAGCCGGCCGAGCTTGTGGCTGCTGCCCGCCTCCAGGGCGGTGACCGCGGAGCGTACCCGCTCATTTTCCTCAATGACGTAGTGGGCCCGGCGGTAGGCGACCTCATCAAGTTGACCGCTCACGGCTTCCAACTCTTCCAGCGTAGCCGCGCTCAGGTGGGTAGTTTCCGGCGTCCGTTGTTGGATGGCGGCAAGCGCACGCTGACACTCGGCTACCCGCTCGGCGTAGGCCCCGTCGCTGAGGTCGTGGGAAACCATAGAATTGATAAGCAGCAGGGTGTAATCAGTGAGTGCGTTCTTCACCGGCTCGAATTCCAGGGTATGGCAGTTGAGTACGATTGGTCCGGTGGCCAGGCCGTTGAGGCTGGCAAACTGATCCATGATGCCGGAGGGAATGCCAAGGAAGGTATTGCTGGAGCGTTGACACAACTGAGCTAGCTCCGGGCGACTTAACTTCGTGTTAAGTAACTCATTGAGCAGGAAGGCCATACCTCCCTCGAGGGCCGCACTGCTACTGACTCCGGAGCCGCTGGGAAGATTGCCCCCAAAGACGACTTCTAGGCCGGGAAGAAACTGCCCCTGATCCTGATACTGCACGCCGATGCCGGCCAGGTAGTTGACCCATAACTCCGGGCTCGGACCTTCAATTGGTAGGGAGAGGGTATGTTGCTCGCAGAGGTCGATGGCATGTAGGCGCCACTCGGGAGTAGATAGCGGCCTGGCCACGAAGTAGATGGCCTTGTCGATGGCGGCCGGCATCACTAGTCCGCCGGTGTAATCGACGTGTTCCCCAATGAGATTGATACGACCCGGGGAGCGCAGCCGAACCGTCCAAGCCCCGGAGGCTACCGGAAGCGATGCCAGGTAAGCAGTGAGGTGGGGGGGAAGGGTGGGGGGGGTGCTATGCTTCACCCTCGTCCATGGTGTGGAAGACGTTGGCGACATCATCGTCCTCCTCCAGCATGTCGATCAGGCGGATGACCGCCTCCGCTTCATCGTCGGAAAGTGTTTTGGTGTGACTGGGCAGGCGTACTAGCTCAGCACTATCCACCTCGATGTTGCGCCGCTCGAGCTCCTGCTGGAAGCGGCCAAAATCTTCGAAGGCGGTGTAGAAAGTTACCTCGTCCTCGTCCTGTTCCATGCCGTCGAGACCGACATCAATCAGTTCCAGTTCGAGCTCCTCCAAATCGTCCTTGATTGCGCCGCGCTCGACCCGAAACTGCCCCTTACGGGAAAACATGTAGTCCACCGACCCATTGACGCCCATGCTACCGCCGTACTTAGAGAATACGTGGCGGATGTTGGCTACCGTACGGTTGTTATTGTCGGAGGTAGCTTCCACGAGGATGGCGATACCGTGCGGACCGTAGCCCTCAAAGGTGACCTCGTCGTAGTTGGTGGAGTCCTTATCGGTGGCGCGCTTGATGGCGGCATCTACGTTGGCCTTGGGCATATTAACCGCCTTGGCGTTGGCGATCGCTAGGCGCAGGCGGGGGTTATAATCGGGGTCAGGGCCGCCTTCCTTGATGGCAATGTTGATCTCCCGTCCTACCTTGGTAAAGGCCTTGGCCATACCGGCCCAGCGTTTCATCTTGCGGGCCTTCCGGTATTCGAATGCGCGTCCCATGCAGTGTCTAAATTTTGCGCAAAGATAAACTGTGGACCCGGGCCGGCGGTGTAGTCTCACCTACATTGACACAAACTCCACAACTTCTAACCCATAGCCCTCCAGTCCGATGCGGGTCTTGGGAGCATTGCTGAGTACGCGGAGTTTGGATACCCCCAGATCGCGTAGGATCTGGGCGCCGATACCAAAGTCACGCTGCTCCTCGCTACGGGGATCGGTGGGGTGGGCTGACTTACCGTCCTGCATACGGCTCTTGAGCAGACGGAGTCCGGCGATGATGTCGTTGGCATCCTGGTGGGGGCGCATAAAGAGCAGGATCCCCTTACCGGCCTCGGCAATTTTTTCGAGTGGACCGTGCAGTCCGGTGCTGTAACCGCTCAGTAGGCTGTGTAGGAGATCACGGCTGCTGGTGCTGCTGTGCACCCGGGTGAGCACGGGCTCGTCCGGTAGCCAGTCGCCGTGGGTGAGCGCCAGGTGGACATCCTCGTTGGTGGTCTGTCGGTAGGCCGTGAGCCGGAAGGGGCCGTAGCGGGTGTCGAGGTCCATCGTGAACTCTGCCTCCACCAGCCGCTCGGTGCGCAGGCGGTAGGCGACCAGGTCCTCGATGGTGATGATCTTGAGCTGGTGCTGCTCGGCCAGGCGGATCAGATCGGGTAGGCGGGCCATGGTGCCGTCCGGCTTAAGAATCTCGACGACCACGCCGGCGGGGAAGAGATTGGCCATGCGGGCCAGGTCAACGGCGGCCTCCGTATGACCGGTGCGCCGCAGCACACCACCCTTGACGGCACGGAGCGGAAACACGTGTCCCGGGCGGGCAAAATCAGAAGGCCGGGCGCTACGCTCGGTGAGCCGCCGGATGCAGGTAGCCCGGTCGTAGCTACTGATGCCGGTGGTGCAGCCGTGGCCGATCAGGTCGATGCTGACCGAAAAGGCCGTCTCGTGGATGTCGGTGTTGGTGCTTACCATCATGGGCAGGTCGAGCTCGTCGGCGCGGCGCTCCTCGATGGGCGTGCAGATGAGTCCGCGGCCGTGGGTAGCCATGAAAGTGATGATCTCCGGGGTGATGCGCTCGGCGGCACAGATGAAGTCGCCCTCGTTCTCCCGGTCCTCGTCGTCGACGACAATGATGAGCTTGCCGGCGCGGATATCCGTGATGGCCTCCTCAATGGTGTTGAGTTTGGCCCGTATTTCACGGCGGTCCGTTAGGGCGGGGGGGGAGTCGGGAAGAGGGTTGCCAGACATTGGAGTGGATTCCGGTGAGGTAGCGCGCAAAACCCACCAGCAGGGCGGCGTTCATCGCCAGAAAATAGTGCAGGCTGCGCAGGGGGGCAAGGTGAACTCCGCACCGGCTAAGCGCTCCGTCGAGCAGTACGGTCAGCAGCGTCATTCCTACCGCTGTTGTCAACAGTAGCCCCGCCCAATAGTTGCCCCCCGCCCGGTACAGCAGCAGTAGGCAGACGGCTAGTAACAGCAGAAACAGCGGGGTCAACCACCGCAGTATTTTGTGACTGAATAGCGCAAAGGCCAGTGGCCCACGGTGGGGTGGCCACCACAATTCGGAAAATTCTACGAGGTTCTGCCAGTTGCCGCTGCCGATGCGCACCTTACGGCGAAATTCTTGATCGAGCCGCTGGCCCACCCCTTCGTACACCACCGCCCGCTCGCTACTCAGGCCCCTCCAGCCGGCCCGGTAGGCGCTCATGCAGAGGTAAAAATCGTCGACCAGGAAATTATCCGGTACCGGCGTGAAGGCTTCCGCCCGCAGTGCCCAGCAGCCGCCGAAGGGACCGATGGGGTAGCCCAGTACCTGACCTTCTGCCTGCTTGATGGCTACCTCGCGGTGGATATAGGCTTCCTCCGTGCGGCCAATGCCGGTGACTAGCGCTCCGGTGTGGACCATGCGGCTGTCCACCAGGCCGAGTTGCGCGTCGGCAAGAAGCGGACGCACCAGCTCGGTTATCGTATTGCTGCGCAGCATGACGCTCGCATCGGTGAGGATGAATACGGAGTGATCGCCGGCCGCCTGCCGCGCTAAGCGATTGATCGTACCCGGTTTGCCAAGCCGGTGGTCGTTTCGGCTATAGTATAGGTGTTGATTGTCGGCAAAAAAGGCAAACTGCGCCATAATACCGGCGGTGGCATCGGTGCTCAGGTCATCCCCGATGTAAAAGTCCAGTCTACCGGCATAGTCCTGTCCGGCCAGGGTATCCAACTTTTCTCTAAGCACAAGGGCTTCGTTGTGCACCGACATCAGTACCGCTACCGGGGGCCAGTCTACCGGGTCGGGGGTAGGGGGGGAGGGGGAGTACCTTGCAGCCTGCCGCAGGATCCACCAGGGGTAGAGCAGGTAGGTATGCACAATTGCAAGTGTACCTATTCCGACCGTACCGATGAGAACCCACTGCACCCGGTAAAGGTAACGGCTACCTATCAAGGATAGCCCTGCCGTCGAAAACGATCGTTTGGTAACGCTCCACAGTCACTAGTTCTGCACCATTGCGGTACGATTTGCCAGCACGTCTACGCAGTTCAGGTCGGTGAAGGCCTGCCTCAGCCGCTCTACGAAACTGACCTCTGCACTACGTACCCAAACGCGCGGGTCGTAGAATTTTTTGTTGGGCTTATCCGTACCGTCGGGGTTACCAATCTGCGCCTGCAGGTAGTCCCGCTTGCCGGCCTCGTACTTGCGCACCCCATCCCAGTAGGCCCACTGTAGATCGGTGTCGATATTCATCTTGATGGCCCCGTAGCCGATCGCCTCGCGGATATCCCCCTGGCTTGAACCCGAACCGCCGTGAAATACGAAATGGATAGGGTCCTTATCGACGCCGAGCTTTTGCTTAGCGTACTCCTGGGAGTTTTTGAGGATTTCGGGTCGTAGGGTTACGTTCCCCGGCTTGTACACCCCGTGTACGTTACCGAAGGCCGCGGCAATGGTAAACCGATCGCTGATGGCATTCAGCATTTGGTAGCTCTCAAATACTTCTTCGGGTTGGGTGTAGAGGCGGTGGCTTTCTACCCCCGAGTTGTCGACGCCATCTTCCTCCCCGCCGGTCACGCCGAGCTCGATCTCGATCGTCATACCGATCTTAGCCATCCGCTCGAAGTACCTGGCGCTAATCTCCAGATTTTCCTCCAGCGGCTCCTCGCTCAGGTCGAGCATATGGCTAGAGTACAGCGGAAAACCGCGCTTGGCGTAAAACTTCTCCCCGGCCTCGAGCAGTCCGTCGATCCAGGGAAGCAGTTTCTTTGCGCAGTGGTCGGTGTGCAAAATGACCGGCACGCCGTAGACCTCGGCCAGCGTGTGTACGTGCATAGCCGCGCTGAGTCCGCCGGCGATCGAGGCCTGCTGCTGGCCGTTGTCCAACCCCTTCCCGGCGTAAAACTGTGCCCCACCATTGCTGAGCTGAATGATTACAGGGCTGTTTACCGCTCTGGCGCACTCCAGCACGGCGTTGATCGTACTGCTGCTGGTCACGTTTACCGCGGGCAGGGCATAGTTGTTGGCCTGAGCGTGATTGAATACTTCGGTTACCTCATCACCGTAAAGTACACCGGCGCGGAAACTGGGATTAGCCATAGCAGAATGGGTAGTTAGTACGGGCGCAAAGAAACGAAAAGCTAGACAATGTAGTCGGCACGCCCCGGGGGGATGATGCCCTTGGACCGCCCATCGGCTAAAAAGTACTCCACGGCCGCCAGGCCATCCTTACCCAACTTCAGCGTATACTCATTGACGTACAGTGCAATGTGCTTGCGTCTCACCCCGGCATCCATCTCCTGCGCGTGCGCGCGAACGTACGCGGCACTGGCCTGCGGATGGTCGAAGGCGTAGCGCACCGAGCGCATCAGTACCCGGTCGACGCTTAGCTGCACCTCCCGCGGCAGATATCGCCTTACGGTAATCCCCCCGAGCGGGACGGGTAGCCCCGTAGTGTCCTCCCAGTACGTACCGAGATCGGCAATCTTACGTAGTCCGCGCTTTGCGTAGGTGAACCGGTTTTCGTGAATCAGTACACCGGCGTCATAGACGTCCTCCAGCACCAATCGCTCGATATCACAGAAAAGAACCGCCTGTTTCCGGGTGACTTGCGGATAGGCAAGCCCCAGTAAATAATTAGCCGTGGTGTATTTTCCGGGGATGGCCACCCGGCTGTCCCTAGTTACTCCTCCAAAATTTTCTTTTTTTACTACTAATAATGGACCAACGCCTCGTCCCAGTGCACTACCGCTATGCAGCAGCCGATAGGTGTCCGTGAGGTACCCGAAGGCATGGTAGCTCAGCTTTGTCACGTCTAGTTCCGCCCTGAATGCCCGCTCGTTGAGTTCCTCCACATCTGCTAGCAGCACGTCGAATTCGAGCCCCTCGGTGTCAATCCGGCCGTGGACCAGGGCGTCGAAGATGTAGGTATCATTCGGGCAGGGACTGAAGCCAAGACTAAGTTTCATGGGCGGGGTCGCGGGTGCAAGCGGGGCGGAGGGGGTTAGGAGAGTGCCGGTAAATTATATCGTTACTTCGCGCTACCGTTTGCTCCCCCTAAAGACACTTCCATGCAACTCCAGGTTTTGTACGAAGACAATCACCTGCTGGCGGTCAACAAACCGGCTGGCTACCTGAGTCAGGGCGACGAGACGGGTGACGTAACGGTGATGGACCTGGCCAAGGAGTACATCAAACTGCGGTACGACAAACCCGGGGAGGTGTTTCTAGGCTCCATCCACCGGCTGGACCGGCCGGTCAGCGGAGTAATTTTATTTGCCCGCACCTCGAAGGCGCTCTCGCGGATGACGCAAGTATTTCGCGACCGCAAGGTGACCAAGACCTACTGGGCAATCGTTGCCGAACAGCCGAGCCCCATCGAGGGGCGGCTCACCGGCTACATTTACAAAGACGCTAAGAAGAACCTCAGCAAACTATTACCTAAGGCGAATAGCAACCGCCACCAGGGGGCCAAGGAGGCTGTGCTCGACTACAAGTTGCTCGGTCGCATAGGTACCAACGTGCTCCTCGAGGTGCGTCCACTTACGGGCCGGCCCCACCAGATCCGGGTGCAACTGGCCCAGCAGCTCGACTGTCCCATCCGCGGCGACCTAAAGTACGGATTCCGCCAGCCCAATGAAGACGGGAACATCAACCTCCACAGTCGTAGCCTGGAGTTCTTACACCCCGTAAAGAAGGAGCAGGTTAAAATAAAGGCCGAACCCCCACGGGACGATCAAATCTGGCAGTTGTTTCGGAGTATCGAGTAGCTCATAAGTTGTTGCTCGCGCCACGTGCCGCCGCCAGGGGGTCGGCGTTACGTAGCAGTCGCAGAGCCTGCTGGACGGTTTCATCCTCCTGATTGTACACCCGGAAGTACGCCGCCGCCCCAAAGAGCTGGCGTGCCATGCGCGCGCGAAAAAAGAGGGCCAGCTCGCGCTGCAACGCCGGGCTAAGCACCGTCTCTACATTACCGTACTCCTTACGGGCAAGCGTGGTCAATCCAGCGACCACCTCCTGCATGTCGGGTCGGAACGATCGGCGAAAGGCTTCCAGCTCGGTGAGCTGTTTTACCTCCGGATGATGGCGCAGGTAGCGGAATACATAGGTAGGCACCTGCTGACGTAGTTGGAGGAAATTTTCCTGGTTTAGGCTACTATCGAGGGGCACGTAGTGATCGGGGGTGATGCCTCCCCCGCCGAAGACCGGGTGTCCGCTATCGGTATAGAATATCTGGGAGCTATCGACGGCAACGGCGGTGCGGCCGGTGAGTTCTCCGCTTTCGTAGCGGCGATTCAGGTCGCTTCGGTAGTCTTCCCCCCCCCCACCGTGGTAGTCCCGCTGAATACTGCGGTCGCTGGGCGTGTAGTAGCGCGCAACGGTCAGACGCAGCGCGCCACCATCACTGAGGGGATACTGCTCCTGCACCAGTCCCTTGCCAAAGGTGCGCCGGCCTACTACGATGCCGCGGTCGTGATCCTGTACCGCCCCGGCCACTATTTCGCTGGCGCTGGCCGAGCCGCCGTCGACCAGAATAGCTACGTTCTGAATGTTGTACCGGGCCCGGCCACTGCTTTTGTAGGACTGCCGACTGGAACTTCTTCCCTGGGTGTACACTAGGAGCACGCCGCGCTCCACGAAAAGCTCGCTCAGAACCTTAGTGGCCTCCTGTAGGTAGCCTCCCGGGTTACCGCGTAGGTCAATAATCAGGTGCTTGGCCTGCGCTTGTTCGAGGTGTTCCTCCAGCGCATCCATAAATTCCGTATAGGTGGTCTTACTGAAGCGGTTGATGCGCACGAAGGCAATGTCGGGGTCGATGGTATAGGCCGCATCCACGCTCGTGAGCGGAATGCTGGCCCGGCTGACGTTGAGGGAAATTAGTCCATCCTCCGAATCGCGACGCAGGCGAATGCGCACTTCGCTACCCTCCGGCCCCTGCATTAGGCTGGCGGGATCGAGTTGTTTTTCCGTTACGTTGGTGACCAGGCTATCGTCAACGTAGATGATCTGATCGCCCGAACGGACGCCGGCAGTCTCGGAGGGTCCTCCGGGTAGGGCGCTTACCACGGTGATGGTATCATCAATCACCAGGTACTCAATACCAATGCCCTTAAAATTACCCTCCATATTATCGTTGAGGGCCTGTAACTCGTCGGCGGCGATGTAGCTGCTGTGGGGATCCAGATTGCCTAGGACCGCATCAATGGCCGCGCGGTACAACTTTTCGGCATCGGGTTCATCGACGTAGCGGGCCTCGATGTAGCTAAGCAACTGCTCGACCCGGCCGTTGCCGTTACCGGGCTGGCCACTCGGGTTACCTCCCAGGGAGATGAGCGGGGCATCGCTGTTTAATACGTATCCTACCACCAGCCCCACGGCAAGCAGTAGGCTGTATACCAGAGGAGTCCAGATTGTAGCGGGGCGGTTTTCCATACGCGAGCACAAGGTGCGAAGATACCGCATAGTTTAGCCGCCCCGCTGATTGTTTGGTTATTTTGGCCCCCCCAGCAGCTACCGCCTATGTCCGCTTTTGCCCTTACCTATAGCGCCGAAGACCAGTCGGTCGCCCGGCAGATCGCCGCCTCGGTGGGCGGTGGTGCCGTGCCCGTACACATACCCATAGGCAGGGACAACGAGGGGCCCCTGCTAACTGACCAGCTCGGAGCGGTGGGCGGGCCGGCCGTCCTGCTGCTCACCACGGCCTTTCTAACGAATCCGAACTGTCTGCTAGGACTGGAAGACGTGCTTACGGGGCATAAAGCCTACTTCGGCGTGCAAGAGGGGGTGGACCTGAGTAGTCGGCGGGACCGGCTGCGGTTCGTGAGCCACTGGCAGGACCGCTACATCGACCTGCGGCGCGGGCTGGATACCTACGGGGAATCGGAACAACTGGCCTTCGATCGGTACTTGCAAAAGATCCGGGAGACCAGCATCGCGGTGCCCAGCCTGCTTGATCGCTTGGGCCAGCTCCCGAGTGCGCGGTGGGCAGAACCGACCGCCGGCGCGACCGCTGAACTGGAAGTGTTTCTCACCAGCTCCGCACCCGCGGCCCCGGCCCCGGCCCCGCCAAAAAATGAGGAACGGGTAGATGAACTGAGGAGTGATGAGGCGATGGAGGAAGCCTGGGAGTACTATGACCGCGGAGAGGAGCGTACGGCACTCGGTATGCTACAACAAGCAGCGGAACGCCTACCCGAGGAGATCGAGCTACGGTATCAGTATGCGCTGATGCTGGCCCTGATCGATCGCACCGGCGGCGGACAGGCTGCGCGTGAAGTACTCGATGAGGTGCTGGATGACGACCCTTACCACCCCGGTGCACTGCTGCTAAGCGGAGAGCTTTATACGGCGGGCGGAGCGAACGAACGAGCGCGGAATGACTACGAGCGGGTCTATGAATTCGCCCCCGACACACCGGGACTGCGCGAAAAACTGGGGGTCCTGGTGGCCGAGCATTTTGCCGCGCAGAAAGTAACCGCTAGGCAGTACCTGGAAGAAGCGGAGGCGCGGGGGGAGCTCAGTGCAGCCGGACTATACGCCTACGCGCAGCTGCTCGAAGCGCGGGGAGAAAACGCGCGGGCGGAAGAAATGCTGTTTAGCTGCCTAGCCCAGGATGCAGCCTACGCGCCTGCGTACTACCAACTAGCCGTGCTGAGTTACCGGACTGGACGGCGCACGGAGGCCCGCGAGCACTTCGAACGGGCTGCCCGCCTGGAGCCGGCCTTTGCTACGCCGGCCAACGAGGCTGCTTTTGGGGAACCGGCCGTACAAGTAGCCTCGGAAGCTCCCAAACGAGCGGAGCCGGCAGGGGGGCAAAGCGAAAAAATCATACTGATCTCGGGGGCTACGAGTGGCATTGGAAAAGCGACGGCGCGGCGTCTGGCCGAGGATGGCTACCGCCTGATCTTACTCGGCCGCCGGGCGGAGCTACTCGATGCGTTGCACGATGAACTTCGGCAGGCACACGGTACGCTCAGTCACCGTGTGAAGCTCGATGTTCGCGACCGGGAGGCCGTAGGGAAGCTGCTCCACCAGCTACCGGAGGAGTGGAAACTGGTAGATGTACTGATCAACAATGCCGGTAAGGCCAAGGGCTTCGATCCGATCCAGGAGGGTCAGCTCGACCACTGGGACGAGATGATCGATGTCAACCTACGGGGACTACTTTACCTGACGCGCGCCGTGACTCCAGGCATGGTGGAGCGCGGCCGGGGAATGGTCCTCAACGTAGCTAGTACGGCCGGTAAGGAGGTCTACCCCAACGGCAACGTATACTGTGCTACGAAACACGCCGTGGACGCGCTGACCTACGCCATGCGCCTCGACCTGGTGAAGCACGGGATCCGGGTGGGGCAGATCTGTCCGGCCCACGTGGAGGAAACCGAGTTTGCCGTCGTGCGCTTCGACGGTGATCGGGAGCGGGCCCGGATCTACGAAGACTTCCAGCCCCTGCGGGCAAGTGATGTAGCGGAGGCCATCGCCTTTATGGTCAATCAACCGCCGCACGTGAATGTGCTGGACATGGTACTCCAGGGTACCCAGCAGGCAAGCTCCACGGTGGTGGACCGCAGTGGCCGCGAGCGATTCGCTCCGAGAGATTGATAAACGCATGGGAAACGGACCTTACTTCATTGTCGTTGAGGGACTAGACGGCAGCGGCAAGACTACCCAGATCGAGCATCTGCGCGATTACTTTCAGGCACGTGGCGAGGCGTGCTACCTCACGGCTGAACCCACCGATTTACCTACGGGTAAATTTATCCGCCGGGTCCTGCGCGGTCAGGAACATGTCGATCCCCGCACCCTGGCTGCGCTCTTTGCCGCCGACCGGGTGGAGCACCTGTTTCACGCCACGGAGGGTATACTTACAAAACTGGCAGCTGGCTACCACGTGATCAGTAGCCGGTACTACTTCAGCAGCCTAGCCTACCAGAGTGAGTATGTCGATCCAGCCTGGGTAGCTAACCTGAACCGACTGGCAAAAGCTACGCTACCGGCCGATCTGACCCTTTTTTTAGACCTCGATCCCGCGGTGAGTATGCAGCGCATCACCGGCCGGGGTGAGGGCAGCGAGCTGTATGAAACGCTGGAAAAACTGCGGCAGGTGCGGGAGGACTTCCACCGGGCCTTCGCAGTCTACGGACAGGGAGAGCGCATCGTAGTGGTTGATGCAGGAGATGCGGAGGGTAGGGTTGCGGAGCGGATAGTGGCAGAGATACAAAAGCTATAGCAAAATACTCATCCAAAATTTTCTTAGCGTGGTCAAAATAATTGATTTAGAATTCTTAACTACAAATCATTCGATAGCATCATTCCTAGTGGAGGATACGAACGGTTACACCCTCGTCGAATCCGGTCCATACTCCACCCACCAAACCTTACTAGAAGCCCTAGACGAACTAGCTGTCGACCCTAGCGATATTCACACCCTGCTCCTGACCCACATTCACTTCGACCACGCCGGAGCCGCCTGGTGGTGGGCCGAGCGGGGCAGCCAAATCTACGTTCATCCGCGGGGTTTGCGGCACATGATCAGTCCGAAACGGTTGTACGAATCGGCCCGCCAGATCTACGGCGACCGTATGGAGGAACTTTGGGGAGAGATGCGCTCCATCGCCGAAGACCGGATCACGGCGGTGGAAGATCGCCAGCAACTCACTATCGGTGGCAATACATGGACAGCCCACCACACCCCCGGCCACGCCTCCCACCACATCGCCTGGCAGCTCGACGGTGAGGTATTTACGGGAGATGTGGGGGGGTGCCGGATCGGTTCCGGGCCGGTGGTGCCTCCACTTCCCCCGCCGGATATTGACCGGGAGGCCTGGGCCCGATCCCTAGCCCGATTGAGCGAGCTAGGGGCCTCCGCCTTCTACCTGACCCACTTCGGGAGGGTCACGGATGTCGATCACCACCTGGAGGAGCTGGCGCAGCGCCTCACCGATTACTTTGCCTGGATCGAACCCTACTACCGGGATGGTAGCAAGGCAGCGATGGTCGAGCCGCTCTTTAAGCGCTACGTCACCCAGGAGCTAGGTGAGCTTGGGGTAGGAGACAAGGACCTACAGTCCTACCTAGCGGCCAATCCCCCTTACATGAGCGTGGTGGGCATGCTACGGGCGTTGCGTAAGGAAGATGAAGGCTAGTGCATCCGGTCGCCCCGCACTTCCAGCCCCGCCAGTAACTCGGCCTCGAAGGCCAGATACTCCGCCCAGCGGGCAGCCACGTCCGCACGCGGGAAGTACTTGCGCGCCAGCTCGATGAAGAGTACGTAGTGTCCCGCCTCGGCCACCATAAATTTATGGTACCACCTGCGTAGGTCCGCATCGCTGACGTACAGACTCATCAGCCGAAAGCGCTCACAACTACGTGCCTCAATGAGGGCAAAGATGAGCAGGCGCTCGAGGAGGGCCGCATCACGGCCCCGCCCCTTGCGGGAAAAGTCCAGCAACCCGTTGACGTACTCGTCCTTTCGCTGTCGCCCGAGGGGAAGTCCCCGCCGGTCGAGCTCGGCCAGTACTGCACGAAAATGCCCCCACTCCTCGGTAACGATCGGGGCGAGCTTTCGCACGAGTTCCGTCCGCTCCGGGTAACCCTGGATCAGCGAGATACAGCTCGTCGCCGCCTTCTGCTCGCAGTAGGCGTGGTCGGTGAGTATCTCGCCCAGGTCCATCTCCGCCAGGTTGACCCACCGCGGATCGGTCGGCAGGCGGAGGTTGAGCATCTGTACGGTAGCGGGGGTCTCCATGGGGCGGGCAGGCTTACACCCAGTAGACCAGCGGGAGGTCCTGAGCGTGGGGCATCAGTTCGTGCTGCGGACGCAGGCGAAAGCCGTATTCGTACACCCCGGCCAGGTGGGGATCGATGGAGATGCTATACGTTGCCTTACCCTGCGAGCTATCCTTCAGTTTAAAGGACTGGATACGCCGCAGTACGATCTTTTCCTCGCTCATGCGCTGGTAGAACAGAGCCTCAAGCACTAGATGCTCGGGATCGATACCATTGGTAGCGATGACCACCTCGGCGCTGAAGTTCTCACCTACCGGTAGGGCGTGGTTGACGGTATCGAGGGTGTTGTTTTCGATCGTGTCAATGCCGTCCCACTTAGCGGCCGTGTCTTCCTTCCAGGCGGCGTAGTCCTTGCCGGCCTGCATATCCTGCTGGCGGACGGCGGCGGCACTCCTGCCCAGCGGCAGGTAAAAGCGCGCGTAGTAGTCGTCCATCATCCGCTTCATGGTAAAGGTGGGGGCCACCTCGGCGATGATCTGCTTGACGTAGCTCATCCAGCGCTCACTCACCCCCCGCTGATCACGGTCGAAGTAGATGGGGATGATCTCGTCCTCCAGCACGCTGTACATCGTCTCGGCGTCCAGCTCGTTCTGCAGGTGCTGATCTTCGTAGGTGCGTTCCAGCGGCAGGGCCCAGCCGGCGTCGGGACGGTAGCCCTCGGCCCACCAGCCGTCGAGGACACTGAAGTTAACCGAGCCGTTGAGGGCGGCCTTCATGCCCGAGGTGCCGGAGGCCTCCAGCGGGCGGGTCGGCGTATTGAGCCAGATATCGACGCCCTGGGTGAGGAGCTTAGCCATCTCCATGTTGTAGTCCTCCAGAAAGATGATCTTACCGGCGAAGTCGGGCTCCTTACTGATTTGTACGATCTGGCGGATGAGGTCCTGTCCGCCCTGGTCGGCCGGGTGGGCCTTACCGGCGAAGAGGAAGATCACCGGCTGGTCCTTGCGGTTGACCAGTTCGCGCAGGCGGTCGCGGTTGGTGAACAGTAGGGTAGCGCGCTTGTAGGTCGCAAAGCGGCGGGCGAAGCCGAGTACCAGGGCCCGCTCGTTGATCTTGCTGAGCACGTCGAAGGTCATACGGGGCGACTCGCCCCGGCGGCGCATATCGACCTGTAGCTTGGCCTTTACGTAGTTGAGCAGCCGCACCTTGAGGGCCTGGCGGGTATCGGCCAACTGCTTGTTGTCGATTTTATGGACGTTGCGCCACACGTTCTTGTTGCTCTGATCCCGTACCCAGTCCTTACCGAACTCCGTGGAGAACAGCTCGTGGATCGAGTCGGCCACCCAGGTGGGGTAGTGCACCGAGTTGGTAACGTAGCCGATGTGTACCTCCTCGGCGGTGTAGCCGGGGTAGAGGTCGGTGAACATCTCCTGACTCACCTCCCCGTGTAGCTTCGATACCCCGTTGACGCGCTGGGAGAGCCGGATGGAAAGCTTCGACATATTGAAGTCTTCGCCCGCATCGTCGGCGTTGAGCCGGCCCAGGGCCATGAACTCCCCCCACTCGATGCCCAGATCGGCGGCGTAGTTATACAGGTAGCCCCGCATGAGGTGCTCCGGGAAGTGGTCGTGCCCGGCCGGTACCGGCGTGTGGGTGGTGTACAGACTGGAGGCGCGCACCATCTCGCGGGCCTCGGCAAAGCTGAGCCCCTGGTCTACGTAGTTCTTCAGCCGCTCCAGGGAGAGAAAACCGGCGTGGCCCTCGTTGAGGTGGTAGATATCGGGGGCAAGGCCCATCGCCTCGATGGCCCGCACCCCACCGATGCCAAGTAGAATTTCCTGCTTCAGGCGGTGCTCGTTATCACCGCCGTAGAGCATGTGGGTCAGCGCCCGGTCCTCGGGGGTATTGTCCTCGTGGTCGGTGTCAAGTAGGTAAAGTTTGATGCGGCCGATGGCTAGGCTCCAGATTTTGGCCTGTACGATGCGCCCCTGAATGCTCACCGGCACCTTCAGCCAGTTGCCGTCCTCACCGCGCACGGGCTCAACGGGTAGCTGGGTGAACTTTTGTGCTGGATAGTGGTGAACCTGGTCGCCGTTCATGCTCAGCCCCTGGTTGAAGTAGCCGTAGCGGTACAGCAGGCCCACGCCAAACAGATCGACGTTGCTGTCGCTAGCCTCCTTGAGGTAGTCGCCGGCCAGCACGCCGAGTCCGCCGCTGTAAAGCTTAAGACTGATGTGCAGTCCGTACTCCATGCTGAAGTAGGCCACCCGGGGCAGGTCCTCCTTCATGGGTTCGGCCAGGTAGGCATCGAAC